>DATJBF010000062.1:0-51590 GCA_035515475.1 Verrucomicrobiia bacterium
GCGCGACTGGTGGGTGCAATTGGTCGAGAAACTCAACAGTGCGCTGCCGCCGTTGAACTGCAATGCAGTTGAGTGGTCGCCGGTCTGAACCTGGAAATCACAGTGAAAAACCACTCCTCAACTGAATCGTTCCGGCTTAGGCTTTGGATAATACTGTCGGCTGTCCAACCGAATCTTGTCATACTGCTCGGTGAGTTCCTTGAAGGTGGCATCGTCGTTCACGTACATGATGATGTTGATTAGCCTCCCATCAGCACTATGCTCATGTTGATGGTTGAACGCGATGCGGAGTTTGGGAAGGAGGACGATACCTTTCAACCAAACGTCGTTTGGGACATCCGTTGTGTCCGCGAAAAACAACCTAATCTTACGCGTCGGGTCTCGGACCTTATCTATATGCGCTCTCGCCTTTGGATTCCTCAGCGATCCTCTCGAACGCAGGGCGAAAATATACTCAAGTGACGTTCTCTTCTCCCTCTCAAGATCCCACAGGTCTGCGTATGCTCCCTTAAGCTCAAAATGTCCAAAGCTCTTGCGTTCCTCAAGAGGAATGAGGTTCACGAAAACCTTCAGAATCTGCCGGGGGGGACTACGATCTATCAGCTTAAGAAGTTGCTGAAAGTACCCTGTGGCTCCCCCCTTGATGGGGATTCGCCCTTTGTGAATCTGCCGGAGAGTGTGCGCGGAATCATGAAGCACAGCTTGTGATGCTTCGAGCTGCAACGTGGAGGTTTTCTGGGTTGCAAGTCGCAGAATTTCTCTCTCGTCTGTAAGATGAAGAAAATCTTCCACCGGATTATCTTCGCGCTCGGTATCCTCACTCAATGCATGCAGCAGCGATCCAACCTCGGCCCTAAAGCTGTCTTTTCCCCCCTGGGTTCTCCAATCGTAGATGTAATGCGCATAACTTCTGAGGTCGGATCGGATATACTTTGTATGTTGAGCAATTAGGATAGAGCGTCCTCGAATCGCGTGCCGCGCCCCCAATTCGTAAAAGACATTCGCATTGTCACCAGTAACATCTGCAATTACAGCATCTGCGTCCGCCAGATCGTTAATTATATGCCGCACTATATTGCCTCTAGTCGGCTTGGATCGGCGACATTCGTATCCCGCGCTCTCTGCAGTTGGCTTAACCAATTTTTCGAAGATTGTGGTCCACTGCCTTTCCGTGCAGATGCCCTTGATGCCGGAAAACGGCATTATGACGAAGCAGAGTCTTCTCCTTTTCTTAGTCATGGGAAAATATTAGAATATTTCTCGGAGGAATCAACTTTCGCAGATTGTTGATGCCACCGGGAGTTAGTACGTCACTAGATACTCGACGTGTTGCGGGTCGTCCAATCGCTCGGCAAGAAGAAGTTCAAAACAACGCAGAGCCGGCAGGGTCACGTCTCAAAAGGCGGCAGGGTCACGTCTCACATGGGTCGTCGGGGTCAGCTCAGTACTCCGGACAACCGCCAAGAAGCTTCGCGGCCACAAGCAGCCAGACCAACGACGACGGACGCGCAGCAGCGCGTCCCAACAACGCGAACGGCTGCAACAGCCGTCCCGGCCTTCGTCGCTTCGTGTGCTTCGTGCTCTTCGCGGTGAGGAATGGTTGTGTCCCCGGTGCCGACTCTGTGCGGACGACGCGCAGGTTGTCCCTACCAACGACGCGGACGGCTGAGCCAGCCGTCCCTACCGACGACATGGACGCGCAGCGGGTCGCTCCGACTGACGACCCGGCCGCCATTCCTGTAAATGCAAGGCTTGCAAGGCGAGCATTCTCTTGGTATCATGACATCGTAGGACGTAGGGTGGGAGACAGGGTGACGTGGAGGTGTCGGAGTTTGGGATAGCAGAACGTCTGAGCATGGGGCTGGCAGTTGGTGTCTGCGCGTTTGGCCGGGCCGTGGATTTTGCCACCACCTGGGTCGCTCTCCGAGCCGGATGCGCCATGGAAGCCAAGGCGGGAACCGCACAGCTATTCGAGTTGCTCGGGCCGCATCGGGGGTTGATCGCTTACGAAGCTCTCGTCACCACACCAGTCATCTTCCTTGGCTGCTATTTGATTGGTCGCTCCCGCACTCTGCGTCACAACCACGAGTCCGCCGGCCAGGCACCGAAGCTGGCCGAACGGATGTTCTTCTTCTCGATCGGCGTAATCTCGGTGATCGTCGCGGCGTACAACACGAGATTCCTCTTGTAAACTTGGCGTCGGGATCGTCGTCGGGGTCGTCGGGGTCGACTCAGCACTCGGGACAACCGCGAAGAGGCTTCGCGGCTATGAGCGGCCAGACCAACGATGCGGACGCGCCGGAGCGCATCCCTACCAACGGCACGGATGGACCACGCGCCGGAGCGGATCCCTACCAACGACAGGCACGCTGCGGTAGGGCCGCGCTGCTGCGCGGCCATCGCATTCCCTACAATACAACACGCCCTACCAACGACACGGACGACGACGAACGGCTCAGAATCAGCTTGTCAGCAACGGCAAAGGTGATATTAGGAGTGCTCAGTCAGATTGACTGGTCGGTGATTGTCGCAGGGCGGAAGAAGTCGTATGGGGAATGTCGGATTGTCCAGGTGTGCAGGCGGGTCAGCAGATGGAGGTATTCATGAAAGAACCAAAGCGTACGATCAATCTCACCACCCACTGGATGCGCCCGGCCTTGATGGCCGGCGCGCTGGCGGGTCTGATGGCCCTGTCCGCATCGGCGGCCGACGTGGCGAACCCGGCCGTGGCGAAGCCGGCCATTGACCCGCAGGCGGATGAACTGCTGCGCCGCATGGGCGATTACCTGGCGCAGGCACCGTTCTTCTCGGTGAGCGCGGAAATCTGGCAGGACGTGCAACTGTCCTCGGGACAGCAGGTCCAGGCGGGCCGGACGATCGAACTGCAAGTGCGCCGGCCCAACCGGTTCCACGCGGAAGTGCGTTCCACGCGCCGCAATCGCGCCCTGTATTATGACGGCAAGTCAATCACCCTGGTCAACCGCGTCCAGAATTTCTACGGCAGCATCCCCGCCCCCGCTACGCTGGACGAAGCACTCGATGTCGCCAGCGAGCGCTTCGGTATCACGCTGCCGCTGGAGGACCTCATCGTCAGCGACCCCTATCAGAACGCGATGCGCAAGATCGTTTCCGGGATCCGCCTCGGACCGGCAACCGTCCTGGGCGTTCCGTGCGAACATCTCGCTTTTTCACTGGGGACGGTCGACTGGCAGGTTTGGATCGAGGACGGGGCGCAGCCGGTGCCGCGAAAGATCGTCATCACCTACAAGGACGAGGAGGGCACGCCAGAATACACGGCGATTCTCTCCCATTGGGATTTTCAAACCAAACTGGCGGACTTTGTGTTCAACTTCGAACCGCCGGCCGGGGCGTCGAAGATCGACGTGGCGGAGATCAAGAGCAGAATCCAAGCGCACAAACACGGAGGCAAGTAACCATGAGATTTGCCAATGTTGCTTCCATCAGGAGAATCGGGGTCGGCTGGCTGACGCTGTTCGCGGCCGTCCCGCTGATCTACGCGCAACGTCCGCAACAACCCCAGCGTGAAGCGCCCGCGCCGAAGAACGAGCCCGCACCGCGAGTCGCACCCGCACCCCGGGCCGCACCGGCACCGCGGGGCGCGCCGGCGCAACGCCGTCCCGTCGTCGTGGATCGCGTCAATCACGGTACCATCCGTCACATGGACACGCATGTCGTCGAGCGACCCCCCGAAGCGCCGCACGGGTTCGATCAACGCCAGCATATCATCGTGCATCGCGACGTGGACGTGGATGTCGGCCGCTCGCGGTTCTGGCACGGGTTTGCTTTTGGTGCGCGGGTTCGCAGCCTGCGGGTAGGATACGTACAGATATTCGTGAACGGGGCACCGTACTTTTACGATGACGGCATCTACTACCAACAGGCGGGCAACGATTATCAGGAGGTTTACCCACCTGTGGGCGCCGATGTCCAGGAATTGCCCGATGGCGCAATCGAAATCGACGCTGGAAATCTCACCTACTATTACGCCGGCGGGGCGTTTTACGTGCAACAAGACGGCGGATTCGTCGTGGCGCCGACCCCGTTGGGTGTGACCGTCCCCGAACTGCCTCCCGGCGCCATCCAGGTGGCCGTCGATGGCGGCGTGGCGTACCAATTCAACGGGATCTATTACCAACCGGTGTTCGTGGACGGCGTGACTCAGTACACGACATTCATGCCCTGACCGAATCAACACCTTGCGAACTCCGTGGTGCGGAAGACGGGCGCCCTGTGCTCCGTCCAAGCCGCCAGCCGGCCGGTTGTCACAGGATGTTCGCACCCTTGTTGGCGTCTCGTCACAGCCCGAAAATACCTTCGCTGCAGCAGGAGGTGTTGTAATGGCCAAGAAGCACATGATTGCGGTGGACGAACTGGCGACATTCATGAACATCGGCTGGCCGGGCGAAGATTGGTATCTGGCCGACCACGCAGAACTCTTGTGGGAAACTGCGTTCGCGACGGGGAATGGAGACGGGGCTTATCGCGCGCAGCGACCCGGAACCATGATCGATCTCGACGATTTCGAAGCCCGCGTTCGCTGGCAGGGAACCGGCCGGGATCCGACCGGCGGACGTGGCCACAAGCTGTCGGAGTTGTTCTTGCGCTGGCAACGGACGCGGGAGGAAGCCGTGTTGGTGGCCTACGTGCCGCGCGAGAAGCTGACGGAAATAGCCGCAGCTCTCGAACTTGCGGGCTGCCTGTTGGTTGCCGCCAATTGAGAGCGGCCACGGGATCACGCCGAGTGTTCTCTCGCCGGCCGATGACGGCAAAACGTCACGGGGTTGTGACGGACCGGTCGCCGGGTTGTCATCCGTTTATTGTGAACTGGCCCGTTGTAGCAAGACGTACGGGCATTCGTCCGTTGCGCGGCAGTGGGCAGGGTCCTGCCTAACGTCGATCCGGGGTGATCGGCGCCAGTCGATAAAGCCCTTAAACTACTTCTCCAGCAGACCACGGCGGACGAATGCCCGGGGCGAGCGAGCATGCGTCCCCCAAGATGGGAAATGGTTCATGGTCGATGGGGAATGGCCCCGGTTCGCAGTTCTCGGTTGCCAGCCGCCGGGCAAATCCCAACGCCCACTGCACGCGTGCGCTGGCCGGTCAGGTTCTCTGGCTCAACCACTCGGCGACTTCGCGCCAATCGTGACGCCGTTGCGCTTTGCCGTTGGCCGGCAACCACCGCAGGCCGCCGACGCTGACAGTGAGCGTGCCGACCATTCGTTCTTTGCGTTTCCATTTTTCCCAGACGGAGAACTTGAACCCGGTTCGATCCACGTCGATCCGTTGGTCAACGTGGGCACGCACCCACTTGGTCGCCCGACCCGGTTGTCTGCCTTTCATGTGAGCCTCCTGACTTGGAAGTCTGGATTATGGCGGAAGGACGGGCCGCGAATCAACGTTCAACCCTTCGACTTCGCTCCCGTCGGTGGACTCGGGGAAAGCCGGGCCGGCAGGTTTGTTCTGGCGGTTCGCACCTCTGCGTGCGAACATTTGTCGACCTCTGACGCAGAGGAAGAATCGAGGGTGATGGTGATGAAATATCGATTTCTGGCGGGGCTGATCGTGGGAGCCATTTTGGCGATTCTGCTGATTGGCGATGGCGCGTATGTTTATTTTGCCGGCGGCCACGCTCCCGTGGCGACCACGGCCAGGCCGATGCCGTTCGAGAGGACGCTGGCCCGCATGGCCCTGCACGCCCGGATCCAAAAAGAGATGCCCAAGACCGCACCCATCGAACCGACCGAGGCGAATCTGCTGGCGGGCGCGGCGCTCTACCAACAGCATTGCGCGGTGTGTCATGGATTGCCCGGACAGCTGCCGACCACCATCGCGCAGGGAATGTTCCCGCGTCCGCCGCAACTCTTCCGTGGCAGAGGCGTGACCGACGATGATCCGGGCGAGACGTATTGGAAAGTGGCCAACGGTATCCGTCTCTCGGGCATGCCCGGGTTTCGTAGCACGCTCAAGGAAGACCAACTCTGGCAGGTCAGCTTGTTGTTGGCGAGGGCGAACGAGCTTCCCGCGTCGGTGAAAAGCGCTCTCACACCCAAAGAATTGCCTGCCGGAAAGTGAGTGCCGGTGCGTCGGTTGAACACTCTCGGCCTCAGTTCACCGTTCCCAGTTGCGACCCACGGCCCGCAGCCGGGCTCTCACGGGCCGGCCGCTAGTTGAAGGTCACGTTCTCCAAATGAATCGGCACGGCGTTCCAAGCCGTTCCGCAACTGTCCAGCGCCGGATAACTGTAGTCGAAGACCTTCTCGCCCCGTGGGGTTAAGCCGAAGATTTCGGTGAAGACGTTGGGCCCGCCGATGGCGTAATCAATCAAGTAGTTCCGCGCCCGATCTTCGTAAACGCTTTCGCCATTCGGATAATCCCAGACCTCCAGGGCCCCACTTCCTTGAGTCGACGCGAGCATAGGCTGCGGCCGTACGGAGTCAAGAGAGCGCTCGGCGATGCCGTCCCGCCCGGCGACCACAGTTCGCGGCACTAGGTGAAGTAGGGATCTTCTTCGCCCGTCTCGGCGAACTTCGTCAGCGTGACCGGCAGATGGCCCCAGGTCGTGTTGCACAGGTAATGATAGTTATCGCTGCCGGGTTTCCAGCCGCCGAGGCGGAATTTCAACAGCGTTTCGCCGTCCTGCTGGGGTTCCAACTGGAACTCCTGCGTGGGGCCGATCCATTCGGGAGAAGTGCCGCCGACGCATTCCCAACGAACCCGCGACGGCCGGGTCAATTCTTCGATGCGCATCTCGAAGACAACGGAGTGGTGTTCGAACGTGAACACGGCTGACGCGCCCACGCGGGAACTCATGACCACATCGGTCGTCCACCAACTCTTGATACCGCTGACTGTGGTGATTGTGTCATACCAGGGAGAAAGGGCATTGGCCGGCAACTTCCCATCGGGTGGCCTGCGTCTCAAGGTGCATCTCTCCACTGTCAACACGCTTGGCGGTGTCGCAGCCGCGCGAGCCACCGAACAGGGGCCGAAGCGCTCACCCGCCTCAGGCGGGCAAGCGCTTCGGCTACAGGGGAAGCCGACCCCGGCCGTGCCGCCCCGTCAGAACGACGAATGCATTCCGAAGCGCCCGGCGCCCGATCACCGCGTCGAAAAAGTTTTGAACCCGCGCCGGTCAACTGCTAAAAGGCTGCTGGCTCTTCCGCGAACGGAGAACGGCGATTGGCGCGGAACATCAACCGTCAGGAAACACCCATGGGTGAGGTTGCCGATGCGACCCCCGGGGGCGGGTTGTTGTCGGAATCCGAGCGCCCCTCGAAGCAGCATTTTCAAATCCTGTTGTTGAGCTGGGCGGGTTGGGTTTTCGATTTCTACGACCTAATTCTGTACACGTTCCTGCTCATACCCATCGGCCAGGAACTCCACCTTTCGAGGGTGGCCCTGTCGTATGTGCTCGGGGCGTCGCTGGCCGCGACGGCCCTGGGCGGCGTGATGTTCGGTTTCTTGTCTGACCGGTTCGGACGGAAGAGCGTGTTGCAGTGGACGATCCTGACCTACAGTGGCGGAACGTTCCTGAGCGGGTTGGCGCCCAATCTCGGACTGCTGATTCTCTTCCGGATTATCACGGGCCTGGGCGTGGGCGGGGAATGGGCCACCGGACAGACGTACGTCTGTGAAACTTTTCCGCCGAAAGTGCGGGGTCGCTACGGGGCGTTCATGCAAACCGGCGCGCCGATCGGAATTGCGCTGGCGTCGGTCGTGGGCGGGTTCCTGATGCCGGTAATCGGGTGGCGCGGGTGTTTCTTCGCGTCGCTGTTGCCCGCGGCGCTGGTCATCGTGATCCGTCGCGCGCTGCCGGAGTCGGACCTGTGGATCCGACAGCGAACGTGGGCCACCCGACGGCCCCGATTCCGGACGTTGCTGTCGAAGCAATACCGGATGGTGTTCGCTGCTTGTCTGGTGCTGGCGTTGTTCGACATGTCGGCCTACTGGTTCACCTACTCGTGGTTGCCGGGCTACCTCCAGCAAGAGCGGCAAATGTCGCTGGTGAAATCCGCCCTGTGGATCCTGGTGACGCAAACGGGCGGGTTTCTGGGTTACGCCACGTTCGGGGTCGTGGCCGATCAGCTGGGTCGCCGGCCGGCGTACTCCATTTACTCCGCCGTGATGGCGTTGGGCCTGATGATGATCACGCTGTTCTGGACCGCCATCGCGGAATGTCCATCGCTGCTCCTGGCGTACATGTTCCTCGTCGGATTCGGAACCGGGATGTTTGGCGGCTACGGGCCGTTGTTTTCGGAGTTGTTCCCGACGAACATTCGCAACACCGCGATGGGGTCGGCCTTCAACCTCGCGCGCGGCGTGCAGTTCTTCACCCCGGTCATTATCGCGGTGATTGCCAAGAGCTACGGTTTGGCTGGCGGCATTTCACTGGCGGCGCTGTTCGCCGTGCTGACGGGAGCGTGGATCTGGGTGTTTCCCGAGACAAAAGGGATCCGGTTGTCCACCTTGGAGGCCGGGTCGGGTACCGGGAATCCGGCAAGCTGAGGGGAAATGGGAGATGGCTCATGGCGGATGGGGAACGAGCCTCGCCGCAGGCCGTCGGAGTTATTGCCCGGCGCGCAAAGTCCACAGCTCGACGCTCCCCGCCGCAAAGTCCAGCGAGGGAAAATCCTCTTGACTGCGCCAGCAAACGGTGGTGTGTTGTGTTTTGAAATCGGGTTTGCGTTTGAGAAACGCTGGTGACTCAAAGGAGGAGTCGGACGATGAAGGCGAATGGCGCGTGGTTGTTGTGTCTCTTGTTGCTGACGGTCGGGGCGGCAACGGTTCACGGGCAGGCGTACCCCGCCCGGATCAACCTCACCTGTATCACAACGAACTCGAGCGGTCTGGTCAAAACCAAAATCACGGAGAAGGACATTATCGATCGCTGTGCCACCGATAACAGCCTGGACCCGTCACGTCTGAGGTTGGTTTTCCTTTACGGAGAACTGGACGTCCTGGACACCGTCACCAGCAATGTGACGTGCTCGATTGCGACCTGGTCGGGAGACGTTCCCACGAACGTCTTCATCGGTTACTTCTACGGCACCAGTTCGAACAGAATCAAAGCTGTGACGTTCACGCCGTTCACCTCGCTCGGCGAAGGGGTATTGCCGGCGGATTTCTCGGGAACGCTGTTCACCACGTATCGGGGGAGACTCCCGTCCGACGCGGAGCCCACCATCATGCTCAAAGGGACGATTCAGGGTGCCTCGGCCACCAACAATGCCATTTACACCGGCACACTGTCGGTGGCCGGCAAACCGTTTGGTCTCCCTCCCATTTGATTGACGTCGATCGCCGGGGCTGCCAGAAGCGACGGGGGTCGAGCCGGCAATCGTCCCGCCCGACCTTCGTGGCCCGCTGAAGGCCGGTCAGCTTCGTTGCCAGAAAGCCGGACCTGCCGCTACGGCATGTACGGCGGCAGAGGTGAGGGCTGCAATGCGCAAAAGGTAGCCACCACCATGATGATCGCCAACGCCACGATCGCCACCGTCACTCGCATCAAGTCCCGGTTTCTCCTGGCCGCCACCAACGGGTCAATGGTTTCGCCATCGGCCGGCTGTTTCTGCACAGGTATGGTAATCATGTTCGTCACGGTTGTTCGGTAATCGAGCGCGGTGACGGTTCCATGACGTGAAGGTTACGGACCGGTGAAGTGTTGCGAGGCGATCGCAGTGGAGCCGCCCACTGCCAACCCTTCTTGCCGCGACACGGCAATGGTGGGGCCGGTGGTATTGTTGTGGGGTGCTCGCGGGTAGAGGAATCCGCGAACTTACCGACCGACCCGAGACCGCCACATCCTAGCACCAAACCGAAGCGCACGCAAGGGACGGACACCGGCACGACGAACGGACGATTCGCGGCGGGAGATGGTTCCCGTCATGGTGCACACGTCCGTACTCACGGCGGAGTCAGCGTCTTTGGCGAACTCACGACGCGGAAAAAGAGACCTTGCACGGAGTCGCCCGCGTTGGTCGCGAGGGTCTGGGCCTGAGCCCACAACGACGGCAGGCTGGGTAGCGATACCGACGTCACGGCTTGAGTCGCCTGCAAATTCCAGAAAGCGGAGTTCGTGCCGACGGCCATCCACGAGTCCTGCAGATTCCAGACCCATTCGATTCCATAGTAGTCGTTGGTCTCGCAATTGTTCCAGGTGATCGTGCCATCGGCGGTGAGAGCCGTAATCTGTGGGTCCTTGGCCAGCTTGACCTTGACCACCTGATTCGGCCGGCTGTCCTGCCCGAAATAAGCGCAGCCTCGGACCGGGTCAAAGGCTGCGGAGCGGAAGAACACTTCGCCAAAGGGCAGGACGCCGTCGCTGTTGGTGGTGGTGTTCGCGGCAGTGACGCCGTTGGTCGGGTACGGGCCGGGCGGGCCGCCCTGGAGTTGCAGTGGACCGATTTCGACGGGCAGATTCGTTCCATTCAGGCCGAGTTGATAGACGTGGCCGGGATAAGTGTTGTCGTCCGCGAAATAAACGTAGCCGCCCTGAGGATCGACGACGGATGCAGCCAGCCGCCCCTCGCCTGGTTGAAGATCAACGTGGCCGATGACCGCAGGAGCGACATCACCGTCCCCCAGCATCACTTTGTACACTTTGCCCGGGATGTTGGTGTCGCTATCGTACGTGCCGTAATAGGCGTACCCATGAACCGGATCAATTGAAGCGCCGTCGATGAATACGTTCGTGGTGTCGAGCGCGGCCGCGCCAATGCGAACGGGCGCGTTCGTGCCCGGCGTGAACTTGACCTTGACCACTTGCGGGATCCCTGCGGCCCTGGCGAGATAGTAGGCATAGCCATGCGGCACGTCCACCACCGTGCCGAACACGAAGTTTGACTCACCAGCGCTGAACGTCACGGAACCGACCTCGGCGAACGTCGCGAGCGCGACCTTCACGACCGTGCCGGGAGTTCCCGAAGACGCGCATAAAACATACGCGTAGTGGTTGGTGGGATTCGGATCGGCGTCATCAATCGCGAGGGCGACGGCGTTGCCGGCACCGACCGTGAACGAACCGGCATTGCTCACGGCGTTCGCACCGGCACCAAGGGCGTACCGATAGATCGCTCCTTTCGGCAGGTACAAATAGCCCGCCGACGGATCAATCGCGCCCTCCGCGAACTGCCCGGTGTCGAGCGCCGGGCCAACCGGCACGGGCAGATCCCCCGTGATGTCCAATTTGAACAGGTACGCGCCCACGAAATAGGCATACCCGCTGGCCGGATCGATGGCGGCGACATACATTCCGCGGTCGTCAGGGTTGGAATGTCGCGGCAACAGCGTCGTATGGCCGATGCGCTGGGGGCTGCCCGCTCTCGTCACCGGGGCCAAACCGGTAACGAACAGAACGGCCATGACGAGGTCGCCAGCCTTCATGTGGGTGCCTACATATTGCACCAATTTTCCGTCTCGGCAACCGAACCGTCGGTGTGAGCGTTTGGGAACGCTATTTCCCAGTGGTCAGGACGACGCGGAACCGGGCTTTGCCGCTCAGCATGCGGTCGTACGCCTCAGTCACCCGTTCCAGCGGGAAAACTTCGTTCATCGAGCGCACGCCGGCGTGCGCACTGAACTTGAGTGTATCCTGCGAGTCGATCGACGTTCCGGAATACCAGCCCTTGATCGACCGGCGCCCGGCGATGAGTACAAACACTGGCACCTCGAGCGCTTGCGGGACACCGACGACCATCAGGGTGCCGTTGACAGCCAAACCGCCCAAGGTCGCGGTCATCGCTTCACCGTTCGTCACCGTGGCGAGGATGATCTTCGCGCCGCCCAACCTGGTCAGTTCCGCCGCCGGATCCTGCGCCTGGCTGTCGATGTAACGCCACGCACCCAGTTTTTTGGCCAACGGTTCCTTGTCCGTACCGCGGGCAATGGCCACCGTCTTGAAGCCCATCTTGGCGGCGAATTGGACGCCGAGATGGCCGAGGCCGCCCAAGCCGAGGATGGCAACCACTTCGCCAGACTGGGCGCCGCTGTTGCGAAGCGCGTTGAACGTCGTGATCCCGGCACACATCAGCGGTGCCCCATCAACCGGCGAGAGATCTTCGGGGACCAGCGCAAGCGCGACGGCGGGAGCAATCATGTAATCGGCGTAACCGCCATCAAATGTGACGCCGGTAACCTGCAGAGCGATCTGGCAAGCAAAGAAATCACCGCGTCGGCACGAATCGCACCGTCCACAGTGTCCCCCATGCCATCCGACCCCAACCCGCTGGCCCGGCGCCCAACCAGCCACGCCCGGGCCGACGGCGTCGACGACGCCAATGACCTCATGTCCGGGAACTCGCGGATACTGAAGACCCGGCCAGTGTCCGTCCTTGACCACAGAATCGCTGTGGCAAATGCCACAGGCCTGGACCTTGACGCGAACCAGCCCGGCACCGGGCTCGGGGATATCGCGCTCGACGATTTCGAACGGCCCATTCGGGCGCGAAACTTGTGCGGCACGCATCTTCGACATACCTGCCTCCAATCGTGTTGTCTCTCTCAGCCGTTGCAGCGACGCCACCCAACAGTAGCCCCAGGGCAAAATCCGTGCAAGGGGCGACACCCGGCGCCGGTGATTCTTGAGCCACGGATGAAACACGGACGTCCACGGATTGCTGCACACGACAACGGCGTCCTGCAAACTCCGCTCCGCTTCGCTCGACGGCCGCTCGCATTGCGCCAGGGCGCAATGCGGACACCGTCCAAACATCCGTGTTTTATCTGTGTCCATCAGTGGCCAACGAGTCTGAAACCCGTTTGCTGCGTGATTCACGCCGCACCGGGCTCCGGCTCGCAGAGTTGCGTCGGCTATGGCAGGCGCTTGTTGGCGCCGAAGAACAGGCGCAGCATGTAGGCCACCACCGCCAGCGCGATGACAAAGCAGATCAGAAACATCGCGAACGGTCCCCATTGCGCCGCGACCCGCCAGGTGGCCGGGTCGAATTGGCCGGCAAGCTTCAGCAGGCGGACGGTATGCCGGGCGTACACCATTCCCAGCATCGAGGCGAACAGCATCGTGCCCGAGACGCAGAAGTTTTTCTTGAAGAAGAAGTGCAACGATCCCAGCGACAGCAGGATGGCGACCGTCAACGCCCAGATGGCCGGCGTATGCATGAACGCCGCGAGGACCGGTAGCAGCGACAACAGATAGGCCATGCCGGCCAGGGCGGCCAAGACCATGCCCCCGACGAAATACTGCTTGCCGGTCTGATACGTCGACGGCTGATTGCGTCCCAGCATCCCGACGAAAAAGCCTCCCACGGTGACCGCCCCGAGGACCATGTGCAACCAGCGCAGGAACCAATCGCCGACGGCCGGGTTCCAGAGCAGTCCGGACTGGTTTTCCGCGTAGAGCGAGTGGATCAGCCGGGGCCGTTCCGCCATCGAAAACACCGAACTATAAACCAGCGAAACGTAGAGCAGTCCGACCAACGCCACCAGCAGGGCGAGTTTACTTACCTTCCCGACCCGGTCACCCTTGAACGCGGCGCGGTACAGCGCGTAATAGGCGACGATCACGGCGACAATCACCATCAGCCAGAACCACCCGCTCACAATCGCCGCGGAGTAGACTTGCTTGGGATACACCACTTGCAGGAACAACAACGGCGCCACACCGAGCGTTACCGTAGCCGCCATCGCGACTGGGAACAACCGCGCGAACCGGAGCAGGGTCGGGTCATCCCAGCGTTTCCGAATGGCCGCGTGCAGGACGATGATGACGCCGCCAAGCAGGAAGTTCATCGCCACGAAATGGAGCGTCAACGTGACCAGATGCAGCGTGGTCACCAGCCAGAGCGGCCCCGGAATGAATTCGTAGTTCGGCAGGTTCATTTCTTCACCCGCTTGCCGAGCATTTGGAGGTACGCCACGAGCGCGGCGCGTTCCGTCGTGTTGCCGGAGTACTCGGGCATGCCCTCGCCGAGGCTGGCCGACATGTCGAGCAACCCGCTGAGGTCATCCGCGCTCAGGCCGGCGAAAGATTTCGATACGTCCCGGTAGCCGCCAACGATGTGACAGTTGCCGCAGCGGACGTCGTAGGCCCGCTGGCCCAGATCGACGTTCTCCTGTTTGCAGATTTCCGCCAGCGGACGATGGTCGATGCGTTGGTAGAGATACTCGGCAATCTTGTCCGCCTCCGCGGCGGTACCGAGAAACGGCGGCATGTTGCCCCGCAGCAGGTGCGCCGAACGGACGATGTCGGCAATGAACGCTTTGTCGGTTCCATCGAACGCCGGTTTGAGCGGTTTGTAGCCGTCGAGCGTGTGACAGCTCCGGCACGAATGCTCGAACAGATCGGCACCTTCGTCGCTGGTCTTGTACGCGATCCCGGCGTAATACCCGTCTTTCTTGTATCGGCCGGTCTGGGCGACCTCGACGCCGTTGCCGTACATGTAACCGGTGATGACGTACGGTTTGCGGATGGATTCGCGGAACGATTCAAACGAACCGAACCACGCCAGCCCGAACACCATGAGCACCACGGCGACCGCCATCGGCAACCGCCGCGGCAGCAGCAGGCAAACCACCAGCAGCACGCCGATCGCCGCTGCCAACCAGATCGTGTATTGCAAAGCGTCCATCGGCGTCCGCATGATCTTCTCGGCCGTGGCCGTGATCGCGGCGGGAATGGCCCTCCAATACCAGTACTGCGATACTACGGTCACGATCAGGCCGAAAATTCCCCACGTCGCGGTGTAGCGGACCGTGCGCGCCTTGAAATCGCCGGCCTCGTAGCGCGACGCCACCAGCAGGGCGTACAGACCGGCCAGCATGATGCATACTCCGGTGCGGAAGACGAGCGACGGCCAATACGTCGGATTGAAAAAGCCGTCCCAGAAATTGCCGGTTTCCAGCCACCGCCCCGGCGTCAGCATGAAGGTGATGATGCCGTTGATGATGACCAGCGACAGCCAGGCAAAGATGAAATAGATCCAGCCCACCGTCAGATGGGCGGCCACGGTCATTCGCTTCCAGCCATAGTAATAAATGATGGCGGCGGCGACTTCGACGAAGAAGAACGTCCACTCGGTGGCCCAGCCCCAGACGTAATTATGGATAAGCATCTCGGTGGCGGCGGGGTTGAGCAGGCCGATGATGAACCAGATGCCGACCCCGGTGAGCGCGCCGGTCACCAGCGTGACCAACGCGAAGAACCGGCTCAGTTTTTCCAGAAACTCGAGCGCCGGTCGGTCGTTGTGTCGGCGGGCCCGGTGCTCGGTCACAACCAGATAGAGGCCGCCCCCAATGGCGAAATGGGAAACAGAAACGTGGAGGACGGCGATGACCGCCATCAGGATTCCATAGCCAATCGGTACGTCCCAGAACGGGTAGTTCATGGCAACATTCCGTCAACGACTGCCGCTCCCCAACGGCCAAACCGCGCCGCTCCCTCGATGGCCTCGTATCATGAGGCTGAGACGGACAGAACACAAGCCGATACCCCGCCGTTCCCCGGCGAGGCGGTTCCACCGTCTATGTTACCGAACTGTTACCGCTGTGCCCTTGGAACGTCACGGACACACGCCAGAGTCTCGCGCGTGAACGAAGATGGCGTCAGATTTTCCGCGGTCGATCCTCGACGACGTAGTGTCCTCCTTGGCAGGCCCTCCCCAACGGTCCAACTCCCGTCACCGGCCGCGGCGTTATTGGGTGCGCCCCTCGGCGTGAGCCTTCCCCGCTGAGACCAGGGTTCAGGCGCAGCGCTCCCGGCTGGGCAGCCGGGGGCGCTTTTTTTATCCAGGCGCCGACGGATTCACTCCTTCGCTTTGGTGATGTAGGCGATGAATTTGTCTTCGAACGCCTGTTGGTCCGTGTATTTGCTGCTGTAGATTTCCCGCCAAGCGGAGTCGAATCGCGAGCCCTGGCTCTGGAGTTTCAGAAACCGGATCAGCGGGCCGATGCCACCGTGCTGGTAGTAGAGGAAACTCACCAGCCGCTGGGACTCGGTGTAGAACGCCACGACCTGATCCGTCTCTCTCGGGTAGTCGACCGCGCTGGTGAGGTCGTCAAGCGGGATATACTGGCTGCGGTCGAGATGGTCGCGGACGTTGGTGAGTATGTACCCGCGCGTCTTGAGGTAGGTGCGGTAGAGCCGGATGCCTTCGAATTCGGCCAGGCCTTCGTTGAGCCAAAGCGGGATGTCGCCACCCACAAAGCGATAGAGCACGAGATGGGTCAGTTCATGCGGCAGCGTCGTGCCCTGAAACTTGAAATGCGGGCGCGACCAGAAGAACAATTCACGGCCCGTGCACCAGCCGCCCGTCCAAGGCTCGAGCTTGCCTGCGCCCACGAATTCCCGCCAGGCTTGCTCGTTGAGGAACACGTAGACATGACACTTCCGCTCGAACAAGTCCTGCGTAATGTCGAAGTCCTTCTTGATCTCGGCGTACGACCACTCGGCTGCGCCAGCCAGTTGCGCGACGGCAAAACCCGCCTCCGTGTGAAAAACGAAATGGTCAGTCTCGCTGTGTTCCCATTTGACGTCCGGGAGTTTCAGGGCCGCTTCACCCTGCCGCGACACGTTGCGGTCGCTCAATTCCTCGAACGGCACCCGCTTGAGGTGATAGGGGTCGGCAGAGGGGGCGTCGTCTTCGGCATGCGCTGCGGCGGCGACGCACAAAACGACGGCGCCCAGCCAGCCGACGAGCGCTCGGAGTCGGATCATGCGGGTTGTATAGACGCGGTGGCCGGCCGGTTCCAGTGAAATCGATGCATCGGCCGTTGCTTTTTGGGCTTGCCCGTCGGTTGAGACAACCCTTAAGAGAGGTTCGTCAGCGAGGAAGATGACCCATGCGAATCGTGGAACTCCGCGAAAAGACGGTCTCGATGGCCTCGGCCATTGCCAATGCCTACATCGATTTCTCGAAGATGACCTGCTCGGTCGTTGCGTTGATCACCGACGTCGTACGCAACGGAAAACCGGTCGTCGGATACGGGTTCAATTCCAACGGCCGGTATGGCCAAGGTTCGCTGATGCGGGAACGATTCTTTCCGCGGCTGATGGCCGCCGACCCCCAGACGCTGGCGGACGAGAGCGGTGCCAACCTCGATCCATTTCGCATCTGGAAAACACTCATGAAAAATGAGAAGCCCGGCGGTCACGGCGAACGCTCGGTGGCGGTGGGCACCATCGACATGGCGGTGTGGGACGCCGTCGCCAAGATTGCCGAACGACCATTGTACCGGCTCCTGGCGGACCGGTATGGCGGCGCGAAACCCGATTCCAAGGTCTGGGTCTACGCCGCCGGCGGTTACTATTACCCGGGGAAAGATTTGACCGCACTCAAGAACGAGATGAAAAGCTACCGCGACCGGGGGTACCAGGTCGTCAAAATGAAGATCGGCGGCGCCCCGCTCGCGGAAGATATCCGGCGCATCGAGGCCGTGCTGGAAGTGGTCGGCAGCGGCCAGTGCCTGGCCGTGGACGCGAATGGCCGGTTCGATCTCGACACGGCCATTGCCTACGGCGACGCGATGAAACCGTACGGATTGTTCTGGTACGAAGAAGCCGGCGACCCGCTCGACTACGCCTTGCAGGCGGAGCTTTCGAAGCATTACCCGTTGCCGATGGCCACGGGCGAGAACCTGTTCTCGCATCAGGACGCCCGCAACTTGGTCCGTTACGGCGGGATGAACCCCGGGCGTGACTGGCTGCAGTTCGACTGCGCGCTCTCGTATGGATTGGTTGAATACCTCCGCACGCTGGACGTGCTGCGGCAACACGGCTGGTCCCCGCGACGGGTCGTGCCGCACGGCGGACATCAAATGTCGCTCAATATCGCCGCCGGTCTGCACCTCGGCGGCAACGAATCTTATCCGGACGTCTTCCAGCCGTTCGGCGGGTTTGCCGACGGGATTGCGGTCGAGAACGGATGCGTTGGCCTGCCGGACGCGCCGGGCGTGGGTTTCGAAACCAAATCGAATTTGTTCGCCTTGATGAAATCGCTGAGCGACTGACTCCATCGCCATGGCCAAACCGAAGAGGAAACTCGCCGCTCTATTCAGCTCTCTCTATTTCCAGGTGGTTCTGGGGGTCGTGCTGGGGATTCTCATCGGGATTCTCAATCCGTCCTGGGGGGAATCCCTCAAACCTCTCGGCGACGGCTTCATCAAGCTCATCAAGATGCTGCTGGCGCCGATCATTTTCGGCACGATCGTGGTCGGCATTGCCAAGATGGGCAACGTGAAGGAAGTGGGCCGGGTCGGCGTCAAGGCGCTCGTGTATTTCGAGATCGTCTCGACACTGGCGCTGCTGATCGGGTTGGTGGTGGTCAACGTCTTGAAGCCGGGCGTCGGGATGAACGTCGATGTCGCCACGCTCGATGCGAAAGGCCTGGCCACGTACACGTCGGCGGCCCAATCGCGGAACGCCGTCGAGTTTTTGATGAACATCATCCCGTCCAGCGTTGTGGACGCGTTTGTCTCGGGAAACATGTTGCCGGTGATCCTGTTTTCCGTGTTGTTCGGCCTGGCGCTCGCGCAGTTTCCCGACCGGGGCCGGACGATCGTCGACGTAATTGATTCCGTGCTGCACGGTTTGTTCGGCATCGTGCGGATGATCATGCGGCTGGCTCCGCTGGGCGCATTTGGGGCCATGGCGTTCACGGTGGGGAAATACGGACTCGCGTCCCTGACTTCGCTGGGGCGGCTGATGTTGGGCGTTTACATCACCAGCCTGACGTTCATCGTGGTCGTGCTGGGCGCGATCGCCTGGTACAGTCGCGTCTCGTTCTGGAAATTCCTCAAGTACATCAAGGACGAACTGGCCATCACGTTCGCCACGTGTTCGACCGAAGCGGTCCTGCCGCAAATGATGGTCAAACTCGAACAACTCGGTTGCGCCAAACCCGTCGTCGGCCTCGTCTTGCCGACCGGTTACACGTTCAACGCCGCCGGCACCTCGATCTACCTGACGATGGCGGCGATCTTTGTGGCCCAAGCGACCAACACCCACCTGACGCTCGGGGACCAATTGCTGGTGCTGGGCGTGTTGGTGCTCACGTCCAAAGGTTCCGCCGGGGTCGCCGGGGCCGGCTTTGTGACGCTGGCCGCCACACTGGCGTCGATGAACAAAATTCCCGTGGCGGGCTTGGCGCTGTTGCTCGGTGTCGACCGGTTCATCAACGAGGCGCGCGCGGTCACGAACCTCATCGGCAACGGCGTGGCAACGATTGCCATCGCCCGCTGGGAAAACGCGTTCGACGACAAACAAGCTGATGCTGTGTTGAACGGCAAGACCAACGAGTTGCCGACCGAGACGGCCTAGCGTTCAACGTATCGCTGGGCGATGGGGACGCGCCGGCCGATGCCGAACGCCTTGGTGGTGACGCGCAGGCAGGGCGGCGCCTGTTTCCGTTTGTACTCGTTGAGGTCGATTTTGCGAACGACGGCGCGCACCAGCTTCTCGTCGTTACCGGTCTCGTTGATGATCTCCGCGGCCGACTTCGCTTCCTCGACGTACCGTTTGAGGATGGCGTCGAGCACGTCGTACGGCGGCAATGTGTCCTGATCGGTCTGGTTCGCGCGAAGCTCGGCGGAAGGTGGCTTGGTCAGGCTGGCCTCAGGAATCGGGAATCCCCGCTTCCCCGTCGCGCGCTTTCCGTCCCCGTTGATATGGCGCGCCAGATCGTACACCATCGTCTTCGGCACGTCGGCAATGACGCCGAGCCCACCGTTCATGTCGCCGTAGAGCGTGCAGTAGCCGACAGCGATCTCCGATTTGTTGCCCGTGGTCAGCAGCATGTGGCCGAACTTGTTCGACAACGCCATGAGGATCGTGCCGCGAATGCGCGCCTGGATATTTTCTTCCGTCGTGTCCTCGCGCATCCCCTCGAAGACGGGTTTCAGCGCCGTCTTGTATTCCTCGAACGCGTCCTGGATTGGAATCATCTCCCAACGAATCCCGAGGTTCTGCGCCAGTTCGCGCGCGTCCTCGACGCTGCCTGTCGACGAGAATTGTGACGGCATGGAGATTCCCATGACGTTCTCGCGCCCGAGCGCCGCGACTGCCAGACACGCGCTGACCGCCGAATCGATGCCGCCACTCAGTCCGAGCACGACCGATTGGAACCCGCATTTCTGCGTGTAATCGCGAAGACCGAGCACGAGCGCGGAGTGGAGAGAGGCGATGGGCGATGAGGAACGGATTACGGTGGATGGTTCATGGCTCACGGACGGGTCGAGATCCACCACGACGAGGTCTTCGCGGAAGGCGGCACCGCTGGCGATGAGCCGGCCGTCGGCATCGAACGCCATGCTGTTGCCGTCGAAGATCAATTCGTCGTTGCCGCCGACGAGGTTGCAGTACGCCACCGGCGTCCGATGCTCCCGGGCGACATGGCCAAGCATTTCCGCGCGCACATTTTCTTTCCCGAGATTGTAGGGCGACGCAGATATGTTCAGCAGGACGGACGCCGATGCCTCTCCCCTCGTCAATTCTTCGACGGGACTTCGTTCGTAAAGGCGGGCGGGCAGGTAATCCTGTGTCCAAATGTCTTCGCAGATTGTCAGTCCGAGGTTCTGTCCGTCGATCGTGACCGGCCGGTTCGACGCGCCGGGTTGAAAGTAGCGGTCTTCGTCGAACACGTCGTAGGTCGGCAACAGCGTCTTGAACCGGCGCTCGACGATTCTGCCGCCGCGCACGAGCGCCGCCGCGTTGAAGTAATCTTTGCCGGGCCGGTGGGGATTGATTTCAACATAGCCGACCACGAGCGGCGTCGGACCGATTGGCGCGGCCAGTTCGTCGAGGGCGCGCAGGTTGTCCTCGACGAACCGCCGTTTCGACAACAAATCGCGGGGCGGATAACCCGTGACCGCCATTTCGGGCGTCACCACCAGCGCGGCGCCGGCGCGGACGGCGCGCTGGTATGCGTCGAGGATTTTTGCGCAATTGCCGCGCAAATCGCCGACGGTGGTGTTGATTTGCGCCAGGGCGATCTTCATCTCGGCAGGGAATCTACGGTTTCGTGCGGGCAGCGGCAACCGCAAAAGGGCGGGCCAGGTGGCGGCGGCCATTGACGGCCGATGGGCGAACTTGCCTTTGCGTCAGAATGCATTTATTCTGTTCGCATTGGGAAGATAAGCGATGGCCAAGACCTACGATCAACATTTGCATGAAAGCCTTGCCTATCTGAGCCTGCCGGCGCTGGCCTCCCACAGCGCCTGGACCCCCAATACCGACGTTTATGAGACCCCCGACGCTCTCGTCGTCAAAATGGAAATCGCTGGCATTGACAAGAACGACCTGGAAATCACGTTGAACGACCGACTGCTGCTGGTGCGCGGCCATCGGAAGGATCCCTGTCGCCAGAAGCGTTGTTCGTTCCGCCAGATGGAAATCGATTATGGCTATTTTGAGCGGCGCATCGTCATCCCCCGTTCGGTTGATGGAAGCCGCGTTCGGGCGCAGTTCCAGAACGGGTTCTTACACATCGAACTGCCGAAGTCGCCCACGTCCGAACACACGGCGGTAACGATCATCATCGAACAGACCGGCTAGTGATCGGCGGCGGTGCGTTCGCCGCGCCGGCTGGTGCCGCGGGTTCCCGCGGCTAAGGAGGGCCACGCCGCCCGAGTGCGCTACCGCGCCGCGGACAATGGTCGTCAGATGGTATAAGGGATATTGGAGAGTCAAGATGTCGGAACCGACAGAGAACAAGGCCGCCCAGGCGCCCGCCGACGTCACGCATACGACACCGGCGTACGAGTTGCCCTCGCAATTGCCCGTCCTGCCGCTGAGCGACGTGGTGGTGTTCCCGCACATGGTCGCGCCGCTGCTGGTTTCCAATACGCAGTCGATCCGGCTCATCGACGACGTGGTGGCCGGCAACCGGCTGCTGGCCGTCACGCTGCAGAAAGATCCCGAGGCCGAGTATCCGCATCCCGAACAACTCCACGGGTGTGGCTGCATCGCCCGCGTCGTGCGGATGTTGAAGTTCCCCGACGAAAGCGTGCGCGTGCTCATCCAGGGACTGAAACGGATGCGGATCATGCGGTTCGAGTCCGAGACCCCGTACCTGCAGGCGCGGGTCGTCCCGCTGGACGACGAGGCCGACGCCAGCATCGAAACTTCGGCCCTCGCGCGGAACGTCGCCAATCAGTTTCAGGAAATTATCAACCTGTCGCCCTCGTTGCCCGACGAGCTGAAGGTCGCCCTCGTGAATATCGACGAACCCGGCAAATTGGCCGACGTGGTCGCCGCGAACATCAACATCTCGTTGCCCGAACGGCAACGCCTGCTCGAAGCCACGCGCGTCAGGAACCGCCTCAACCTGCTGACCAGCCTGTTGAACCGCGAAATCGAGGTGCTCCACCTCGGCAGCGAAATCCAGAGCAAGGTCACCACGGCGCTCAGCAAGAGCCAGCGTGAATATTTCCTGCGGGAACAACTCAAGGCCATCCAGAAGGAACTCGGCGAGACCGGCGAACAAGGCTCCGAAATCAAGGAACTGCGCGACAAGATCGACAAGGCGCGCATGCCGGCGGAGGTCAAGAAGGTCGCGATCAAGGAAGTGGACCGTCTCGCCATGATGACCCCGGCCGCGGCCGAGTACACCGTCAGCCGCACGTACCTCGACTGGTTGATCACATTGCCGTGGTCGAAATCCACGGACGACAAACTCGATATCGCCCAAGCCAAACGCATCCTCGACGAAGACCACTACGACCTCGAACAGATCAAGAAACGGATCCTCGAATACCTCAGCGTGCTGAAACTGAAGAACAACGGCACGGGGACCGCCGTTGGCCGGGGCCCCATTCTGTGCTTCGTAGGTCCGCCGGGCGTGGGCAAGACCTCTCTTGGGATGAGCATCGCCCGCGCGCTCGGCCGCAAGTTCGTCCGCATCTCGCTCGGCGGCGTGCGCGATGAGGCGGAGATCCGCGGTCACCGCCGCACCTACATCGGCGCGTTGCCGGGACGCATCCTCCAGGGGCTGCGACGGGCCGAGAGCAACAACCCCGTTTTCATGCTCGACGAGATCGACAAGGTCGGCTCGGATTTTCGCGGGGACCCCAGCTCGGCATTGCTGGAAGTGCTCGACCCGCAGCAGAACAACAGTTTCTCGGATCACTACCTCGAAGTGGCGTTCGACCTGTCGCGGGTGATGTTTATCACCACGGCGAACCTGCTCGAGCCGGTTCCGCCCGCGTTGCGCGATCGCATGGAGGTCATCACGTTGCCCGGGTACACCGAAGACGAAAAGGTTCACATCGCCGTGAAGTACCTCGTCCCGCGGCAACTGAGCGAGCACGGCCTGAAGAAGGGACAGTTGAGCATCAGCCAGCCGGCCCTGGCGACGATCATCCGCGATCACACACGGGAAGCGGGCGTGCGGACCCTGGAACGCCAGATTGCCACGATTTGCCGCCGCACCGCGCGCCGCATCGTCGAGCGCAAAGTCAAGTCCGTCTCGGTGACGCCGAAAAACCTGAAGGATTTTCTTGGTCCCGTGGAGTTTTTCCACGACGTGGCCGAGCGCACGACCGAACCGGGCGTGGCGATCGGACTGGCGTGGACCGCCGCGGGCGGCGACATCCTGTTCATTGAAGCCACGCAGATGCCGGGCCGGGGCAACCTCATTCTTACCGGCTCGCTGGGGGACGTGATGCGCGAGAGCGCCCAAGCCGCGCTCAGCTACGTTCGGTCACGCGCGAAACAACTGGGCATCGACCCGAGGGTCTTCGAGAAGTCGGACATCCACGTGCACGTGCCCGCCGGCGCAATTCCGAAGGACGGCCCGTCGGCCGGATTGACCATGGGCGTCGCGCTGACGTCGCTGCTGATGCGGAAATCGGTGAAATCGTCGCTGGCCATGACGGGCGAAATCACGTTGCGCGGCAAGATTCTGCCGGTCGGCGGCATCAAAGAAAAGGTTCTGGCCGCCGCGCGCTCGGGCGTGAGAACGGTGATCCTGCCGGACTTGAATCGCAAAGACCTCGGCGACGTACCGCCGGAGATCCGCAAGAAGATCAAGTTCCGCTTCGTCGGGACCATCGGCGAAGCGCTGCGGGTGGCGCTGGCGCCCGCGAGGGAATAAGACCGGCTTGAATCTCATGCCGCAGCGCGTCCAGCCCGCTGCTCAAAAGTTCGACGCTGCCGGCTTGCAGTCTTTCGGCCAATCTCTCCTGACCGCCTGCGGTCTGGCTGAAGACCGCGCGCGCGACGTGGTCGAAGTGTTGTTGGAGGGCGACCTGCTTGGACACACCACTCACGGCCTGGCTCTGTTGCCGCTCTATCTCCAGGCGCTCACCGACGGCACGATGGAGATGACGGGCGAGCCCGGTGTGATCGCCGATCATGGGTCGACGTTGACCTGGGATGGGCGTTACCTGCCGGGGCCATGGCTGGTGCGTCGGGCAATTGGGGCCGCGCGCCAACGCCTGTCGGAGCACCCGGTTGCCACAGTCGTCATCCGTCGCAGTCATCACATCGGTTGTTTGCAGGCGTACCTTCAACCCGTCACCGAAGCGGGGCTGATGGCACTGCTCGCCTGCTCCGACCCGGCCTCGCGCACCGTCACGCCGCACGGTGGCGCCGCTCCACGATTCAGCCCGAATCCCATTGCGGTCGGCATCCCCACTGTTGGCGATCCGATTCTGATCGACATCAGCACGTCATCGACCTCAAACGGACTCTGCAACCGGCTGGCCGCGGCGGGCGAACGGCTGCCCGGCCCGTGGCTCGTCGACCGCGAGGGACGACCGACCGACGATCCCCGCGTTCTGGCCGATGGACGTGGCGGAGCGATCCTACCGCTCGGGGGTGTCGACCTCGGGTACAAAGGTTTTGCCCTCGCGTTGTTTGTCGAGGCGTTCACCAACGCGCTGGCCGGCCACGGCCGCGCCGATGGTGAATCGCGGTGGGGTGCTTCCGTGTTTCTGCAAATCCTGGATCCCGAGCGGTTCGGCGGGAAAGCGAGTTTCGTGCGGGAAACGACCTATTTCGCCCGGGCGTGCCAGGAGACGCCGGCGCCTCCGGGGAAACCGCCCGTGCGGTTGCCGGGCCAAGCCGCGCTTTCGCGCCGCCGGGAACAACTCGCCCACGGTGTTGCGTTGCATCCGACAATGATGCCCGCGCTGATTCCTTGGGCCACCAAGTTGGGCGTGCCGGTGCCGGCGCCCATCAAGGCCTGATCCCGCCTTCCACGCCCGGTTCGCCACGCTGAGTGGCTTGGGAAGCGACCGAGGTTCTCATCCGGGCCGGACATTTAATGAACGGTTTGCCGCGGCGCCTGTTTCAGTCGGAGTGTGGCCAATCTCTCTTGCGCCTCGGGATAACCAGGCTTGAGACGCAGCGCCTCCTCGTAATGCTTTACTGCTTCCGACTCCCGGCCCATCCGTTCCAAGGCCACTCCCAAGTTGTAGTGCACCTCGGCGTAGTCAGGGCGGAGGCGCAATGCTTCTTCCCAATGTTTCATTGCCTCCTGCATCCGGCCCAATTGTGCCAAGGCCACTGCCAAATTGCTGTGGGCTTCGGCGTAGTCGGGTTGGAGGTGCACCGCCTCTTCCCAATGGGTGATTGCCTCCTGCGTCCGTCCCACTTGTGCCAAAGCGATTGCCAGGTCGTTGTGCACCTTGGCGGGATTGGATTTGAGCTGCAGCGCCTGCTCGTAATGCTCGATGGCGTCCGACGGCCGGTCCAACTGCATCAGGATACCGGCCAGGTTGTAGTGTACCTCAGGGTAATCGGGCCTGATCCGCAGTGCCTGCTGATATTGCTCGATCGCCTCCGGCATCCGGCCTGCCTCCTGCAACGCCATCCCCAAATTGCGATGCGTCTTGGCATCACCGGGTGTGAGCCGCAGTCCTTCCTCGAATTGTTCGATGGCCCTATCGAATTTGCCTTCTCGCGCCAGAGCGACTCCCAGGCTCTTGTGTGCGTCGGCGTAATCGGGCTTGAGACGCAGCGCCTGGTAGTACTGCGCGGCCGCCTCCGGCATCTCGTCCAGTGTGAGCAGCGCATTCCCAAGATCGTAGTCCGCCTCGGCACACCGTTCGGTGCTCGCCAACAGGTTGAACGCCACCGAGAAGCCCAGCAACAACCCCCAAACCCAGCGGGCCGCGCGCCGCCACACCGGCCGGCAAATCGGCCCCGGATCCGAGGTCGGGGCCAGTGCGCGCTCCAAACTCAAGACGCCAATGGCCGCCAGCCACACCAGCGCCGGCAGGAACTCCATCTCATACCGGGTGTTAGCGCCGCGGTGGAGGCAAATGGTCAGTGTGCAAATCCCAAAGAACAGGGCGACCGCTGCGAGGAACGCGCGCAAAGTGGAACGCGTCTCCGCCGGTCGGCGGCGCCAAGCCAACGGCGCGGCCAGCGCCAGCCACACCAGCGGTACGTTGGTCAACACCCCGAAACAATGCTCCGCCCCACCATGGCCCGCTGGCCGTGGCGGCGCGGTGATATCGTGCACGAACGGAAACCGGCTACTCCAGTGTGCCGGCCGCACAAAAAAGACCCGGAAATTAAACCAGAGGTAGTGCAGTCCGAAGGGGTGAATGGTGTCTTGCGGGTCTCCCCCGGCCAACTGGTAGTGCCAGCCGAATTCGAACGGATTATCAAATCGCAGCGCGTTGTAGAGCATCAATCCCAGTCCGATGAGCACAATCGGCACCGTCGCCGCGATCAGCGGAATCCAAATCTTGCGGCGCTCGCGCCACGCCTGGGCTATCGGCACCACCAGGATGACCGCGCCCAACAGCAAGGACGGTCGCGCCCCCACCGCCAGTCCGTAGGCCAGACTCGCTGCTGCCAGCCAGCGACCCCGCCGCTCCGGCTCATGCAACGCTTTCCACGTCGCCGCCAGAGCCAGCATCGTGAATGCATACCCGCAGCTAATGGACACCTCGTAAACGTCGCACCGGCCCAACAGAAACGGCGCGAACGTGGCCAAGCCCAGCGCGAGCGCGCCGGCGGCCACCCCGACGCTGACTTCGGCGAAGTACCGCCGCCACGCTGCAAACAGCAAACCCGCGCTGGTCAGGAATCCCACGAGGCAAAAGATCAGTGTGGCATCCTTTTGCGGCAGATAATGGCCGGTCAACACCAGATAGGGCCAGAACAACACCAGAACCGGTGTAACCCCGAAATACAGGTACAGTTTCCCTTTGTAATAGCTGAGGTCCAGCACCCCGTAGGGGGCATTGGCCGACCGATCGTAAGGGTTGGGAAGCTGCGCGAGTCCGGGCGGGACCTCACGTTTCACGCTGAGCTGGCCAGCGCGAAAGCCTTGCACCAACAAATTGTAGTAAGCGTCGGCAGGATTCAGACTCGACGACACCGCATAGCCGGGGCGAGCCACGAACGCATAGACCCCGACCACCAGCGAACACACGGCGGCCAACACTCCGAATTGCATCCACCGGGGTTGTTTTACGGGCACTTGCGCCTGACTGTCGTCTGGGATGCCGTCAATCATCTCTGCCGGCCCCGGCGCAATGCCCGCCGCTCTGCGCGATCGTCTCTGCAGCCATCTCAGCCTGACCGCGAGTGTATTCCGCCCTCCCGACGGATACAAGAGTGCCGTCGGCTACTCTGGCTGTCTGTTGGACGACGATCGTCAACGTCCCGCTGTTGAAACCCGGGGGGGAGCCGAGCTCGCCACCCTGGCCAGGCTTTCTTGCGCTGGAGGACATTCGAAATTCGCGGTTTCAAAGTGCCGGGCGGTGCTCCGCGTCACGGACTGCGCGAGCGCGTCGCATCGGCCGATCGCTCGTAGGGGCGCCCGGCCCGATACAATTTCAGCCGCCCCTCGATCTCTCCAGCCAACCCTAACTGCCGGGCCGTGCGAGCCAGTTCGGCGGCCTTCTGGCCGGTGGCAATGGCCTCACTGAATCGGCCGGCGGCGGCGTAAGCGACCGCCAACGTGTCCAGATACGCCGCGGCCTGATTCCCGGTTAACTCACAGGCCCGCTTGGCGAAGGTCACGGCGCGAAGCGGATCACCACCGTCTGCCGGCGCGAGCGTCGCCAGTTGCCACGCCAGATTGTTTTGTGCCTCAGCATAGTCCGGCTTCAACCGCAGCGCCTCTTCATACTGCCCGATTGCCTCCCGAACCTTGCCGGCCTCCGTCAGCGCACTCCCCAGGTTATTGTGCGCTTCCGCGTCATCGGGTTTCATCCGGAGTACCTGATCGTAATGTTCAACCGCCTCCGGCACCCGTCCCATCTGAATCAAAGCGGCCGCCAAATTTTCGTGTGCCTCGACGAGATCCGGCTTGATCCGCAGCGCTTGTTGATAGTGTTCGATTGCCTCGGGTATTCTACCCAGGTTTTTCAGTGCGATTCCCAGGTTGTTGTGGGCCTCAGCATAGCCGGGATCGGTCCGCAACGCTTGCTCCCAATGCCCCACCGCCTCCTGCACCCGCCCGGTTCGGGCCAGGACAATCGCCAGGTTGTTATGCGCCTCAGCATCGTCGGGCCGGATCTGCAGGGCTCGCTTCCAATGTCCGATCGCCTCTTGAACCCGGCCCACTTGCTCCAGAGCAACTCCCAGGTTGTTGTGCGCCTCGGCGTAATCGGGACGGATCTGCAGGGCCTGTGTATAGCAGCCAATTGCTTCCTGAATCCGACCCGCATTCGCCAAGCCGACTCCCAAGTTGTAACGTTCCGCCGGGTCGTTGGGAAACTTGGTCACTGCGTCGCGCAAGATCGTGATTTCGCTGCGGTAATCCTGATTGCGCCGCCAGGTGAGAAATCCCAGCCCGATCGCCGCGACAGCGAACACGGCCAGACTATGCCGGCCCATCAGTAAATACAACCCCACCACCGCCAGACTTACTACCACCGCTAATGACAAGTACATGCGGTGCTCGAAAACCGGACCGGTAAGCGGTATGAAACTTGAACTCGGAGCCAGGATCAGAAAAAACCAAGCGCCGGCAAATCCCCAGACCGGGTTTCTCCGCCAACCCCAAGCCGATGCCCCCAACAGAATTCCCACCACCACTGCAGGTGGCAGGACGCTCGTCCACCAATTGCCGATCGCCCATGGGTGATTCAGGCAGAGGGGAGATGGCCACAGGGACAGCCGTAGGTAATAAAGGATCACCCCCGGTTGGATTGCCAGGTACTCCCACCACCTAATCCCCGCGTGCTCGGCATTCGCCGATGTGGTAGCGAAGTTGCCTGCGAGCCCCA
This sequence comes from Verrucomicrobiia bacterium, assembly GCA_035515475.1. Lineage (GTDB taxonomy): Bacteria > Verrucomicrobiota > Verrucomicrobiia > Palsa-1439 > Palsa-1439 > DATJBF01. Next base: position 29,161 of record DATJBF010000062.1, read on the forward strand.
CCACAACCGCCAGCAGAATCCATGTGCTAGCCAGGGCAACATACATCTGCCAACGCCGGCGCCACGCTTCTCGGAACGAACTCGAAAGAAACGCACGGTCGTACAGCAGCACTATCACCGGAGCGGTGACCATCACCTCTTTGCTGGCCATCCCCAGCGCGCAGGCGGCCACCGACAGGCCATACCAAACCCGCCGCCCGCGCGATTCGACCCCGCGGATAAAGCAGTAGAGTGTCAACAGGTAAAACAGACCCATGATCGATTCCGCCCGCTGGATGATGTAGGTTACCGACTCCGTTTGCAGCGGATGAACCGTCCACAGGACTGCGGTTGCCAGAGCCAATTCATTGGCGGCGGAGCCGAAGCGGTTGCGCAGACTCGGCTGAAGCAGCGTCCGACGCACAATGCCCAGTAGGGTCAAACCGGCGAGGATATGAACGGTCAGATTCAGAGCGTGGTACCCCCACACCTCGTAGCCACCCAGGGCGTAATTGATGGCCAGCGACACATTAATGAGCGGACGGCCTTCCACCGTAAGTCCGCCCCGGTGTGGTGGCACCAAGCAGCGCCAGATTGGCCAGAGGTGCTGGATGGTCGGGTTCTCGTAAATGGATCGCACATCGTCGAAGACGAACGCACCGGTAAAGCTGTTGCAGTATGCCAGCAGCCCGGCCGCGATCACCACCAACGGAATGAACCGCGCCTGTTTCAAAACGAAGACAGTCTATTCGAAACGGCTGGTGGCAACCAGCCCCGAAACCCACGGAGCCAGTGGCCGGCTTTCGAGTCCTGCCCGAACTGGAAATGTCTGCAGGATTTGCCCTCGGCCACCGAGCTTTCGCCTTGTCCAATGATGACCGGCGGCATACAGTGAACGCGCGGCTGCGCCCGTAGCTCAACTGGATAGAGCATCGGTCTTCGGAACCGAGGGTTGGGGGTTCAAATCCCTCCGGGCGTACCAGCCGGGTCTCTGGTCTACGCGTTGTAGGAGGAGAGAAACGGCGTGGGAAAGCTCATCTCGACGTGGCGGTGCAGGACGGCCTCGACGCGCGCCAACAACTCCTCGATGCGGAACGGCTTGGTTACGTAATCGTCGGCTCCCAACTCGAACGCCTGCATCTTGTCGCGGTGCTCGACGCAGCCGGACAGGATGATGATTGGCGTCCACTGGACGGAGCGGCTCTTGCGTACCATTCCGCAGATCTCGTAGCCGTTGAGCTTCGGCAGGACCAAATCCAAAATGACGCCGTCGGGCCGCGATTCCATGATATAGTTGAGCGCGTCCACGCCGTCCTTGGCCCAGTGCGTCTTGAAACCATCCTGCTGCAGGGCTTCGCAAAGCAGCGTGCCCGTCGTCTCGTCGTCTTCCGCTACGAGCAAAACTTTACTGGCCGAAAGAGTTCTCTTGGATGCCATGGCGGGACCAGATACAAGCAGCATCAATGCCAGCCCCGAAACGGATTCGGGGCCAGCGGTTTGAATTCTACCGGCGAGCACCGCGAACGCGTTCGCGTGCGGAATCGAAATCGGCAAATCCTTCCCCTGTTTCCTGTCAAAGTTGACAAGTCCCGCGTGACTCCGTTCAGAAAGGTACGCCGGCCGTAATGGCTAATCGAAGACGACGGTTTTCTTCGCGTACACCAGGATGCGGCGCTCGATGTGCCACCGCACGGCGCGCGACAGGACGACCTTTTCCAAGTCGCGTCCTTTCTGGACCAGATCGTCCAGCTGATCTCGGTGGGAGATGCGCACCACGTCCTGCTCGATAATCGGTCCCTCGTCCAACGTCTCGGTCACATAATGGCTGGTGGCGCCGATGAGTTTCACGCCGCGCTCGAACGCGCGGTGATAGGGTCGCGCCCCGCTGAACGCGGGCAGAAACGAATGATGCACGTTGATGATCCGCTGCGGATATTGCGCCACGAACTCCGGCGAGAGAATCTGCATGTACCGCGCGAGAACGACGAGGTCGATCGCATGTTGTTTCAGCAACGCCAACTGCTCCCGTTCGGCCTCCGCTTTGTTGCCTTCGGCCATGGGGATAAAATGAAACGGAATCTTGTGAAACACCGCCAGCCGCTCTGCTTGGTGATGGTTGCTGATGACCAGGGGCACCTCACAATCCAGTTCGCCGCTTTCGTGCCGGTACAGCAGGTCCGCCAGGCAGTGATCGTACTTGGAGACGAAGATGGCCAGCCGCGGACGCCCCGTCGACAACTCCACGCGCCACTGCATGTGGAACTTCTCGGCCACGGGCGCAAACGCCCTCTCAAAATCCGCCATCTCCAACGTGAACCCCGCCACGTCCCACTCCACGCGGGTCAGGAACAGTCCCACGTCGGAATCCTGATGCTGATCGGCATGCAGGATGTTGGCGTTGTGGCGGAAGAGGAACCCGGAAATGGCCGCGACGATTCCCTTTTGATCGGGACAACTGACCAGCAAGATGCCTGTGTTCCTCATTTTTGCTCGCCCATCGTAACACAGACGTTTATCTTGCCAACTGTGAAAAGCCCGGTGGTCAGGGTCGACCCCCATGCGCCCGCGCGCGACGCGATCGAACGCGCCGCTGACACCCTGCGCGCGGGCGGCCTGGTCGCCTTCCCGACCGAGACCGTGTATGGCCTGGGCGCGCACGCGCTCGACCCAAACGCTGTCCGCAAGATCTTCGTCGCGAAACAACGCCCCGATTGGGACCCGCTCATCGTCCACGTCCGCGACCTCGCGATGGCGCGGCCCTTGATGAAACGGCTCCTGCCCCAGTTTGAACTGCTGGCGAGCCGGTTCTGGCCCGGGGCATTGACGCTGGTCATCGATAAAGCCGGGCAGGTGCCAGCTGAGGTGACGGCGCGGGGTCCTACCGTTGCGTTGCGCATGCCCTGGCACCCCGTGGCGGCCGCCTTGTTGGCCGAGGCGGACCTGCCCATCGCGGCGCCCAGCGCGAACAAGTTCGGCCGACCCAGCCCGACCCGCGCGGAACACGTGGTCGAGGACTTGGGCGACCAGGTCGACTTGATTCTGGATGCGGGACCGACGCCGATGGGCGTGGAATCGACCGTGCTCGACCTCACGCAGTCGCCCCCGGCGATTCTGCGGCCCGGTGGCGTCAGCCGCGAGGAATTGGAGAAAGTCCTCGGGAAGGTATCGCTGGCTTCCAGTGTTTCGGACGACTTGGCTGCCAAGGGCCTGCGCGGCCCCGGCATGACGATGAAACATTACGCTCCGCGGGCCGCCGTCGAGTTGTTCGAGAACGCGCAATCGCAGGCCACGCGCGCGGACGAACTGCGGCGCGCATCGAAGCGGGTCGGGATTGTGGACACGAGTGGTGACGCGGCGCGATTGGCGCATACCTTGTTCGCCCAGTTGCGCGACCTGGACGCGCGAGGCGTGGATGTGATCGTGTGCGTGTTGCCGTCGCCCGAAGGCGTGGGCCTGGCTGTGCGCGATCGCCTGCTGCGCGCCGCGGGTGTGCCGGATACGACGCGGAGGGGTGGCCAGTCATGAGCAAAGCGGAAGCCGAAAAGCGCGCGAAGGCGCTGGATCACCTGAACCGGTTATTGAAGGAACATCCCGGTATGGACAAGGTCAAAGCGATCGAGCAGACGGCGGTCAAGTTCGATCTCAGTCCACTCGAAGAAGACTGGCTGCTGCGTCAACTCACGGAAAGCTCGAAATCCGAAATCCGAAATCCGAAGGAAACTTAACGTCCCGCCTACGGGAGATGCTGACGGCAGGTTCGGAACCGGGAATCGCGCTCGAAGTGCGCGTTCTGGCTTTTCCTCTTTTCCAACTTGGCATTCCTTCGTGCTTCGGATTTCGCATTTCGGATTTTAACACCGGTGCTTGCAGGTGGGGCTTGACCTCGGTAATGTGCCCCTCGACCGCGTCATTCCCGGAGGGGTGGCAGAGTGGTCTAATGCGCACGCCTGGAGAGCGTGTGGGGTCTAAAGCCCTCGCGAGTTCGAATCTCGCCCCCTCCGCCAGCCAATCAACGGTGGCCCGCCGTCAATTCATCATGAACCACGGGTTGCCATGAGGACAGCTGATCGCGTCCACCTGGTGGAGGGTCTGAGTCGAGACATTGTCCACGTGGAGATCCCCGAACAGGCAATTCACACTACCCGCGCCGTGGCGGTTCATCGCGGGAATGGTGTCGCCAGAAGAGGTGTTGATCTGGGTCACCGCGCTCACCAGCCCGCCGCACGTCAGGGTATTTCCCCTTGAATCAATCATCAGGAGGTATTGGGACGGGTACGGCACCGACCGCAAGTTAAAGCCCCAGAAACCGTCGCCGGGCTGGGGCGAGGTTCTTATATAGGCTCCGCCAAGGTACTGCATGGCGACCGGCATCGAGTAGCTGTGTAGAGCGCTCGCTGCCGGATTTTCAGGCATATTTCGCGCAGCCACAGCCGGACAGAGTCTCATCGTGCGCATCGTCGCAACCCGGTCGTTGCCACCGAGATACCGGAAGTATGGCGAATCCGTGTCACTGAAATTCGAGGCCATAAACGAGTAGTAATACGTCCCGTTGTAGTCCTGCGCGTACAGGTAGATGGCCATGCCCCACTGTTTGAGATTCGCGGCACAGGCCTGCCGCAGGAGCGTCGTGCGGGACTGATTCAGGTCGGCGAGGAGCACGCCCGAAAGAACCGCGCCGACCACGATCAGCACGACCAACTCGGTCAGCGTGAACCCAGCGGCGCGTTTCACGTCAGACGGTGTTGACTGTCTGCAGTTGGCAGTTCGCATAGCCAACTAATTCATCATGAACCACGGGTTGCCCGTTGTACAGGAGACGGTGTCTTGGTTAGACAGCGTCTGGGACGTAACGAATTCCACGTGGCAATCCCCGAACAGGCAATTCACACCGCCTTCGTGTCGGTCAAGGGCGGAAATGCTATCGCCAGTGAGCAAATTGGTCCTGGTCACCGCAGCCATCAACCTCCCGCACGTGAGGGTATGGCCATCCGAGTCAATCAGCAAAAGGTATTGGGAGGGATAGGGCGGGGTCCGCAGGTTGAATCCCAGGAAGGCATTATTGTCGGGCATCGCCGTCCTATAAGCCCCGGCCACGCGCGTCATAGGCACCGGCATCGAGTACGTATACAGATTTGGCCCAATAATCCGCTCCTGCGTGGCTCGGGCGGCGACTGCCGGACAAACTCTCATCGTGCGCATCGTCGCAACCCGGTCGTTGCCACCGAGATACCGGAAGTATGGCGAATCCGTGTCACTGAAATTCGAGGCCATAAACGAGTAGTAATACGTCCCGTTGTAATCCTGCGCGTACAGGTAGATGGCCATGCCCCACTGTTTCAGATTCGCGGCGCACGCCTGTCGCAGAAGCGTCGTGCGGGACTGGTTCAAGTCGGCCACGAGCAGGCCCGATAAAATTGCGCCGACCACGATCAGCGCGGCTAGCTCGGCCAGTGTGAAACCAGCGGCGCGTTTCACGTTACGTCGGGACGACTGTTTGCCTTTGCGAGTGAGCATACGTCGGCTAATTCATCATGAACCACGGGTTGCCATGAACACAGCTGATCGAGTCCACTTGGTTGAGACTCTGAGTTGAGACGTTTTCCACGTGCAAATCTCCGAACAGGCAATTGACGGCGCCGCCGTGCCGGTCGAGGGCAGAAATGCTGTCGCCAGACGACGAATTGATCGCTGTGACCGCGTTGATCAAGTGGCCGGGGCCACAGGTGAGAGCATTGCCTTTCGAATCAATCATCAGCAGGTACTGAGACGGGTAAGGTACCGACCGTAGGTTGAATATCCAGACACCGTTGTCGGACTGGGGCATTGTGGTTATATACCCTCCGGCCCTACTCTGCATGGCGACCGGCATCGAGTAGGTGTGCGTGTTCACGAGCGGGATGGCCTCTTGCGTCATTCGGGCGGCGACAGCCGGACAAATCCTCGCCGTGCGCATCGTTGCAGCCCGCACCGTGCGATCCGTGTCCGTCCCACCGAGATAGCGATAATACGGCGAATCGATGTCGTCGAAATTCACGGACGTGAACGCATAGAAAAACGTCCCGTTGTAATCCTCCGAGTACAGATAGATGGCCGTGCCCCACTGTTTCAGATTCGCGGCGCAGGCTTGCCGCAGGAGCGTCGTGCGGGACTGGTTCAAATCGGCCACGAGCACGCCCGACAAGACCGTGCCGACCACTACCAAGACCACCAACTCGGTCAGGGTGAATCCCGCACGATGTCTTACGGGATATGTGAACAGCGCTGAGGTTGTCGCCCTGATCCCGCTGAAGCGGGAGGTGGGTTCCTGCCGGTGTGTTCTCATGTTGTCTCGCTCCCCGTCCACTTACGGCATCAGGCGCACGCGGTAAAACCGAGCGGGAGAACCTGCCGCCGCTCCCAAATGGAGGACGGTAATTGTCGTCTCACCCGTTCCGTGCGCGATGAACGCCGGATTCAAATCGACAAAGTCGTTCGTGAATCCGCCGCTGGAGCCCGTGGTCGTTTGCAGCACGTACCGTTTGCCGCCCACTGCCGTCCACGTAATGAGCACATCGTCGCCGTCGGGCACGATCTCGATGATGTGGAACACGGATGCGCTGTCGGTCGGATCCGTGCCGGCCTGGTATTCCTGTAAGTTGGTGAATCCGTCGCCGTCGGCATCGTCGCCCGCCCGTGAATGATCCCCTTCTGATCCTGTCGGGTGATGAAAGTATTGCATCATCCACGCGTCGGGGATGCCGTCGCAATCGCTGTCGGTGGCGGAGATGGTGGCGGCGCTGGCGACCGGGGAGTACAGGGAACGCGCACAGTCGCTGTAGGCCCGGACGCGGTAGTAAAATGTCTGGCAGGAAGCCACGCCGGTATCCGAGTACGTGGTGGCGTTGGAACTCACGCTGCCAATCTCGGTCCACGGGCCGGTCGACGAAGAAGCTCGTTCGATTCCGAATCGGTCCTCGGTGGAGGAGAAATCCGTCCAATTCAAGTCGACTCGACTCGGGGAGACGGCGGTGGCGGTGAGGTTGGACGGGGGAAGCAGAGCGACGTCGGTGGCGACAGCCAGACTGTAAAAGTTGCCGGCGGCGATGGCCACAACCCCCGCCAGCCCGATCGGTGGCGTCGCTTGGCCAGAGCTGTTGTCGCCCCAGCCGGCGACGGTGCCGTCGCCTCGGACCGCCAGACTGTGGGAGGCCCCGGCGGCGACGGCTACCGCGTCCACCAAGCCGGGCGGCACGTTCGTTTGTCCGGAGTTGTAGTCGCCCCAGCCCACGACGGTGCCGTCGCTTCGGAGCGCCAGACTGTGATAGTACCCGGCGCTGATGGCCATGACATCCGTCAATCCCGGCGGCACATTCGTTTGTCCGTCATCGTTGTTGCCCCAAGCCACGACCGTGCCGTCGCTCCGGACCGCCAGAGCGTGAAGGTATCCGGCGCTAATGGCCACGGCATTGGTCAGTCCCGGCGGTACATTGGTTGGTCCGCCGTCGTAGTTGCCCCAGGCCACGACCGTGCCGTCCCTTCGCAATGCGAGACTGTAGTACTGCCCGGCACCGATGGCGACGACATCCGCCAAGCCCGCCGGCGGCGTCGCCTGGTTGTAGGTGTTCCTGCCCCAGCCAATGACCTTGCCGTTGCTGGCGAGCGCCAGACCGTGGTCGTAACCCGCAGCGATGGCGATCGCGCAGAACCCCCGTGGCGGGTTTGTCTGACCGTAATTGCCGCTGCCCCAGCCGACGACAGTGCCGTCGCTCTTCAATGCCAGGCTGAAGTCGCTCCCGGCGCTGACCGTCACGGCATTCGTCAGTCCAGGGGGCGGCGTTGCTTTGCCGTAGTTATTGTCGCCCCAGCCGACGACTGACAGCGCGCATGAAGGCACTTGGACTTGGACGCGATAAAGCCGGGGCGGGCTGTTCATCGCGCCGCCGACGTCGAGGTAACTGGAGGTGGACTCGCCGGTGCCGTCCACGTACATGGTTGCCAAATCCACGTAGTGGTTCGTGGAACCGTTGGACGTCCCCTGCAGAATGTAAGTTTTCCCGCCGACCGTCGTCCAGGTGACCCGGATATCGTTGCCCTCGGGTGTGGTCGAAAGAATCCGCAGCGCACTGGCGGCGTTGGTCGGGTCGGTGCCATCCTGATATTCTTGGAGGTTCGAGCGGCCGTCTCCGTCGGGATCGCCATCGGGACCGTTGTTGCCCAATGAAGACAAGGGATCGAGGCCGTAGGCTTGTTTCCATGCGTTGGGCAGTCCGTCTCCGGTCGCGCTGAAGACGGGATTAAGCACCAACGCGTTCACCTGCAGCGTGCCACCTACGTGTTGAAAATGTCCGCACGGGCTATTGACGATCAGCTTGTCGATGACCAACAGGCCGCTGTTCAAGGTCATCGTGCCGCTGCGCACGTCGACAAATGCGTTGTGAGCGGCGTTAGTCACGTACACGGCCGCGCCATCGATGTTGAAGGAGGCGAATATATCGGAGCCGCAATTGCCCACAACGACATTTGACGACACCAGCACGGTGCCGCCGACGGCTGTGAGCCTGCCATCGGACGCGTTCTCGACGGCGAGGTTGAGGCTGCGGGCCCGCATCGTACCGTTGGAGACCGTCCACTGTCCCACTGCGGGGTGGCTGACGGAACCCGGCAGGTTCGTCGTTGGCAATTGGCCGTGACCGCCGATATACGCGGGCCAGTTCGTCATAATGAGTTGGCCGCCCGTCACCCACACCGTGCCGGTCGCGTCGGGGCTGTTCCCCACGAAGATGGCTCCCTGGACGTTGTTCACGCCTCCGGCTACGGTGAACGCGCCCCGTCCGCCGGAATTGCCGCCGACGACGATCGACCCAAGGCAATTGTTTCCGGTCGATAGATTAAGCTGGCCTGAGCCATAACCGCCGAGGAGGGTAACGAACGCATTCGTCATGACGAGGTTGCCGTTGGTCACCGACACCGTGCCCACGGCGCCCGTACCCATCCCCACCGCGAACCGACCGAGGTACCCCGACATGTAGTTCCCACCGGCGATGTTCAGCGCTCCTTGTGAGCCGGTGCCGGAGCCGAGAATCACAAACCCGGATTGCGCCTGAACCTGACCGTTAGAGACGATCATCTGGCCCGAGCCGTTGACGCCGATGGCTGAGGTCGCCGTGTTGGTGAGGAACAACTGTCCGCCCGCCACCAGACAAGACCCGCTCGCGTTCGAATCGACGCCGACGAACAGGCCGCTATCGGCCATGACGAGACCGTTGTTATGCAGGACCATGACGCCGTCGACGCTCAGCACGCCATTGGTGAAGACGTTGGTGACGTTCCGCATCGACAGGGCTGAGTAAGTCAGGTCCAGCACCCCGCCGGCGGATACCGTGAGCGTGTCCAGAATCTGCAACGGCACATTGGTTCCGGCATCGGCGAGTTCCAAGGTGTTGGTTACCCCCACGGGAGCCCACAGGTTCAAGTTGCTGACGGTCATCGTGTCGGGGCGAGTGCCCGAGGTGTAGGAATCGATGGTGACGGTTGTGGAGATGTCGTTGGTAATGTAAACGGACTGTGAGTTGGTGGGAGCGACGCGGAGCGACCAACTGTCACCGTCGTCCCAGTACCCGCGATACGTGCTGTCCCAGCTATTGGTTTGGGCGTACACCGAACTGGAGACGCCTATGCTGGCCAGTGCGAGCATCGCGCAGATGCAAACTATCCGTTTCACGGTCGCTTCTCCTCCAACAATTTCGGCCCGAGACGGGAGCCGGGCAGACGGGGCCCACGCTTCTCTTGAGTGGGCCTATGAGACCAAAAACCGGGGTCTTTGTCGAGGACAAACCCTGGCAATTGCCGAGAAAAACACGCTTTTTTGTGAGGTTTCGATGGCGCGGCAGAGGAACGGTCGCCCCCGCTAGTTCATCATGAACCACGGATTCCCATTCTTGCAATTGACCGTGTCCGCCTGGTGCAGGGTCTGAGTCGGCACGTTTTCTACATGGAAATCTCCGAACAGGCAATTCACGCTGTCTTGGCCGTGCCGGTTGATCGCGGGAATGACATCGCCAGAAGATGAATTGACGGTTGTCACCGCGTTGATCAGCCCGCCGCACGTCAGAGTATTGCCCTTTGAATCAATTATCAGCAGGTACTGAGACGGATACGGGACCGTTTTGATATTGAACCCGATAAACTGGTTCTGGTCAGCGCCGACATTGAAGTAAACCCCATTCAAGAACGTGGTGGCAATCGGCATGGAATACGTGTGCAGATGGATCGACGAGATTCTGGCGGCGACAGCCGGGCAGACCCGGACCGTGAGCATCGCAGCGACCGGGTCGCTTCCCCCGAAATAGCGAAAGTACGGCGAATCGAAGTCGTCGAACGCCGAGGTATTGTGTGAGTAGTAGTACGTCCCGTGGTAATCCTGTGCATACAGGTAGATGGCCATGCCCCACTGTTTGAGGTTGGCGGCGCAGGCTTGCCGCAGGAGTTTCGTCCGGGTCTGGTTCAGATCAGCGATGAGCACGCCTGACAAGACGGCGCCGACTGTGATTAAGATGGCTAGTTCGGCCAGTGTGAATCCCGAGAAGATTTTCAGTCGTCGTGCTCTCATAATATCTCGCTCACCGTCTACTTACCGGACGAGCCGCACGCGGTAGTAGCGCGCGGGGGAATTGGTGGCCGCTCCCAAGTTGAGGACGGTCATCACCGTCTCGCCCGTGCCCGGCGCGATAAACGCCGGATTCAAGTCCACAAAGTCGTTCGAGAACCCGAGGCTGGAGCCTGTGGTTGTTTGGACCGCGTACCGTTTGCCGCCCACTGCCGTCCACGTGATCAGCAGGTCGTCACCGTCGGGAGTGATATCGATGACGCGGAATGCCGACGCGCTGTTGGTCGGGTCGGTGCCGGCCCGATATTCCTGCAGGTTGCTGAATCCGTCTCCGTCGCTATCAACGTTGGCGTCCGCGGCATTGAGCGGGTCGAGGCCGTACGCTTCCTCCCAGCCGTTGGGCAGGCCGTCGCCGTCGGCGTCGAGATTGGGGTCGAGCACGATGTTGCCGACGGTCAACGTACCGCCGTTGCGGACGAACAAGCCGCAACTGTTCGTGATGATCAAGGTATCCACCTGCAACACGCCGCCATTGAGGTTCAACTGGCCGTTGCGCAGGTCGATGAACGCGTCGTGGGTGGCGTTGGTGACGTACAAGCCGCCGCCCGATACGTTTACGACTCCCACCCCGCCGTCGGGACAATTGCCGATCGTCAATTCCGACAGCAGCGTCACGAGTCCGCCATCCACGTTGATCGTGCCCCGCGAACCGGGCTCGGAGGCAACGGTCATCGTTCCGCCCAGCCAGTAACCGTTGGAGACTGTGAGAAAACCGGTTCCGTACGTGCCGACGCATGTCGGTGAGAAGTTTGTCACGCCAGAAGTCAGATAAGCATTTGTCTGCACCAGTTGTCCATCGGTCATCCAGATCGTGCCGGTCGCGCCCGCGGTACTTCCCAAGAAGATGGCCCGTTGGACATTGTTCACGCCTCCGGCGATGGTGAGCGTGCCCTGCGAACCGGGATCGCCGCCGAGTTCGACCGGTCCAAGCGTGTTGGTTCCGTTCAACAAGTTCAACTGTCCCACACCGTCGCCGCCGACGAGGGTGATGAACGCATCCGTCATGACCAGGTCCCCCGCGCTCACGGTAATTGTGCCGACCGCGCCGGTCTCCATGCCCAACGCAAACCGACCGAGACCCGAGCAAACGCAATCTCCGCCGGCCACGGCGAGTGCTCCTTGCGAACCGCTGCCGGAGCCGAGAATCACAAACCCGGATTGCGCCTGAACCTGACCGTTAGAGACGATCATCTGGCCGGAGCCGTTGACGCCGATGGCTGAGGTCACCGTGTTGGTGAGGAACAACTGTCCGCCCGCCACCAGACACGATCCGCTCGCGTTCGAATCGACGCCGACGAACAGGCCGCTATCGGCCATGACGAGACCGTTGTTATGCAGGACCATGATGCCGTCGACGCTCAGCACGCCGTTGGTGAAAACGTTGGTGACGGACCGCATCGACAGGGCTGAGTAAGTCAGGTCCAGCACCCCGCCGGCGGATACAGTGAGCGTGTCCAGAATCCGCAGCGGCACATTGGTCCCGGCGTCGGTCAGTTCCAGGGTGTTGGTTACCCCGGTGGGAGCCCACAGGTTCAGATTGCTGACGGTCATCGTGTCGGGACGGGTGCCCGAGGTGTAGGAATCGATGGTGACGGTTTTGGAGACGTCGTTGGTAATGTAAACGGAGTGTGAGTTGGTGGGGGCGACGCGGAGCGACCATTTGTCACCGTCGTCCCAGTACCCGCGATAGGGGCTGATCCAGCTATTGGTTTGGGCGTTCGCCGACGTAGGCGCGCTGACGCTGACCAGTGCGAGGATCGCGCAAAGGCAAATAGTCGGTCTCACGGTCCCTTCCCACTTCAACACAGTCTCTGCCCGAGACAGGAGGCGAGCGGACGGGGCTTCGCTTCCACTGATGGGGCAAATCAGACCAAAAACCGGGGTCATTGTCGAGAACAAACCCTGGCAATTGCTCAGGAAAACGGGTCTGGAAGAGATTGCACTTTGGCGTCCTCCTGCTATGGTTACTGGTGTAAGGAACGGCATTCCATGACGAAGCGCCGAAAGTCGGCCCGATGCTATCCCGCATTGCTTTCCGTTGTAACAATTCTCGCGGGTTATGTCACGGTCGCGCCCGGCGCCTGGGCCGCGGTCAGCATCATCGAAGTCATCCCGGCCGATCAAGCCCAGCAGCACATTGGGGAGACGGCGACGGTTTGCGGCTTGGTTGCCAGTGGAGTGAGCATCGATTCGCCGGGCCGGGAGCGTACCTACCTGAATTTCGACCATCCGTATCCGAACCAGACATTTGCGATCATGATCCCCGGCTCGGTCTGGGGCAGATTCAAGGAACCTCCCGAGACATTATTCAAGGGCAAGACCGTGTGCGTGACGGGACCGATCACCAGTCATCGGGGAAAGCCGGAGATAATGGTTGATGATCCCTCTCAGATCGTCATCCAAGGTGAAGCCCCGAGCCTCCGGGAACCGTCCGTCGACACGAAGCCGAGTACCCCGGCCGCACCTCCTCCCAGCGAGCCCCCCAAGCCGGCTGCGCCTGCGCGTTTGCCCGGCATCGTCTCGGCCGACGCCCAGAAGCACATCGGCGAGACGACGACGGTTTGCGGTGTGGTGGCGAGCACGCGGTATTTCAGCTCGGCGTCGACCAAGCCGACCGTGTTGAATTTTGACCGTCCTTATCCAAACCATACGTTTACGGTCGTGATCCCTGGTTTCGCCCGAGGCGGGTTCAAGGAACCTCCGGAAACATTGTTCAGGGGCAAGACCGTGTGTGTGGCGGGGCAGATCGTTGATTACCGGGGGAAACCGGAGATTGTGATTTCGAGCCCGTCGCAGATCGTAATTCGCGATTAGTGCTCCGTCAACGTTCATCAGAAGCGCGCGGGGAGGCCGAGGCTCCTGCTGAGCCGCGGCGTTGACGGAGAAAACGGTCGGCTCGCCGGGAGGCTCGCCCTCCCAATCAAGGTTGACCGGGCACTAGGCTCGCAGCGCGGCTGAATGTTGGTACGTTAACTGACGATGATGGTTACGCTCAAGACATACATTGATTTGAGCCAGGCCGAGCGCGACAGGTCTTTGCTGGAGGCGGCCGAGATTCCTGTGTTTCTGGCGGGAGAGAACAGCGCGTCGGCGGGTTACGGAAGCGTTCTCGGCGAACTGCGGTTGCAGGTGGAAGAAGCGGACGTCGAGCGGGCGCGTCGGGCGTTGGACGAACACGAGGGGTTTGCTCCGTTGCCGGACGATTTCGTTCCACCGGAGGGGGAAACGGCGCCACCGCCCGGGGGCGGCGGCGCGTTTGTCTGGGGTGGTGTCACGTTGTTGTCGGTGTTTTGCATCGCGGCGGCGCTGTGGGTGGCTACGAGTGGGTCACCGTTTTCGATGGCTGCTGGGCTGGTGTTACTGATTGTGGCCGCCGGACTGGTGGGTTTGGGTGCGGCGCTGATTTCCCGCAAAGGTCCGACAAACGGCTCAAAGACTTCTCGCGACTAACGTGGTGATGGCGGCACTTGGTTGACCGTGGCTGAGGTCGAACGTCCGGCGAACGAGGACCTGGAGGAGGACACGGCATGAAGGCGAAACAGTTCCTGATGTTGTCTTTCGGTGTGGCGTGTGTGTCTGGTGTTCTCCAGCGACATGAGCGCTCACGGGGAGATGGAGTCTTGGAGTGGTGAGGTGACGGATCCCTACCGCGGCAAAAAATGTCTTGGTCGGAACCTTCCTTTGGCGCCCCTGAACTGGCTTGACCTGCGTAATTGTGGTCAATCGAACATCATCTGGATGGCGATTGGCAACAGATACAGCAGGTTCAGGAGCACGGCCTTCTTCTGCTTGGCAGCAATCGCGCATCCAAGTCCCACCAAGAAAACTGGGCCAAAGTACACGAGATAACCCATGAATGCGCCAAGTGGACCGGAATGTTCATGGTGAAGTCGGTCACCCATTATGTTTGCCCATAGGAGATGCGCCCCCGCCAAGAAGTTGACTATCCCGCATGCAAGAGAGAGGGTCTTGAGTTTGAACATGCTACCTCCGTCAGCTAATTGGCCAAGGATATACCAGCAGCTCTAGCGTGTTGTCGAATCCAAGCATCTGCCGCAACGGATCCGGCTCTATCGCGTTCTTCGGTCATACCGCGAGGATGATCACCTCTCCAAGGATCGCCTCCCATTCCCCCATGTGTAGCATCGAAAAGCCTTTCCGAATAATCAGTAACTGACGTGTCTTCCGCACCTTGGTCCACGGTGTTAAAGTACGGACGAGAATGGACTCGTGGATCACCCATTGCATTTGCCGCATGATCAACATTCGATGGGACGGACTCGCCCTTACCGTATCCCAGAACCATGTCCACTGGATCGTAAAGGCCAAGAAAGTTGACGCGTATTGGAGGACGGATGTTCGTTTTCTGCGTACTGTCCTTCTGGTCTTTGTCGCAGGGACACCCCTTCTCCCCTAGTTGCAATGCCACCTGCATTACGATGTACCCACCCCGACTATGGCCGACGAGGTTTATCGGCTCATTTGGCTGCTCCGCCAAAATGGAACAAATCCATTTGACCACCTCTTTGTGAATCGATAACGAATCGAATCCAGTCGTTTCTCTATCAGGACCCTGCCAATAACGTTTCGGTCCAGGTGCCACATAGTCGGTGAAGAAATTCCGAACGTGGCTATTCCATCGGCGCGTATCGATGTCTCTGGTGAGCCAAGAGCGGGAGCCGCTTCCATCAACTGCTGCCAACAATAGTCCTACGGGATCAGTCCATTTCTCAGGGCAATTGACAACAAACGTATACAGGTTCGCTCCTCCCCGTTCTCCAATCGGGTCTCGGGATATCCATCTCCCCGTAGACGCGCTGTGGTACCTCCGGCCGTAGTACAGCAGTCCCGTTTCCGAATCCGTGTACTTGGTGCTGAAGCGGCACGGATTGAGACTTACTGCAGGGCCCGTGGCGCGAATTGTTTCTCCGAAGGGGCCATACTCGTATTGGGCGCTAAGCGTTGCGCTGCGGGGATCGAGCAGCGCGACAACGTCGCCATTTCCATCGTACGAGACGAAGTGAGTGGTAACCGGCGGCTCGTGATCGGTGACGGACAGCAGTCCGCCGACGCCGCCAGCGCCTTGTTCGGTGCCGCTGACATCAAGGCCCCAAGTGTAGGACCGCTTGATCATGGGGCCGGAGGGATTGCTCAGCCCGTCGAGTTCCGCCACAAGGTTCCAGCCATCGTAGACAAAACGGAGATCCGCGATCAGTGACCAACAATCGGATTCCCAAGCATAAACCTTCTTCTGAATGCGGCGGCCTTGCCAGTCATACGCAAACTCCAGCTTCTGTTTCGAAGCTGAGGGCGCGTTCGTGAGGCTCTCAACCGCAATCAATCTGTTTTCGCCATCCCAAGTGTAGATCCACCTCCCATCGGAGGTGAGATTCCCGTCGGCATCGTACGAGAACTCTTCGGGGGTCTTCGGGAGATACTCGCTACCGGTCGTGGTGGCCACGACGTCCTGCTGATTCGTACCGACGTTCCGGCGGACGCCGACCACCCAGATGTTGGTGTAAGCCGCAGATGCCGTGTTGGAGACGGACAGCCCCCTGTAAAAGTATTCGCCGTTGCGCGTCGTCGTCTGATTGTTAACGGTTACGGTGGCGTTGCTGGCGGCGGTGCCGAGAATATCTACGGCGCCGGGCACGCCGCGTTGCGTGTACTGGTTCAAGCCGTTGGCGGTATAGGTCGACTCGCGACCGTTCACGGTTGCCAGTTTCCGGTTTCCAATATCATCAAACTCATAGCCAAACTGCTGGCCGGCGACTTCGGTGCCGTCGGGCCAATGCTTCTTGCCGGACGCGACCTGTCCAAGTGAGTCGTACTGATAGAGCCAGTAACCGCCGTCCGCGAGGTTCACTCGGGTCCTCAGACTGGCGGAGTTGTATTGGTAGGCATACGAAAGATTCGTCGCCAACGTCGGGCTGACGTTGTCCACGCGCTCGAGTCGATTCAGCTTGTCGTACGACTTCGTCGCAATCATTTTGGTGATGCCATCGACTGAAAGCACGATGCTACCGATCAGACTGCAATTGGCAAGGTAGGAGTATGTAGCAGAGTAAACGCCGGCGTTAACCGCCCGGAGACGCGACGCCGCGTCGTAGGCGTAGGTCACTGGATTCGAGGTCCCCAGTTTCGAGTCTAGGATTGACAATGAACGGCGCAGCAACGAGTCGTACGTGTTGGACACGACGATGCCGCTGCCGGGGAACGATTCAGCGAGCAACTGACCGGCGTCGTTGTAGGCGTAGACGCAGGTATCCGTGCCGCAGGTGACGCTGGTTCGACGGCCCCGTCGGTCATAGATCCATGCGGCAGATGGCGTCACGCCGTCATCATAAGAAACTGACGTGAGTTCACCGGCGGCGTCGTAGCCGTAGCGTGTGGTCAGGTCTCTGGCCCACATGCGCGACAGGAGACGACCGGCGGCGCTGTTGCAATAGGTCACGCGCCTGCAATCATCATAGACTTTGCCGGTAAGGAAGCCGCGCCTTGGATCATAGTTCCACGTCGTGGTGGCGGTGCCACTGTCTCCGGCGAAGTTCTTCCACGTCGTCATCGTCTTCATGCGGCCGGCATAGTCGTAGGTGTATTGGACGGGATAGGTGCGTGCGCCGTAGATCCTCTTGAGTTCACCCGTGTCAAAATACTCGGCCGTAACAGTCCCCTTGTCGGGGAGCACGACCTGAGTTTGTCGGCCCCTGGGATCGTACTGGCGCGTTATGGTTTGGTCATCAGTGAACATGGACAGAAGCTGATCGGCATCGTTGTAGGTATACCCGGTGGCACCGGTACGCGCGTCGATCCATCTCGAAAGTCGTCCGTGGGCGTCGTACTGATAGCTTTGAGAGTTCATGGTTCCCAGTTCAGGATTGACGGTCACGGACGATTGGAGGCGACCGTCTTCGTAAACCGAGATGTGTCGGGTGCCGTCCGAGGCCGTCTCCGTATCCGTGCGGCGTGCGTTGGGACGATCGTAGGCTGTCGCCACGGAATTGGTTAGTCCGAAGGCCATCGTCCATGATGTAAGTCCATCAACGCTGATGTCGCTAACGGCGGTGGTGATGGCCTCATCCCGATCGTCTGTCGTCCAGACGCTGACCGTTGTTCTTCGCACGGTCGTGCCGTGAGCCGTGAGTACTGAGCTTTGGGCTCGGGAAATCCTATCCGTCCCGTCGTAGTCGATCACATCGTCCCGATCCATATCGATGGCAATGGTTTCCAGTTCACCCCTGCGGTTGTAGACAAACAACCTCACAACGCCGTCAGGGTCGCGCTGCTTCCACAATTGGGCCTTTTCGTTGAAGAAAAGCTGACCATAGGCATCATCGGCAAACACCGTCAGGTACACGCGACCCAGCATATCTGTATAAGTCTTGCTCCACTCGGAACTGTTGTTGCCATCGGCATCGAGCTTGATCTCTTTCGTGTAGGCACAGTGTACGCCGTCGTTCTCGTCGACGCCGTACTCAAACCCGACTCCGCGTACGGCACTGCCGATGAGGCTCCTGATTCGCCCGTCCGGGTAGTACTTCTCAACGCGCGTGGTCTTATCGGGGTACGTCGTCGTCCTTACAGTGTACCCGTCGTCATCAATCTGTTCGCCGTAGCGTGTTGTGTTGGTGAGGCCGTCGGTCGACGCGGTCAGGTGCCCTGCCACATCGTACGTCATCGCGTCCAATCCGACGGCGGATCCATCAATGCCGATGCGCACCGTGCCCGTGACGCGTCCGGCCGCGTCGAAACTGTTGCTGGTGGTGATTCCGGCCTGGGTGGTGGCGACGGTCCGTTTTAGCGCGTCGTACGCGTAGGCGGTCGCGATCCCCTCGCGATCGGATGTGGACAAGATGCCGCAACAACCATAGACCGTCGCTGCCGAGGTTCCGTCCGAGTAATCGATCCGGGTTGCCCGTCCGAAGTCGTCAACCACTACGGCTTGGTTCCACGTGAGCAGGGTATCGTTCCCGTCCGCGATGTCGCGTCTTTCTTCACGAATCGTTGTTCCCGCTTCGTTCTCCAGGGTCACGGTCTTGGAGCCATTGATGACGGCCGTATCCCCGGGGGCTGGCTCGCCGACCGACACCGTGGTGATCAAATTGCTCCCGGTGTCTGACGAAGCGATTGCGTACTGATAGATGCTCATCGTTCCGTCCGGGCGGGTAACGCTCTGCACTTTGCCCTCGAACGCCCCGCCCAGATACGTGCGTGTGATGGTCACCAGATTTGCCGGATCATCCCAGTTGGCACCGGGTGTGACCGCTCGAATCTCCCGTCGTTCCCCGGGGCGATACACCGTATAGCGACGTGACACCTCGCTCCCTTGAAGTGTTTCAATGACCGTTACGGCGGGTCCGTTGGTTCCATAAACCGTCGTTGTGACGCGACACTGGTCGTCGGGAGCATCCGTGTCGGCATCCAGATATTGGGAAACCAACTCGATTACCCGTCCCAAGGAATCGTACTGATACCGTTCCCAGTACCCGCTCGGTTCCACCATTTCCTTCAGGTGAGAGTAATTGTCACCGTCCGCCCGAGAGTCATCGTAATAGCTCCAAGTCGTGGTCAATGCCGCGGCATCAGGATCGACGACCTTCTCAACAACCTCCTCACCCCAGTCAAACATGCGAACCGTGCGTCGTTCCTTGTATCGAACCGGTTGCCCGGCCCCATCGGCAACGGTGTAAATCTCGCGTCGGTCGCCGAACGGAGTCCGCTCCGTGGTATGCGATTCCCGGCGGAGCCCATTCCCCGTAATCAGGGTCCATTGCTGCATTTCATCGGACCACGCAAATTCGCTCACGCGGTCGACGCCATCACCCGATTCAGTCACGCGCAATTGGCTGAACGTGGCGCCGCTGGAGTCCGGATTCCCGACAATGATTGTTTGGTAGGGATCACCCGCGGGCAGATAGAATCCACAGTCGTTTGTCGTACCCGCGTTGGCCGCCGGATAGAACCGGATTTCGTAATCCCTGTTGGTACCGGCAACGATATCAACCAACACCTGCGAATTCCGCACCTGACGAAGGACGTTATTGGTGCCTCGCCGCACGTCGCTCGGCATCGACGTGTGATAGGCCAGGGCCAGAGGATCGGTCAGGTCTGGAATGGGCCGCGAAGCATAAAGGCATAATTCTCCGGCCGATTCTCCAAACGAATCCCGTCCCAGATCGACGTTCACGCTCAGTGCTCCTTCAGCGGTCAACGAGGTGGACGCGGAGCCGGGAGTGCACCCATCTCCGCAGGCGTCACACAGCTCGCAATCTTTGATGTTGTACCGAAAATCAGGTGTGACGATGACCACCTGATGGACGATGAACCAGCTCCATTGTTCGGTGCAGTTCTCCACGGTCGGCTTGGTGTCGCCCAGGACGTCGGAAGTCCATTCCGCACCCGTTGGAACCGATTCAAAGAAATGCCACGTCAGATCCGTCGCCACGGGGGCATCGGCGCGTTTGACCGGACCCGGCTGGATGGCCGAACCGGCAATCTCGATCTCGAAGTCCCCACCTGACAGACTGAGGTAGCAGCGAGCCGTTCCGTTGAAATTCGTCAGGTTGGCATAGAGGCGCCCTCGCCAGCTCGTCAACTCGTGACCGTAATCGCTGATTACACTGACACCGATGCCGCCGCAGGGGTCGTCTTCCCATGCATTCGCCTCCCACGAATCTTCGACACGCTGCCAGTGCTCTTCACAGGTAAAGGTTTGGGTGCCCTCCAATTGAAGAAAATAGCTGTAGTAGCTTGCATTCGTACATTCGGTCACTTCGAGTTCCCAAGGGATCTGGATCGTCTTGTCGTTCACAAAGAATTCGGTCAATTCGGTCCCCGGAGAAATTTCATTCGGCACTTCGCACGGCGAATGGGTCCGCCAAATCACGTTGCTCCATCCGATCTCCGGTCCGTAATAATAGGAGTAGATCCACTCCTCGGGGTCGGATATCTGGTCGGCGGTCACGCCTCCCACCGTCCAATGACCCGTACTGAACGCTGCCGGAGCGTAGTAGCAATCATTCACGTAAACATGATAATGACCTGGCGCCAGCCTTTGCTGGAACTCCAGCGTGAACGACCCGGAATCTTGTACGTCGATGGGAACACCGAAGTCGGGCCAGTTGCTGCTCTGGAAGATACTGCAGCCGTCTTCATCAACGGAACGGCCGGAGCGCTTTTCGACAGGTGTTCCCGCGCCGGTTGAGCCGACCTGCTCCGCTGTCACAACCACATACCTGGCTTCGCAGAGTCCGCGGGTGAGACGGCTGAATTGGACCGGGTAATTGTCCGGTGTCACGTCTGCGGGACGCGGCATGATGAGCCTGTCGCCCAGCAGAGGGGCGGTCTTATCGTAATACCCATCGGCCCCTTCGAGGTCGCCGCCCAGAGCGGAAGTAAAGTTCCAAAGCAGACGGGAATCATCGAATTTGGTTGCCAGGTCGGCAACCAGGTAAGCCGCGTCCACCGCATTCGATAAGTCAGCTTCGTAGAAGCCATCGGGCGGGAATTCGGGTGCCGGCTGGCTCACGGCATTTGGCGGCCAGGAAACACTTTTCCCGAGGACCATCTTGTGGCGCTCCTGAAATGCCCGCTGGGCTTCCTCGATCCTGATGGCGCCGACGTCGACGGCCAAGAGATTCTGGGCCAGCACAACACACAGAAGAAAACGCGGTTCGCGCAGTCTCCACACTCGGTGTTTCATGTGATAGAGGGTCTCTTCGAAATTCATTCGTGCCTCCTCACTCCAGCGGCGTGAACACTGTCAAGTCCACAACTCTGTCGCTATCGTCAGCCGCTACCTTCGTCGGGTCACGCCCTTGGAGATATTCGGTTAGGTTGTCCACGCCGTCACCGTCCGGGTCCGCGTGCGCGTCGCCGGCGTCGAACGGATTCAAGCCGTAGTCCGCTTCCCATGCATCGGGCAGGCCGTCGGCATCCCAGTCGGAATCGCTGGTCGGCAGGACGCGTACAACCTTGAAGAAGCGGCTGCTAAGATTGGCCGTTGTATCTGTCCAATCCATGGTGCCGCCCGGGTCTCCCCACCTCCCGATGCGGCCAACCCACGCCGTATTCGCGCCGAGAAGGTCGTCGGCACTCAAGACGCCGAAAATGAAGTTCGTGCACGTCGGCGCCCAAGTCAGAATCATGCAACCATTGGTAGCCGGCCGAATGCTGGTGATCTGGAATGGTCCGTCGTTGGTGGCGCATGGCCCAACTGTTCGAACACTCGCGACGCCGAGCAGTACGAAGATAAGTAAGGTAACCGTGGTTGTGCTATACGATCGTCCGGTTCTGCTGTTCATCGTCGCTCCTCCCCATGCGATGTACCCGATCAAACGGGCCGCACTACTCTTGCGGTCATCTGGGTTCTGTCCGCGGGAAATCCCCTGCCATCATGGACCGGACAGCAGCGAAACGAGGCTGGATCCGTCAGCGAGCTAAGGTTCCTCCATCGGGTCGTCCGCTCTGAGCGGCTCCCCGATGGAGGCTGTGCTTCTACTAGCTCACGAACGCCAAACTACCACATGCGCCTCCTGTTTTGTCCATACGGCAAACGGTGTATTTTTTAGGCGCGGCGGCCACGACGAACTGCGCGAAGTCGTGTTACTGACTTGTGTCACACTACCAGCGCGACTCCGAGCCGCGCAGCCGGCAATCAAGCACCAGTGCCCGGTCAACCTTGATTGGGAGGGCGAGCCTCCCGGCGAGCCGACCGTTTTCTCCGTCAACGCCGCGGCTCAGCAGGAGCCTTGGTCGCCTGTGGCGCCGCCAGAGGCGGGTAAACTTCGCCCTCCCCGCACGCTTC
>DATJBF010000063.1:0-24483 GCA_035515475.1 Verrucomicrobiia bacterium
GCGCGACTGGTGGGTGCAATTGGTCGAGAAACTCAACAGTGCGCTGCCGCCGTTGAACTGCAATGCAGTTGAGTGGTCGCCGGTCTGAACCTGGAAATCACAGTGAAAAACCACTCCTCAACTGAATCGTTCCGGCTAAGAGCCGACGCGCCTCGTCGGTGGTGCCCGGTCCGGTGTAACCTTTTCCGCACGGGCCTCGTCTGCCGATGTAAGTGGGGAAATGAATATCGACATTGGTCTTCGATGCCTTTCGATCACCACCGTGGCCGCCTTGGCGGCGGGCCAGGCATTGGCATACGACCCGTTGGCCGTCCCTGGCAAGGCCGCGGTCTCGACCCAAGACTTTGCCATTCGAGACGATACCCGTCACCGGGAGATTCCCGTGCGCGTGTACCTGCCGGCCGACACCAAGCCGGCGCCGGTGGTGCTCTTCAGCCATGGTCTCGGCGGCTCGCGCGCCGGCAGCGCATATCTCGGTCAACACTGGGCGGCGCGCGGTTACGCCGTGGTCTATATCCAGCACCCCGGCAGCGACACGGCGGTGTGGCAGGACGAGCCGGGGGGGCAACGATTGGCGGCCATGCACCAGGCCGCCAGCCTGAAAAACTTCCGCCTGCGCGTTCAGGACGTCGCCGCCGTACTCGATCAACTCACCGCCTGGAACACGACTGCCGGCCACCCGTTGGCCGGTCGCTTCGATCTCACCCGCATCGGCATGTCCGGCCATTCATTTGGAGCGATGACTACGGAGGCGGTCAGCGGCGAGACGCTCGCCCTGGTTGGCACTCGGTACACCGACCCGCGAATCAAGGCCGCCATCGCTTTCAGTCCCAGCAGCCAGCGCTCTGGCAACGCCCGAAAAGCGTTTGCCAGCGTGAAGATTCCGTGGCTGCTGATGACTGGCACCAAGGACGTGGCATTGATCGGCCAAGCCGACGTTGCGTCACGGCGAGCCGTCTATGCCGCATTGCCGCCCGGTGGCAAATACGAACTCGTGCTCGATCGGGCCGAGCATTCCGCATTCACCGACCGCGCGTTACCCGGCGATACAGAACCGCGCAATCCCAACCATCACCGGGCCATCCTGGCCATCAGCACCGCGTTCTGGGACGCGTGGCTGTGCGGGAACGCCGACGCCAGAGCGTGGCTGGACGGCGCTGGCCCTCGTTCGGTTCTGGAATCGAAGGACGAGTGGCAGCGGAAATGACTCAGAAGCGCGGCGCTGGCCCGCCTTAGGGTCTCACTCGGTTGCGCTGGAAACGACGCCAGCGCGTCTCGTGTGGCTGGGGCCGCACTCGGTTGCGCTGGAAACGACGCCAGCGCGTCTCGTGTGGCTGGGGCCTCACTCGGTTGCGCTGGAAACGACGCCAGCGCGTCTCGTGCAGCCAGTGCTGCACTCGGCTTTCCCTGTTGACATTTGCGGGTCGGCCCGTAAGATGGCCCGCCGTTTAGCGAACACAGACACGGCAGATTCATCGGATTAATTCTCATGGCCAACACACGTTCCGCAGCAAAACAAGCCCGCGCCAGCCTCCGTCGGCAGGCGAACAACCGATCGATCAAATCCCGGTTGCACACGTTGGAGAAACGATTTCTCGCCGCGGTGGCGGCGCAAAAGGCGGAAGACGCCCATGCGCTGTACCGGCTGCTCAGTTCGGCGCTCGACAAGGCCGCCAAGACCCACGTGATCCATCGCAACAATGCTTCCCGCAAGAAATCGCGGTTGTCCGCGCGCTTGAAGACCGCGGGGACCGTTGCGGCGCCGGCGAAGAAGACGTGAACGTCTGACGTGCGGCGTTGATCTGGTTTACGGCCAGCTTTCCACCAACAGCCCGACGACTTTGTGTCCAATGTCGTCGGCAATTAACGGCAGCACCTGCTCTTCCGCGCTTTGTTGGTCGGCGCCGATGAACACGTCGGATCTGCCCGTTAACTCGGTCGGTTTGAGAACGATCTCACCCGTACGGCGGTCCCGGGCCTCGACCAGCACCGTGATGGCAATTCCGTACTCGCGGGGAACCTCGGTGTCGGAGCGCTGCGACCGCAAGGCGGTGCGCCGGTAGTCGACGATCTTGCCATCGAGCACCACGTCGGCGTTCGCCTCCGGTTCGATGCGAAGCGAGCCGTCCTGTTGCAGGCCTTTGATAATGGCGTTGGTGATTTGCGCTTCGAGTTGGGGACGCAATGTGCGATTGCGGAACATCGGCACCGCGATGGTTCTGAAATTGCGCTGCGCGACCGGGCCGACGTGATAGCCGGCGCATCCGGCCGCGAAGAGGGCGGTCAACAGGAGCGGCCAGACCCGGGCCCCCTGCGGGATGATACTCCTCGGACGTGCCGGAGCGCGGCGGCTCATGGGGTGGCGGTCTTCTCCGTCGTGAGCGGTGTCAGCTTGGCGACCTTCTCCTTGGCCTGCGTGGCCCAACCCGACGCAGGGTTCTTCTCGATGACGTCGTTGTAGTAGATCAACGCCGACTTGTACTGCCGGTTCTTCTCGTAGAACCACCCGATATTGTACAGGCCCTTGGCCTGTTCTTCTTTCAGCGCGGTGAGCTGTTGCTGGGCCAGCGGCGCCTTGTCGCTGGTGGGATAGCGCAGCAGGAAATCGCTGAACGCCGCGATGGCCTCGTTCGCCGCGTTTTGATCGTACTCCGACCGTTGCGACTCCGTCTTGTACGCGCAACCGATCTGGAATTGGGCGGCCTCCGCCTGCGGGTCCTTGGGGTAACGCTCCAGGAGCTTCTCGTAGGCGTGGACGGCCGCGAGATAGTCCTTCTGTTTCTCGTACGCCAGGCCGATGCGGAATTGCGCTGCGACCGCGACCTTGCTGTAAGGGCCGTTCTTCACAACCGTTTCGAACACTTCAACGGCCCGGTCGGTCGACGGGAACCAGCGCACGCCCCAGGCTTTTTGTCGTTCGCCCCCGAGAAAGAGGTTGCCGATCTCAAACTGCCGCTGGAGCACGGTGTCGAAGTGCGGCGTGTTGGGGTGTTTCTCGATGAGCTGCTGGTATTCCTTGAATGCCTGATAGTAATAGCCGATGCCGGCGAGACATTCGGCCAGACCGAGCCGGGCGTCCTGCGTCGACGACGACTGGGGCCAGCGGTGGATCACGCGGCGGTAGGCATCGATCGCGGCGCGATACTGTTTCTTCGCTTGGAGTTCCTGCCCAATCTTCAGCTGGTCGGGCGGGTTGGTCGCGGTCTGTACCCCGACCCGCTCCCAGGACCATCCTTCGCCCTTGCGCCAAATCAGCGGCGCGGGACTTTCCACGGGCATCAGAAACGCAAACACCATCATGCTGAGAAGTGCGACGACGACTTTCTTGTGCAGGCTCATGAAGACTCGCGGCGCAGGCTACTACAAACGCTCCGCGACCGTCAAGCCGAGCGCCGAGGGCTTCGGAGGGCTTCGGAGCTTGTCGAACGGCTCCGGTCTGACTACACTCGGCTTCGAAGTGCCGGACGAATCCCTCCACCGCGGGTTGAGACGATGACAACGGATCATTTCGAGAGCATGGACGCCGCCGAACTGCGTCGGTACCTTGAGTTCCTGTTGTGGCACTACAAGGTGGCCGATGCGTTTTGGTTCATCTACACCTCGGAGCGGTTCGGTCAGGCCGCGGCCGAGCAATTGAACGCCCAGGTCTGGGGGCGCGTGGGCGGCATGGCGGCCAAAGATTTGGTGGCGCGGTTCCAGATTCGGGAGAAAGGCCTCAAGGGATTTGTGCGCGCGTTGCGGTTGTATCCGTGGACGATGCTCATCGGGTACCAAATCCGGGAATCGGAGGACGAGGTCGTGATTACGGTGCCGTCGTGCCCCAGCCAGGAAGCCCGATTGAAACGCGGGTTGGGAGAGTACGTATGCAAGGAAATGCACCGGGCCGAGTTCGAGAGTTTTGCCCGGGTCATTGACGAACGGATTCGCGTCGAGTGTGTGTTTGCTCCGCCGGACCCTCATCCGTGCGATCTCTTCTGCAAGTGGCGGTTCTATCTTGAAGGATGAAGCCGACCATGGCGCCGCAGATTCGTCGCTACCAACCACCAGACCGGGCAGGATTGCGCCAGATTTGCTGCGACACGGCTGACGCCGGTCAGCCCGTCGAGCGTTTTTTTCCGGACCGCGAGGTCTTCGGCGACCTGCTGACCAATTACTACACGGAATACGAGCCGGAGTCGGTGTTCGTTGCCGAGAACGGCGGCGAAGTTGTCGGTTACGTCACCGGTTGCCTGGATACGAAGCGGTTCGTGCGGGTGATGGCGTGGCGGATCGTGCCCGTGGTTCTCGTGAAAGCTCTGGTCCGCGGCACGTTGTGGCATCCGCAGACGATCCGGTTGCTGCGGCCCAATCTGCCGATGTGGCTGAAGAGCGGAACCCGCCAGAGCCCGGCCCTGAACGATTACCCCGCGCATCTGCATGTCAACGTGCGGGAGGGTTTTCGGGGTCAGCGTCTCGGACAACGGTTGGTGGAGGCGTTTTGCGAGCGGGCGAAGGCCGCGGGAGTGCGCGGCGTGCACGCCGGCGTGAGCGCCGAGAACCCCCGGGCGCGTCATTTTTTCGAGGAACTGGGCTTTGTCGAAGTGCAACGTCAGCAGCGGTTCCGCAAACCGGGCGATCCGACTCATCTGGTGGAGACGATCACGTTCGGCAAGAAGCTCGGCTGAGCGGTCTGGCGTGGGAGGGCGCATCTGAACACTGTTACCATCGGATGACAGTCTTGTAGCCGTGAGTCTGCTCGCGGCTACAATTCGGTGGCAGTGTCAAGCTGCGCCCGGCGTGGGATAGATAGGAGCATTTTCCTTGAGCAACGCGCTCGCGGGTCGCTATCATGGACCTCTTGTATGGCGGAAGACACCGGCAAAATCGACGTCGCGTACGTGGCGCATCTGGCACGGATGCACCTGAGTGACGCGGAAAAACAAAAGATCACGGCGCAACTCAAGGACATCCTGTCGTACATGACCAAGCTCAACGAGTTGGACGTATCCCGCGTGGAGCCGACTGCGCACGCCACGCCGCTCTCGAACGTGTTCCGCAAGGACGAAGTGCGCCCGTGCATCGATCCGGCGAAGATACTGGCGAACGCGCCGAAACAGGCGCGGGGCCTGTTCATTGTCCCGAAGATTGTGGAATGAGTCTCCACGCGCTGACAATTCACGAACTCCGCGGGCGGCTCCGGCGCGGCGAGGTTTCCGCGCGCGAGGCGACGCGGGCGCTGCTCGATCGCATCCAATCGGTCGACGGGAAGCTGAAGGCTTACCTGTGGGTCAATCCGGACGACGCCCTGGCGCAGGCCGATGCCATCGACCGCAGCGGCGTCGCCCGATCACAGGCCGGGACGCCTGGGCCAGCGGACGGGCCGTCGTTGGCGGGCGTGCCCATTGCGGTCAAGGACCTGATCAACGTCGATGGTCAGCCGTGCACCTGCGGGTCGAAAATCCTCAACGGGCACGCGTCAGTGTACGACGCGTCTGTGGTGCAGCGGCTGCGCGCGGCGGGTGCGATCCTGCTCGGGCGGACGAACATGGACGAGTTTGCGATGGGCAGTTCGACGGAGAACTCGAGCTGGGGCGTGACGCGCAATCCGTGGGATCTGGAACGCATTCCCGGCGGGTCCAGCGGCGGCAGCGCGGCGGCGGTGGCGGCCGACGAAGCGTTTGCGGCGCTCGGCAGCGACACCGGCGGTTCCATCCGTCAACCGGCGTCGCTGTGCGGCGTTGTCGGAATGAAGCCGACGTATGGGCGGGTCTCGCGCTACGGCCTCGTGGCGTTCGCGTCGTCACTCGATCAGATCGGCCCATTTACCAAGGACGTGGAGGACTGCGCGTTGGTGTTGCGCGTGTTGGCGGGCCACGACGTCCGGGACTCGACGAGCGTGCCGCAACCGGTGCCCGATTACACACGGTCGCTGGGCCAGGGCGTGAAGGGGTTGCGGATCGGTTTGCCGAAGGAATACTTCATTGACGGCATGGAGCGCGCCGTGGAGACGGCGGTGCGGGTGGCGATCAAGAAGCTGGAAGAATTGGGCGCGGAGATCGTGGAGATTTCGCTGCCGCATACGGAGTACGCCGTGGCGGTCTACTATTTGGTCGCGACGGCAGAGGCGAGCGCGAATCTGGCGCGGTTCGACGGTGTCCGTTACGGGTTGCGCGTGCCGGGCGAGGACGTGATCGACATGTACGGCAAGACGCGCGGGGCAGGGTTCGGCCCCGAGGTGAAACGCCGGATCATCCTCGGAACGTATGCGCTCAGCGCCGGCTATTATGACGCCTATTATCTGCGGGCGCAAAAAGTGCGGACGTTGATCCGTCAGGATTTCCAGAAGGCGTTTGAGGAGTGCGATGCCATTGTGACGCCGACTTCGCCCGAGGTGGCGTTCAAGGTCGGCGAGAAGATGGACGATCCGTTGAAGATGTATCTGAGCGACATCTTCACCATCAGCGTGAACCTGGCGGGCATCTGTGGCATCAGCGTTCCCTGCGGGTTTACCGGCCATCCGCGGTTGCCGATCGGCTTGCAGATTCTGGGCAAACAATTTGGTGAGGAGACGGTCGTCCGCGTGGCCCACGCGTACGAACAGGCAACGGAATGGCATGAAGCAAAGCCGAACTTGTAATCTCGAAATTGGAATCTCGAAATCCGAAGGAGACTCAAAGTTCGAATGAACAATCCTCCAAGGCGAACACCGAGGAGACTCGAAGCTCTTGTATTTGGGGTCTGTTTCGGATTTCGGATTTCGGGTTTCGAATTTTCTGAGCCATGCAATACGAAGCGGTCATAGGTCTGGAAGTGCACGTGCAGTTGAAGACGCGCTCGAAGATGTTTTGCGGGTGCACGACGGAGTTTGGAGCGCCGCCGAACACGCAGGTCTGCCCGGTGTGCCTCGGTTATCCGGGCGTCTTGCCGGTGATGAACGAAGAGGCTGTGAGGAAGACGATTCTGACGGGTCTCATGCTTGGAAGTGAGATCGGACGGTCGAGCAAGTGGGACCGCAAGAGTTACTTCTATCCGGACATGCCGAAGAATTATCAAATCTCGCAGTACGACCGGCCGCTCTGCGTCGGCGGCGCGGTCGAGATCAAACTGGAAGGGGACCGGACCAAGAAGATCGGCATCATCCGCGCCCATTTGGAAGAGGACGTGGCCAAGAACTTTCACTTCGAGACGACGAGTGGCGTGGATTTCAACCGCGCGGGCGTGCCGCTGATGGAGATCGTGAGCCAGCCGGATATCAATTCACCGGAGGAAGCGTTTGCGTATCTCACGGCGTTGAAGGAAATCCTGATCAACGGCGGGATCAGCGATTGCGACATGGAGAAGGGGCAGTTGCGCTGCGACTCCAACGTGTCGGTACGGCCAGCGGGCCAGAAGGAATTCGGCGAGAAGGTCGAGATCAAGAACATGAACACGATCTCGGGCGTGCGGCGGGCGCTGGCGTACGAGATCCAGCGGCAAACCGCGGCGCTGGAGAAGGGCCAGAAACTGCAGCAGGAAACGCGGCGCTGGGACGACGCCACGGGAATGACGAGCGTGATGCGCACGAAGGAATACGCGCACGATTATCGGTATTTCCCGGAGCCGGACCTGATGCCGGTCGCGGTCGGCGACGAGATGATGGCGGACGTTCGTCGGCAATTGCCCGAACTGCCCGAGGCGAAGCGGCAACGGTTTATCAAGCAGTACGGGCTGCCGGAGTACGATGCCGGCGTGCTGGTGGCCAATGTGTTGCTGGCAAACTATTACGAACGGGCGGCGAGCGGGACGAAGAACCCGAAGGCCGTTTCCAACTGGGTGATGACCGAGCTCCTCGGCAAGCTGGCCGAGGCGAAGAAATCGGTGGAGGAAAGCCCGGTGAAGCCCGAACAACTGGCCGGACTCGTGGCGTTGATCGACGGCGGCCAAATCAGTGGGAAGATTGGCAAGGAAGTGTTTGCCGAGATGTTTGCCAGCGGCAAGGGGCCGTTGGTCATCGTGAAGGAAAAGGGCTTGACGCAGGTCAGCGACGCGGGCGCCATCGAGGCGATGGCGGACGAGGCGATTGCCAAGAACCCGAAGTCGGTGGCGGACTTCCGGGCGGGCAATCAAGCCGCGATCAATTTCCTGAAGGGACAGGTCATGAAGTTGAGCAAGGGAAAAGCGAACCCGCAATTGGCAGGGGAGATTTTGTTGCGGAAGCTGACGGGTGAGGGGGGCAAATAGTCGCGGACGCAACGCCCGTACGGGGAGCCGGTTGTGGCTGTTTGGCTTCTTGACGTGCCCGAGCGCAGGCGTTAATGTTTTGCAGAATCGGTGGATTCTTGTGACGGATCATGCCAGCCCAAGACGAATACGTGGTTGAGATTCTGCGGGATGTCGGACTTGTAACGCACGAAGACATCCTGAAGGCGAAAGAGCGGGCCAAAGCCGAAGGGACGGGGCTTGTGGACGCGCTGATCGTGATGGGGCGCGTCACCCACATGGACGTGTCCAAGGCGCTGGCCAGCCAGTTCGGCATGGACACGATCAACCTCGCGGAGTACCGCGTCCCCGACGAGGTCCTGGCGCTCGTGCCCAAGCACATTGCCCGGCGCTACAAGATCATTCCCGTTTACAAGCACGATAACACGCTCACGGTGGCCATCTACGATCCGCTCGACGTGGATACCGTCGATAGTCTCCGCTACATCCTCAAGATGAACGTCGAACCGGTGGTGGCGGCCAAGACGGACATCGAGAACTCGATCGCGCGTTATTACGGCGGAGCCGACGACAGGGTCGAGAACATGTTGCAGGAGATCACCGAGGGCGAAGTGGACCTCGGGCTTCCGGCGAACCAGGCCACGCAAGTCAAGATCGACGATATACCGGAAACCGAGGCGGACGCGCCGATCATCAAGCTGGTCGGCTTGATCATCATGGAGGCGTATCGGAATCGGGCGAGCGACATTCACATCGAGCCGCTGGAGAAACGGTTGCGGGTGCGGTACCGCATCGACGGTGTCTTGCACGAGGTGGACAACCCCCCGAAGCGGTTGCAGGCGGCGATCATCAGCCGGCTCAAGATCATGTCCAACATGAGCATTGCGGAGAAACGCGTCCCGCAAGACGGTCGTATTCAGATTCCGGTGATGGGCAAGACGCTGGATTTGCGCGTGTCGGACCTGCCGACCAACCACGGCGAGAGCATCGTCATGCGTATCCTCGACAAGACCAGCTTGTTGTTGGGGTTGGGCGATCTCGGCTTTTTCAGTGACGACCAGGCCACGATGGAGAAAACGATTGCTCTGCCCGACGGCGTGTTTCTGGTCACGGGGCCGACGGGCTCGGGCAAGACGACCACGCTCTATGCGTGCTTGAATGCGATTAACAAACCCGACCGCAAGATCATCACCGTGGAAGACCCGGTGGAGTATCAGCTCAGCGGCATCAACCAGGTCCAGGTCAATCCCGAGATCAACCTGACGTTTGCGGCCGCGCTGCGGTCGATTTTGCGTCAGGCGCCGAACATCATCATGATTGGTGAGATCCGCGACCTGGAGACGGCGAATATTGCCGTGCAAGCGTCGCTGACGGGACATTTGGTGTTCTCGACGCTGCATACGAACGACGCCCCCTCGGCGGTGACCCGCATGGTGGACATGGGCGTGAAACCTTTTCTCGTGGCGTCGGCGGTCCGGGCCATCATGGCCCAACGCCTGATCCGCAAAGTGTGTCAGAAATGCAAGCAGCCCTACGCGCCCACCGATTACGAAATGCAGGTGTTGCAGCTCAATCCCGATGAGGTCAAGAAGGCAACCATCTTCCGCGGCACGGGTTGCAACGAGTGCGCCAAGACGGGTTATCGGGGACGGATGGGGATCTACGAGATTTTCGCGGTGGATGATGAGGTGCGGCGGCTCATTTACGAAAAGGTGCCGTCCAATGTCATTCGCGCCCGGGCGCGCGAACTGGGGATGCGAACGCTGCGCGAAGACGGGGTTCGCAAGATCCTGGCGGGGATTACGACGCCGGAGGAAGTCATCTCGATTACGCAGGGGGATGTCGACTAAACAAGCAGCACGAGTCACGCGGTCGCGCGAGCGGAGAACGTCATGTCAGTACAAATGGAAGATCTACTGCAAGTGGTCGTGGACGAAGGCGCGTCCGATCTGCACATCCACGTCGGCGTGCCGCCGGTCATTCGGTTGCACGGTCGACTGATCCACCTGGATTTGCCGTCGTTGGGGCCGGAGGACACGGAGCAATTGATGAGGGCGATCACGTCCGAGGCGCATATCCAGAAGGTGCGCGAGCAGGGCGGGACCGACTACGGGTTTGCGTACGGCGAAGTGGCGCGGTTTCGCGTCAGTGTGTTCAAGGAACGCGGCAACTATGGCGTCGTGCTCCGCCAGATTCCCAACAAGCTGATGACGCTGGAGCAGATCGGGTTGCCGCCGTCGATCAAAGACCTATTGTTCCGGCCGCGCGGTCTGATTCTGGTCACCGGCCCGACCGGCTCGGGAAAAACCACGACGCTGGCCTCGATGCTGGACGTGATCAACACCGAGGAGGACTGCCACATCATTACGATCGAAGACCCGATCGAGTATTACCATCCGCACAAGAAGAGCGTGGTGACCCAGCGCGAGGTGGGCGTGGACGTGCCCGATTTCGCGGAAGCGCTGCGGCGCGGGTTGCGTCAGGATCCCGACGTGATTCTGGTCGGCGAAATGCGCGACCTGGAGACGATGGAAGCGGCCATTACGGCGGCCGAGACGGGCCACCTGGTGTTTGCCACGTTGCACACGACCGGCGCGGCGCGCACGGTCGACCGCATTGTGGACGCGTTCCCGACGGACCAACAGGAGCAGATCCGCACGCAGTTGGCCTCGTCGATTCTGGCGGTCATCTCGCAGGTGTTGCTGGTGCGGGCGGACGCCAAGGGGCGCGTGGCTTGTTTTGAGATCATGATTTCGACTCCGTCAATCCAGGCGCTGATCCGCGACAACAAGACGTTTCGGATTACCTCGGACATCCAGACGGGAGCGAAGTTCGGGATGGTGACGCTGGACGCGAACCTGATGAGTTTGTACGAGCGGGGGCTGATCAGCTACGGGGATTTGATCACGATTGCGCAGGATCCGACGTCGATAGTCGCCAAGCTTCAGGGTGAAACCGGGAGGCGGTAACGCATGTTTGAAGGCGAAAGCGCGGTACTTTCCGAACTGGTTCGTGAACGGAACCTGGTCAGCCCGGAGCAGTTTCGCGAGATCCAGGAGGAACACGAGCGCACGGGCAAACCCCTGGCCCGGGTCATTGTCGATTTCGGCTTGATCGATGAGGAGCAGTTGCTGCGGGCGGTGGCCGAGCACCTGAACCTGGAGTACATCGATATTGAAAATATTGACGTTCCCCAGAACGTGTTGCACGTGATGCCCGGCAGTGTGGCGCGGATGTACGGCGCCGTGCCGGTGGCGATGACGGGCAACACGGTGACCGTGGCCGTGCTGGATCCGTACAATCCGCAGCTGGTGGAGGAACTGTCGTTTGTCCTAGGCAAAGACGTCCAACTGGCGGTGGCGCCCGCCAAGCAGATTGAAGAGACCATCGCCCGCTTCTTCGGCGAAGAGAGCGAGTCCATCAAAGACGTCTTGCAGGACATGGAAGAACAACTCGCGTCCGCCGAGGCCGTCGAGAATGCTTCCAAGAGCGGGGGCACCGCCGCGATCGAGGAACTGGCCGGGCAGGCGCCCATCGTGCGCTTTGTGAACCTGATTTTGTTTCAGGCGATTCAGGACCGGGCGAGCGACATTCATTTCGAGCCGTTTGAGGACGAGTTCAAGATTCGCTACCGCGTCGACGGGGCGCTCTACGAAATGGCGCCGCCTCCCAAGCACTTGGCGCTGCCCGTTATCTCGCGCATCAAGGTCATGTCCAACCTCAACATTGCCGAGCGCCGGCTTCCGCAGGACGGCCGCATACAAATCAACGTCGCGGGCCGTCAGGTGGATTTGCGTGTGTCGACGTTGCCGACGCAGTATGGCGAGTCGGTAGTGCTGCGCGTGCTCGACCGCACCGTGGTCAATCTCGAAATCGAAAGCCTGGGTTTGCCGCCGGACATCTACGAGAAGTTGAAGGAACTGATCCGGATTCCCAACGGCATCATCATCGTCACGGGGCCGACCGGCTCGGGCAAGACGACGACGTTGTACTCGTGTTTGAAACGCATCAACACGATCGACATGAAGCTGCTCACGTCAGAGGACCCGGTTGAATACGACATTGAAGGCATCATGCAGGTCCCGATCAACGAGTCGATCGGCCTGACGTTTGCGCGGGCGTTGCGGGCGTTCCTGCGGCAGGATCCGGACATCATCATGGTGGGTGAAATGCGCGACCTGGAGACGGCGCAAATCTCCATTCAAGCGTCGCTGACGGGTCACTTGGTATTTACGACGTTGCACACCAACGACGCCCCGGGCGCGGTGACCCGCATGATCGACATGGGCGTGGAACCATTTCTCATCAGTTCGACCTTGGAGGCCGTGTTGGCCCAGCGGCTGGTGCGTACCATCTGCAAGAAGTGTCGCGTGGCCTACGAGCCGCCAGAAGCCGTATTGTCAGAGCTCGGCTTGACGAAGGAGGACACGCAAGGCCGGCCTTTCTATTACGGCAAGGGCTGCATGGAATGCAACGAGACGGGGTACCGGGGCCGCAAGGGCTTGTTCGAGTTGCTCGTGGTATCCGAGCCGATTCGGGAATTGATCAACATGCGCGCCCCGGCGGGCGTCATTCGCGGTCGGGCGCTCGAATTGGGAATGCGAACGTTGCGGGAGGATGGCATTCGTGGTATTCTCGATGGGCTGACGACGGTGGAAGAGATTTTGAAATACACCTAACGGTGCAAGCCCGCCGGTTAGCGGGAGGGGGCTTGCCGGGGAAGGACGGTCATGCCAAAGTTCAATTACGTAGCGTTGGATCCGAGGGGCAAGGAGATCACCGGCGTGCTGGAGAGCGACAGCTCGACCGGCGCCGTCAGCCGCATTCGCGAGATGGGCTACTTCCCGACGAATGTCACCGAGGCCGACAAGGTCCCGGCCAAGAAGGGCCGCAAGGGCGGTCCTGCCCCGATGGTGAGTGGCGCCAAGTCCGGCGGCAAGAAGGGCCTGGGCTCGATCGAGATCAAGTTTCTTAGCTCGGGCAAGGTCAAACGCAAGGTGCTGACGGCGTTCACGCGCCAGTTGGCGACGCTGATTGACGCCGGCCTCCCGCTGTTGCGCGGTCTCGACGTCCTGCGCAAGCAGGAGAAGAATCCGACTCTGAAGCGGACGTTGCAGCAGCTGGCCGATGGCGTTGAGGCCGGCAGCACGTTCAGCGAGGCGCTGGCTCAACATCCCAAGGTGTTCGATCGTCTGTACGTCAACATGGTGCGGGCGGGCGAGGCGGGCGGCGTGCTCGATGTGACGCTCGGACGGTTGGCCGACTTCCAAGAGAAGGCGCAGAGAATCAAGAACAAGGTCGTGTCGGCCATGGTGTATCCGACCGTGGTGATCTGCGTGGCCCTGTCGATTCTGACGTTCCTGATGCTGGTGATTGTGCCGAAGTTTCAGGACATCTTTAATGACCTTCTGGAAGGCAAATCGTTGCCGACGTTGACCCTGTTCGTGCTGAGCGTCAGCAATCTTGTGAAGAACCAGTTTCTGCTGGTAGCCTGCGTCTTGGCGGGGTTGGTCATCGCGATAAAGATCCTGGGCAAGACAGTGAAGGGGCGGTACTACCTTGATTTATTCAAGCTGAACGCGCCCGTTTTCGGACAGCTCGTCCGCAAGGCCAGTATCGGCCGGTTCACGCGCACGCTCGGCACGCTCATCGCCAGTGGCGTGCCGATTCTGCAGGCGCTGAACATCGTGCGGGAAACCTCGGGCAACTCGGTGATTGCCAAGGCGGTCGCCCAGATCCACGACTCCGTGAAGGAAGGCGAGCGCATCGTCGAGCCGCTGGAGGCCTCGAAGGTGTTTCCGCCGATGGTGGTCAGCATGGTGGACGTCGGTGAGGAGACGGGCGCGCTGCCGGACATGTTGATGAAGATCGCGGACGTATACGATGACGAGGTGGACAACGCGGTGGCGGCGCTGACCTCGTTGCTCGAGCCGATCATGATCGTGGTGCTGGCGGTGATCGTCGGCACGATTGTGATTGCGATGTTCCTGCCGTTGATCAACATCATCGGCACGTTGAGCGCGTAGGTAGCGGGAAAATTCAAGAACGGATGCGGCGGTCCCGTGTCAGCGGGATCGCCGCTTCATTTGGGCGCGAACAGATCTCTCTCGCCCGCGGCCGGGTCGGCAGGCTTTTCCAGTTCCGCGAGCAGAGACTTGAAGCCGAGGCGGCGGTAGAGCGGGGCGAGCACGGCGGCGTCGGGCGGCTGGATCTTGAGAGCCTCCGTTGTGACGGGCGTGGGCACGTCCGTCTGCAACGCGATGAGCCGGCGGTTGAGACGCAGATGTTCGGCCGCGGCAAGCAACGTGTCGCGCAATCTCGGTTTGGTGATGTCCCCGGCGTGGGTGAGGAGGTCGTCGAGTGTCCCGTAGGTCTGGAGCAGTTGGGCGGCGGTTTTCTCACCGACGCCCGGGGCCCCGGGAATGTTATCGACCGAGTCGCCGATCAGGCTGAGGTAATCGACAATCTGCTCGGGCTTCACGCCGCAACGTGCTTCGACCCCGGCGGGGTCGATCAGGACCGTTTCCTTGCCGTCGGGGCGCAGCAACCGGATGTGCGGGCTGACAATCTGCATGAAGTCCTTGTCGTTGCTGGCGATCAACACCTCATGGCCGGCGTGGGCAGCGCGAACCGCCAGCGTGGCAATGACGTCGTCGGCCTCTTCGCCTTCAATCTCGACCGCGGGCACGCGCATTCCCTGGAGGACCTCGCGGATGGCGGGAAGTTGCTTTTCCAGATCGGGCGGAGTCGGCGGACGCTGGGCTTTATAACTCGATAGCAGGCGGAGACGTTTCCGGGGCGCGCCGAGGTCGAACACGGCTGCGCAGTAGACCGGATTGTGAGTCGCGATCATCTTGCGGAGCATCTTCGTGAGGCCATAGACGGCATTGACAGGTTCGCCATCGGGACCGGTCAACTTGCGGATGGCGTAAAACGCACGATAGATCAGCGAGTAGGCGTCGAAAAGAAGGAGAGTGTCACCCATTGCCCGAGCAGTTTATCACGGTGATCGACGCGGGACAACTCTGCCCATTCAACACGGGCCGCACAGGGACCGTGGAGGCGCGGCGAGCCAGCGTTACCGCAGGCTGGCGGTTTCCGTTCGGTGGACCGGGTTGCCGGCTGGATCGATCAGCCGCGCGGTCACGAAGATCAACAGATTGCGCTTGGTGCGCTGAGTGACCTTGCTGCGGAACAGACGTCCGATGGCAGGCAGATCGCCGAGAAACGGAATCTTATCGTCAACCTTCTGGACGTCCTCGCGAATGAGGCCGCCGAGCACGACGGTCTGGCCGTCCCAAATCTCGACGCTGGTCATGATGTCGCGGGTGGAGAACAGCGGTTGCTTGATGCTATTGAAAGTGGAGGCGACACCGGTGGGGGTCCCGATGGTGATGGTATTGCCGTACTCGATGAATCCAAGGAAATCCGTGACTTGCGGGATGAGTGTCAAGTTGATCGTATATCCATCGGCTCCCACCATCGGGGTGACGTTGAAGACCACGCCGACCGGTCGACTGGCAAAGGCGCTCGGGGTTGATGGCGTGACAGCGGGTTCCGTGGCTACGCCGCCGGTCCCGCTACTCGATCCCGCCACGACAGTGGCAGGGGTATACGTCGTGGGGTAGATGAACTCCTGCGCGACGCGGAGTTGCGCCTGCGCGCCACTGATCGTGGTAACCTTGGGCGCGTTGAGTATGTCGGCGCTCTTCTTTTGGGAAAGCGCCTGGACAACAAGTTGGAACTGCGGGTTGGTCAGGATTCCGCGGACGGTCGCCAGGGTGTCGTTGAGGCTCCCGGACGTGCCGAAGCCGTTGGCCGCGAGCAACGAATCGATGGCGTTGCCCTGGATCGCGGCGGCGTCACGCAGCCCACCCGAGATCGACGACGAGTAGCTTGGATTGACCACACCGGTGTCGAAGTCAGTCGGTGGGGTGCCGCCGTTGACGACGAAGCTGCCTGAGGATTTTTGACCGACGTTCCACTGAAACGCGAGTTCATCCAGATCGTTCTGCGAAATCTCGATGAACTTGGCCTCGATCTCGACCTGGGTGGGGACGGCGTTGAGCACGGCCAACACGCGGTCGAACGCGTCGAGGTTCTCGGGGGTATTGCGGATAATAATCGTACTGGTGCGCTCGTAGAACAGGAAGGCCGAGCCTGGCGGGAACTCGACGCCGGCGTTGATGAAGGCTTGTCGGACCTGATTGCTGCTATCGACAGCAATCGCCGTATCGGGAAGAGCAAAGGACGGTCCGGCCTGGGTCAACGGTGCTGCTTGCGACGCGTTACCACCTCCGCCGCCGGTTGATACCGTTTGCTGCGTCGGCGCCGGTCGATTCGTGATGGCAAACAGAGGTACGAACACGCCAGGGTTGACCGGGTAGGAACGCGTAATCATGTCGCCTGATGGCGCATTGGTCGGCAGCACGATTACGGCACTGGACTCAACCCGATACTTCAGGTCCGCCAGTGTCGTGACGTATTTCAGAGCGTCCACGAGCGGGACATTGCGCAGCGAAAGGGTAATCTTACGTCCTTCGGCCCCTTCACCTGCTGCGGCGGCTGGTTGACCTTCGGTCGCGCCGCCGGGCGCGGGTGCGGCTGGGGCGGCGGCTGTCGGTTCCGAGACGCCGCTACCGAGCACGATATTGACCCCGGCCTTGTCGGGATCGAGACGGCGACTTTCCTCGCTGAGGAAGGTGATGACGTCGCTCACAACGGCTTCGCGGTAATTGATCTCGGGGATAATGATGTCATTAAGCTTCTTGAGTATCTCGGCTTGGCGGGCGGCTTCGCGACCAATGACCCCCGTCGGCATCTCGGGTTTTGGTCTCTGCAATTCACGGCTGACGGCCGGCACCCAGGCATCCGTAACTTCCTCGAGGCGGCGCGTCCGTGTCGTTTCGCCTGCGGTCGCGGCGATGTTAGCCTTGGTTGTCGACAACGATTTCAGCAGTGTCGAGGCGTCTTCATTGTAAGGATCCAGGATTAGGATCTGTTGGAACCGGCTCTCGGCTTCGTCGTATTGGCCGGAGCTCATGAGGATCTTGCCTTCGCGGAACAGCCGTTTGATCTGGTCTTTCTTGGCGAGGAACTCAGGCGCCTTGTCGGGGGCGATCTCGGCCAGCTCGGCGGTTGTGCCGGGCGCCGCCGCTTCCGCCTGTTTGATCTTGACGATGATGCCTTCGGCCGGGCGGTTTTGGGGATCGTACTCCAGTGCTTTCTCGGCGTAGGCCCGGGCTTTTTCCTTATCGTTCGCTCGCAGGGCGGCGTCGGCCAGACGGTAGCAAGAGTCGGTCAGCAGGTGCAGGCCGTGGCTCCGATCCCCGGCGGTGATCTTGGCTCGGGGGAGGAGTTTGACGGCTTCTTCGAGTTTGGTGACGGCGTCTTGGTAGTTCCCTTCGCTATACGACTTTTGGGCTTGGTCGATCAGCCGTCGGGAGGCGATTTGGGCCTCTTGGCGGCGGATGATTTCATCGCGGGCAGCCTGTTCGGCGACTGCGGAAGGGGCGGCCGGTTTGGCAGTCTGAGCGGTTGAGACGTTGGTGAAGCTGATGCATAGGCCGCAGGTAAGCAAGGCCAATAACTTTCTCATGATCGATGATTCTCCGTTCCGTTCTCGCTCCCGCACAGAGCGTTGCGCCTCTACGCTCCATCCCTCCGATCCCCATCAGTAGTTTCCGGGAAAATCACGTTAAACCAAACTACTGCTGGGGCTTGATGACGTGCTGTTCCTCCGTCTGTGTGTCAACGATTACCATCTGTACCGGATCGATGTCAACGACTTTATAAGTCTTGCCGCCGCACTCAATCCGCTGTCCGCGGCGGTATTCACGCTCGGGTCCGGTGGCCCCACAGCGGACCTTCGCCACGGGCTCTTGCTCCTCGGTTTCCTGGAGGAGGACGAGCACCACGGGTTTCTCGCCCTCGTGCTGGATCGTGAGTTCGGAAACATCTTTTTCGCGTTTCCCGCCCAAACTCGGGTCGTTCACCATGGTGAACTTCCGCTGGAAGCTCACGATTCGGTACCCGGTGTCTTCGTAGCGGTCTTTGATGGCGTCGCCGGCGGCCCGGACGAAGAACGTGCGAGCCCGAAACTGGAAATTGATCTGGAAATTGTAGCCCTCTTGTTTGTCCGAATCGTACGAGTACGCTTTGAAGAGCAACTTGAATGGTTTCCGGGTGATGCTCATCAGTACGATTTGCAGGCCGTTGGTCGTAGCTTCGGTTCCCCCGGCGGTCGACACCTGGGTGGAGCCGACTCGCATGAAGGGATCGGTGGGGGCGTTGGTCCACAGGGGGGGGTGCTCGAGCGCGACGATCGCGTTGGAGTAGGAACTCGCGTTGATGTGCGGCACGGCTTCGCTACGGAGAGACCCGCGCGGTGTTTGCCCCAACTCGGAATTGAGGGCGTCGACTTTCAACGACAGCATGATCGCGGAGGCGGTCAATGCCACCAACGCCACCGCGACGGCGATCATTTCGTAATGCTTTTTCAGAAAGTCCATCGCGTCAACTCGATGTTGGCAGCCAGTTCATTCTTCAGGGTTTGGGTTTTGCCGGTGGCGTGGATGGGAATTCCACCAGGTCGATGTGGACCGTCACGTGGAGTGGGGCGGGCCGTGGAGCCGGCGTTGTTGCCGTGGGGGCTGCAGGGCTTGGGGGACCCTGATCGCTTGCACTGGCGGGCGGTTCACCGGCGATCTCCACACGGCGTACAGCGAAAAACCATTCCGACTGTGAGAGTTTGTTGAGAAACGTGCGCAGGGCCGGGGTCGAGCAGGCGAATTGGAATTCGAACGGCAGCGTCTGGTACAATCCCTTCGAGCTGGC
Organism: Verrucomicrobiia bacterium; assembly: GCA_035515475.1. GTDB lineage: Bacteria > Verrucomicrobiota > Verrucomicrobiia > Palsa-1439 > Palsa-1439 > DATJBF01. The sequence continues at coordinate 19,015 of DATJBF010000063.1, forward strand.
GCCAGTCGATCCGCGGAGGGCATCCGAACTCGGGGAAGCGGGCTCGACTTCGGCCCGTTGAATCTGGGTGATTTCGTCAACGTGGCTGTCCATGAGCAGTTCGCTCAGCTTCTCGATCGCGCGCAACTGTTTGGCCAACTGTCCCAGTACTTCCTTGGTCGCGGTCGGCAGGGTGGGGGTGGGGCCGGCGTAGCGGCTGAAGCCAAACGCGAAGCCTTCCGGAAGCTTGACGCCAGCCGTGTCTGCGCTCTGGCGGAGATGGGCAAACGTCGATGCCATGAGTTGGAGGAATGCGACCGGACCCGGCACTTCCTGCGCTTGGATCTGATGTTGGCTGACTGCGGCGAGCAGGTTGGTGTACAGGGCGTCAAGCTGCTCGCGGTCCAGTTTCAGGATCGCGATGTTTTGGCGGGACGGAGACGGTTTTGTTGCCTGCAGATGGCCGAGTTCGGACTTCCGGTCTTCCAGGAGGGAGTCGACCTCGCTCCGTTTCCCTGCTGCCTCGTGTTGGAGCCAGATGAGCCCGCCGAGGACGGCGACGAAGGCCGTCAGGAGACCCAGCAGCACCGCGTTTTGTTTGAGCCACTTCGTGTTCATTTACATTGGAATCTGCTTCGCCAGTTTCGCCCGCATGGTGAATGTAAACGTCGGACCTCGGATCGTGGGGTTGGGTGGCACGTCGATCACAACGCCGGCCTTATCGAAGTAGGGCGATTCACGCAGGTTCTTGGCGAACTCTTCGACGAGTTGAAAATCGCGCTCAGGATTCTCGGCCAGATGGATGCCGGCGCCCTCGATACGGAGTTCGCCGATGCCGGTGGGGGCGTGGGCCGGGGCGAGGCTGGCCGGTGGCGGCTCGGGCTCCGACTCTTCCTCCCCGTTGTGGGCGCGCACGCGGCCAATCGATGTCCCATGCCTGCTCGAGGTCGGGCTCGTGACGGTTTCCGCTTGCGGAGACAAAGCCACGATCCAAAGGTTCGATCCGATCCGCAGATTGATGTCCTGCAGGATTTCGGGCCACAACGAGCGTTGTTCGACGAGGGACACAATCTGGTCGGCTTTGCTTTCGACATCGGCCAGCTTTTGCTTTTCCCGGTCGAGGCCCTGACTGAGGCTGCGCAGGCTGTCGACCTGTTCGGTGATGGTTTGCAGTTGGCGCTCTTTCAGCACCGTGGTCTTCTTGGTGTACGCCAACCAGCAGAGGGGGATGAGCAGCAGGGAAACGGCAGCCCCAGCGAGGTAGGGGCGCTTCTGTTCCATTTGCTTGCGGGAGCGCACCGATCTCGGGACGAGGTTGACTTCAATGGGGCACTCACTATACTGGCGCAGTCCCAAGCCGACCACTTCGCCAAAGAAGTGGGCGCAGCGGGCCAGATCCTCGCGGGAGATTTGTGGGTCGAGTTCAACGTTGCGGAAGGGGTTGAAGTACTCGATCGGGATTTGGACTTTCTCCTTAAAGAAGCGGTCCGTGTAGGGGATGATCGAACTCCCGCCCGAGAGCAGCAGGCGGGTCGGAGCGCCGCCGCCCTGCTGGCTCCGGTAGAAATTGACCGAGCGCGCCACTTCGGCGTGGAGGCGCGTCATCACATTGCGGATGATCTTGCTGATGCGTGCTTGGGTCTCGCTCTCGGGCTCCTCATAGGCGCCGCCGAGGGCGACGAATCCCTGGGCCTTCTTCATGTGCTCGGCTTCGAGGAACGGGACGTTGAATTCGCTGGCAATGCTCTGCGTGATCGCATTGCCCGCAATGGGAATGGAGCGCGAGAACACGCGGTTCTGTTCAATGAACAGCAGATTGGTCGTGCGCGCCCCGATGTCGACGATCATCGTGCCGCCTTCGAGGTCTCCATAATTGTAGCGGAGGGCGTTGAACAGCGCCATGGGGGCTACGTCCACCGTCTGGGCGCGCAACCCTGCCGACTCGACGCCTTCGGTCAGTTCCTCGATGATGTCGCTCTTGATCGCGAGCAACACGACCTCCAGTTCGCCCTGCGGGTTGTTGCCGAGCAACTGGTAGTCCCAAATGACCTCGTCGATCGGGAACGGCACGTTCTGCTGGGCTTCGTACTGGATGATCTGTACGACCTTCGACTCGTCGACAGGCGGCAACTTGACGAACCGGGTAAAGACCGACTGACCCGAAACGCTAAAGATGACGGAGGTAGATTTAATGTTCCGCTCGCGGAGCGCGTTGCGGATTGTCGAGACGATGAGTGTCTTGCGGGTCTCCTCGTGCTCGGGGTCGATGCCGAGGTCCGCAAAGTTAAAGTTGGTGAGGCGCGCGCCGTGGGCCCGGGCTACTTGGAACTCACCGATCTTGATGGTCGATGCGCCGATGTCCAGCGCTATGATTCGGTCGGAACCTAACATGACATGGGTCAGCGTTTGCGGTCGCTTGGTGGTTGCCGCATCGAGTTGAGCGCCTCGTACCGCTCATGGCCCATCGTCGACCACGGAGTCGGCCGGGGGCTGAGCAAACGGCCCTGGAACAGCAACGGTACCACCGCGAGTTCTACTTCAAAACCGTTGGACCCGGCCGCCTCCGACGCCCCAGCAAAACTGAGACAGGCGGGAATCAAAAACGCGACGGACGATGTATGCGTCAGTATTGTCTTGCGCTGGGTCATTCATGCCTCCTGCGGGACTCCATCTCGTCCCGTTCGCCGGAGAATTTTCTCAGCGGCAGACTGTAGAGAAGCCTCTCAAATCGGTCAACAGCAAAAGCATCCGCTCCGGTTTTGTACACACAGGCACGGCATATTTGGTGCTTTTTCCCGTTTCCCAGCGAGTATCGGATGAATCCCGGCCACAAAGTTCTTGGCTCCGCGTCGCGTGCCACTGGCGCGCAGTTTGTCGATTGCCTCCGCTCGGGCCGCAATGCGGCGGACGCCCCGGCGACGGGCGCGCCTGCGGCTGCCCCGGTCGGGCCTCTCGACCATCACCTGAGGACTGTTTCTATCCAGTTCGACGCCCATGGGATTCTTTCGTAACCCTCAGGTAATTCGCCGCCTTCTGGTATACGGGCTTTTCGTGCCCTTGCTCCTCGTGGCGGTGACGCACGGGTGGAGTGTCGGGCATAGCGCGCCGCACTCCGGGGCGAGTAGACCATTGCTGACGGTGGACGGCATCGAGCACGTGCTGCTTGGCGATGCCTACGCTTCCCGGAAGACCGTTGATCGTGATTCGAACCTTGAGCTGCGTCGGGAAATGGACGACGCCAGTGAGAACCCCCCGGCGACCGACTCCGTGCGCACCAAGGAAGTCGTCTTTGACTCGGTTCGCGACATTCCCCCGCGCGACGACGCGGGCCGGCCGAACTACGTGCCGGGCCAGATTATCGTCCGCTTCCACAATGGCATTTCGCACCATCGCCAGGACCAGATCATCGAGGAACTCGGGGCACGCCTGCTGCGCACGCTGGACGTGCACCGCGGTGAATACCTGGTCGCTTTACCCGGTGGATTGTCGGTACCCGCTGCGGCGGAACAATTCGCCAAGCTGCAGGAAGTCGATTTCGCCGAGCCGAACATCCTTCATTATATCAATGATGTGCCGAACGACCGATTGTATGCCTTATTCGACAACCAGCCCACCGAATTGCAGCGCTGGTACTTCGACGGCATCGGATCCGACCACAACCTCAATGCCGAGGCCGCTTGGGGCGTCACCAAGGGCAGCCGCGACATCGTCATTGCCGTTATCGACACGGGTGTGGCGCTTCAGCATCCCGACCTCGCCAGCAACATTTGGACGAACCCAGGCGAGATTCCCGGCAACGGCATCGACGACGATGGCGATGGTCTGGTGGACGACGTATACGGCTGGGATTTCTACAACGACGACAACGATCCGAACCCCGATCTTGGCGACGGCATCAGTGGCGACCGCGACGTGTTCCATGGCACTTTTGTCGCGGGCTGCGCGGCGGCGGTCAGCGACAACGGGGAAGGCGTCGCTGGCGCGAGCTGGTACAGCCGGATCATGCCCCTGAAAGTTTTCACGAACACGGGCGGCGCACCCTCTTCCGCCATTGCCGATGCGATCTATTATGCCATCGACCATGGTGCGAACGTCATTAATATGAGTTTCGGCAGCAGCATCCCGAGCAAGGCCATCTACCGGGCCGTTCAGGAAGCGTCGGCCGATGGCATCATCCTCGTCTCCGCGGCGGGCAACGGCAACACCAAGGCCCGCAGTTATCCCGCCAGCTTTCGCGGCGTCATCGCGGTCGGCGGCTCCGGCAGCGGCAGCGCGACCAGCGGCAGCCCGGCGGAGATGCGGGAGCGGGCCAGCTTTTCGCAATTTGGACCGAGGGCAGTCGATGTCGTCGCGCCGGCGGTTGATATCGTCAGTACCGCTGTCCTGAGCCTGAGCGATGAAATGGCGGGCTACGGTAAGGCCGGTGACTTCGAATACTTCTATGGCAACGGCACCTCCTTCGCGTCCCCGTTGGTTGCCGGCGAGGCCGCCTTGCTGCTCTCGCGCGTACACGAGTTGGGATTGGATGGATGCATCACCGCCGAGGCCATTGAGCGGGTCATCCTCACGGCCACGACCGACCTGGGCGACGACCCGGCCGACAGTCCGGATGGTGGCCCCCACTGGGCGGGGCACGGCCGCGTAGATTTCTTCGCGGCGGTCCAGCAGATCGGTCCGGAACTCGTCACCGGCCCTAGGGCTCCCGGGAGGTTCCGTGCCAGTGTGACGGATTCCGGCGACGTGGAATTGAGCTGGGTGGATAATTCGAATAATGAACAGGGGTTCCGCATCGAACGTGCGGTCAGGGACGGCAGCAGCGTGAGCTCCTTCGAAGTGGTGGCGGACGTGACCCGCAATGTTACGTCCTACACTGATTCCACGGCGCAGTCGGGCGTTACCTACCTGTACCGTATCGCCGCCATCAATCCTGCCGCTACCAATTACGTACGTCGGGCCGCGATGGTGAGTGTGCCCTGACGGGCGGTCTGACCTTTGCCGCTGGTTGACGGGCCCGTCGGGATCAGACGACATCTTTCAGAGCGGTGCGGACACGCTTCAGGAACTTGTCGCAACAGGTAAACACCTCGACATTCAAGTCATCGAGTCGTTCGCCCTCCACTTCGACCCGTGGTGGTTTTTGGTGAAAGGGACACTGCATTTGTGAAGCGATCTGCGCCGAACTTCGTTTGATCCGCTCAATAGTGGTCTCGAATTGCTCGCCCAACTCGAACCTCCGCGCCGATTACGTCCAAGGCAAAACCAAAGCCGCCACGGACGCAAGAATCCCTCGCCACTTCTTCCCGTGTGAGTAGAACAGACGGACTCGAATGTCGAGCACATTCGGGCCATCTGTCGATAACAAGTGATATGTCCGCTCTGAATAACAAGTGAAGTGTCCGCTGGGGCGGGTTAGGGATAACGGCCTCAAACAGGAGGCCAACCGATGGGGGACTATCCCGGCCCCGCCGTGGAGCGGGCAATGAAGGTACA
>DATJBF010000064.1:0-6899 GCA_035515475.1 Verrucomicrobiia bacterium
GCGCGACTGGTGGGTGCAATTGGTCGAGAAACTCAACAGTGCGCTGCCGCCGTTGAACTGCAATGCAGTTGAGTGGTCGCCGGTCTGAACCTGGAAATCACAGTGAAAAACCACTCCTCAACTGAATCGTTCCGGCTAAGAAACCGTTAGCTTTGCGACGATCAGTTTGCCGACCTTTAGGATCATCCCATCCCGAACTGCGACGCGACCTTTCTCGTCCGAGATCTTCTGTCCGTCGACCGAAACGCCACCGCCTTGAATCAGTCGACGAATCTCGCTGCGGCTCTTGAACTTGCCGGTCTTCTCCACCAACTCGACGATCCAAATCTCGCCTGCGGGCACGCTCAGGCTCTCCGCCACTTCGGCGAGATCCTTCTTCGAGAACTGCTTCTCGAACTCGTCCCGCGCCTGGTCGGCAGCAGCGGGGCCGTGATACTGTGCGACGATCGCCTGGGCGAGGATCTTCTTGGCTTCCATGGGATGCCCCTCGGGTTTCCGCCCGAGCAGCAGCGCGTACCACCGCGCCATCAGCTCGTCGCTGATGCTCATCGTCTTGCCGAACATATCTTTGGGACTGTCGTTGAGACCGATGTAGTTGCCCTTGCTCTTGGACATTTTCTCGATGCCATCCAGACCTTCGAGGATTGGCAGGATCATCACGACCTGCGGTTCCTGCCCGGCATCGCGCTGCAGATCGCGGCCCACGAGGTTGTTGAACGTCTGGTCCGTCCCGCCCAGTTCGACGTCGGACTTGATCATCACCGAGTCGTGGCCCTGCATCAAGGGGTACAGGAATTCGTGGACACCGATCGGAACGTCCGCCTTGTATCGCTTCTCGAACGTGTCGCGTTCCATCATCCGGGCAACCGTCATCTGGCTGGCGAGACGCAGCACGTCGGCCAGATTCATCTTGCCGAGCCACTCGCTGTTGCGGCGGATTTCAAGCTTGTTCGCGGCGGTATCGAGAATCTTACCGGCCTGCTCGAAGTACGTCCTGGCGTTCTTCTCGATTTGCGCCTCGCTGAGCATGGGCCGCGTCTTGTTTTGTCCCGACGGATCGCCCACGAGCGCCGTGTAATCCCCGATGATGAGGACGGCCTTGTGGCCGAGGTCTTGGAATTGACGGAGTTTGCGCAACACCACGCTGTGACCGAGGTGCAGGTCCGGCGCGGTCGGATCGCACCCGAGCTTGACGCGGAGCGGACGGTTTTGCTCCAGCTTTTTCTTGAGCTCGTCGCGGGTGACGAGCGTCTCGATGCCCTGTTCGAGCAGTTTCAGTTGTTCGTCCGCGGATTTCATCGGCAGGCAAGTTGTATCCGCGCCACGGAAGAGGGGCAAGAATGAATTGCCGGACGTTGGCAAGGAGACGTGACCGACCCGCGGCCGCCGGCGTCATCGTTGTGAACCGGAGACAGCGCGGTCGTTGGTGCGTGTGCCGCCCGTAAGTTCAGGTTCCAGCAACCTTGGCCGATTCGCGGATCGTCACGGTTTTGGGGGCGGCGGTTGGGTCATAATGAATAGAACCCTGGCTGGAGCCTCTTGACGATAGAACAAGACCTTTTCTTGCTTGTACTCGCCTTCTTTCACAGGGTAGGCCTTGACGACGACCTTCCCGAGCAACCGGTGATGCTCACCCTTTTGTGGCAGCGTAACATCGAGTGGCGTATCACCCACGACATTCTCGTTCACCTCGATGCGAGCACCGGGCGGATCCGATTCGATGTGGGTGACTGTTGGGGTCGCGCATCCGACGCAGACAATGAGAGGAGCACCAATCAAGAACAGGCGTAAAGACGTTCGCACGAAATCCTCCTACTTGTTTGCCGATGACTGTTTGCCGTCTCCTGCAGTGGGGATGGTCATTCCTTGGATTCTCTCGGTTTTGGCGGCGCGCATTTGCGCAGGTCATGCAGTCCATCTTCCTCGGAAAGTTCATTCAGCTGGCTGCGGAAGTTCACCCAGCCCGCGCTCAGCTTCTCCAAGATGTAATAGACGTGCCCGGCTTCGGCGTCGATCTCGACATGCGCTTTATTGTCGGAGTTATCGCGCACTTCCGTCACACCGGGGTCGCGTTCCCAGCACAAGTAGCTTTCTCCTGAAGTTAGACCGACTTTCTTGTCACCATCGTACACCCGCATTTTAAAGGTCATCCCGTAGGACGAAGGCCTGAGCACATAAATCCGCGCCTTCTGCGGGTCGTCGATCTTCTTGGTCATATCGGGAATGGGCGCGAATTGCGAGGACGAGGCACAACCTACGCACAACACGAGCGCCAATGGCGCCAGCCGGCGAACGAGCTTCGAATTCATGAGATGGTCCTAACTGTTAGACTTCAGGTTTGGGCTGGCATCGGCTGCTTCCTTGGTTCCGACGCTTTTGTCCGTTGGCACACTACGCAGTGTTTCTCCTTTCCACTGCGACCTCTGATCGTTTCTCCCAGCCACCGAAGAACAAGGGGGTTTATAGAACGGCGCCGTTTAACGGGTCAAACCGAAAGAACTGCCGGGGCGGCAGACGTGACCACCCCGCGAGTGAGAGGAGACGACTGCGACGTGGGGCAACTGAATAGGCGGAAGCGGCCCGCCGGCGGGACGCCTACGCCACTCGGAACGACGGCAAACAGGATGTTTGCCCTACAATCAACTGCCAGAGTGACAGGCGAAATGATCGTCCCGAAAACCTTCGGGACGCCGCTACACCAATTCCCTCAAGAATTTTCTTACTGGTTCTTTTCTTCCTCGGCCTGCTCGAAAGCGTGCTCGAGGTCGACGATGGCTTCGCCGGGCTTGAGTGCGGCCTCGAATTGTTCTTTCTCGGCTTCGAGTTGTTCGGGGCCGTAGTCGGCCGCCTTGATGCTCAGACCGATGCGCCGCTCGGACGGATCGACCTTGATCACGCGCGCGGTGACTTCGTCGCCCACCTTGAGCACGTTCTTGATCTTGTCGATCCGTTCTTCGCTGATCTGGGAAATGTGAACGAGGCCTTCAAGTTTGTCGGGCAGTTCGACGAACGCGCCAAACGACGCGAGCTTCACCACTTTGCCTTTTACCAGGTCGCCCATCTTGTAGCGTTTGTCGATGCTCCGCCACGGGTCGTCCTCGAGTTGCTTCAAGCCGAGCGAAATCCGCTGGTTGGCGGCGTCCACTTCGAGCACGATGGCGTCGACCATCTGCCCCTTCTTCAACAACTCGGACGGATTGGTGATCTTGCGCGACCACGACATGTCGGAGATGTGGGCCATGCCGTCGATGCCTTCTTCCACCTCGATGAACGCCCCGAAATTGGTGAGGTTGCGGACCTTGCCGGTGATGCGCGTGCCGGGCGGGTATTTCTTGGGGATTTGCGACCACGGGTTCGCTTCGAGTTGCCGGACGCCGAGGGAGATCTTCTGCTCCTCGCGTTTGATCTCCAGCACGACCGTGTCGATTTCCTCGCCGACCTTCAGCACGTCGGAAACGCGGGCAATGCGCTTGGTCCACGACAACTCGGAGACGTGCACCATGCCCTCGACGCCGTCCTCCAATTGCACGAACGCGCCGTAGGGCACGACGCTGACGACTTTGCCGCGGGCTTTGCTGCCGACGGGATACTTCACCTCCACGTTGTCCCACGGATTGCGGTTCTTCTGCTTGAGCCCGAGCGAAACCCGCTCCTTCTCGCGGTCGACTTCGAGGATCATCACTTCGATGGTGTCGCCCACCTTGAGCAGTTCGCTCGGATGCGCGATCCGGCCCCAGCTCATGTCGGTGATGTGCAGCAGGCCATCGAGTCCGTCGAGATCGATGAACGCGCCGAAGTCGGTCAGGTTCTTGACCATGCCCGAGCGGATCTGGCCGACCTGCATGCCCGACAACAGCGTGCGGCGTTTGTCTTCGCGTTCCTGCTCGATCAATTCGCGGCGCGACAGGACGATGTTGTGGCGTTCCTGGTTGATCTTGACGACTTTGAACTTGAAAGTTTTGCCGAGGAGTTCGTCGAGGTTGCGGGGCGGGATGACGTCGATTTGCGAGGCGGGCAGAAACGCGTCCACGCCGATGTTCACCATCAGGCCGCCCTTGACCTTGCTCCGCACCTTGCCTTCGATGGTGCCGCCCTCGGTGCAAATGCTCACGATCCGGTCCCAATTCTTCTTTTGCTCGGCGCGAGCGTACGACAGCACGACCATCCCGTCATCGTCTTCGAGGCGCTCCAAGAGCACTTCGATCTCGTCGCCGGCTTTCAACGCCTCCGGCTCATCAAATTCCGAGAGCGGGATGATGCCCTCGGACTTGTAACTGATATCCACCAACACTTCGTTCGGGCGCACTTCGAGAATGCGTCCTTTGACCAGCATTCCCTCGGTAAATTCCTTCACCTCGGAAAAGAGCTTCTCCATTGAATTCGACATTCGAGTGATTTATCTCCTGCCTTTGGCAAGCACGACTCTGGTGCGGTAGCTGAAAAGGCGAGGGAACTATGGAGCAGCCCGCCGGCATTAGCAAGCCCTTTTTGGCCGACCGAAGCCTACTCGGGCCGCGGCTCCAAGGCCGCAATCCGCCGCATGATCTCCCGTCCGATGTCGAGATAAACCGCCTTTTGGTCGTCGCCGTGCCGTTGGTCGAAATCGGCGGGCAGTGGATACGTGAACGGCTCACCGAATTTGATCTCGATGCGCGCCGGTCGGGGCAGTCTCGACCCGCGGGGCAGGGCCCGGTCCGTGCCGAAGATGCGCAGGGGGACAATGGGAACCTTCGCCCGAGCCACGATCATGCCGACGCCGGCGCGCGGCTCCTGCAAGCGGCCGTCCGGGCTGCGTGTCCCTTCAGGAAACATCAACACCGCCTTGCCTTCGCCGAGGAGGCGCAGGACGGCGCGCATCGCGCCGAGGTCCCCGCGGTCGCGGCTGATGGGCACGCAATTCCAGCTTCGCAGAATCGCGCCCGCCAGCGGATTGCGGAACAACGTATCGCGGGCCATGAAAAACGCCTCGCGTTTGCAGGCGAGACCGAAGAACGGCGGATCGAGAAAGCTGACGTGATTGCCGGCGAGAAGGACGGCTCCCTCATCCGGCAACCGCCGGGCATTGTAGATCCGACCGCGATGATAGACCCGGAAATAGACCCGGTACAAGAATCGGCAGAACCGATACCACGGGTGCATCAGAATAAATCCGAAATCCGAATGTCGAAACCCGAAACCAACGTGGAATTCGAATCGGGAAAACCTGCGGATCTCGAACAGTTCTGGGCGTTGATCATTCGGGTTTCTTTCGAATTTCGGAATTCGAATTTCGAATTTCCGTGGCGCTGCCGCGTCGCAGGCCCTGTTGCCGGATGTGGTCGACGATGATCTTCGCGGTCTCATCCGCCGTCAGGTTCGAGTTGTCGACCACGGTGGCGCCGAGGGCGATTTGGAGGGGAGACACGCTGCGGCCCGAGTCTTTCTTGTCGCGCTGTTGGATGGACTGGGCGACGCCCTCTTGCGTGGCCTGGATTTGCATCGCTTCCAGGTCGCGTTTGCGGCGTTGGGCGCGCACGTCGGGTTTGGCTTCGAGGTAAAACTTGAAGGGCGTATCGGGGAACACCACGGTGCCGATGTCGCGTCCTTCCATGACGAGGCTGCCAAACTTGGTCAGCGAGCGCTGGTGTTGAACGAGAACCTGGCGCACTTCGGGGATGGCAGCGATGGTGGAAACCTTCTCCGCGACGTGCGGCTGGCGGATCTTGGCGCCGGGATAAACCCCGTCGATGAGCATCCGGACCTCGCCGTTCACCAACTCGAAGTCGATCTGGATGCGGTGCATCAACGCGATCACCGCGATCGTGTCGTCCACGTCGACTTTGTCCTCGAGCGCCTTCCAGGTGATTGACCGATACATCGCCCCGGTGTCCACGTAATTGAAGCCGAGGATCTTCGCGGCGGCGCGCGATACCGTGCTTTTGCCGCTGGCGGCCGGGCCGTCCACGGCGACCACTGTGACGTTCTCGCTCATCGTTTCGCGGGCCTCATCGGGACTGGATTATCTTCACACGCGGAACCTCAGCTCGTCACGAAAATGTTTGGCGCGTTTCAGCATCGCGCGCAACTCGACCGCGTCGGCGTTTTCCAGCGCGGCGCGCACCTTGCCGAGTTCCTCGATCAACGCATCGAGGGCGCGTCCGATCTCCTCCTTGTTCTCGAGGCAGATCTCCGTCCACATGTCGAACGGGCCGCTGGCGATGCGCGTGAAATCCTTGAAGCCCGGACCGGCGAAGTTGAGCGGATGTCCGCCGTCGCGGCACACGACGTTGATCACCGCGGCGGCGACGATGTGCGGCAGATGGCTGATCCGGGCCACGATTTCGTCGTGCGCCAGCGGCGCGAGGGTCTTCACCGAGCAACCGATCGCTTTCCAGAAGTTGTACACCGTCCCCAGTGCGGCCTGGTCCGTATCTTCACGGGGCGTGACGATGCAGATGGCGTTCTCGAACAGGTCGCGGCGCGCGGCGTCGATGCCGGATTGCTCGGAGCCGGCCATGGGATGCGAGCCGACGAAGCGGGCTTTACCGGCGAGCGCGTCCGAGAGCGCGTTGACCACGGGATACTTCACGCTCCCCACGTCGGTGACGACGCAGCCATCCGACAGAGCCGGACGCATGTGTCCCGCGAGCGCGCCCATGGCGCCAAGCGGCGTGGCGAGAACGACGAGTTCGGCGTCGGCGACGATCTGCGCCAGATCGGTCGTGGCTTCATCGGCGGCGCCGAGCCGGTAGGCTTCGTCGGCGGCTTCAGGTCGGCGCGCCCAAATGGCGACCCGCGCCGCGACCTTGCGATGCCGCGCCGCAAGGCCGATGGAACCCCCGAGAAGACCGGGGCCGAGAATGGACAGTTTACGCACCATCGGAGGCCCGTTGTAACAGCAAACATTTCGTTTGGCAACA
>DATJBF010000065.1:0-30577 GCA_035515475.1 Verrucomicrobiia bacterium
TGTTGATGGTGCCCACGAGCTCCAGCAACGAGACGCGGCCACCGCACGCGATGTTGAAGGACTCGCCGAGCGCTTCCTTGGGTGCGGTGCAGGCGGCGAGGTTGGCGTCGATGGCGTTTTCGACGTGGGAGAAGTCCCGCGTCTGTTTGCCGTCGCCGTAGATCGTCGGCGGTTCGTTCTTCAGAATCGCGGTGATGAAGCGCGGGATGACGGCGGCGTATTGCGACTGCGGGTCCTGGCGCGGGCCAAACACGTTGAAGTAGCGCAGGGAAACGGTTTCGAGTCCGTAGAGTTGCCAGAAGACGCGGCAGTAATATTCGCCGGTCACTTTCTGCACCGCATAGGGCGAAAGCGGAGATGGCGTCATGTCCTCGCGTTTCGGCAGCGTGGGCGTATCGCCATAAACGCTCGAGGAGGAACTAAACGCGACGCGCCGCACGCCGGTATCGCGCGCGGCGATCAACACGTTCAACGTGCCCGTGACGTTGGCCTGGTTGGTGGTGTGCGGGTCTTCGACCGACCGGAAAACGCTTGGCATGGCACCGACGTGCAGGACGTATCGTACCCCCTCCATCGCGTGTCGCACCGCGTCGAGTACGCGCAGGTCGCTTTCGACGACCTCGATGTCGTCGGCAAATGGGGCGATGTTCTCACGCTTCCCACTGGAGAAATTGTCGAAGATCCGAACGGTTTTCCCCTGCCGGACCAGATAGTCGGCGATGTTCGATCCGATAAACCCCGCTCCACCCGTAATGAGATAATCCATTCCTCTCTCCTGTTGGCTGATTACTCCGCCGGGTTATGCCTGTTTCCGAGGCCGTTGGACAGCGAAAACAAACGCCAGGCCGTATCGTCCGCCGCCACCTCCCCGAGGTTCGCCCGCGTGGCCGTAAACAGCAAATCGGGCCTAGGCTCCCCCAGCAACCGCAGCGGCACGCGCACGATCAGCCGATTCTCGACGCTCACCACGGTCACGCTCTCGTTCGTCAATCGTTGGCCGCCGTCAAACACATGGACCCGTCCCAGAGGGGTGATGTTGACCTGAAGCTTCGGGCGCCGGTCGAAATCCTCACCGCGCTTGTACGCGTAGAGAAACAGGTGAACGTTGGCCCGCTTGCCCAGCCGGTTCCGCAGCGTTACCTGGGCGATCAGTTCGTCGCCCTGGCGGATGAACGCCGTCTCCTCCAACTCCAACGATACCGGCTCGACTTCCGACCGTTCCGCGTCAGGGGCGGGGAGCACCTCGGCCGGGGTGAACTTCACGACCTTGTTGCGGATCGCCTGCTTCCAGTTGATCACCGTATTCACCGGCGCCGCGGGGATGACGGGCACATCGATCGTCGCAAAGATCTCATTGGCCCGGGCGAACGACACCAGGGAGTATTCGCTGACGGTCAGTTGGGTGCGGTTTTGCAGGATGGCTTCGTATTTCCGTTGCGTCTGCTCGGGCGTCAACGGCAGCGACCGCCAGACGCCGTCGTCCAGCAATTGGCGCGGCGGTTCCAGTGCCAGTTCAGGATGATAATGATACGGGCGCGGCCAAGAACCGAAGTGCACCACGTAATAGTAGATTTGCGGCGCAGTCTGGACTCCGCCAAGTTGCAGCACGGCGAGCCTCACAAAATTCGCCGCCGACCGGTGGTCGGGGTTCGTGTCGGCCGGGTGCGTCACGAAAACCTTCGTCGGGCGGAACTCGCGAAACACTTCCTCCAGATCGGCCACGACGCTCTCCGGCTTGTACGGGTGCTCGAACCCGAAGGCGTCGCGGTACGGAACCGCGGTGGCCTGCGTGGCGTCGCTCCGGAACGGCGGGCACTCGCCCCAGTAGTCCCGCCACATGCGCAGGGTTCCCCAGTCCGGATAGCCGAGAAACGTCAATTGCTCGCGCGACAACCCGAGCAAACCCGTCGCCGCAATCGCTTCGCGCTCGCGCAACTCGCCAAACGCGAGGTACTGACGCGGCCGAAGGTGGAGGCGAAGCTTGTAAAGCTTGAAGGCAATCTGGTTGTGGTCGCCGCTGGTCAGATAGACCACGCGGACGGCCGCCCCGGTGGCACAAGCCTGTTGGATCAGTCCGCCGGTACCGATCACTTCGTCGTCAGGGTGTGGCGCGACAACTACGATCCGGTCCGCCGGGGTCGGCGGGGGAAACGGTCCCTGGCCAACCGCCGGCGCGGCGCCAAGACAAACCAGCCAAACAAGGGCAACGGCCCGCCGCATGTCACCTGCCGATGCTCTTGTACACGAAACCCTGCCCGACCATTTTCTCCGGGTCAAACAGGTTCCGGCCGTCGAGCACGATGGCATGGTTCATGACCGCGCGCAACTTCTCGAGATCCAAGTCGCGAAACTCATCCCACTCCGTGCAAATGATGAGCGCGTCGGCGCCCGATGCCGCGGCGTACGGGCCATCGCAAAACTCGACGCCGGGCAACACCTCGCGCGCCTTGCCCATCGCCTTCGGGTCATAAGCGCGAATCTTCGCCCCCTCCTGCTGGAGCGGACGAATGATTTCCAGTGACGGTGCCAGGCGCATGTCGTCGGTGTTCGGCTTGAACGCCAGTCCCAGGACCGCGATGGTCTTGTCCTTTACGATCCAGAGGGTGTCGTGAACCTTCTTGAGGAAACGCTGAATCTGGTCCGCATTGATCCGCTGGACGTCTTTGAGCAATTGAAAATCGTAGCCGAGTTCTCCGGCTATGTGGACAAACGCGCTCAGGTCCTTCGGAAAACACGAGCCGCCGTAACCCAGCCCCGCATTGAGAAACGCGGCTCCAATGCGCTTGTCCAAGCCCATGCCGTGGACGACGTCGGTGATGTTCGCGCCGCTGGTCTCGCAAATGACCGAGAGCGCGTTGGCGTAGGAAATCTTCAGAGCCAGGAACGAATTGCACGCGTGTTTGATCAGCTCGGCGGAGTTGATGTCCGTAATGATGATTGGCGCCGCGAATGGGGCGTAAATCTCTTTCATCTTCGCCACCGGCCGCGGGCTCGAGACCCCGATGACCACGCGGTCGGGCTGCATCAAATCCTGCACGGCGCAACCCTCGCGCAGAAACTCGGGGTTGCTGACCACGTCGAGGTCGACCTGATGCTTGTTGTAGCGCTTGACGGTTTCGGCGACTTTCTCCCCGGTCTTGACGGGCACAGTAGACTTGTCGACAACGATCTTGTATTCGGTCATGGCGCCGGCGATTTCGCGCGCCACCCGCTCGACAAAGCTCATATCCACCGAACCATCGGGCTTGGGCGGCGTCGGTACCGCAATGAAGATCACGTCGGAATTCTGGACGCCATCCGCGATTTGTCCCGTGAACCGGAGTCGCCCGGCGGCGACGTTTCGTTTGACGATCTCGTCCAGGCCCGGCTCGTAGATCGGGATGCCGCCCGCTTGCAGAAGCTCGACCTTCTTCGGGTCGTTGTCGACGCAAATCACCTGATGGCCCACTTCCGCGAAGCAGGCCCCGGTCACCAGCCCGACGTATCCCGTCCCGACAATGCTGATCTTCGCCATAAGCTGTCGCTCCTTGATCGGCTCAGTTCACCGCCAACGTGGATTTCGGAAAGGCCTTCAGCGTCACACTGAAGAAGGCCGTCATCTCATCCTTCTGCGTGCGTTGGGTGAGGTACCGGAAACCGTAATTGATCAGCCAATCGTGCGTTTCCTGCCGCAAGACGTATTCCTGCTCTTCCCACGTGCCATCTTCGAGGTCGACCTGCTCGTAAATGTGCGCCGTCCAGTGCCGCGTGAGCCGGCACGCGAAGTCGCCACTGACGAGGTTGCTGTCGCCCTTGAGATAGCGCGTGCCGACGCCGAAGCTCCAGCGGTCGGCGTCGATCACCCGGGCCGCGGTGTTGAACTCGTGCAACACCCCGTCATTCAACCCGTAACGCGTCGAGGTCTCTTCCTTCAACCAAGCATACGGCCGCAGCTCCATCGTACCAAAGAAATCCGAGAAATCCGTTTGTCCCTTCTCCTTCTCGATCCGCCAATCCGTCCAGCCCGTCAAATCCACCAGGTTCCACGCCTCGCCGTCGCGTCGTGTCTGCACCGTCTGGCGCATGCCGAAACGCACCACGTCCTGGGCGTCGATCGCGTCGATCGTGTTGTACGCCGGGAACTCCAGCGGCGAATACCGGGTCGCCGATAGCATGTCGCCCCCGCGCAACTTCACCTCCCGCACGGAATCGAATTGAAAGAGTTCATTGGTTGTCTTGTCGGGACGCGGGACCCATTGATAGTCTGCAAACGGCTGCATGATGTGGCGCAAACCATCGATGCGGAACCAATCGCTTTGCACGCCGTCCCACGACCGAGACATCTTGAAAGAAGTTTCCATGCCAAGGTCGTAAACCACCCGGGCCACATCCTGGCTCACCGCCGCGCTCTCGGGAGCCCGCGAGTAATACGTCGCCCGCACACCCGCGCGCGGGATTACCGACAGCCAGCCGCCCAGCAACTGCGGGGCGACGATCTGGTGGAACGTGTCCGCCCGGACGGCATTCCCCACGAAATTGGTGCCCGCCGCGCCCACGACGTTCGTGTTGCCGGGATCGTTGTGGTACTCCCCGACGCTGCTCTCGCCCTCGTAAAAGAAGGGCGTATGGCCCAGCCGCGTTCGGTTGATTGCCAGCTTCGCCTCCGGCAGGCGCTCCACCTCGGCGAAGAAATCATTGAACTGCGGGCGCGTCAGCAACGACAGCGTGTAGTCCGGCCCGCGCTTCGTAACGTCGGCCACCGAGTCCGGCTCTCGGTTGTGACGGAATTCGTGACGGAAGAAATCATCCTCCACGTCGGAGTCGCTGAGCTTGTGCAGGTCGACCGTCAGCGTCACATCGTTGGTCCAATACTGTTTGTGTTGCCACTCGCCCCGGTACCGGTTGTGGCCGATGTCTTTGCCGACGTCCGTCGTGTCCTTGGGTTTCGCGTCGTTGATGTAGTAGCCGGTCAGCAACCCCTCTCCGGCCGAGCCGAACCGGTATTTCACGTCCGCGCCGGTGCCGAACCCGCGTCGGGTCCGTTCATCCGCGTGAACCGTCACTTGCACGTCGCGGTTGACATTCCAGCTGTAGCTCGACAACAGAAACGCGCCCCAACGCGAGTCATCGCCCACGCTGAAGAGCAGCGGCGGATTGTCGCCTTTGAGCGACCACACAACGATGGGAAACCAAAAGACCGGTACGTCGCCGAAGCGCAACGTGGCGTCGTACATCACGACCCGATCGCCGGGCCAAATCTCACCATGCGTACCCTCCAAGTGATAGTCCGGCCGGTCGTAATCGCACGTGGTCGCCGTGCCACGGGTGAACACGTAATGGTTCGTATCGACCTGCTGCAGTTGTTCCCCGCTCAGGTACAGCGGGTTGACGAATCCGCGGATGTTGTCGGCCTTCAGCGCGTGCGTGTCGAAGTTGTAGAACAGCGATGGCGCGACCCATTCCTCCCCCGGCTGATTCAGGCGAACATGACCCTCGGCCCAGGCGTCCTTCGTCTCGGTGTTGAATTTGACCCGGTCCGCCCGCAGCGTGTCGTCCTTGTAACGAATGATAACGTTGCCTTCAGCAGTGTAGATCTTGGAGACTTGATCGAAATTCATCTTCTCGGCGTCGATCGTCGCCGACGGTCCGCGGTTCTCACTCCCGGATGGTTCCTCAGCCTGCGTTGCCATCGCTGCAAGCCACACGACCACCGCTAGTGTTGACCGGAAGCGCCCCACTTTCCTCATAAAAGCCGGGGCGAAAGCTAACACACCGCCTGCAGCCCCAGCAAGGCCAAAGGACCGATAGCGCTTCTCACCCACGCAAGCGGTGTTTCACGAGTGCGAGGGACCCGGCGCCGGTCGCCTGACGGCAGCAAGTCCGGGCCCTCGGATCCCAGGGAAATCATGCCGGGCCTGACGCCTCGGAACGGCAATTGGGCGGCGACCCGTTTCTAGCATACCACCTGCTCATAACCGCGTTCCCAACAGGAACTCCCAATGAGGAAGATCAAGATCCCCCCGGTGAAACTGAGCGAATGGGTTGAGTTCTGTTGGCTCCTGGTAAGCAATCCCACCTTCCAAGCGGCGCGCGACAAGCGGAAGGCCTATTTCGAATATCGCCTCGGCAAGATTTACAGCGCGCCCTGCTTCTAGCCCGAACAGGCTTCTCCGCGGCGTCCCATCATCGCGCGGCTACGACTTCGATCAACACCAATGCGTCCTTCGGCAGCCGCGCCGCCTGCACCGTCGAACGCGCCGGCGGCTCCTTCGCAAAATACTTGGCGTAGACCTCGTTCATCGCCGCGAAGTGTTTCATGTCGCTCAGGAACACGGTGGTTTTCACGACATTTCCCAACTTCAGGCCTTGCGACTCGAGCAGGGCCCGAACGTTTTCTAGGACGCGCGCCGTCTGCTCGGCGATGCCCCCGGCCGCCATATCGCCGCTCGCAAGATCCAGGGCGATCTGCCCCGCGCAGAAAAGAAAGTCCCCCGCCCACACCGCCTGCGAGTAAGGGCCGATTGCTTTCGGCACTGCCTCGGTTGCCACGACTTGATGTTTCATGTTCGCCTCCACTTGGTCTCGCCGCGTTTCGCTCCTCCGAACGACCTTAACATGTACGAAGCGCAGGTTGTCTCGTAAAATATGCTGGGCTCCCCATGCCTGCCGAGCGCTCCGACAACCTCAGTTTTTTTCTCGCCAGACCAGCCACGCAGCCACGGCCAGCAAGGCCGTGTCTTGCCCCAACGCCAACACGCTGACCCTGCGCGCT
Organism: Verrucomicrobiia bacterium; assembly: GCA_035515475.1. Lineage (GTDB taxonomy): Bacteria > Verrucomicrobiota > Verrucomicrobiia > Palsa-1439 > Palsa-1439 > DATJBF01. The sequence goes on from DATJBF010000065.1 coordinate 6,752, forward strand.
TCAACCGTTCCAAAACAACCACACCGAACGTCCAGCCCGCGCGCCAGAGCCTGCCCGATGGCGATCAGGAACACCATCAGCATCACCGCAATCACCCCGGCGCTGGCCCGACGCCAGACTCCCAGCGCCAGGAGAACGCCCGCGACGACCTCGATCCAGGGCAGAGTAATGGCCAACAGGTTGATCGCCTCGTGTGGCAACAGCCGGTAATTCCCGATGTCGGCCGCAAACGTGGCGGGTTGCAGAAACTTCAGCGCGCCGGCAATTATGAACGCGCCCCCCAGCGCGAGCCGCAGCAGCAGGGCCACCGCCTTCATGGTTGCTCTCCTTTGCGGGATGGCAATCCCGCTGTTTGCCAGACCGTCCAGCCGTTCACGAGCACGCGCACGTGGCGATAACCAAGCTCACTCAGTTTCACCATCAGCCGGTGACTCAAATCGCACTGTTGGCCGTCGCAGTAGACGACGATGCTCGAGTCGGGTGTCAACAGGGTCGCCACGCGCGGATACTGCTGGTCGAAATCCTCAACCGGCAAACTGAACGCGTTGGCGATATGGCCGGCGGCGTAATCGGCCGGGGAACGCGCGTCGAGGAAGAACGTGGTCCCGCTTCGCCACAGTTCCTGCGCCTCGTGGAGCGGGACAGTGTCCCGTGCCTGCAACCGGGGTTTCGGCGGAGCGATGTAAGGAATGCCCCGGGTCGAGATCGCGTTCGCCACCAATCCCAACGCGCCCCCCGCCAACACGATCAGAAGCGCCCGCTGGATGGTGCGCCGCATCGGTCGTCGCCCGCCTACCGCCGCAGAACGTTGATGGTCACTGGCACCACAACCTTCGGCTGGCTCGCGATGTTCGTATCGAAGCTGATGGTCCCGCGGGTGGATTCCTTGGGCACTTCCCCGAGCTTGGCCATCAGCTTGTAGGTCTTGCCCTTCTCAACCGGGAGCAACTCGACGCTCACTTCTTTGACACTACTGGTGACGTTCTGAACTTCCAGTGGCTTCGTGGGTTGAGTGGCCTCGATCGTTATCTGACGGGTGATCATGGCCTCGGGATATGACCCCGGCCAATGTTGCGGATCGGTGATGCCCCAAAACAGGGCCTCGGGCGTAACGCTGATGTCACCCAGGACGCGCCCCAACACGGAAATCGTCGACATCGGTTGCGAGGCGCCGTCCAGGAACAGTTTCACCTGCTCGGCGAACCGCCGCGCCACACCTTCGCCCGTGACTTCAATAATCACCGTCGCGCTTTGGTCGTTGTCACCGGGCTCGACGCGTGCCCGCACGGATTTGTTGGACGTCTCCGTATTCGTGATCGAAAGTTTCTTGCCGTCGGTACGCCGCACGTGAACGACCAGGTTGGTGGTTGCTCCCGGTCGCAGGTCTCCCACGACAATCTGGGTCGGACTCACCTCCACCACCTGAACCACATTGGCTTTGATCGTGAGGCTCACATTGGGACTCTGCCGGTCATTGGAGGGGACGTTGATGTGTTTCTCCAGATGCCCGCGGGCGCCACCCAGCCGCACGGTGAAAACCAGTTGGCCTTTCTCGCCGGGCTTCAGCACATCGGGCTTCACACTCGCCACCGTGCACCCGCAGGATGGCACCGCTCGCTGGATCTTCAGTTCCCCATCGCCGGCGTTGTGGAACGTGAACGTGCCCGTGACCGAATCCACCTGAGAGGTCGTCCCAAAATCGTAGACGGTGTTGTCGAATTGAATCTTCGGCGTGCCGCCCGCGGGAGCGTTGGTCGCTTCAGCCGCGTTATTCGTTCCCACGGCGAGGCCCTTGGCTGCGACGGCGGGGCCGTTCGTTCCCTGCGCCCAAGAGAGGCTGACGGTTGCGACTGCAAACACCACTGCTGTCAGGAATTCCCGCTTCATGTGATTATAAGTTCTCCGTGGTTTCGTTGACTCAAACCGTGCTGCGCATCTTACTCGGCCAGCGGGGCGCTGACAAGTCCAACCCGGGCGGCGACCGTGAAAGTGGTTGCATTCACGATGCCTCTGGCCGAAGATTGCCCACGCGGTTCGACAGCGGTCATGGTGTTTTCACTCAATCTTTTCTTCCCGCAACTGTTGGCTTTGGCTGCGGGCGCGTCCGGTCCCGCCAGTTTCTCCGAGGCGGAACTGGCCACGCGCTACCCGGCGGTAGGCGCCGCCACCTTGCTCTTCCTCGGCGTGGGACTGGTTTGCGATGTGTACCTGACGTTTCGCCTGAGTGGATGGATGCGACCCCTTACTGCCGACTCGGCCAAACCACTGCTGCGAGTCGAGTCCAAGCCTTGGACGACGCGCGATCTCCTATTCGCCACCGGATTGCTGATTCTGGCCCTGGCCGTGGCCAACAGCCTGCTCGCGTTCGGCCTCAAGCTGGCCCGGGTCGATCAGGCGGACGCCCCACCGTGGTCAATCGCCGCGGAGATGTTGCTGTACGCCGCCAGCTTGCTCGCCATGGGTGCCTTCTTTCGACGACGCGCCGCCAGTTGGCAGCAAGCAGTCGGCATTCGCCGCGAATCATCCCTGCCCGCGCTGACCTTCGGGGGAATCTTCTTCTTTGCGGTGCTGCCCCCACTCGCCATCGTGCTGGTCGTGTACGAACGGCTGTGCCATCTCGCCGGCATTGCCGACACGCCCCAACCCGTCGTCGACTTGCTCATCACCACCGATTCGCGGGTCGTCGTGGGCCTCATCGTCGCCTTCGCCGTCGTCTTGGCGCCGGTATGCGAAGAGTTCTTCTTCCGCGGATTCGCCTACCCTGCGCTCAAACAGCGCTGGGGGACTTGGAAGGCGCTGGCCGTCGTGTCGGCCGCGTTCGCGCTCGCCCACCTGCATGTGCCGTCGCTGGGGCCGCTGTTCGCGCTGGCGCTCGGCCTGGGACTCGCGTACGAGTTGACCGGCTCGCTGCTGGCTCCGATCACCATGCATGCGCTGTTCAATGCAACCAACGCCGCGATGCTGCTCTACGTTCGCACGCATTCATGAAAACCATCAATGACATCGCGGAGTTTGGGTTGATCAAGAAACTCTGTACCTTCCTCCCCCACGCCGGCGACGATTGCGCGGTGTTGCCCGGCCCCGATCCGCAGACGGTCTTGCTCTACACCTGCGACCCCGTCGTGGAGGGCGCGCATTTCCTCCGTAACACGCCGCCGCGACGCATCGGCTGGAAGGCCATGGCCCGCAATCTCAGCGACATCGCGGCCATGGGGGGCGTGCCCCGTTGGGCCGTCGTCAGCATCGGGTTGCGTCCGGGAACCAGCGTCCAGTGGGTAGACGAACTCTATGCCGGGCTCCGCGCGGCGGCAGCCAGATTCGGCTGCCAAATCGTGGGGGGCGACACGACCCGCGTGACGCACGAGCAGTTTGCCGTGGTGACGCTGATCGGCCAGGCCGAGAAATCGCGCGTGGTGCGGCGCCGCGGCGCGCGCGTCGGCGACTCGGTGTTTGTAACGGGAACGCTCGGGGGCTCGTTGCGCGGCAAACATCTCACGTTCACGCCGCGGATCCACGAGGCGCGATGGCTCGCCACCCGGTTTCCCATCCACGCGATGATCGATCTCAGCGACGGCTTGTCCAGCGACCTTCAACGGCTCGTCGAGGCGAACCAGAACGCCGTCGGATTTGAGATCCATGCCGCCGAAATCCCCCTGGCGCGCGCCGCGCGCGGGAGCCTCCGCGCCGCACTCAACGACGGCGAGGACTTCGAACTCCTGTTCACCATCGACCCGCGGCGCGTCACCGCGCTCCGCACCAAATGGCATCGCCGGTTCGAGGTTGAGTTGACGGAAATCGGCCGGGTCGTCCGCTCCCGCGGCACCGTGACGCTCATCGAACGCGATGGAACGAGACGTCGCATAACACCGGCCGGTTATGATCACTTCGCAAAGCATTGAGACACACTGCGTCGAAGAGACCATCGGATTCGGCGAACGACTCGCGACCGGGCTGGAGCGCGGCGACGTGCTTGCTTTGTCCGGTGAACTCGGCAGTGGCAAGACCGCCCTCATCAAAGGCGTCGCCCGCAGCCTCGGTATCTCACAAGAGGTAACGAGCCCCACGTTTGCGCTCATCCACGAGTACGTCGGTGGTCGGCTCCCCTTGTTTCACCTCGATCTGTATCGCCTGGATTCCATCAGACAGGCGCTGGCGATCGGCGTCGAGGAGTACCTGAATGGGGACGGGGTGACGGTGATCGAGTGGGCGGAAAAAATCGAGCCGCTGCTGCCCGAGCGCGCCCGACGTGTCCGCATCGGATTGTTGGGCGAGAACGCGCGCCGCATCGAGGTGGCATGATCACGCTGGCCATCGACACCTCCACCCGTCGCGGCGCGGTCGCCTTGTTGCGCGAGGACCAGCCGCTGGCGGAGGAGACGTTCGATCGCACCGCCCCGGGGCAGAATCTGTTCGACACCGCGGGAAAGCTTCTCTCCGGGAACCGCCTGACGGCGAAAGACATCGGGCTGCTCGCCGTCGGGCTCGGTCCGGGCTCGTTTACGGGGATTCGCGCGGGGATCGCCGCAGCCAAGGGCCTGGCATTCCCCGGCCAGTTGCCGAGCAAAGGCGTCAGCAGTTTCGACGCTGTGGCCTTGACGGCGCTCCCGAAGATGCCGCGCGATTGCCCGCAGATGTGCGTGCTGTGCGATGCCCGCCGTGACGAGGTATATTTCGCGCTTTATGACCGCGACGGACGACCTGCGAGTCCATGCCGCATCGAGGCCTTGGAAGCGATTGCCGACCAGATTCACCACCCAATCTGGTTTGTCAGCCCGGAGATGGAACGCTTCCAGCACGATCTGGCATTGCTCTTCGGTGGGTTCGCGTCGATTTGTGAAACGCCGGTCTTTCCCGGCGCCGCGGCCCTCGGCTGGCAGGCGGTGCAACAGTTTCACGCCGATGGCGACCGGGGTGACGACCGCCTCGAGCCGATTTACTTGCGGGCACCACAGTACAAGACGATTTGAACGACGGACGATGGGCAGAGTCTAACGCGGGGGCAACCAATGAATCATCGCGAACCGACCGAAACGGGCCAGAAGGCCTTCCGAATCAATCTCGACTCAAACAAGTACGGCACGTTCGCCGAGATCGGCGCCGGACAGGAGGTGGCCCGCTGGTTCTTTCGCGTGGGCGGCGCCGCCGGCACGGTCGCCAAAACGATGTCGGCCTACGACAAGACGGTCAGCGACGCCATTTACGGCCCGACCGAGCGGTACGTGAGCCGGGTGCGGCTCCAGCAGATGATGGATTACGAATACAATCTGTTGATCGAGCGCCTCGACGCGGCCCGCGGGGCCAACACGACGTTTTTCGTCTTCGCCAACACCGTCGCGGCGCGCAGTTACACCCGACGGGCGGATTCGAACGGCTGGCTCGGTATAAAGTTCCAGGCAGAACCACGCGCGGAGCCTTCGCAGATCATGATCCACGTCCGGTTGTTGGACGAAGAGAACCTGCGCGAACAGGAAACGCTGGGCGTCATCGGCGTGAACCTCGTCTACGGAGCGTTCTATCACCACGATCAGCCCGAGAAACTGATCAGTTCTCTGCTCGATCAACTCACCAAGAACCGGATCGAAATCGACATGATCAAGTTCTCGGGTACGGCGTTTGCCAACGTCGACAACCGGCTGATGAGCCTGCAGTTGGTCGAGCAGGGCCTGACCGAGGCGGTGATGTTCACGGTCGACGGCGAAGTCGTCCAACCGTCGGAGGTGTTGTACAAGAAACCGGTCTTGGTCGAGCGCGGCACGTTTCGTCCCGTCAACCACCTGCACGTCGACATGCTCGAGTGCGCCCGGCGCCAGTTTGTTGCCGACTCACCGCCGAGTCGGGACGCGGTGGTGCTGATGGAAATCACGATGCGCAACCTCCTGCAACGCGACCGGGTCGATCCCGCGGATTTTCTGGCGCGGGTCGACACGCTGCGCACCGTCGGCAAGATGGTGTTGGTGACCAGCCACGGCGAGTTCTATCACACGGTCGAGTACTTGCGGCGTAGCACCAACAACGCGATTGGCATCGCCATCGGTCTGCCTACGTTGCAGGAGATCCTCGACGAGAAATACTACGCCGACCTGAAGGGCGGCGTGCTGGAGGCCGCGGGGCGGATGTTTCAAGGTCCCGTCCGGTTCTACGTGTATCCCTGCCGGGGCCCCAAGCCGGGGTCGATCGTCACCATCGAGAACCTGGACGTCGCCGGTCGCATCCAGCACCTCGTGGCGCATTTGCGCCAGAACCGTTTCATTGAGGATCTGCAAGGGACCAAGACCGAGTACCTGGACGTTCATTCGGCCGAATTGTTGAAGGACATCCGCGCCGGCAATCCCGCCTGGGAAACCATGGTGCCGGCTTCCGTTGCCGACCTGATCAAAACCCGCAAATACTTCGGCTACGGCGCTGGGCGGCAATGAGTTGAGCCGCCTCCGCCTCGACGGCTCGCACAATGGGTAATCCGGCGTAAATTATGCCTGTCACTGACGCGGAATGAATACCTGGAAACGATCTTTGCCACTGACCGCGCTCGCCGCGGGCGTGGTGTGGGCCCTCGGCTGCGGGACGGTCGCCAAGAACCTGGTGATGACGAATCCCCGGGTCGAAAGCATTCTCGATCAACCGAAGCTCGACCGCACCGTCACGCACGTGGGCCACGTCGAGTACATCGGCGACGAGGAGAACCGCATCACGGTGTTGTACGTCAGTGGCACGCCGTACGAGATGGGCTACGAGCAGGGCCAGTTGTTGGCGGCCCAAGTGCGCGGAACGATCGGCGACGTCCAGCAGGGCGCGAACAAGTTCCTGCCGAAAGCGATGCGTGAATCGAAGCTGCTGACGAAGCGGGACGAGGACGAGATCATTAACGAGTTTCTCGACCGCGCGTGGCATCTGATGGCGCCGTACGCTCCGCAGGAGGATTTGGATGAGATGCAGGGACTGGCCGACGGTAGCGGCATCCCCCTGGACGTGATTCACCGGATGCACGCGATCCCCGACACCGGCGAAACGAGCTGCAGCGGACTGGTGGCCAAAGGCCACGCCACGAGCGACGGCCACGTTTATCAACTCCGCATCCTCGATTACGGAGCGAACTTCAACTTGCAGCGCCGTCCCCTGATCACCGTCTACCGGCCCACGACCGAAAACGCCAACGCCTACGTCACCATCGGCTGGGTTGGATTCGTCGGCGCGGTCTCGGGTATCAACGACAAGGGGGTGGCCCTGAGCGAAATGGGCTTTGGCAATCCCCCGGGCGAAACACTCGCCGGCGTCCCGATGCCGTTCCTGCTGAAAAACGTGCTGCGTTATGCCGACACGGCAGAGGAGGCCGCTGCGATCATCCGCGCGGCCCGTCGCACGAACTCGTACGTTTATTTCCTCGGCGACAAACATGACAATCTAATTGGCATGATTACTTCCGCCCAGCACTGCCTCGCCTACCACGCCAACGACCGCGACACGTTGAAGGTGGGCGGCAACACGCTGCCGCAGTTTCGCGACGTCGTTTACGGCGGCCACTACGAGAACAAACAGGCCCAGCTCGTCCGCGAGATGCAGGGCAAACTCAACGTGGCCACCATCCAGGAACTGGCGCGGCAAATCGCGATGAAATCCAACCTACAAACCGTAATCTACGATCTGACCGCCGATAAGATCTGGGTCGCCAATCGCCGGGAAAACGTTCGTGCAGCCGACCGACCGTACGTCGAGTTTTCACTGGCCGATGCCTGGAAGAAATTCGCGGAGCCCACGACCGCTCCGGTGGTCGTGGCCGGGGAGAAGTAGTTGGTCCTGCCGCGGCGGTCTGCGCGCGCCGCTGCAGCGAACGGCACCGGCCTCGACTCGCAGATGCAGTCGCCCCAGGAATCCCGCACACGTCCGGCAAACGCCCTCCGCCGCCGTTCACGGATCAGCCGATGCGGTCTGCTGAATTCTGATTTCTGTCGTCGCGCGGGAGCAGTTTGATACACTCGCGCCGACATGGTTCCGCAATCGTATTACCGTTGCTGGGTGGAAGTTGATCTCGGCGCGTTGCGCCACAACGTCGCCGCCATCCGTCGGCGGATTGGGCCGAACGTCGAGTTGATGGCGGTGGTGAAAGCCGATGCCTACGGACACGGCCTGGCGCAGGTCGGCGGAACATTGATGCAATGCGGCGTCGACGCGTTCGCCGTCGCCAATCTATCGGAAGCGCTGGTCTTGCGGCAAATCGGCGGCAGCGGCTGGCCCATTCTGCTGTTTGGCTCAGCGTTGCCGTTCGAGGTCGCCAAGATGGTCGAACAAAACATCACGCCGACGATCTCAACCCTCGACGAAGCGCATTTGTTTGAGAACGAGGTCCGGCGGCGCGGCCTGACCGCAGACGTGCACGTCGAAGTGGATACCGGCATGGGGCGCGTCGGTTTCTGGCATGAAGACGCCGCGGCGAACCTGTTTCGGTTGGGCGTCCTGCAGCACCTGAGGGTGGCGGGGTTGTACACGCATTTTCCGTCCGCCGATGAGAATCTCGACGAAACGCGGCGAGAGCTGGGATTATTTCAGAAGGTGGTCGCGCAACTCGAAACCAACGGACTGAAGATTCCCCTGCTCCACGCCGCCAACAGCGCCGCCGTGCTGAATCTTCCCGAAGCAGCGCTGAACATGGTGCGACCGGGGCTGCTGTTGTACGGTATCGCGCCCGACGCTCCTCACGCTCCCGCGCTCCAACGCTCCGACGAATTCGTGCCGGCTCTTTCCTTCAAGGCGCGGGTGGCCTATGTGAAGCCGGTCGCCGCCGGCCGAACAATCAGCTACGGGCAAACGTTCACCGCCAGGAAACCGATGAAGATCGCCACGGTGACTGCGGGTTACGCCGACGGGTTCAGCCGCCATCTCTCCAACAAGGCGCATGTGCTCATCGGGGGCGCGCGTTGCCCGGTGGTCGGGCGCGTCACGATGGACCAAATCATGGTGGACGTGACCGCGCTGCCGGAGGTTCAGTGCGGGGACGAGGTGGTGTTCATCGGCCGGCAAGGGACGGAGGAAATCACGGCCAGCGAAGTGGCCGGTTGGGAAGACACCATTGCCTGGGAGGTACTGTGCGGCATCACCAAAACGGCCCGGGTCCCGCGCGTCTACCACGGTGCCGTCGCGGCGTGAGTGAACCTGCACAGTTGCCGTCAGCGCGCGTTGCGTCTATAATGAAGTGCGATCCAGTGAAGGAGGATTGATGAAGAAGAGCACGAAAACGAACGCGCCAGCGAAACGATCGCGGCGGGTGAAATGCGCCTGTGCAAGTTGTACGTGCACCGTCGACGTGGACCGGGGCGTGCGCCGAGGCAACCTGGTGTTCTGTGGCGAAGCCTGCGCGGCCAAAGCCTGCACGATCGAACAATGCCACTGCGAACACGATTCCTGCAGTTCGTAAACTAGCGCCCGGCGGCTGGCCGCGGCGTCGCGCGGCGGCCCCGCTGCCGGTGCTTGGCTGATTCCCATAACGCGTCGAGTTCTTCCAGCGTGCAGTCTTCGAGTCGCCGGCCGCTGGCGTGAACGGCTTTCTCAATCTCCTGGAACCGCTTCGCGAACTTGGCAACCGTCCGGTTGAGTAGTTCCTCCGCTTGCAGGTTCTCAAACCGGGCGAGATTCACCGCCGCGAACAACAAGTCCCCAAGTTCTTCCTCGAATTGACGCCGATTCCCCGAAGCGAGCGCCCCTTTCAACTCGCGAAGTTCCTCTTCCACCTTGCGCACAACGTCGTCCACCCGCTTCCAATCGAACCCGACGCGGGCGACCTTGCGTTGTACCTTGTCGGCCTTGAGCAGCGCGGGAAGGTGTTTGGGCAGGTCTTCCAGGTGCACAATGCTTCGCGCCTTCTTCTCGGATTTCTTGATCGCCTCCCATTGACTGAGGACCTCGGCGCTGTTGCGGACGGTCTTTGAACCGAACACGTGTGGGTGGCGGCGCACCAGCTTCTCGCTAATGGATTTGGCCACCCCGTCGAAATCGAACTGGCGGGATTCGCTCGCCATTTGCGCGTGGAAGACGATTTGCAGGAGCAGATCGCCCAGTTCGTCCTTGAACTCGTCCATCTTGCCAGCGTCCAACGCGTCCAGCGCCTCGTAGCATTCCTCAATCAGGTTGTGGCGGATGGATTGATGGGTTTGCTCGCGGTCCCACGGACAACCACCCGGTCCCCGCAGGCGCGCCATGATGTCGAGCAACCGCGCCATGTTCTTGGTTTGAGTTGCCATGCTGAGCGCGCTACAATACGGGGCCGGAGGTAACTATGGCAAAGAAAATTGGGGTTGTGTTGTCAGGTTGCGGGGTCATGGATGGTTCGGAAATCCATGAATCGGTGCTCACGCTGCTGGCCATCGACCGCGCCGGGGCGGAGGCCGTATGCCTGGCGCCCAATATCCGCCAGCGTCACGTCGTCAATCACCTTACCGGCGAACAATCCAAGGGCGAAGTCCGCAACGTACTGGTTGAGTCCGCCCGCATCGCCCGCGGCAAGATCCATGACGTCGTCGACGTGAAAGCAAGTGATATCGACGCCCTGATTTTTCCCGGTGGCTTCGGCGCCGCCAAAAACCTTTGCGATTACGCTTTCAACGGACCAAATTGCTCGGTGAATCCTGAGGTCGCACGCCTGGCGACCGAAGTCCATGCGGCAGAGAAACCCATTGGCATGGTTTGTATCGCGCCCGTGATCGGCGCGAAGCTATTCGGTCCGGACCAGGCGCAAATCACCATCGGAACCGACAAGAACACCGCCAAAGACATCGAGAAGATGGGGGCAAAACACGTTGCCTGTCCCGTCTCGGAATTCGTTGTGGACAAGAAGCGAAAACTCGTCAGCACCCCCGCTTACATGCTCGCGAACAGCATCAAAGAAGCTGCGGAAGGGATTGAGAAGCTCGTGCGGGCCGTCATCGACCTCGCCTAGCGCGAGTCGTCCGTTGCCTCACGGCTCAGTTTGGCGACTGAACCGACGACGCCTGAAACGCTTGCGTCGGTGACAGAGTGGCAAAACAAAGCGCGAGCACGGCGACTAATCGCCTTGCTCGCGCGAATTAGCTACTGGCCTGTCGTACTTTACGCGCGCGAACGACTTCCACTTGGAAAGGCCAGAACTTTCTCTTCTTCCTCTGTAAGTGCTGTTTCCCTTAACGGAGCAGCCCGCTCCCTCCGCCGCAACTCCCAGAGTCGCTCCAATTCTGCCTCCAAGGAAGCGATCCGGTGTGTGCCGACCGTCGGAAAGTCATCTCCCGCGTTGGCGAGTCTGCTGCGCAAGATCTGCAGTTCATCAGTCACTTGCGCGATTTTCTCCAGCAAACTCGGCTCCTTCACGGGTCGAGACACCCGTGCCAGCCGCCGAAGTGGAGATGACCGACGGATTTTCTTTGTTATTCTCTGACGGGTTTTCATTCGTTTTCGCACATGTGACACCCTGCTTATCATAGGCGTTCAATGGAAAACAAGCTATTTTCGAGCGGATTTGTAGGATTTTATACGCAACACGCATAGTACAAGCATGTTGCGACTTGCGAGATGGATCGCCCGTTCCCGGACCGGGCTGGGTTACCACCCGCGTCAAGTCGAAGGTAAATCGATCCGATGGCTTAGAAGAGTTTCATGGTCAAATACAAAAAACCCGCGAAACGCCCTGCGAGCCAGCAACAACGGCAGCCAATACGGGTCATCCTGCCACATCCCGTCGTACGGGATCCTGTCGAGTTTTGCCCAGAAGGGCTTCGCTTCAGGCGTCTCGCGCAGCTCGCCTTCAAGTCCGCTGGCGGCAAACACCGCGACGTGCAGTTTATATCCGTCGAGAAACTCGAAGAAAAGCTCGCCCACTTGCTCCACGCCAGTAGGCGTGACACCGATTTCCTCCTGGGTCTCGCGGATCGCCGACGCCCGGGCCGTCTCATTCTTCTCGATCCTCCCGCCCGGCCCATTGATTTTCCCCGCGCCCAGCCCTCGCTTCTTGCGAATCAGCAGAATCTGTCCGTCGCACATGATGAAGCACAGGGTGGCATACTCCGTCGGCTTCCACGTTGCCCAATCGATGCTTGCTACACTCAGGTTTTTTCCGGCCACAACCTTATTATTACCTGATTGCCACCGCTTTGACAACATCCTCGGGCCCGCCAGATGAACTTGACGCCGCTTGGAGACTGACGGCATCATCTCCCGCGGGAGGGATCAAGCGATCTAATGGTTCGAGTTTGCCCAAAGTGCGACATCCCGCTTTTCATCCTGCATTTCAAGGAGATCGAAGTCGATTCTTGTGACCGGTGCCGCGGGTTGTGGCTGGATGCAGGCGAACTCGAAGCGCTCTTGGAACGCACGGGTGCAAGAGCCGACGATCCCCTCCTCCGCTTCCAACAGCAGCGCGGCGTCTTGCCCAATGGCCGCCCGCACCTCTGCCCGCGCTGTGACCAGCCGTTGCGGGAAATCCAAGTGGAACACGCTGGCTCGGCGACCCTGACCCTCGACAAATGCCCCCGGGGCCACGGTCTGTGGTTTGACGCGGACGAATTGCAGCGGCTTCTCTCGATGTTCCCGCCCGAAAGCGGGGCACGGAAGACCATCGATCACTTGAATGAACTCTTCGGTATGAAATCAAAACCGTGAACTAAGGAGGCAACGACATGGGCCTTGGAATAATCGCATTGATTCTGGTGGCATTGGCCGCCGTTGTGTTGCTGTGGGTGGCGGGAGCCTATAACGGCCTCGTCCGACTCCGCAATCAGGTGGAGAACGCCTGGGCGCAAATCGACGTGCAACTCAAACGGCGGCACGACCTGATCCCGAATCTGGTCGAAACCGTCAAGGGCTACGCCCAACACGAACGCGAGACGTTCGAGAAGGTCGTCCAAGCCCGCAACATGGCCATGAACGCCAAGACCGTCGGCGAACGCGCCGAGGCCGAGAATGTATTGACGGGCGCGCTCAAGTCGCTGTTCGCGGTCGCCGAGGCGTATCCCGATCTGAAGGCGAACCAGAACTTTCTGCGGCTACAGGAGGAGCTTACCTCGACCGAAAACAAGATCGCTTTCGCGCGTCAGTTCTACAACGACTCGGTCATGACCTACAACGTGCGCATCGAGATCTTCCCGGTAAACTTCATTGCCACGACGTTCCACTTCGGGCACCGCGATCTGTTCGAGGTCAAACCGGAAGCCGAACGCGAGGCGCCGCAGGTAAAGTTTTGAAATACAACGGGGTACGGGAGTGAGGGAGTAATGGAGGATTGCTGAACATCGCTGACGTCCCAGCACTCCAGCGCTCCATCACATCATTACTCCATCCCCTTTCGCCCATGTGGGAGCAAATCGCAGCCAATCGCCGTCGTTCCGCAGTGCTCGTTGCGGGAATGGCGTTGATTCTCGCGCTCGTCGGCTATGCGGGCGGGGAACTGCTCGCCGGTCCGGGAGCCGGCGGCTTGGGATTGTTGGTCGCCCTCGTGGTCTGGGGTGGTATGATGATCGCGTATTTCACCAGCGCCGAAGACATCCTCATGCACGGCGCCTACGCCCGCGAGCTCAAGCGCGAGGACAGCCCCCAGTTGTTCAACATCGTCGAGGAGATGTGCCTGGCCTCTGGGCTCGGGTTTACGCCGCGGATCTACCTGATCGACGATCCGGCGCCGAACGCCTTCGCCGTCGGCCGCAAACCGGACAGCAGCGCCATTACCGTCACCACCGGCCTGATGTACCGGCTCAACCGCGACGAACTGGAGGGCGTCATTGGCCACGAAGTGGGCCATCTGAAGAACCGGGACGTGGAATTCATGACGCTGGCGGCAGTCATGCTCGGGTCAATCGTCATCCTTTCCGAAATCGTCCGCCGCTCGCTTTGGTATGGCGGACGCGGGCGCAGCCGTTCGGACTCCCGCGGTGGCGGTGAAGCGCAAGCGATCATTGTGCTGGTTGGCTTGGTGTTCGCAATTCTTGGCCCGATCATGGCCCAACTCCTCTACTTCGCCTGCTCCCGCAAACGCGAATACCTCGCCGACGCCAGCTCCGCGCAATTCACGCGTTACCCCGAGGGCCTCGCCGCCGCGCTCGAGAAGATTTCCCAAGCTCACGTGCCGCTCAGTTTCGCCAGCCAAGCCACCGCTCCCATGTTTATCGTCAACCCGCTCTCTGCCGCTGGGGATGAGCCCGACAGCGTGTTCGCCTCGCACCCGCCCACCCGGGAACGGATTCGCATCCTGCGCGGCATGACCGGCGCGTCGTTCGCCGACTACGAGGCTGCCTACCGCCGCGCCAAGGGCGGCTCGTTGATCGGCACCGGCACGTTGCACTCGGCGACGCCCCAAAACATCCGCGCTCCGTCGACCGAGGGACCGATTCAAACCCGGCAAGACACGCACCACTTGGCGCACCGCTCATTTGGCTACCTGCGGCTTCACTGTAACTGCGGCCTGGACATTTCGGTCCCTGAAGGTTACGAACAGGACACCATCCGTTGCGTCCGCTGCGGGAGCATATTGACGATCCCCGCGGCCGAAACCGCCGCGCCGCCGCCTGCCGCCGCAGGCCAGACACCCGCCCCGCCGCTGATCCCGCTGCAGTACAAGCGGACGGGCACAGGCTGGGAATCCTTCCGGTGCGCCTGCGGCCGCACGATCCAGCTCAGCCCCGCCTTCACCGCACCACAGATCCGCTGCAGCGCCTGCGGACGTACGATCAACGTGACATGAAACCCGTGATGATTTTTGACGGCGACTGCAATTTCTGCCGTCGCTGGATCTCGCGCTGGCGCCAGGCCACCGGCGACCGCGTCGAGTATGTCGCCTTTCAGGAGCCGGGCCTCTTCGAGCGATTCCCCAATCTGCGACGGGAAGACTGCGAGCAGGCGGTGCAACTGATTGACGCGGACGGGCGGATTCATTCGGCTGCGGAGGCCGTGTTCCGCACGCTGGCATTCGCTCCGCGCCGGCACTGGACGCTGTGGCTTTATCAGGAGGTGCCCGGTGTCAAACCGGTCACGGAATGGTTTTACCGTTATGTTGCCCGGCATCGCACTGGGTTTTCGCATCTGACGCGCTTCTTCTGGGGCCGGCACGTCGAAGTGCCGACGCATTACCTGACGCGCTGGGTCTTCCTGCGGTTGCTGGGGCTGGTCTACCTGATCGCGTTCGTGTCGCTCGGGACCCAGGTGGATGGGTTGATCGGCAGCAACGGAATCACACCGGCCGCGGCGTTGATGACGGCGGTGCGAGACGGTTCGCTGGGCCACAACGGCTGGGCCGCCTACTGGTTGGCGCCCACGCTGTGCTGGTTCAGTTCCAGCAACGCGGCGCTGCACGCCCTGTGCTGGGGCGGCGCGCTGCTGTCGTTACTGGTCATCGTCGGCGTCGCCACGCCATTGGCGTTGTTCGGCTGCTGGCTCTTCTACCTGTCGCTGTCGGTTGTGTGCGACGTCTTTCTCAGCTTTCAATGGGACATGCTGCTGCTGGAGACGGGTTTTCTCGCCATCTTCTTCGCCCCGTTCCAACTCGTGCCGCGCCTGGCCCGCGAGTCGCCGCCTTCACGGCTTTGGTTGTGGCTGTTCCGCTGGCTGTTGTTTCGGCTGATGCTCTCTTCGGGCGTGGTGAAACTCGCCAGCGGCGATCCGCTGTGGCACAACCTCACGGCGCTGACCGTCCACTACGAAACGCAGCCGTTGCCGACGTGGATTGGTTGGTACGCGCACCAACTGCCGGTATGGTTTCAGAAGACGTCCTGCGCGATCATGTTCGGGGTCGAGTTGGGTGTACCATTCCTCGTCTTCGGACCCCGGCGGTCGCGGTTTGTTGCCGCCTGGGTGTTCGTGGCGTTCATGGGCCTGATCGCCCTGACGGGAAATTATTGCTTCTTCAACCTGCTGACCGCCTTGCTGTGCGTCCTGTTGCTGGATGACGCGGCGTTGCTGGAGTGGTGTCGGGGCAGCCCGTTCGGCAGGATGAAACGCCGTTTGTCCGACGCTCTGGCCGCTGTGCTTCGCAGAGGCGCAGCCGCGCCCCGTTGGCGTTTTTGGACGACCCTGCCGGTCGCCATCGGCATTCTTCTGGTCTCGGTGGTGCAGCAATTCCGGGTCTGTCGCCTCCACGTGAGATGGCCCAGGCCGATTCGGATCGCCTACATGGACACCTACCAGTCCATCGCGCCATTCCGCAGCGTGAACACGTACGGGTTGTTCGCGGTGATGACATCGGTGCGGAACGAAATCATCGTCGAAGGCAGCAACGACGGCCTGACCTGGCGCCCGTACGAGTTTAGGTACAAGCCGGGTAACCCGTCGGCGCGGCCACGGTTTGTCGAGCCGTTCCAGCCGCGTCTGGACTGGCAGATGTGGTTCGCCGCGCTCGGCGATTACCGCACCAATCCTTGGTTCATCGATTTCTGCATCCGCCTGCTGCAAGGTTCGCCTCAGGTCCTGGCATTGCTGGGTCAAAATCCGTTTCCCGGCGAGCCGCCACGGTACATCCGCGCGATGGTTTACCGGTATCACTTCACAGATTTCGCGACCCGCCGCAAAACGGGCCAGTGGTGGCATCGCGAGTTCATAGGCCCGTATTGCCCCATCCTTTCTCTGCGGCAGTAGCGCGGGGCCTGTAGCTGCGGCGTACCTGCCCTGAGCGGAGTCGAAGGGAGCCGCGGAAGGGAACCGAAGCTTTCGCCCGACTCAGGCGGGCAAGCGCTTCGGCTCCAGAGTGCCTTCGTTGTAGCCGCACCCTTCACGGGCGCGCCTCGTACGGGCGTGCGCGCAGGGCCGCAGCTACGCACCAGACTTTAAGAACTCAAGCGCTTTTTGATAGCTCCGCCGCTCCAGATAATGCCGCAACTCGGCCGGCGCGTCGTCGCCGAGTTGCCGCCGTAACTCCCCGATGCGAGCCAGTGCAGCCCTAATCTTGCCCGCGTCCCTTGTCGCACTGGCCGACAGGAACGCGGTCAGCGCTTCGCGGAGTTGTTCCTGCATGATCGTCACCGTCGGCAGCTTACACTTGAGATAGGCCCCGCGCAATGCGGCAAACTGTAGCTGTGGCGTAAGCCGCGGTGGGAACCAAAGCTCACGCTTCGGTTACACAGCCCAAGTCATCTGCGGATGGAGTCGACGCGCTTGCCGCGCTTGTCTTTCCGGAAATCCCAGAGCAGCCAGTCGTCGTCCGGAACGAATTTCTTGAGCTTCCGGTCCCACTTCCGGGGTAAACGCCTGTTCAGGTCCGCCAGAAATGGCAACAGCGGACGTCTCGGCGGAAACCGCTTTTCGTGTTCGTCGAGCTGGATCTCCTGTTTCCACCCGAATTTCTTGCGGAACGGCGCGAAGCCGAATCCGTCGAAGAAATTCTCCCCGCCCACGATCGGGACGTACCAGAGATGCGGAATGGCGCGCGGGTTCTCCTTGATGGGGATCTCAGCTTCTAACTTCTCCAACAGCGCAGCGCCCGCGGGGTCGTTCTTCAAATGCTCGCGCAGTTCGTGCAACGTCGGAAACACAACCGGCGGACTGACGAACAGCACGGGCTTGTGTTGAATGGTGGAGGTGATGACCTCGTGCGGCGTGCCGACGCTGTAAATATTGGTCGGAACGTAGGAGATGGTAAAATCGCTCGTGTCCACCATCCGCAGATCGATGTGGAGCGTTTCCCAAAACTGTCTCGCGCACCACGACCGCGCTTCGGCGCCTTTCCGGCCGCCTGCATACGTCCAACGCTTCTTGATTCGCTCGCCGCTCTTCACGTCTTCGCGGCCATACTCGAACAACCCACGCACGTCCGGCTTGAACCACGGATCGAACACCGTGACGCCCATCGCCTCCAGAAACTCGCCCATCCGATTCCGCCAACCCAATTTCTTCTCGGCCGCACGCGACGCGACAAAATCCATCGGACCGGACAGATAGACGCGCGCACCCTGAAGCAGGCCGGTCGATGAGGTCGTGCGAGCCATTGTGCGCGTCATGCTACGCGGCACCGACGGCCATCTCAAGATAAAGTTGGCTTCTCAGCAGGCTTGGTAGGGCCGCGCCCCGACTCCGAGCCGGGGCCTAGGACGCGCCGGAGCGCGTCCCTACCCTCGGATATCTCCTACCGCCCATCACCCCTCTCGCCTCACCCCCGCGCCTTCTGGAGCTGACGCGTCCATTGGGTCAGTGCGCTCACGAGCTTCTCGATGTGTGCGCGGGTATCGTCGTCCGTCAGGTTCCCCCTGTCGTCGAATTTGTCCGCGGCGTCGGCAATCATCACTTCGGGTTTGTTGAGCGGGTGCATGTTCAGGAACACGAAACATTGCCGGAGATGATACTGGGCCCGCGCAGTCCCCAACATACCGGGCGACGCCCCCATGATTGCCGCCGGTTTGCCGTCCCACGCGCTGTCGCCGTAGGGCCGCGATGCCCAATCGATGGCGTTCTTCAGTACGCCGGGGATCGAGTAATTGTATTCCGGCGTGACGAACAGAATGGCATCCGCCGCCCGGATACGCGTCTTGAACTGGACGACCCGTTCCGGCGGGTGTTGATCGTCGTCCTGATTGAACGGCGGGATACCGTCGAGCTCAAAGATCTCGATTGTGACGTCTTTCGGCGCGACCTGTTGTGCCACGCGCAACGCCGCGCGGTTGTACGATGCTTTCCGCAGACTGCCGGCGATCCCCAGAATTGTCAGTGGACTGGCCATACGCAGACTCCTTTCGGGTTCAGGAAAAATTCCGCTCGCGACCCAACACCAACACGTCCACCATATCGCGCTTCGCGACGTGCCGCAAGTGGCCGGTGACCGCCAGACGGGCGCATCCGAGTACTGACACCATCGGATGACAGTCTTGTAGCCGCCCCGCTCTGCCGGGGCGCCTCCGGCACGGCGACAGAGCGCCGTGGCTTGTATCTTTCCTCTTCTCGTCCCTACTGTAGCCCCGTAGGGGAATCGATCCGTGTGGAAAGACCGGGGAAAGGTGAATCTGTCGCCGTGGTCAGGCCTATCAGCCTGTCTTGTAGATCAGATCCCTTTCCCCGCGCGGTGCAGGCCGGACGGTATCGAAGGTCCTCCGAACGCTTTCGGAGTGAACCTGTATGCACAAGCTCGGCCCGACCATCGTCGTCTTCCCACGAACACATTCAATCACCAGGAGCCTTTGATGACAACCCAAGCCACTCTCGGTATTGACATTGCCAAACGCACCTTCGACGCCGTCCTGCTGCAGGAGGGGCGGACTCGCCACCGCCAGTTCGCCAACAGCGTCGTTGGGTTCCAGCAACTCGACACCTGGCTGCGCGACCATGCGACCGCGCCCCTGCACGCCGGCTTGGAGGCCACCGGCGTCTACGGCGACGCGCTGGCGCTGTTTCTGCACCAACGTGGCGTGTCGGTCAGCGTGATCAACCCGGCGCGCACTCATGCTTTCGCCAAGAGTGAACTGGCTCGCACCAAAACCGACAAAACCGATGCGGCACTGATCGCCCGCTTCGTGGCCACCCAGCAACCGCCGGTGTGGGTGCCGCCGCCGTCCGAGCAACGCCAACTGCAAGCCTTGGTGCGCCGACTCGATGCGCTGCACGCCATGTATCGGCAGGAGCACAACCGTCTCGATCTCGAGGACGCCACCAGCATCTTGCGCGAGTCCATCACCGCGCATCTCGCGCACCTCGATGACCTAATCCGTCAACTCCAACACCGACTGCGTGAGCATGTGCGCACCTGCCCGGTCCTCCAGCAGCGCTGTGCTCTCCTGCAAAGTATTCCGGGCATCGGGGAATGCACCGCGCTCAAACTGCTGGCCGAACTTCCCTCACCGTCTTGCCGTACGGCCCGCCAAGCCGCCGCGCACGCAGGACTCTGCCCGCGCCAGCGTGATTCCGGTAGTTCGGTCCATGGGAAAACCCGCCTGAGCAAAACCGGCAATGCACGCTTACGCAAGGCGCTGTATCTGCCCGCGGTGGTGGCGATGCACCACAATCCCATTCTGCGGGAGTTTGCCCGCCGATTGTTGGAACGCGGCAAACCTAAAATGGCCGTGGTCGGAGCCGTGATGCGCAAACTCCTTCATCAGGCCTTCGGCGTACTCAAACATGGCCAACCCTTCGATCCAAACTATGCTCACACCCCTTGACATCCAAGACGGTATCTACATTCTTCGGGCCATACACGGTGGCAATGTCAGATGCGCCCCCGCCAGACCCCCGGCCGTTCTCAGGAAATGCCGATCAACACGCCTGCCAGGAATACCAGCAGGCCGCCGAGCACGACCTGGAACATCGCGGTCGCCAACGGCGTGTCCATGAACTTGTGCCGCACCCACGCGATCACGCTGAGTTCCACCAGCACCACACAGACCGCCACCGCCGTGGCCATCTTCACCGCCGGGATCAAGTATGGCAACGTGTGCCCCAGCCCGCCGAGCGCCGTCATCAACCCGCACACCACGCCGCGAATGAGCGGGTGCCCGCGCCCGGTCAGACTACCGTCGTCGGACAACGCCTCGGCAAATCCCATGCTGATTCCCGCGCCCACGCTCGCCGCCATGCCGATCAAGAACGTCGCCCAGCTGTTCTGCGTGGCGAACGCCGCTGCAAACAACGGGGCCAACGTAGAGACAGAACCGTCCATCAACCCTGCGAGTCCCGGCTGGATCACCTGCAACACGAACAGCCGTTTCTGTCGGGCGGATTCCTCTTCACTCAGGGGCGTGTGCGCGATGCGCTCGGCGGTGGTCGCGTGACCGCGTTCCTCCTCGGCGAGATCGCCGAGCAATTGGCGAATGCCGGCGTCGGTGGTCCGCCGCGCCGCGGTTTCATAAAAGCGTCGCGTCTCCACCTCCATCGTTTCTGCGGCCCGTTGCACGGCTTTCAAGCCCAGCGGCCGCGTGAGCCACACCGGACGCCGTTGCACGAACCCCTGCACATCCTGGCGGCGGATCAGCGGCACGTGCTCGCCAAACCGGCTGCGATACAGTTCGAGCAACCGGTGGCGATGTCCATCCTCCTCGCGCCGCATCGCCTCGAACTTCGCCGATTGTTCCGGGTAACGCTCCCGCAAGCCGTCCGCAAAATCGTCGTAAACGCGCGCGTCCTCCTCTTCGAGCGAGATGGCCAGTGCGAGGACTTCCTTTTCCGTCAGGCTCTCAAACGATCGCATGCTCGTCGTCTCCTTCCGTGGGTTCTCCAGTGGACGCAAGACTCTCCCAGCCGGAGCCGACGTTCAAGAGTTTAGTGCCGGCACTGAAGGCCGGACGCTCGCTGCGGGTTGCCAGCCCAGAAGGCATCCGGCCCATCGCCCAAAAAGAGAAACCGTGTCGCTGGTTGGGGAATCTAATCTGGTGGGTGGCGTGATGGGCAGATGACGGTCCAACGGCAGACTTTGGATGTGTTCCGCAGTTCGATTGAAAGGAGCGTCGCATGAAAGTTGGCATCCTCGGATCGGGTGACGTCGCGAAGGCGTTGGCGGGCGGATTCCTGAAGCACGGCCACGAGGTCGTGCTCGGCACGCGCGCGCCCGCGAAGCTGGCGAACTGGGCCAAACAGAATCCAAAGATACGCGTGGGCACCTTCGCCGAGGCAGCCAAGTCGGCCGAGTTGGTGGTATTGGCGGTGAAGGGCAGCGGAGCCGCCAACGCGCTGCGGGGGGCGGGCGCCACAAATCTGGCGGACAAACCGGTCATCGACGCGACCAATCCGATTGCCGATGGGCCGCCGGTCAACGGCGTGCTGCAGTTCTTTACCGGTCACGACGAATCGTTGATGGAACGGCTCCAACGAGAGTTCGAAAACGCGCGTTTCGTCAAGGCGTTCAATTCCGTCGGCAACGCCTTCATGGTGAACCCGCAGTTCGAGGGCGGTCCGCCAACGATGTTCATTTGCGGCAACGACGACACGGCGAAACAGATGGTGCGCGGCGTCCTGAATCAGTTCGGCTGGGAAACGGCCGATATGGGAAAAGCCGAAGCGGCCCGGGCGATCGAGCCGCTGTGCATGCTGTGGTGCATCCCCGGCCTTCTGCGCAACGAGTGGACGCACGCGTTCAAGCTGCTGACCAAGCCGGCTGAGAAACAGTGACGAGCAGATGCCGGCCCAGATTCCTCACGGCGACGAGGGTTTGCCGCCCTGACCCCTCGGCCTCTCGCGGAGTCGAGTGCGACCGACGAAATCTCTCTTGGTGGAACAAACGTCCCGCCCGTTGAGTGAAAAATGAGGCGCTCCGGTCATGTCTTACTCTGACCGATGGCCCGATGGCGCCACCAAGCCAACAGAAAAATCAATGGTGTGAAGGCAAGCGTCGGAAATATCCATCCGCCGGGAAAATGACGGAACCCACTGGCAACAAAATCCGTGAAATAGAAAGCGGCGATTGCCGCCAGACCGACGATCCCACCCCACAATTCGTAGCGCCATGCCGCCAGCGAACCGACGACCGTGAACAGCAGAAACCATGATTCGAGCGCCGCGATGGAGAGTGTAAATAGAGGCGGCATTCCTTCGCCGACAACGAAAATGATGATGAGCGCCGCCAAAACCAGGCTCAAGCATCTTGCCACCCACCGGAGTGTGAGTTCGATTTTCATCGTCGCGTTGGTCGCCTAACGTTCCGAAGCTGAGCCACGGCCACTGGCGGCTCCGCTCCGACTGTAATACTGACAGCCAATCTTCATCGCTCATTCCAAATCTCAAGGGGCGGTCGGCGTTGGCCCCAGCACGGCGTTGGGCCACCGATAATCAAAACCAGGTACGAAAATCATGGGGTGCCTTGCCACTTCGGCAGAAACCTTCCCGTCCTTTTCATATATTCTCGGTATTCACTACCAAACTGCTCTCTCATCATTTGCTCTTCCCTTGGAACCCGCGCCAGAAGGAGGAACGCCACTCCCACCGCGAAGATGATGGGAATCCAGTTGGCGATCACGAAACCCAGACTCATCACCCATAACAAGATCGCCGTATACATGGGATGCCGAATTCGCGAGTAGGGGCCGGAAGCGACCAGCCGGTGGTTCGCGCGAAGTTGCAACTGGGGGGACCACAACGTCCCCAGCGCCACATGTGTCCAAGTCCAGAGGCCCAGACTGGCCAGCCCCAAAGCAAAGCCCGCCCAGCGCAGCCAAAACGGCAAGGGGAAACCCAATTTTCGCCACCGGGAGGGATTGCGGGCAAGCGGCACAATCAAGACGACGAGCAGCAGGAAAACAAAAACACGGATGGCGTATATCTTCCAGCCCTCGCGCCGGATAGCGGCCCGGTCTAGCATGAGCCGTTCGCCCGCCCGGCTCACACGGATTGCGAACCAGATTCGCATCAACATCATCAGTCCCAGCAATAGCCAGAAGGCGAGCTGGAATGATCGTTCGCTGTTCATTGCCGAGACACTGCGCGTGGGCTAACGATCAAGGTAGCCGACGGGGCGCAGCCCCACTCGGCTCACCGTTTGGTTCGGCCATTTTGCTCCTTGGCTGATTTGGGTCGGTCTGGATCATTTGTCCCGTCCCCAGCGTCAATTCGGCTGATCTTGCAATCGAGGCCCTTGTCAGCGCTCCATCACGCCGGTATGTACCAACCGGTATGTTATCATTGGGGTCAACTCCGATGTTAAGCGCTCCATCACGCCGGTATGTACCAACCGGTATGTTATCATTGGGGTCAACTCCGTACTATGGACAAATTTTGCTATTGGCATTCGCAAGTCAAAGCTGTCACGAGTGCGGAGTTGACCCCGGCGATGACTTTGTCCAGACCTGTCCAAAATAATCTTTGGAAAGGGCCTCCGTTTCGGGTGATAACGGTTGATGGAAATGCTCGAACCATCAACACCCAGCCACGGAGGCCATTGCCATGGTACGTTGTGCCAGCCTGTTCAGCCAAGTCCTTTCG
>DATJBF010000066.1:0-21205 GCA_035515475.1 Verrucomicrobiia bacterium
TTTCTTTCATGATTATGCTCCTGCCATTTGACCCCAAAGTCTCACCTATCGGAGCGACTCTACTTGGAGACTTCTTTCTCTCGACGCTCCGGTCCGCTTTGCATTGCGGGTCTCTCTAGTTCCATAGGCGGCTTTGAGGACGGCGGCGATGGGTTTGACGCGGCCCGTCATCAGCCCAATGCCATCCACTCGCCACGGACTCGTCCCAACGGATGTTCTCTTGAACGGCAGTGTTGCTGTTTCTTTCATCGCCAGCCATCCCTTGCTGACTACAAGCCTACATCGCGAGGCCATTTCTTGACGAGAGATTTCTTGGGGTCTCCCCATCGCGCGGGCTGCCAGTTACGGCACAGTTTTAGATGCTTATCGTCTCCGGCAGGGGATTCCATTTCGTGCAACGGCCGGTGTAGCCAATCGATTTCAAAATGAGCACGTTAATAGCTGAGGCGATTAAGCTTCCATTACGCCAGTCTCCCTCGATCACTTCCGGCGAATCAACAGACCAAAGTGCACCGTGAGCAACAGGGTTGCGTGCCTTCCCCCAAGCGTCTAAGCATTCTTCAAGACCCCTCAATTTGTAGTGTGCGGCGAGCCTTTCAAACTTCTCCTTTGTCCGGAGAGCTTTGGCAGTTGTGAGTAAACCCAAGAGCCGCCTGTATGCCGTTGCTTCCGGTTCTTCTGCCGTCTTCATTTTGTTGGTTATCTCGTTCTGCTCCGCTGTTCTCACTCTCTCGAAGGCTTCATCCGCCTTTCGTTCCTCCTCGCTCCGTGGTGGAGGGGCGATTTGTTCGTATAAAACATCTACTAAGCCTTCAAATAGGACGGCGTGAACTAATGTTGCAAGACGAAGACTTTTGCCTCCAACAGCCCGTGTCAGATTCGTGGTCGACGAGATTTTATCAGCAATCGGCGAGTCGCAGAGGAATTCGGCCATCAACGCGATTGCGCTCGTCTCATGCTTGTTCACGAATGAGAGCGTTCCAAAGGGCGTATAGTTTGTTGTGGGATTCGGCCGAATAGGCCGGTACCGCTCAAGCCACTTGTCCCCTGGACTGAAAACTTCAATAAAAGGACGCGCCTCGATCCCAGTGACGAAGGACAGAGCTTTAAGCAGTGACCGCCACTGCCTCATCACGTCAAATGGAGAACATTTGCGCCAATCAGATTTCGACTCAAAGAAAACTTGCGTATCCGAATCGCATTGTTGAAAACCGAACTTGAAATACTTCGTCTCGGATCGAAAGAAATCGACCTTTGAAGAAGTCACCTTACCCCAAAACGCATTCTCCCTCGAGGTGGTTGTTAACTCGTCAGCGAAAGTGAGTTCGTAGTTTGGTAAGACACCATGCACACGCATCCATTTTCCGCGAAACTCGTCGGGAACTAGCTGGTGAATTACGTCGAAGCAATCGACTTTCCCCGACAAGCGAGTTCCCGGGGGACTTCCCTTCGAAATGTGCGCTGGAGGCACTTTGGGACAGCGAAACGCCACTATGTCTTCGGCAGTGCCCCGAACGTCCCAAAAATCCTTTCGATGAATGATTCTCGGTCGGTCATCTGAATCGAACGGACCGAACTCCGAAATTGTGATGTCGAGAAGAAATCTCGGCGACGCTATGGTGAGTATTCCATCACCCTTATGTCTCGTACCGGAGGCGCGAACTACTACGTTTTTCAGGACTAGCCGCCCCCCTCCTTTGCGAAATGCCGATGATATTTCGTCTTCTGGATTCATCTGATGAAATCTTTAAGGCGGTCGCCAAAAGGCCCTGCCGGAGCGAACTCCGCAGCATGCAAAGCTCCTCGCAGCCGGTAACCCTACCTCTCCCACCCGCTTGTCGGCGAGCAGTTTTTCGCTTTGGCAGCGCAGCGAACCGATGGTATCCTTTTCACCGTGATCAAGCCGCGCGAACAATATGTCGTGTCTGGCAAGGGCAAAAAAGTCGGCGTGCTGCTGCCCGTTGCCGAATACCGCAAGCTGCTGGCCGATTTGGAAGAGCTTGAAGCCATCCGCGCTTACGATGCCGCCAAAGCCTCCCGCAGCAAGTCCATTCCTTTCGAGCAGGCAAGAGCAGAACTGCGCCGGCGCAAATGAGCTACCAACTCGCCATCCTCCGCCGGGCCGTAAAGGAGTTGCCGCAGTTGCCGTAGTTTCGGAGTGCCGACATGAACTGCTTAGACGCACTACGACACAAGGAGTTTCGCTGGCTGGTGCTTTATCTGCGAGACACAGAGAACACAGCCAGCAGCGTGAAAGCTATCCCACGCGATGTGATTACCGATGCCGATCTTCTCCAAGGTTATTTGGAACTGTTAGGCCGAGAGAATTATCTCAAGTTGCACAAGACCGCGATTCACACCGGCCGTCTTGAGATTGATGGCATCTATGTGAACAAGACGATTCATGTGCTGGCACGCGAGGCCGCGGATCACGAAGCTGCGGCGGAGAGACAAGCGACTCCTGAAAACTGAAGGCGACTAAGCGCCCACCTTCTCAAGCAGACCGACAAGGGCGTTTCCAGATGCGGAGGGGGTTTCGGAGAGGCGCGTCAGTTGCATGTTGTACTTTGCGAGAATCTGCAGCACACGTTGTTCGGAGAGGCCGGTCTGACGCGCAATGCCGCCGACGGTTCGCCATGTGTACGCTGGACCGTCCAAGGCCATGAACACCTTGATCTCGTCGGGGTCTTTTACTACTTCCTTCCAACTCATAGCTATAGTTTAACCTCTATTACTCGGGTTTCAAGCACTCTGATTTGACCCGTTGATGGATAATGTCTTCGATCTGGTCTTTCAAGGCCGATGGCTCGGTCTGCGGCGCGGAATGCTCCTCTTTGCCGTACAGCAGGTTCTTGGGACTGAAGATCGTGAAGCCGGTGACGATCAGCACGACCGCCGCAAAGACACCAATGATGAACAAGAAACCTTGCCACTTGTAAGCTTGGTCGAAACCCGCTGCTGTCAGTACGATGCCGAGGGTTGCTTCGACGATGAGAAGAGCCAAGACGTAGAACCCCAGCGGCGTCTGAATCTGCTTGAGAATCTTGATCCAATCAGCTTCACGTCCGGAGCGCGCCATACGCGCATTTCACGCCTCTGCCGGTAACAAGTCAAGTGCCGAGACAGCAACGCGGTGATGAGGGATCGGCAGCTTGACAACGCGCCCGACCGGCAACTTCACGCCGGAGCGTTTCCTTTGGCTTGGCGGAGGTCTTTGGCGGCCACGTGGAACGTGGTAAACTCTTGAGCACGGCAGCGATTGGTTTTGATCCCGCTCCGAGCGGGATAAACTCCGCTCGGTGCGGATTAGCCCACTCATGCTTTCGCCGCATTGGACCGAAGTTCCGCTGCGGCCCTTAAAACCGCAGCAATTGGCTTTACATATCCCGTGCAGCGGCAGATCACGCCCGAGAGCGCTTCCTTGACGTCGGCCTCGGTCGGGCTGGGGTTCTCGTCGATCAATTCTTTCGCCGACAGGATCAGGCCGGGCGTGCAGAAACCGCATTGGGCGCCGCCTTCGTCGAGGAACGCCTTTTGCAGCGGGTGCATCGTGCCGTCCTTGTTGCCGACGCCTTCGATGGTCACGATCTTCTTGCCCTGGCAATGGGCGGCCAGGACGACGCAGGAGTTGACCGTGCGCCCGTTCAGCAACACGGCGCAGATACCGCAATCGCCATTCGAGCAGCCCACCTTGACGCCCGAGTAGCCTTCGCGCCGGAGGATGTCCAGCAGTGTATCCGTCGGCTGACAGATGAAGTCCTTCGGTTCCTCGTTGACCGTGACGTGCAAATTCATGGACGGCTCCCTTCGGGAAAATCCGAAATGCGAAATGCGAAATACGAAACAAATCCGAAATGCGAATCTTCAAAACACTCAGTCCCAAGGTCGTGTTTCAAATTTGCCGTTTCTGTCATTCGTGCTTCCTTCGAGTTTCGATATTCGTGCTTCGGATTTAGAGCTCCTTGCCCTTCGCGTTGCGGTACGCTTCGGCCAACGCCCGGCGCGCCAGCACGCCACTGATCAATTTCCGGTACTGCGCGCTGCCGCGTCCGTCCGAGACGGGCTGAATCAGATCGGCCACCTTCGCGCACACCGATTCCACCAGTGCCACATCAAGTGGTTTGCCGGTCAGCTCCTGTTCCAGCGTCGACAAGCGTATCGGAGTGGGCAGTCCGCCGCCCACCGCGAGACGCGCGTCGACGCATTTCTTGCCAGCCATCTTGAGGACTGCGACCACGTGTAATATCGCCACGGCGTCGCCATCGGTCAATGCCAAACGTTGCAGGCTGGCGCCCACCTCTCCGCCGAGCACTTTCGCCGAAAACTCCACCGCGATCTCCTGATTGCTCAACACGGCGCGATTCTCCCGCGAAAAGAACTGCGCCAACGGCACCACCCGTTTCTGCTTGCCGCGCACCGTCACCTGCGTGTCCAACGCCACCAACGCCGTCAGCAAATCGAAATACGTCGCGTAGCCGAACACCACGTCCTGCAACGTCGTCGCGTTGCGCTGGATCCGCGTCGAGTACGCCCGCGCCGCCTTGGGCACCAAGCCGTTCAGCACCTCGTTCAACTCCTTCGAGGCCACGATCTGTTGGAACGTCGCCGTCCCGCCAATGGCGAGTTTCTTGCCGTCGACTCTCACATAATCGAGTTCGACCGCTGAGATATCCACCAGGCACGTCGCCGCGCGCAGTTTGCTGGAGATCAGATGGAACGCGCCCGTCACCGGCACGGGGACCTGCTCATCGTTCCGTCCGAGCTTCTTCAGCGCGTCACGAAGATCTTTCGGATAATAATATTCCTGAACCGTCGCAGCCATTACCTGTCCGTTCTCAGCTCGACTGGGTAAAAGTCGGGGCATAACCTACCCGGCACACCGTTTCTTTACCAGATTTTTTTTGGGCTCCGGAACCTCATGCGAGCAGGCCGATAATCGCCACCAGGATCATGATCTCCACCAAGGTAAACGCCTGCAAAGTCTTTTCCTTGGCGCTCGCGCTGGCATGCCGAACGGCCACTTTCAGCGGATTCATAACGGCGGTGCGGGAGGCAGCATCCATTCCTCCGCGCCGCAAATTGACCCGATCGCGCGCGGATTGAGCCACATTTTCCCGATCGACGTGCGGCTCGCGTTCAAGAATGCACACGCGATGGCGGGCCAGATCGCGCGTGAGATCGCTTCTCACACGTCGGTCATGACGCGGTCGTAGAACGCCACATAATCGTCCGGCGTCGGCCCGGCGCGGAAGCTCATCGCCGTTCGGGGATGCATGTTCATCTGGCCGGTGATGTGGTACGGAATCGACGGCCCCCAGTCGAACTGTTTCTTCATCGGCAGGATGGTGTGCTGGATGACCTCCAACACGGGACGGAGTTTGAACTTGGGATTACGCAGGAACCCGAGCAACAGTTCCATCGGACAATTCCCCGCACCGCGTCCCAGCCCCATCATCGTGGCATCGACCCGGTTGCAGCCGAGGATGATCGCCTCGATGGTGTTGGCAAACGCCAGTTGCAGGTTGTTGTGCGCGTGGATGCCGACCTCCTTGCCCTTGCCTTCGACGGCCTTGGCGTACTTGCGGACGAGATGGTCGATCTGCTCGCGGTAGAGATTACCGAAGCTGTCCACAACCACCATGGCGCTGATCGGCGTCTTGACGGCCAGTTGCAGGACGGTGTCGATTTCCGCGTCCTGCACGACCGAGACCGCCATGAGATTCAGCGTTGTCTCGTACCCCAGTTCGTGGCAGTGATGGATCATCTCCACCGCCTCGGAAATCTGGGTGGCGTAACAAGCCACCCGAATCATCGAAAGCACGCTGTCCTTGGCCGCAACGATCTGGTGTTTCCAGTCGCTCTTCCCGCCGGCATCGGCCATGGCCGCCAGCTTCAATCCCGGCGCCTGCTTCTTGTGGTCCCCCACAATCCGCCGTAGATATTCCTCTTCGCAATGCCGCGACGGCCCGTACTTGTCCCCCGGAAACTGCTGGGGCGAGTTTTTGTAGCCGATTTCCATGTAATCGAGCCCGGCGGCGACGCAAGCCTCATACACGGCCTTCACCTGATCATCGGTAAACTGCGAGTCATTGATCAGACCGCCGTCGCGGATGGTGCAATCCAACACCCGCAACTGGGGCCGATACGTGATCCATGGTGCTTTGTCAGTCATGACGAACTCCCTTCGGGAAAATGGAGCTACGAGATAACGGCGAGTCCGCCCCCCTGTCAAGGCTTTGTCGGAGCGACCCGGCGGCCCGGTTTCCGCCGGCCTTCCGTCGCGGCTGCCTGAGACAAGCGCGGCGCTCGTGAAAGCGCCGCGCCTTGCTCGTCCGGACACCGGACCGTTTACAGATTGCCCTTGGTGTTGAAGGCGTCCTGGAAGTACGCGTTGCTGTCCTTCAACTGGAACGCGTGGCCACCATCGTTGTAGCTGCCGCCGACGGTCTTGCCCTGTTTGATGGTCGGATGCAGCGTGTCGTGGATGTTGGAGTACACCAGCGGGGTCTTGCCGTCACCGCCCAGCACCGGCTCGGTGGTGAGACTCATGATCGCGCCGTCATTCACCGTGAGCGTGTATCGGCCGTCTTTGCCCGCAACCTCAACCTTGGCGTCCTCGACGTCCTCGATCTTGCCGAAGTCTTTCGCGTAAGCGCGGGCAAATGCCACCGCGGCGTCGTGCTGCTTCGGGTCCCGGGCATCGACGTACAGGCGCACCCATTTGCCCGCGGCGGTTGCAAAGGCGATCTTCGCGCCGGCCAGCTCCACGCCTTTGTACTGGCCACCCGTCAGCACAATCGCGTTGACGCCCTGGCACATCGGCTCGATTCCCGTCAACTGGCACGTACAGGGAGCGCTGCAGCTGCAGCCTTCGACGTACATGCCTTTGGCGTGAAACGGGAGTTTGTCAGCGGCCACCACCACACGCGCGTGCGTCAGGGCGACGATACCGAGAACCGTGAGAACAATCTGCCGAACCTTCCAACCAACTATGAACCTGCGATGTTTCATAGCCACTCCTCCTTCCTGATGGCCCAAAGTCTAATCTCTTCCAACGCATTTGCAAGTGGCTCACAGCATCCGCGCCCCGCGGTTGACCGAGGCGGGCGACTTTGAGCCGTGCGGGGTTGAGGCAGTCGACGGGTTTGATTTTGGCCCGGTCCTGATGGACGTTACCCGGTGGTTGGGTCGCAGATGGCGTTGTCAACACGACGAGGTCAACCATGAGAATCCATGGCCCGCGCGAAGATGAGGTACGAGCCCGCGCCTACGAAATCTACCTGGAACGCGGCGGTCAACCAGGACGTGACCTGGACGACTGGCTCCAAGCCGAGTTTGAATTGATCCACTTGCCGTTCCACGTTCCGGAATTGGAGCCAATCAAGGCGCGGAGCGGGTTTGTGCGGCAACAGCGTGGCCGGTCTTCCCGTGCGCTTCCCTAAGCACTGGTGGGACCTCCAGCCCACCAGAACCACCCGCGGGAATCACCGGCGCGCTGGCGCCGCAGCGAAACAGTGCCGCCGCGCCGGGCGTTGGCCGCGAACCTTGAACCTGGGCAACGCCGGGCCGTCCGACCGGATCGCGGTGAACGCCTACTGCGGTCCGTCGAGAATGTGCGAGATGCAGACCAAACCGACGACCCGATGTTCCTCGTCACGATACGGGATCTTGCTGGTCACCGCCCGCACCTTGTGCCCTTTGCGGTCGGTCAACTCGCCTTCGCGGTGGAGAACCGGCATTCCGGCAGTAATGATCTCGTCGTCGTCCACCTGCAGACGCTCCGCCAGATCTTTCGGATACAAGTCGAACACCGTCTTGCCGGCGAGGTCGTCGAAGCTGCTGATCTGCAGGAACGCGCGATGGGCGGCGTTGTTGAACACGTACCGGCCCTTGACGTCCTTGACGAACACCAGGTCGGGGAGACTGTCAACCAGCGTGCGCAACACGCTGCGTTCCTTGGCCAGGGCTTGCTCGGCCCGCTTGCGCTCGGTGATTTCACGGGAGATACCGAACGTGCCGACAACGCTGCCGCTCTGATCGCGCAACGGCATCTTCGAGGTGGAGACCCAGCGTTCCGTACCGTCAGCCAACGCAGAGTTTTCCTCGATGCTGATCAGCGGCTGGCCGGTCTGCACGATTTGTTGCTCGTCCCGGAACGCCTCTTCGGCGTGCTGTTTCTTGAAGAAATCGAAATCCGTCTTGCCGATGACCTGTGCGGGATCGCTGAGGCCAAACCGTTTCGCCTGCGCCCGGCTCGAACGCAGGAAACGTCCCTCCCGATCTTTGAAGTAGATGCTGTCCGGAATGTTATCCAACAGCGACCGCAACAGGAATTGTTCGTGCGCCAGTTCCCGGGTACGATCCTGGACCCGGTGTTCGAGGTCGTCGTTCGCGCGACGCAACACGATGGCTTCGCCGCCGTACCACGCCGCCGCCAGGGCCAGCAAAGCGACCACCGCCAATCCGATCAGGTTTTTCTTTAGCTGGGCGTTCGCGTTTCCCAACGCGAGGGACGTGGGCAAGCTGACCGTCGTGTACAGGCCGACGCCCGCCCGCTTGCCGCCGATCGGATAGTACGCGCTGATTCGCTCGATGCCGGCAGGATCAAACCATTGAGCCTCTCCGCGTCCTCGGTAGGCTGAAACCTCTCGGATCTGGGCCGCCTCTGGAACCGTGCCTCCGACGCGACTCTGGCCGCGGTCGCCTGCCACGCCCAGGATCACGCCATCGGGGTTCACCACGGCCAGCGTGGCCCCCTCGGGCGACAGGTTGTATGCCAATTGCCGGGTCAGATAATCGAAGTCGAGCGAAGCGAACACGACGCGCGACACCTGGTTGTTGGAGTCGACGATGGGGTAACCGCCAAAAGCATTCATCTGATACTCTCCCACGGCGAACTCGTGGGTCGCGATCGTTTGTTGAAACCACGGGCCGCTAGCGACCGATGGGAGTCCCTTCATGCCCACGGCGGTGCAGAGCACCTTGCCATCGGGTGACGCAACGCCGAGGTTGGAGTAAAGCGAGTATTCTCCCAAAAGATCCTTCAACGCCGCACGGCAGTCCGCCGCACTGCCGCCCCGGATCGCGGGCAACTGCGCCAGTGTCACCAACATTTGACGGGCACCTTCGATGACACGTGTGTTGTGGGCCGCCGCCAGACGCGCGAGCCGGTCCACGTCGTCACGGGCGGTGGCGATGGCCGCAGCCCGCTGCGCCCGGGCATTGAAATAGATCAGTCCGAGGGAAGGAACGACAGCCAGTAGCACGACCACAGCCAATCGGAGGCGCAAGCTACTGAGGGAAGGGTTTTTCATGGCGAGTCTCCTTTCATTCTATCCACCCCCGCCGCGGTTCCACGCTAACGAACCGTCGGCGGAAATGCAATCTTCTTAAATCATCGCACGATACGCGTGCCGGTCTTGCCTTCGAGTGCAGCGGGCAGTGCTTCGGGAGAGGTAACGAGGGCTTCATGGCCGCCTTCTTCGAGAAACTGGATGCACGCCTGGATTTTCGGCAGCATCGAGCCGGGCTTGAAGTGTCCCTCCTTCATGTACTGCTTCGCCTCCGCCACCGTCATCCGGTCGAGATCCTTCTGGTCGGGCTTGCCGAAATTCAGGCAGACCTTCTCAACGGCAGTGGAGATCACCAGCACGTCGGCGGCAATTTCCTTGGCCAGAACCGCCGAGGCCAGGTCCTTGTCGATCACCGCCGCGGTGCCGGTCAGGTTGCCGTTCTCTTCGGCGATCACCGGGATGCCGCCGCCGCCGGCCGCGATGACGATGTAGCCGTCCTCGACGAGATGGCGGACGACGTCCGCTTCGATGATGCGCACCGGTTTGGGCGACGGCACGACGCGGCGCCAACCCCGGCCCGCGTCCTCGACCATCGTCCATTTCTCGACCCGCATGCGGTCCTCCGCCTGCTCCTTCTTGTAGAACTGGCCGATCGGTTTGGTTGGCTTCTGAAACGCCGGGTCGTTGCGATCTACCAGCGTCTGCGTCACGACGGTGGCGACCGATTTCTTGAGCCACCGTCTCCGGAACTCGTTCTCGAGCGCCTGCTGGATTTGGTAGCCGATGGCGCCCTGGGTGTCGGCGCCGATGGAATCGAGCGGGACTTCGTGCAAGATGCCCCGCGAATACTCACTGCGCAGCAGGATGAACCCCACTTGAGGGCCGTTGCCGTGCGTGATGACGACGCAATAGCCGCGTTCGATCAGGTCAGTAATATGGCGTGCCGTTTCGACCACTGCCGCGTACTGGTCCGCCACGCTCATGTGTTTTTCGTCTTTGATCAGGGAGTTGCCGCCAATGGCAATGACTGCAGTTTTCATAGATGAGCGAGTCTAACAAGACGGCGCAGGTTGTCCAAAACATTCGCGCCACCAACGGGGTGCATCGGCGCAAGATCGCCGATGGCCACGGGATGTATGCGGCCGGCCCGTTGGCAGGGATAACGGCCCACCGGTTGTGGCTGCCCGAATGGCAAGGTTCGGAGGATCCCGCCCCGGTCACACAAAAAAAGCCAGAAGGCCGGGTCAATCGCTGACTCGGCCCTCCGCTTCCGCGCAACCCTGCTCCCTTTGCGTCGGCTCGATTCGATCCCCCGTGGAAGCCGCGGCGCGACCCGCACCTCCCGCGCGTCGGTCCGTCTGCCGGCTTCCTTCGCCGGTCGGAATTGGGAAATGGACTTTCTCATGGTGAGATGCCCGTCGGCCGATTTTGTTCCCAAATCGCGCCGGGAGGTTTTGGAGTTGCCTTGATTGCTGAGTTGGCGCAATTTGATGAGGGGTCGGGAACAAGAACGGAAGCGGCTGACTCCTACATGAACAAGAGACGGGAAAATCCAACAAACCCGGATTTTGAAGAACTGGTGCAGCGGCACTATCGCGGGCTGTACCAGTTTGCGTTCAGCCTGACTCGGAAGGAGGCCGAGGCGCGAGATCTGACGCAACAGACGTTTTATGTGTGGGCCACGAAGGGACATCAACTGCGCGATGCGTCGAAAGTGAAGACGTGGTTGTTCAGCACATTACACCATGAGTTCCTCAAGTCGAAACGCCGGCAAACGCGCTTTCCCCACGTCGACCTGGCACGGGCGGGCGATGATATGCCGACCGTGTCCTCTACCATCGCCAATCAACTGGACGGAAGCACGGTGTTGCAGGCACTCGCCCGCGTGGAAGAAATCTACCAAGCGCCCCTGGCGTTGTTCTACCTGGAAGACTATTCGTACAAGGAGATCGCCGAAATCCTCGAAGTGCCCATCGGCACGGTCCAGTCGCGAATCGCGCGCGGCCGGGCAGAACTCCGAAAGGTCTTGAATGATTTTGGATCGGACGGACAGTTCCAATCACGGAGGGGATCCGGTGGATAGTCAACAGGCCAAACGGGTTCTCTGGCTCTACCGCCCGGGCGTGGACGATGCCGACCCGCAGTTTGCCGAAGCGTTGGCACAAGTCGAGCACGACCCGGATCTGCAACGGTGGCTGGACGAACACTGCGCCGAGTACACCGCGCTCCGCGCCAAGCTGAAAGACATCCGCGTGCCGGCCGATTTGCCCGATCAGATCCTCGGCGAGCGCCCCGTCGACGCCCCCATTCCCTGGTGGCGCAGCCGGCTGGCACTGGGCACCGCCGCCGCGGTCGTCGTCGTCCTGCTACTCCATTCGGTCCTGTTTCATCACGGCCAGCGCGGCCATGTGCCAAATCCCCGAGCCACGTTCGCCGCGTTCCGCGACGACATGGTGTATTACGCCGACGCCGGCTACAAGCTCGACATCAAGTCGTTTAGCCTCGATGAATTGCGCCAGGTGTTCGCCAGCAACGGTTGGCCGTCCGATTACACCGTCCCGCCCGGTCTGACCGAACTGGCCGTCCGGGGCGGTTGTCTCACAAAATGGAACGAGCACAAGGTGTCCATGTTGTGTCTGACGGCGGCCAACGACCACAAGGTCTGGCTGTTTGTCGTGGCGCGCTCGGCGTTGTCCGACGCGCCGGCGCAGTCCACGCCGAAGATTGCGACACAGGATATCTTCTGCACGGCGAGTTGGAGCGAGAGCAATAAGACGTATCTTCTCGTCGCTGAAGGCGACGAGCCTTTTGTTCGCTCGTTGCTCTAACTGCAGCCCGATCGCCAGGGCGGCCGACGCGCGGCCGCGGGACGCCTCCCCCAACCAACCGTCAACCGCTACGGCCGTCCACCCATCGTGAGCGCAAGGATCGACTTTACCGTGTGCAGGCGGTTCTCGGCCTGGTCGAACACGATGGACTGCGGGCCGTCGATGACGGCGTCCTCAACCTCGGCACCGCGGTCCGCCGGCAGCGGATGCATGTAGCTGGCCTCCTTCTTGGCCAGCTTCATCCGCTTCTCCGTGCAAACCCAGTTCTGGTACTTGCTGAGGATCTTCATGCCCTCTTCCTTGCGCCTGTCTTCGGGCACGCCCTGGTCGGCGAGATATTGGTGACAGCCCCACGACTTCGGGTAGCATACGATCGCGTCCTTGAATCCCTGATCCATGTTGTGGACGACGTCGAACTTCGTCTTGTTCTCCTTGGCGAACCTCTTGGCGGTTTCCAGCGCGCGCGGCATCAAACCGAATTCCTTCGGGTGGGCCAGCGTGACGTCGATGCCGAACCGCGGCAACAGCCAGATCAGCCCCTGCGGCACGCTCAGCGGACGCGCATACGCCGGTGCGTAGGTCCACGATACCAGCCAGCGCATCCCGCGCAGGTTCGTGCCGTATTTCTCGCGCACCGTCATCAGGTCGGCAATGGCCTGGAGGGGATGATCCACGTCGCACTGCAGGCTCACCACCGGAATCGTGGCGTGCTCGGCAACGGCCCGCAGGTAATTGTTGCCGATGCCATAGAAGCAATTGCGGATGGCGATGCCGTGGCCGTAACGCGACAGGACCTTGCCCGTGTCTTTGGGCGTCTCGCCGTGGGAGATCTGCATCTTCTCCACGGTCAGATCGTGCGCGTGCCCGCCGAGTTGCGTCATCGCCGCCTCGGTCGAGTTGCGGGTCCGCGTGCTCGCCTCAAAAAACATCATGAACAACGTCTTATCCTGAAGCAACCGGTGCGGCTCGCCGAGGGCGAACCGCCGCTTCAGGTCGCCCGCCACGTCCAAAATCGTTTCCAGTTCTTCCTTCGTCCAATCCGGCGTCTCGAGGTAATCCTTACCGCGCAACAAAGTCTGCATGATCCGTGTGGTCTCCTCATGGGTTGATTCGGGCAAGAAATAACACCGCACCCCGGCCGACGCAACCAGAAATATGGCCAACAAAAAAAGTTGTTGACGCATTCCCGTGGAGTATTACTTTTATCAAAAACCGTAACACCATGGAAACCGTCACCCGCTTCAGCGTGTCGCTCGATAAGAAACTCCTGCGCGAACTCGACCGGATGTGCCGCGAGAAGGGCTACGACAATCGCTCGCTGGCCATCGCCGACATGGTCCGCGCCCATCTCGTGGAACATCGCCAGCAACTCGGCCGCGGCGAGATCGCCGGCAGCATCACCCTGGTCTACGACCATCACCGGCATCACCTGCAGGATTTATTGACCGACTTGCAGCACGACCACCGCGACGAGATCATCTCTACCCTCCACGCGCACCTCGACCACGACAACTGCCTCGAAATCCTCGCCGTCCGCGGCAAGGCCGCCGAGATCAAGAAGCTTGCCGACGAGTTGATCGCCGCCAAGGGCGTCAAACACGGCAAGCTCACCATCACCACCACGGGAAAGGATTTGCCCGGCTGAGGTTCTGGCAGGCGGAAGCGCGCGGCAGACATTCTCCAGGCCACCCGGGGCGTTTCGCGCGCCCCCGGCGGCGCAACGGCACCGCTTTCATGAACACGATTATTTACTTGCGTAACACGATGCCGCGTAGTAATACGAAATTATATGAACGTAACACTCCTTTTTACGCGACTCTTTCGCGGTCCGGCTCCCGTCGTTGGCCGCATTCCTCGGTGGGGAACCCTGCCGGCTCTCGTGGCCTGTTGGGCCGCCGTGGCCTTGGTGGCCGGCCCGGCGACGGCTGAGACCGTCACCAACCTCGAGGCGG
The DNA here is from genome assembly GCA_035515475.1 of Verrucomicrobiia bacterium. Taxonomy (GTDB): domain Bacteria; phylum Verrucomicrobiota; class Verrucomicrobiia; order Palsa-1439; family Palsa-1439; genus DATJBF01. Next base: position 14,074 of record DATJBF010000066.1, read on the forward strand.
TGGATGCCAACGGCGTTAGCACCTGGAACGGGGACTTCCCGTTCAGCATCACCGGGGTGCTGCTGACGGACCCGGATGAGATGCTGGATACGAACACCAATTTCATTCCCTGGAACAATGGCGCCGGGATCTATCAACTGGGTGGCCAATGGCAGGTATTCGTGCAAACCATCTCAGCGGACGACCGCGGCGGCGTCGAGTGCTGGATGGGCCAGAATTACGGCAATCTGCCATGGGAACCGCATGACGGCAGCGACAGCTACACCCCCGATGCCTGGACCGGCGAAGTCTGGCGCGTCAGTCACGATCCGGTCACCCGCCAGGCCTTTCACAAGGGGGATTTGGTGACCGTCACGGCCAACGGGTCGTTGTTCTATGGCGGGATGCAGAATATCAACGAAGAGCACAGCATCGATCCCGTCTACGATTTCACCATCTCGCTGGTGTCTTCGAACTACGGGTTGCCCGCGCCGGAAGTCATTTCGCTGGCTTCGGTGATGCGGACCAACGATGGCACCGCAGCGCATTACGACATCTTCGATCCGACGCGAGCGACGGGCGGCGAGCATTGGCAGGGCATGCGCGTCCGCATCAACGGTCTGACACTCGTAACGACCAATGGTTGGACCACCAATTCTGACTGGAGCTCACGTTATTGCACGGCGACCGACGGCGAGGGCCGGCAATTCCCACTGATTCATCCGCTCTACGACCTCGGTCCGGCCCCGACCAATCGGTTTGACGCGACCGGCGTGTTCGAACAGGAATCCGGTTCGGGCATAGATGGCACGTTCGGCTACGAGCTGTTCGTCCAAGAAATCGAACCCTCGGATGCGGCGGCCGTGCACATTGCCTTCCAAGCCGGGTCGATTGTGCTTTCTTGGCCGAGTTCGCTGGGCAACTGGCAACTGCAACGCACCGATTCCCTGTCCAACACGAACTGGACCGCGGTGACCAATGCGCCATCGGTCCTCAATGGACAGAACACCATCAATTGGCCACCGGCCACACCGCAGCAGTTCTTCCGGCTGAAGCGGGTGCAATAACGGGGATGCGGATGCGCTCACGAGCGAAATCCGAAATCACATCGGGCCCGCCTCCCCCGCCGGACCGGTTCACTGCCTTTACTCTGGTGGAACTGCTGGTGGTCATCGCCATCACCGGCATACTGGCCGGGCTGCTCCTGCCGGCGCTGGGCCGCGCCAGGGAGAGGGCCAAAGTCGCACGGGTACACGGCGAACTGCGCGGGATCGGCCTGGCACTCGACATGTACTCTACGGACCACGACAATAAGCTGCCGCCCGTGCGGGTGAACTGCAACAGCGATCTCGCCGCACACTGGTGCGAACTGCCGGTCGAATTGGCCCGGGACCACTACCTCCCTCACGGCAACCAAGGCGGACTCGAAGCCGACGTCGAAGACGTCTTCAACCGCCAACACACCTACAAGTACGCCGCGCCCGGCCCGCAACTTCTCAACGGCGCTCCGGGCGGCAACTACGCCCTGTGGGCGCCAACGAACGCACCGGACATGTCCGGAGACGGTAAGTACTTCACCAGCCCGAAAGACTGCCCGGTGCGGTGGGCGGTGTGGAGCCTGGGACCGCGGCCCGACAGCGCCAAAAGCCTGAGCACCTATGCCCCTTTGAGTAGTGACAGTTGGTATCGGGGCACCGGCGACAGCGGGGTCATCGTCCGATACGCCGACCAGACCGGAACCCAATTCACCAGTCCCTGAACCGAATCTCACGCCTCTCATCACGAATGCCAAACCACCATAACAACCGCCGTCAACAGGACGCGGCCAACGTCAACGGACCGGGCGATCGTCGGGCTCAGCACCCATGCCCGGTCCCCATGACTGGGCGCTGGCTCGCCACCCTCTTCCTGATCGGGACCCTCGGCGGCGGGTTGCCCGTCCGAGCCCACGAAGAGATCACTCCGGTCATTGTGGACACGGACGTGGCACTCGATGACGCGCGGGCGTTGACCCTGCTGGCGACGTCGCCCCAGATTGCGTTGAAAGCAGTGGTCACCTCCGATGGCAGCGTGTCACCGACCGTGGGTGGACGTAACGTCCGCCGCATCCTGCAGTTCCTGAACGACGACAGCGTGCCGGTCGGAGTGGGCCGCGCGCTCACCGCGCCTCCGCCGCCGTGGCGGGAACGCGCGGAATCTCTGGGCTGGGCCAACCTACCACCCGCACCTACCAATCCCCTGCCCTCCGCCGTGACGCTCATCGAAAACACGCTTGCGCAGTCGAAAGGACCGGTGACATATGTCTGCTTGGGACCGCTCACCAACTTGGCCGAGGCCCTGCACGATGCGCCCGCCATCAGGTCGCGTCTGGCGATGGTTTGGTTCTCTGGCGCACCGCCTGGTGATGCGTTCGCCGGCTGGAATGTGGCGCGTGATCCAGCGGCCGCCAAAGCCGTATTCGCCAGCGGAGTGCCCATCGTTGCCGCCGCGCTGCCCGACGCCCGACTATTGAAACTGGATGACAATTTCCTGGCGCAGTTGGCCGACGGAAACGCACCCGCTGCCCGGCTCATGGAGCGTCTGCACCGGGAGGCCCGGGTTCGCGAACATCTGCACGACCCTCATGTGCGCGCGTGGGATGACACTGTCGCCCTGCTACTGCTCGCGCCGAGCATCGGCCGGCTCACCGAACCGACCGGCAATGTCCGGCGCGTCGCGGACTTCGATCGCGACCGGGCCGCCTCATTCTACCGACAGATGGTGCAGGGGAACCCCGGCCACGCTGACGAACGCCCGCTGGTAACCTTGCGCGCGATTCCGTCCGACCCCAACCAGTTCCAAGACGACGTTGCGCCGTTCGTGGGCGAAATCATCACCCGTCATGGCGAAGAAGAATGGAAAATCGTCGTGCTGACGAACGAATTGCACCGTCACCTCGGTTTGTACTCGATTCTCGGCGCGAAGATGGGGCTGCGTGCCCGTGAATTGTTGGGAGTAGATGTCGATCAATTGCACGTCGAGAGTCTTGCCGGGCAGAATCCGCCAATCAGTTGTTTCAACGACGGCCTACAAGTTTCCACAGGCGCCAGTCTCGGTCGGGGCACCATTACCGTGCCAGACACGAAGACGCCGCTCGCCGCCGCTGTGTTCACCGCGGGTGGACGACGCCTGCGCATGCAGGTCAAGGACAGCGTCATCCGGAAAATCGAAGCCGAAATCAGCGCGGCCATCCGGCAATACGGCAACCTGACACCCGCTTATTTTGCGGCGGTACGGCGAATCTCGCAGCAAGCGTGGCGCGACCTTGACCGGAGGACCATTTTCGAGGAAACATTGACAGTGCAGCCCAAGAGGTAGAACCAGTTCATGCACATTCCTGATGGATTCTTGGATGCGAAAACAGCCATGGCGACCGCCGGCCTGGCGGCGGGCGGGCTGGCAATCGCGCTGCGTCAGGTGCGGCGGCAGTTGCCCCGGCGCAAGATTCCCCTGTTGGGCTTGGCGGCCGCCTTTGTCTTCGCCGCGCAAATGCTCAACTTCCCCGTGGCGGGCGGAACGTCCGGCCACTTCGTGGGCGGCGTGCTCACGGCGGTGTTGCTGGGCCCGAGTGCCGCGGTCGTTGTCCTCGCCTCGGTCCTCATCGTGCAATGTTTCCTGTTCGCCGACGGTGGCGTCACCGCCCTCGGTGCCAACGTCTTCAATATGGGGCTCATCGGCGGCGTGGTCGGCTACGCGATTTACCGGCTCGTGCGACGGGTTTCCCCCGGCACGCGCGGCGTGGTGATGGCGGCGGCGTTTGCGGCGTGGTGCTCGACGGTGCTGGCGGCGATTGTGTGCGCAGGTGAACTGGCGTTGTCCGGTACCGTGGCCTGGCCGGTGGCGTTTCCGGCGATGGCCAACGTCCATATGCTTATCGGCATCGGCGAAGGGGTCATCACCGCCCTGGTGATCGTGGCCATCGCCCGCGCGCGTCCTGAGCTGCTGGAGCAAAGCGTCGGCGAACACGCGGATCCGGGTTTCGGGACCGTGTTGGTCTTCGGGCTGGTGATTTCATTTGGGCTGGCCTTGTTCGTCGCGCCCTTCGCCTGTTCGTGGCCGGATGGACTCGACAAGGTCGCGAAGACGTTGGGCTTCGAACACCGGGCCGCCGGCCAACCCCTGCTCCACTCGCCGATCCCCGTCTACCAACTTCCGGGCGTTTCTTCGGCAGCGGTGGCCACAGCGCTGGCCGGAGCGATCGGCACGGTCGTCGTCTTCGCGCTGGCGTTCCTGTTGGCGCGCCTGCTGGTACCCGGACCGGCGGCGGATAGGAATTGATGCGTCACGATTTCCTCGACCGTTACAGCCGGATCGACAGCCCGATCCACCGGCTGCCCGCCGGCACGAAACTGGCGATCGCGGTCGCGATTGTCCTGGCTACGGCGCTGACGCCGATTTCGGTTCCCGTCTACTTCGGCGTGCTGGGTATCTTTCTGGTGATCGTCGCGGTGGCGAGCAGGATTTCGCCGCTGTTCCTGGCAAAACGCCTCATTCTCCTCGAGCCGTTCGTACTCGGCGTGGCCGGGCTCGCGCTGCTCCAGCCAAACGGCGGCCGCGTCTTCGCGATGATCGTCATCAAGAGCACGCTCTGCCTGTTCACGATGATCCTGCTGTCCAACACCACCCCGTTCGCCGCAGTCGTCTCGGTACTGCGGCGCATCCACTTCCCCGACCTGCTCACGACGACGTTGGCGCTGATGGTCCGCTATCTGTCCGTGCTCGTCGACGAGGCGGAACGCATGCACCGGGCCCGGGCCAGCCGCACGTTCGTGCGAAACCGGCGGCGTCTCTGGAAAACACTCGGCACGGTGATCGGCCAGTTGTTCGTCCGATCGACCGAGCGCGCCGAACGGATCCACGCCGCCATGTGCTCGCGAGGGTGGAAATGAACAGAGATCGTGAGAGCGGGGAGCGGGGAGCGAAGAAAGCGCAGGCCATCGAAATCAAAGACCTGCGCTTTCGCTACACCGATGGCGTCGACGCGCTGCGCGGCATCAGTTTTTCGGTCAACGAGGGCGACTGCGTTGGATTGGTCGGCCCCAACGGCGCCGGCAAATCGACGCTCCTGCTGCATCTAAACGGGATTTTGCCCGAACGACTCGATGCGGCATCCTCGGTGTTCGTGTTCGGCCACCCGGTCTCCGAGCAGAACCTGACGGAAATCCGGCGCCGAGTCGGCCTGCTGTTCCAGGACGCCAACGATCAACTGTTTTGTCCGACGGTGTTCGAAGACGTCGCATTTGGTCCGGAACAGTTCGGCCTGGACCCCGCGGAAGTCGCCGGGCGCGTTCACACGGCCCTCGCACAGGTTGGCCTATCCGGTTTCGAGAAACGCGCGCCCCACCATCTGAGCCGTGGGGAGCGGCGGCGGGTCTGTCTGGCCGGCGTACTGGCGTGCGATCCGCGTGTGCTCGCGCTGGACGAACCGACCAGCGATCTCGATCCGCGCGGCAAACGCGAATTGAAAGCGCTCCTTCGCCAGATCCCTGCCACCAAGATCGTCGCCACGCACGATCTGGAGTTGGTGGTTGAACTCTGTCCCCGCACGATCTTGCTCGACCGAGGCGAACTTATTGCCGACGGCTCGACCGCTCAGTTGCTCAACGACGAGTCCCTCATGCTCGCCCACGGACTCGAACGTCCCCACATCCTCCAGCACCGACATCCGCACTGAGCCGCGCGCGGGAGAGTGACGGCCGCCTTTTTTTGACGCGGCCCGAATCTGCGCTAGATTGTATCAAGGTGATTGAGATGGATGGCTGGCGAAATACGGTCACCTTGAGACCGTTGATCGTGCTCGTGATGATCGCAAGTTTGTGTACGCTTCCCGTTGCGGTCCTCGGTGCCTCGGCAGGAGGAACACACCCCGATTACGCCGTGGACTATGTCCCATCTTCCGCGTTGCCGCCGACCCGGCTACCGCAGGCCAACCTGGCGGAGGGCGCACGGTCAGGCCGCGACGAAGTCGTTGCCACGCCGCCGACCAAGCCCCCGACGCCCGAGGAGCGGCGTCTGGAATTCGAGCGCGAGTACGGAATTCGGCACCGGAGCCACTTGTGGTTCCTGAGCATGCTCCAATCGGCGAAGTATGGCCTCGACAAGATGTCGTTCACGGCGAAGGAAACGGCCCGACGACTCGAGTTCACCTATGATTTCGGTTCGCCGGAGGGGCCCGGTGGCATGACGCAGAAGCCGCACTATTCGGTGCCGTTGTTTGGTGCATTCGGCCACCCGCAACTCAAATCCGTGCTGACCGAGCACGATCCGCAGACCGGGACGTTGTTCGTTGGCTTGAAACTGACCATTCCCTTCGGCCAGGGCGATTGAGAAGTGGCACTCTCGTCGATGGACCGGAAGACGAAACATCCGGCCGAAACAGCGAAGGAGAGGCCCGTACCGCCTCTCCTTCATCTCCCTTGTAGCCGCAACCCTTGAATTTACCCTACCAGACAGAGTAAAAGCCCTACGGCCGCCCTCTGTAAGACCCGCCCTAGCGTGCTGCCGCGGCCGGGCCGGGTCTTCGCCAGATCGCCGCTATTCGGGGTGAACAGACCACAACCGTCAGACATGCCAAAATGAAAAAAACGATCGTCACCAACGCCTTTGTCTTTCTCGCCGCCATCTTGGCCGCGGAGAATACCCCGGCTGCAAGATAGCCACAATCGGCCTTGGTACTGATTCTGGCCTGGGGTAATCACTGAAACTTGCCTAGTAGAGTTTCCTAGGCCCACCATCACAGCTGCCCGCTCGAGATTCGTCGAACCATGCAGACATTCAGGTGCCAATCGATCGAAACGTTCGCCGCTGCGTTCCACTGCTCGCAACTCGCCTGCGTCCAAGCCGGGCTTTAACGCCTCGCGTGGGACTTTTAAGGGGAAGAAGCACGCTACGGCACGACCCGGACACGGTACCAGCGCGAGCCCGTCGGTATTGCCGCCAATTGGGCGGTATCGGTAAACGGATAGGGACCGTCCCAGTCGATCGTCAGCGGTCCCCCGAGCGTCCCCACCACAAAGTCCGTCGCGCTCTCCAGGTCGAGATAAGTCCCCTCGCCGCCGGCGGACAACACCCAAGACGGGTCGGTAAAGATCCCCAGTTGCGTGGCTTCCCCCGC
>DATJBF010000067.1:0-13435 GCA_035515475.1 Verrucomicrobiia bacterium
CGTCCGTCCGCCTCCCCCCTCCTCCCCCCACCGAGGGGAGGCGGACGGACTCGACAACACCCACAACAACGACAAACCCAGCGGGCACAGGGGACATTTCTATCGAGTTCCAGAAGGGGACATATCTAAAGAGTTTTGACAAGGCGGGGGGATCACAGCGCAATTCGGCCGCCATCCCGGGCGATGGGCAGCCGGACCTGGCGGGCGTGCCGCAGCAACTCGTCGCCGACGTGCGTGAGCACGATGTGCCGCGCCTTGAGCTCGTGACGACGAGCGGCGATCTGCCGGTAGTTGAGATGGTCCGGTGAATTGGTCGAGTAGGCGGTGCACTCGATCAGCAGCGCGTCGGCGCCCCGGGACAGCGTGACCAGTGACTCACACCAGCCGGTGTCGCCCGTGACGGCAATCGTTTTTTCGCCGATGCGGATGCGGTAGCCCAGGCAAAGCTCGGTGCGGCTGTGGGCCATGCCGAACGCAGAGACTCGGACGCCCGGCAGCGTGAGTTCGTCACCCGCGGCGAGTTCCTTATAGAGAATCGGGAAGCGCAGTCTGTCCGGCGACAACTCGCGGTAGCAAGTGGTCGCGAGCGTCGAGAGGCGCCTCGCCGAACCGCGCGGGCCGGCCACGACGAGACGGCGTTTTCGCCCTGACGCGAACTGGCAATCGAGCAACAGGAAGGGCCACCCGGCAACGTGGTCTCCGTGCAAATGCGTGATCAGCACCCCGTCGACCACGGAAGGGCAGACGTGGGCTTTGCGCATCTGCGGCAGAATGGCGGGGCCGGGATCGACGAGCAGGCACCGGCGGCCGGCGCGAACGAGGATGCCGCTATGAGCGCGGCCACAACTGCCGAACGCGTCGCCGGTTCCGAGGGTTGTGATGATGACTCTTGGCATTGGCCGTCGGGCGTCCTCCATGGAACTCCTTTGACTGTAATGAAACTTGCCACCGATGGAAAGAAACTTACCAGCGCCAAAGCCGAGGACGGCAGTCTTAGGCGTCTCACGAATTGTTCTTGAGGGAATTCTTTCATAGACGAGGACGGGGGCGGTGGTGCCGTGGCACAGGACATCACATTTTGTTGCTTCCGCCTCATCGCCATGCAAGCCAAGGAATTGCTGGTGTGCACGACGGAGCATCTCGGGGTCCCCCGTGACCTGGCGAGTGCCAAACTGCCACCGTCGTATGGGCCGATTTCGTGGAACTATCACGGCTCGACCTTCGCTGGCACACAGGCTGCGAGCTCTCTCAGGCCCGTTTGAGTTTAAGGAAGTTGCGTATGCAGTTGTCAGCAGGTTGTCTGTCGGAGTTGTTGAAATGGTTCGTCGTAGATGTGCGAGTAGCGACGTCGTCTTTGACCGGGCTCGTCCGACGATGGGGACTATTGTCGGCGCTGATGACCGCCGGTTTTCTGGCGTGCGGGACGGTTGACGCAGGGGCAGTTACCAACGTGGCGGGGACCATCGAAGCGCAACTGTCGCCGATGCTCGACAGTCTGACGCAGGCGTCGGTCAGCGTGGTGAAGCAAGATCGGGCCACCGCTTCGACACAGGCTGAATTGACCCTGAGCCTTGCCAGTGGACTGTTGGCAACGATTCAATCGTCCGACGTGGCTGTTGCGCTTGGCGGGACGGGCAGGACCTTGCAGAAAAGGATTTTCAGTTTTCAGAATCAGCTGGTGAAGGCGAAAGCGCTGGTGAACAAGCCGACGACCAAGGACTCCGCCGCCTTGAAGGCGATGTTAAAAGTCGTGGCCGCCGGTCAGCGGCTGAGAAAGATTGCGCTGGCCGCTCCGGCGTCCGACACAGTTATTGCGCTGGCGGAGGTGGCACCCCGCGCCGTGGCGCTGCACTATTCGGGGGATGTGGTTTGCTTCCACGTGAGCATCCTCGACGGCGATGACAATCCCGCCTGCAGTTCCGCCGACGTGTCGGTTGCGAACGTGGGTGGTGATTCGTCCGACCTGGTCGTCATGGGATCTCCGCTGATAACGAGTGCAACGGATTTCTGTCTGACCATGGGGCCGGATGCGGGCACGCTCCGCGTCACGGTCACCATGTGCGGTCAGTCCAGCAGCATCCTCGTCTATAATTATGGCGTCCCGAAGAAGAAAGGCCCGGAGCTTGGTTCGCCGCAGGACCTCGCGGCGGAAGCGAGCACGGTCGACACCATACAACTCGCATGGTCGTACGACGCGAACGGCGTGGATGGCTTCCAAATTGAACGCAGTGTGACGGGGGACGACCCGTGGACTCCAGTGGGTGTGACCGACAACAGCACGACCGCTTACGTGGACAGCGGGTTAGCCGCCTCGGCCACGTACTTCTATCGGGCGCGAGCGTACAACGCGAAAGGCTACTCGGGCTACTCCAACACGGCCCGGGGCCGGACGGTTTCCAAGACAGACCAGACGCCACCGTCCACACCGAGCGGACTAAACGCAACCATTGTATCCTCGACCGAGATAGACCTGACGTGGGGTGCCGCGGTGGACACGGGTGGATCCGGCTTACATGGCTACCAGATCTTCCGCGACGAAGTGTTGGTGGCGACGACATCGAACACCAGTTATTCGTGCCTCAATCTGGCGCCGGGAACACAATACTGTTTCACGATCACCGCCTACGACAATCAGGGAAACGTTTCGGTAGAGAGCGGGCCCGTCTGCGTCGTGACCTTGAATCCCGCGTCGACACCACCGGGTGATACAACGGCGCCGACCGTACCGGCAGGCCTGATTGCGGCGGCTGATTCCACGACGCAGGTTACAGTCCGATGGAACGCGTCGACCGACAGCGGCGGGTCGGGGCTGGCCGGTTACCGGGTCTATCGCAACGGAACACAGGTGGCGACGACCGCGGGGACCAGCTACTCGGATGGGGGGCTGGCCCCCGCCACGGAGTACTGCTACACGGTCGTGGCATTCGACGGCGCAGGCAACGCGTCCTCGACCAGCGCGCAAGCGTGGGCGACCACGCTCGCATCTGCGTCGGATGATGCTCCTGCGGCCCCGTCGAATCTGGCGGCGACGGCCGTCTCGGCGACGGAAGTTACGCTCACCTGGCAGGACAACTCGGACGACGAGTTGGGATTTCAGATCGAACGGGCGCTCTCGGCCGACGGGCCATGGAGCCTGGTTGGAGCAACGGCGGCGGACGAGACCTCATACTCGGATATTGGGCTTGCGCCGTCCACCACATACTACTATCGTGTGTCGGCGTTTAATTAGAAGCAAATGAACGGGTACTTCAAAGGGGCAGTTATTGTGCGTACAAAGTCTTGGCAGTTCTGTTTGGTTGTCGCGGGGATTCTATTGATTTGTGTTCCCGAGGTTCTGGCGCAGACCAACCGCTCCGGTTATTCAAGTACGTCGGTTACAACGCCCTCCGACGGAAGCACGGCGGTCGCGGAGTGGTACGGCCCGTTTGCATCGTGGGACAACGTGAAGACCAAGTACGGTGCCGTGGGGGACGGCGCGACTGATGACACCGCCGCGATCTCCAATGCGCTGGCGAACGTCGGCCTCGGCGGGAACTCTCCGGTGTTATACTTCCCGTCGGGCACCTACCGCGTGACGCACAAGCTGTGGCTTCACGGCAAGCAGAATGTGGAGATTCTCGGTTACAGTGCCGCAACGACCGTCCTCCGGTACGACGGCGCGACCGATTCCAACTTCTCAGGGCCGTCCACACTGTTTCACTTGCAAGGTATTACCGGATGCCATTTCGCTCGGCTGGCGTTTGACGGCAATGGCAAGTCCAAGACCGTTGTAAGCCAAAGTGAATACAGCAGTGATTTTCCTTTCGACTATTACAATTCATGGGAGGACTGTGTTTTCACAAACGCGGCCGCCGGAGGCCATGCATTCGACGCGGGTTACTTCGGGTGGGGTTGTGCCGCAGTCGATTTTGTTCGCTGCGTGTTCGGCAACGCATCCGTCGGTTTGTTTGTGGGGAATTGGAACGCACTTAATGAGTGGTTGACGGAATGTTACATGGCCAACTGTGGTACGGCCATTGAAGTGAAGCAAGGGAGTGCGTCGGCTTATCGGACCACATTTGCAAACAATCAGACCGATTTCCTGCTGGACCAAGCGGCGCCATTCATCGCGTTGGTGGGCAACGTCAGTTACCATTCGGGCGTGTTTTGTCGAGCCGTTGACGTGGGCTTCAACCAGACACCCTTCTTACTGAAGGGCAATACGGTGATCGACCCTACGGGGACCGCGCCAATCGTGATGGGGCAACCGGGTCCGGTCGTGATGCTTGACAATGTGATCGCCAACACAAACGGAGCGGCGCTGGCATTCTCCAATGGTTATTCGTTACAGGGCGATCTGGTAGCCGTGGGGAATACCAATGTGGTTTCCTCGTGGATAACGGTCGCCGCGGGCTCCGGGCTCAGGACTGACCTGGTCGACAATGTCGTTGTTCCACGCTCGTCGTTGACGCTCAGTGTTCCTCCGCTGCCGACCCCGGCTGCCAATCTCAGCCGAACCGTTGTGGATACGCCCGCGGGTTTCACCGCGGCCTCACTGCAGACGGAAGTTGACGGAGCCACCGATGGTACCGTGATTCATATTCCGTGGGCGAATAATAGTGCCGGGTACTTTTCCATTACCGCCCCGGTCACGATTCCCTCTGGCAAGGACGTGCGGATTGTGGGCGACGGGTTTGCCAGCAAACTTTCCTGGGGTGGAACACCGGGCGGGACCATGTTCGTCTTGCCGCACCCCTCACATGCCACGTTGTCCCATTTGTATTTGGACGGCGGGAACGCTGCTGCTGGTGCTTTGGTTGCGGTTACAAATGTGGGGAGTTCGAGCGCCAGGGTATATGCGAGGGATTCCTGCTCCCGGCGCGGGTCGGTTGCGGGTGTTCGTATGGGCGATTGCCCGAATGCGACTGTGGATTACTACGGAATGTTTATCGCAGCCAACGCTCAATCTCCTGTTCTTGGAACGGCCATTCTTCTGGATGGCGGCGGCAAGGTTAAGTACATCAACTCGGACGGTGGGGCGACGATCTATGATGATTCGACGTTGATTCCAGTATTCGATTACGTCTGCACCAACGGCGGTTCCCTGTACATCGAGGGTTGCTACCATGAGTGCGAGTACACCCGGAACGAGAAACTATTTCAGGCGTCGGGGAACAGTACGGTGACATTCATGTGCGGTACGCCCCGAGCGAATCTCGACCCGTCAACAGACCTGCCTGGGTTTGCCAGGGCCACTACGAACGGGTATGCGGCGACCGATTTCACCGGCCGCTTCCTGGTGGCCCTGGCGACGGGCGTCATGGACTACTGCAATGTCTCGGGGGCTACGACCGGCAATATCTGGGTCTTGGGATCGACTACGGGGCAGTTTCCGGGGTCATCCTGGCCGGTTGTCAACACCACCGGCGATGCTGTCATGCAAACGATGAATTGGAATTGGGATTCCAGCGCCGGGCTCTCTCGTTACGCTAACGTCGGGACGGCCTCGGATGCGTACGTCCGCCAGATGCTGGCGCAGGCGCGGACGGAGTACTCCGATCTTTCACCCATGGCGCGCCGAACCAACCAGACAGATGTACTATTGGACCACGTGTCTCTCGAACTCGGGCAAAACAATCTGTGGGTGAAGCCGTGACGTGATACAGGGCCGGCTGTTTCAAACGGTTTTGCCAAACACTGACGAAGCCTGTCGCTTACAAGTGATTCCCCTGTCGGCATCGGGATGTCCCGACTGAGTTCCTGTACGCATCTGCAGAGTTGCAGTGTAACCCCGCCGGTAGTAATTAATCCCTCATGACTGGCCTGGTATCGGACGGGGCGAGTGAGGGAAACCTATTTTCGAGAAACAAGAAGCTAACACGGGTTTGCCTTCTCGTGTTGCTGCTGGTGGCTACCATGGTCAGGTTTCTTCACTGGCCGGCTCTGCATGAGTTGCGCGACGAAGATGAACTGCCATATGCTTGGGGCAGTTTGCAGTTACTAGAAGGTGGGGTGCCTCCCTACAAATTTGCGCCAGCGGGTCCGCAGACGTGGGTGGGGTGGCTGTATGAAGGAGTCATCTCTCTCACTCATCTTGCGCTTCCGGATGCCGTCGAGCGTGGAGCCCCACTCCAAGTTCGGCCGTTTCTGGCTGTCAATCATGCCTTGTTTGATGCCTATCGTGACAGTGGCGCGTTGCGGCAGGTTTGGGTAGTTATCTCGTTCTTGTGTGCCATGGGTGCCGTAGTTGCCGGCTTCCGGCTTGGTCTGGCCAAGGCCGGCCTCGCGGGAGCAATTCTGTTGGGCGGCACAGCTGCGTTGCTGCCCCTATTCGTCGGGTTTTCGGTGCAGGCCCGGCCTTATATGGCAGGTTGGGGTTTCGGGATGATGGCGCTGTACTACGCGCTAGCGTCTCGCCATCCCAAGTCCCCAACAATCTCTGCCGTGCTGATGGGGCTGTCGATTGGCTCCCGCGTGGACATGCTTATGCTGCTGCCGATCGTTTGGAGCGAAACATACGCGAGAAGTCGAGGACGCCAGCGGTTGAACAATATGTTTTACTACCATTCCGTTCTACTGATTACGTTTCTTGCCGTTGCACCCTGGTTTCTTATGACGCTGGTGGGTTGTCTGAGGATTATCGGGACCGTGCGAATTTCAACCGTTGGCGAGGTAGTCGCGGGACCTGTTGCCGTCCTCCGCGCGATCACGTGGCAACAGGGCTTGCTACTGCATGTCCTCTTCTTCCTGTTCGCCATCGCACTGTGGATCGTCTGCCGCCCACGACGCGTGTTTTTGGCGACGTACATTCTCCTCGCCGGCCTGAGCATGCTAAAGGGCACGGCTTTCGGCCTGCGGCATCAAGGGGCCCCTTTGATTCTTGTGATCGTGACCGGTGTGTACGCTATTGACTGGGTGCGGCAACGTTCGCCATCCCTAGCGCTCGTCTTGGGTTTGACGGCCTTGGTGTTGCCCGCATGGCAGACGCAACGATTGGTGATGGCATCTCGACGGCAATACGTGCCGGAGTTGGCCACTCAATGGGTTGAGAAACATGTGCCAGCGGGGACAATCGTTTACCTGCAGCCGTCGATTCGCAATCTTCTCCCCACCGCTATTTCCGCGGATGCCACTTGGTCAGAGGTCACCGACAATGCGGCGTGGCGCCGGAAATTCGAGTCAGGCCTGCGGCGCTTCGATCTCCGCGCCGGTGAAATCCCACGGGCATTGTCTGAGGAGAATATGCTCGTGGAGCGCGGCGATCGTCGAGGCTTGTTTATCCTCGGCAGTCGGCTGTGGATTGACGCGCCCCGGTACGACATACGCGTGTACAAACTCGGACCCGTCTTTGGCGTGCGCGATCTACCCGCTGCCTTCAAGCAGACGGGCGGTGTGATCATCCTGCGGACCGAAGCCGACGATCCGGATGTCATTTCGCTGGGCAGCCCGACGGTCGCTTGGTTGGATACCGCTGGCCGGGGCACACGAATCTACTGCTCGGCTGATGTGGCGCGTCACTTGCGCTAGGAAATGGACCGGCTGGACCCGGCGGCTTCCCGCAGCGCAGAATCCATGCTTCAGCTCGCGGACGGCGGCTCGGGACGGTGACGAATCACTTAAGTCAGAAAGCCGACGCTCGGTTGCGCATCGCCAAATCAGAATCCGCGTTTCGTCGGTGGAGTTCGACCGACCATTGTGCGGTTGTCGGTCTGAGTATCACCACGTGCACTCTAATGTATCCACCCGTCCCTGTGAGTGGGAACTAATCTCTTGACAGCAGCATCAGAAAAGATTAGCTAATGTTGCCTAGGGAAAGGGCGTTGGAGTTGTATAGGCAAATGGGAGGAAGTAAAGTTGGTTCTGGTGACGTCGCCAGGGATATAGCCGAGCTCATCTTCCGCGGACAAGCCGTCACCGTCGTGTTCTTGTTGACGCTGCTGTTTCCTCCACCCCGGACGATTGCGGTCGTTGTGCCGTTCAGGAAAAGATTCCGACAGCCAAGAAGCTGGAAGGAACAGTAGATCATGAAGCGTCTTCATCAGTCTCTCACTTCCGTGTGGAACGGGGTGTGGATTTTTCTCATCTCGCTCCTGTTGGCCAGCGTCGGTGTCGCCGACAATTTCACCACGAAAGTATCTCAACCGTGTACACAGCCGCCGCTCACATGGAACGCAGTCATCTGGCAGCCCGGACCGGTGGCTCCGACCGCCGGCAACACGTACGAGGTCTTGGGAGGCGGTCTTATTCGGAATCCGCCGGCGGTGGGCGTCCAGACGTTTCCGGGCGACTCACTCACACTGGATTCGGGCGCAGCGATGAAGGCCAAGGGACCATCCGGTACGACGTTGAACTTTCCCGGTGTGAACGGGAATCCGGGTCTGATTCTCAATGGTGGAACCGTGATGGCGGCGGATAACCAAACGTTCACGATCACGGGCCGCGTGTCGGTGGCATCCGATTCCGTCATCGATCATGGTTCCAGCGCCCGCAGTTTTACGATCACGGCGCGGATCGACGGCAAGGGCAGCCTGACCTTGATCAATGGCGGCAGCTCCGAACCGTTGGATATCCGCTGCGAACACAATCCGTATGGCGGCGACTGGGTGATCATAGGTGGCTATCTCGAGGGAACGGGTGACGGCTCGTTGGGCACTGGCAACATCACGATCTCGAACGGAGCCACGTTTGAAGTGGATTACAATATCGTCAGTCCCGGTGCACTTGTGCTGGTGGGGGACCGCAGCCTGATGATCCTTCATCAAGACTGCGCATTCGGCGCGGTGAGCGTCAATGGCGCCGCGCTGGCGCCCGGTACGTACAGTTATGCGGAACTCGTAGCGCAATTCCCCGATAACTTTGCCGACGGCGGTTCTGGCAGTATTACCGTTGGTCCGTCGATTCCACCGTCGACTGATTCGACCGGGACCGGTGTGGGGACCGGCGACGGCGAGACAGAGGCAGAAGCTTCGTCGACGGATTCGGGAGAAGTGACGGGTGTCGCTGTGGGTTCGCTCGCGACAGGCGGTGGGACCGCTGGGTCTAACGCCATCTCGAATGTGATCTCGTCAGGGATCGCCGACACGATGGCTCCCGATCCAGTGAGCGGCGTGATCGCATCGCCGCACACGGCGTCGCAAGTCGCGATCCAGTGGGGCGCCTCGACCGACAGTGGCGGGTCGGGGTTGGCCGGCTACCGGGTTTATCGCAACGGGATCCTGCTGGCGACGACTTCGGACACGAGCTATACGGACAACGGCGTGAGCGCGAACACGCAGTACTGTTACACGATTGTCGCCTACGACGGCGCCGGGAACAGTTCCTCGCCCAGCGCCCTGGCGTGCGCGACGACCCCGCCTGTCGACGTGATACCGCCGTCGGTGCCATCGAGCCTCATTGTATCGGCCGATTCCCCATCGCAGATCACGGTACGCTGGAATGCGTCCACGGACATCGGCGGAGCGGGGGTGCAGGGCTACCGGGTTTTCCGCGACGGTATGCTGGTCGGCGTGACCGCCGGGACGATCTTTGCGGATGCCGGGCTGTCGCCGGACACGCAATACTGCTACATCCTTGACGCATTCGACGGCCGGTTCAATCGTTCCACGTTCAGCGCACAAGCGTGTGCGACTACGCCCCCATCACCAGATGAACCTCCCACGGCCCCGTCGAATCTGACAGCGGCGAGCGTCACGGCGACGGAGGTTACGCTCACCTGGCAGGACAACTCGGACGACGAAGTGGGATTTCAAGTTGAACGGGCGCCTTCGGCCGCCGGACCCTGGACGGTGGTCGCGACGACACCGGCAGACGCGACCGAGTTTACCGACGTTGGGCTGGCGCCATCCACCACCTACTACTATCGCGTGGCGGCATTTAACTAGAACCGATTGGGCAGATTTTTTGCGCGGCCTCTGGGCTGCGTATTTGGCCGCGGCGGGATGTGCCGGTGGCGCATCACGGCCTAGTGGGAGACGCAAGAGGCACGCGCAATCGTCGGCAGCGCGACCGGGGGAGGGGGAGGGGAATCCCGCAGAGACTAGCGCGGGGTGTAGACCGGCAACTCCGTGGAAGAGTGAGGGAGTTCCTCGAGCGAGATGCGGAATTGGCGCACCGTAACGTCGTGGCGGCGGCACAACTCCTTGATCTGTCCGAGTTGTTGAGGTGGGACTTTCGGCGTGGCAATGACCAATTCTTCGATGCCGCCGTCTTGAAGGATTTCCGGGAGAATCGCTACCGAGCCGAGGATGGGATAACCGTGGAGGATCTTGCGGTTTTTCCCGTGATGCTCGTCGATGAACCCGATCGGCGTTAGCGAATGGTGCTGGTTGGCGAGCAATTCGCAGATCAGCAGGCTGGCGGTTGGTCCTGTCCCGTAAATCAGCACGCGCCGCTTGTGGGCGGGGTTAGACTGAGCATAGAAGTGAATCAACCGCGCTGAAAAGCGCGAACCCAGCAGAAACGAGCTCATCACGTAGAAGTCGACAATCAGGGTCGCAGCGCTACATTTGCCGGCCTGGATGTGCGTGAGGACGAGCGCCGCCGCCAAGCTGCCGAGCACCATCGAGCGGACTCCGCGCAACATTTCCGGCACCCCGGCTTGGCGCCACTGGATGCGGTAGAGCCCCGTGAGATGGAAGACGACGATCTTGGTCAACAGCATGGCGGGGAGCGTGGCGACGAAGGCCGACTTCGCTTGTCCCTCAAACACACCTTCGAATCGCAGCCAGTAGGTCAGATAATAGGCCAGCGACACCATCACGAGGTCGATGACAATCTGGAAAGACTCGTAACCGAGCACCGGGAATCGGGACAACGGGACGAGCGAACCATTTCGCAAGAACTGCAACTCCTCGTAGCGCAGTTTGCGGATTCCCAGCACGACGGCAACCCCGACGGCGGCGAGAATAACGCCCGTATTGATACTGCGGTAAGACGCGATCACGATGGCCACAACGCTCATCGCTGCGCAAATCCCGTAAAGGAAGATCACCGCATTACGATGGTAGATGCCCAGTCGCATGAGGCGATGGTGAATATGGTCGCGGTCGGCCTCGAACATGGCCTTGCCGCGCATAAAGAAGACCCGGTAGGTGCCCTGACCTGTCGTCTCCCACACGTGCATCGCCCGCAGGAATCGACGGATCATCGCCAACAACACATCCATAATCGGCAGGCCAAAGGCCATGATCGGAATCAGAATCGACACGGCTACGGTGCTCTTTTGCGAGGTGGTGATGCTAAGGACCGCCAGCGTGAAACCGAGGAACAGGCTGCCCGAGTCACCCAGAAAGATCGACGCGGGATGGAAGTTGTACGGCAGGAACCCGAGCAAACAGCCGGCCAACGCCGAGCAGACGAGTGCCAACTCGGCGTTTTGACCGAGCAGGGCGACGCCCATGAGCGTCAGCGACGAGATCAACGCGACCCCGTTGGCGAGGCCATCGAGGCCGTCGATGAGATTGAAGGCATTCGTCAACCCCACAATCCAGAGAAGCGTAACGGGAATGCTCCAGATACCCAGGTCGATCGACATGCCCCACGGCAGATCGAGACGCTTGATCACGTACCCGAAATACATCGCACAGGATGCCGCGAGTACCTGCGTCAGAAACTTCACTCGGGCGCCGAGCGGACGGAGGTCGTCGAAGACGCCCAACGCAACAATGATACAGGCGGCCGCCAGGTACCCGGTCCACCAGTGCTTGCCAATGGAGACGAACTGATAGGAGACCAGGCCAAACGGTGAGAGGGTCAGGAAGACCATCAGGGTAAACGAGATGAAGATGGCGACGCCGCCGAGACGGGGAATGGGCCGGTCGTGCACCTTCCGGTCATTGGGGACATCGAGCGCGTTGACGCGAATCGCCAGCCGTCGCACCAGCGGTGTGAGGGCAAACGATACAACGAAGCCACCCAAGAACAGTAATATGTATTTAGCCATTGCCTGTCGCGCTACGCCCCTGCCGCCCCCGGAACCTACAAGAGATTGCTCTGCAAGGCAATCATTCTTTTCTCACATGTTGCTCGTACCATTGGATCGTTGTGCGGAGCCCGGTCTCAAACGGTGTCTGGCTGCGGAATCCAAACTCCTCAGCGGCCCGGTGTACGTCGAGACAGCGGCGGGGTTGGCCATCAGGTTTGGTTGCGTCCCAACGGATTTCGCCGACGAAATTCGTCAGCCTGGCAATGAGCGTCACGAGATCCTTGATCGAGATCTCCGTTCCACTTCCCAGGTTGACCGGATCCGGTTTGTCGTAACGTTCGGCGGCGAGCAGGATCGCTTCCGCGGCGTCCTCGACGTAGAGGAATTCGCGCGTCGGGGCGCCGGTGCCCCAACAGTCGATGTACGGCGCCCCGCGCTCGCGCGCGTCGACGCACTTTTTGATGAGCGCGGGAATCACATGCGATGATCCCGGGTCGAAATTGTCACGCGGACCATAGAGGTTTACGGGCAAGAGGAAGATGGCGTTGAGACCGTACTCCTGACGGTACGCCTGGCATTGGACCAGCAGAGATTTCTTGGCGATGCCGTAGGGGGCATTGGTTTCTTCGGGATACCCATTCCAGAGGTCAGCTTCCTTGAAGGGCACGGGCGTGAACTTCGGATACGCGCAGATGGTTCCCACGACCACGAGCTTGGGGATGTGGAATTGCCGTGCCTGCTCGATCAACTCGATGCCCATGATGGCGTTATCGTAGAAGAACCGGCCCGGATGCTCGCGGTTGGCGCCGATGCCACCGACGACGGCCGCAAGGTGCAGCACCATTGTCGGGCGAGCCTCCTTGAACAAGCGGACGATGGTCTGGCGGTCGCGCAAATCGCATTCGCGACTGCGCGGCACAAAAATGTCGCCGCAACCCCGGTTCTTCAGGCCCTCGACCACGAATGACCCAAGAAACCCCGCCCCCCCGGTCACCATGACGCGTTGATCACGCCAGAATTGCATGTTCATCTCCAGAATGGTTGGCCATCGGGGTCAGTGCTGTCCCACATCGACTCGCGGCACCTTGCCCGCCAGTTGGTCTCGGAGCATCTTGATATCTGCGTCCACCATCAGTCGCACCAGATCTTGGAACGTGGTCTTTGGTTCCCAGCCAAGGAGTTTCTTGGCCTTTGAAGCGTCGCCCATCAGAACATCCACTTCCGCGGGCCGGTAGTAGCGCTTGTCAATCTCAACGTACTTGTTCCAGTCCAGATCCGCGTGGGCAAACGCCGCGGTGCAAAACTCCTTCACGGAGTGCGTCTCGCCCGTCGCGATGACGTAGTCGTCCGGCGTCGCGTGCTGCAGCATCATCCACATGGCTTCGACGTAGTCCCCGGCGTAGCCCCAGTCCCGCTTGGCGTCCAGGTTCCCGAGGCGGAGCTCGTCCGTCAGGCCGTGGTAGATCCGGGCGACGCCGTCCGTGATCTTCCGGGTCACGAACTCGATGCCGCGGCGCGGGGACTCGTGGTTGA
>DATJBF010000068.1:0-56106 GCA_035515475.1 Verrucomicrobiia bacterium
GAAAATTGAACGACTCTTCGCTTGGCTGTTCAACTTTCGACGTTTGGTGGTGCGCTATGAATATCACGCGGAGAACTTCCAAGCTCTGGTCCAACTCGGCGCCGTGATTATCCTCTTGCGCCATTTATGAGATGGCTTCTAATGAAATCAGGTATTCTGGCATAGCAATCGCGGCGTTCGGAGGACGATTCCGACACCCGGCCGCAACGTGTGAGCATTTCGGCCCAAGCAGTTGGGCGAGAAAGGGGAGGCCGCCCGTCGGGGAGGTTGTCGAGTAACTGACTCCGACAAGGCATTCAATCTCCTGTGCGGTCTGCCGACAGGGATCGAAAACGGCTCACTTGGCTTTGCCATTTCCATTTGGCGCATTAAAGGAGTTTACGACAGCATCCACAGCAGTGTGGAGTTCGGGTGCGCTCAGATTCTGGTCGAAACACTCAAGGACTTTCTTCATTAGCTCCTGCCGCCGTTGGTAGTCCTTCTTCTTCATTTGTGCATAGGCCTTTTTCTCTTCGAGGGTGGCATCGGCGGCCGGTGGCGTTACGTTCGCAGCGCGGATACTTTGATATGTGGGAGTATAAGTGCTTCCATACTTGGACATGTAGGCATTATAGCCTTGAATGCCCGTCCGCGTATGGGTGGCATAGGACATCGCTTGGATCTGCTGGAATTGTCGCGCTTGCATTTGGCCTTGATACTGGGCAGCTGAATCCAGGGCTGCCTGGGCCGTAGCCTGGACCATAGCCTGAAGCGCCATGACTCCTATCTGCTGCCAGGAAATCTTCGTGACGTCGCTGCTGTATTTGCTGGCTGCTTTCGTGTAGTAATCCCGCGCCTTTATATACGAGGCGCGCGAATCATCCAACTTGTCTCGCGCAAGATAATAATCACCCAGAACATGATTCATCTTGCCGTTCAGTTCGATTCCCTCCATCGTTGCGTCTTCGAAGTTTGTGGCGGCCCCGTTCTCAAATAAATACGACGCGATGTCCGTGTTGTCCTTCTGACACGCCAGTTTGAAAGCGGTCGCGCCATCTGGTGACGCGTGGTTGACATCGGCTAGCGACTCCGTCAACAGCTTCACCAGCGGCAAGTAACTGTCATCCACGCTGCTGGCCCACATCAAGGCTGTCACACCCGCGTTGTTCGCATGATTGACATTGGCACCGTGTGTGATCAAGAGATGCGCGACTTCAACATTTCCTGTGGACGCGGCCCACATCAGCGGAGTGATACCGTACTTGTTCTGGCAATCAACTGGAGCCCCTTTTTCCAGCAGCATCTTCACGATGTCAGCGTGCCCGTGATAAGCTGCGTCAACAAGAACCGGCACGCCTTCTCGGGAGACATGTCGAACATCAGCCCCGTGTTCGATTAGTAAACGCGCGACGTCGCTGTGGCCTTTCGCTGCGGCCCACATCAGCGGAGTGAGGCCGTACTTGTTCTGGCAATCAACGGGCGCGCCTTTGTCCAGCACCATCCTCACAATATCAACGTTTCCCCCGGACGCTGCGTCAACAAGAACCGGCACGCCATCTAGGGAAACATGTTGAACATCGGCCCCGTGTTCGATTAGTAAACGCGCGACATCAGCGTGTCCGTTCCCTGCGGCCCAATTCAGCGGAGTGAGACCGTGCTTGTTCTGGCAATCGACTGTGGCCCCTTTCTCGAGCAGCATCCTCACGATTTCAACATTCCCGTAATAAGCTGCGTCAATCAGAGGTGGCACATTCTTGCCGGCATTGACGTTCGCGCCCGCGTCAAGAAGCGTTCGGGTACGCTGGACGTCGTTACTCCTCACAGCGGCCGAAAGTGGATAACTGGCGCACGATGTAAGAGAGAGCGCCATTGCTAATAAGACCGCGATCCCTCCCACAAATCGCAAGACCGGAGCCATCATCATCTTGGTCATCGTATTACCTCTCGTTCGGTCATTCGCGATACGCACAGC
Organism: Verrucomicrobiia bacterium; assembly: GCA_035515475.1. Taxonomy (GTDB): domain Bacteria; phylum Verrucomicrobiota; class Verrucomicrobiia; order Palsa-1439; family Palsa-1439; genus DATJBF01. The sequence goes on from DATJBF010000068.1 coordinate 1,952, forward strand.
GCGTAGGCATGATCGAACTTCAACAGCCAGACTTGGCCGCGTCTCCCCTGACGATGATTTCCATTCTCCATCCGCCTCAAACTCCCAGCCTCGCAGCGAAGGTGTGACCAGCGGGGCGCCTCGCGGCTCCTACTGTGACACCGCCAAAGCTACCACTAGCGCGGGTGCTTTGGCAATCCGCTCTGCTGCGATTGGGGCAGGATGAGCGAAGAAGAAGCGCAAGAGCCTTGGGCGGCAGATGAATCCCGCCCTGTTCGGTGGCTTTATCAAACTTACTTCTTCCGGAGAACCGACGTTTAAATGAAATCGAGCATTCTGTGGGTACAATCGTGGCGAAAAACGGGCGATTCCGACATCCGCCTCCACTTCGTTTCGGCGCGACGCGGCCCGCCTCCAATTCCAACTGCCAATTCGTTGTCCTTTTCGCCTTATTGGTAGATGCCGTGCCCCGGGTCCGAATTGGAAGAGTAGTTCCACTGAATCAAGAGCGGTTGAAAGTCATATCAAGAAACGGAAGCGGTGACAGAAGCCAGCCAGGGACAATAGACGCGTCCGGTAGTGGATGCGAGCCGATCAACTCGTGTCCGGAAACGCTGGCTGACCGTGTTGCTTGCCCTGTGGCGCATGCCCACCAAAGCCGCCCCCAATCGCGACCGCCTCGAACAAGTCCGACTCGCCGCCTCTGGCCGTTTCGAATAGACTGCGTTCCTCATGAAAGGACACAGGTTCATCCCGTTGGTGGTGGTTGCGGCGGGGCTGCTGGCCTATCACAACAGCTTCACGGGTGCGTTCGTGTTTGATGACCTGAGGTCAATCCGCGAGAATCCTACGATCCGGCGTCTCTGGCCGATCTGGGCCTGCTTGTCGCCGCCGCATCGGGGCGGACTGACGGTGGAAGGGCGTCCGCTCATCAATCTGTCCTTGGCCGTCAGCTACGCCTTTGGCGGCTACAACGTGTGGGGCTATCACGCCCTGAACCTGACCGTTCATATCCTTGCGGGTCTGACCTTGCTGGGCATTGTACGCCGGACGCTGCGTCAGCCGAGGCTTGGCGACCGTTTCGGCGGAGCCGCAGACGAATTGGCACTGGCGGCAGCGGTGCTCTGGACGGTTCATCCGCTGAACACCGAGTCGGTAACGTACGTGATTCAGCGGGCCGAATCGATGATGGGGCTGTTCTACTTGCTCACATTGTACTGCTTCATACGCGGGGCGGAGTCGCCACCCCGGGGAGATGGAAAATGGTTTGTGGGAAATGGTTCATGGCGCGGGCTGTGGTACGGACTATCGGTGGCTGCTTGCGCACTGGGGATGGTCAGCAAGGAGGTGATGGTTTCCGCCCCGATATTGGCCCTGCTTTATGACCGGGCATTTCTTTCAGGCTCGTTCCGGGAGGCGTGGAGACGGCGCGGGCTGTTCTACTTGGGATTGGCTGGCACTTGGATCCTGCTGGGTTCCGTGCTGATTGCTGCAGGCAGCTTCGCCACCGCATCGATGAATGCGCGGCGCATCGGTCTCACCCGGTGGGTATACTTGCGGACCCAACCGGAGGTGATTCTCTACTATCTGCGGCTGTCTGTGTGGCCAAAACCACTGAGTCTGGACCATGCGTGGCCAATGGCGCGATCGTGGATGAGCATTCTGCCGTCCGCAATCGTGATTGTGTTCCTCTTGGGGGCCACGGCTTGGGCAGTAAGAATAAACTCGGTTTACGGATTTGTGGGCGCATGGTTTTTCCTCATCTTGGCGCCGAGTTCCAGCATCATACCCCTTCACGGTGCGATCTACGAACACCGCATGTACTTGTCGTTGGCGGCGGTCGTGAGCATGGTGGTGCTGGGGCTGTATTCGCTTCTGGGACGGCGAAGCCTGGTTGTATTCGCTTTGATGGCCATCGCACTGGGAATTCTCACATGGCGACGCAACCAGGATTACCGGAGCGAAGTCATCCTCTGGCAGGATGCAGCAGCCAAATTTCCCCAGAGCCCGTCGGTACATTACAACTTGGGGGTCGCCTTGTGGAGGGAGGGACGGGCGCGGGAAGCGATTGCCCAGTACGAGCAAGTGCTACGGCTCAATCCCGATAACCTCGAGGAGGTGCACAACAACCTGGGGCTCGCCTTGTGGAAAGAGGGCCGGGTGCAGGAGGCGATCGGTCATTGGGAAGAAGCGTTGCGGCTCAAGCCCGAGTACGCCGATCCGCATTACAACTTGGGACTTGCACTGGCGCAAACGGGCAATTTCAATGCGGCGATCAGCCAGTTCCAGGAGGCGCTGCGGAGCAGACCGAATGACGCCGAGGCGCACAACAATTTGGGGAATGCCTTCATCCAGGTGGGTCGCGTGCCCGAGGCGATGGAACAGTATGACCAAGCACTGCGGATCAAGCCCGATTTCGCCGATCCGCATTACAACCTGGGAGTCGCCTTCGAGCGAACGGGGCGAGTGCCAGAGGCGATGGAACAGTATGAGCAGGCGCTGCAGATTGATCCCGATTTCACCAAAGCGCAGCAGGGTCTGGCGCGGTTGCGGGCAACCCAGTAAAAGGTTAACCCGACAGGGAATGCTGCCGAGCCCAGAAGAACTACGGTGTCCACAACGCTCCTAAACAGACATTGGAAGAACCGGTGCTGGCTCCTGGCTACGGCTCTCGTCGTACTCGTCCTGGTCGCTTACCTCCCGGCGCTGCGCGGCGGGTTCCTCTGGGATGACAACGCCTACGTGACGGAAAATCAGGCGCTCCGCACGCCGAATGGCTTGGGAGAAATCTGGTTCAAGCCGGGGACCACCCCGCAGTACTATCCGCTGGTCTTTACCAGTTTCTGGCTGGAGTACCGCCTCTGGCGGCTGCAACCTTTCGGGTATCACCTGGTCAACGTGCTGTTGCATGCTGCGAACGCCGTCCTGCTCTGGCGCGTCCTACGTCGCTTGGAGATTGCAGGCGCATGGTGGGCTGCGGCCATCTTTGCACTTCATCCGGTGATGGTGGAATCGGTAGCCTGGGTGACCGAACGCAAGAATGTTCTTTCTTGCCTGTTCTATCTGCTGGCAGCTCTGGCCTATTTCCGGTTTCGGCCATTGACGAACGGGAGTGTGGTCAGGGCCCGGGATTGGCGGTTCTATCCGTTGTCTCTCGCGTTCTTTCTGTGCGCCTTGCTGAGCAAGACGGTGACGTGTTCGTTACCGGCGGTGCTCGTATTGCTGCTGTGGTGGAAGGGCGGTCGCATTGAAAAGCGCGATGCCAGGGCATTGGCTCCGCTGTTTGGCTTGGGGGCGGCGCTGGGGCTGATGACGGTGTGGTGGGAAGAACGTCTGGTGGGAGCTGGCGGAGCGGAGTGGACATTGTCATTTGTGCAGCGTGCTGGCACGAGCCGGCAACCTCGAAGAGGCAATGGCGCATTACGGCCAAGCGCTTCGGATCAACCCCGATCACGCTGAGACGCATTACAACCTGGGGCTGGCCCTGGCGCGGCTGGGCAAAGAGCGGGAGGCGATCCCGCACTGGGAGCAAGCGGTGCGGCTCAAGCCCGATTTCGCCGAAGCCCACAGCAATCTGGGACTGGCGCTGGCGCATGTGGGCCGGGTGCGGGAAGCGATTGATCACCAGGAGACGGCGGCGCAACTCATGCCTGACTCCGCCAGAGCGGTCAACAATCTGGCGCGGCTATTGGCGACGACGGCACCCGCGGCGGGCGGGGGACCCGGTTCGAGCCATTGGCTTGGCGCAGCGGGCCTGCGCACTTACAGGCAATCAGGAGGCGACGTGCGTCGACACCCTAGCCATCGCCTACGCCGCGGCCGGCCGATTCGACGAGGCGGTCGGCACCGCGCAGAGAGCGGTGGAGTTGGCGCGCACGGCCGAGGATCCGCAGTTGGTCGGGGAGATCGAGACGCGATTGGAACTGTATCGCAGTGGACACGCTTACCATCCATCTGACGACGGGACGAGCGTGCGTAAGCCGTGAGGGTTCTTAGCCGGAACCGTGCAATTGCAGCGTGCGATAACCCCTCACCCGTGCCCGCCGTTGGCAGGCCCGGCCTCTCCCCGCTGCGCGGGGCGAGGCGCACCTTGTAGCCACGGCGTTCCCTGCCCCGAAAGCTTTCGGGGTGAATCGCCGTGCGGGAAGGCGCCCCGACAGAGCGGGGCGGCTACAAAGGCTGTCATCCATTGGCGACAGTATCCAGATGCGCCCAACCGCATCTCATTGCGCATTCCTGACTTGACGGTTGACGGGCAGGTGGAAGCAATTTAGGAGATGGAGTCGAAAACAATGACAACGAGATCAATCCCTCGATGAAGAACACGTGGAGATCGCTGGGCGTGGGAGCCGGCCTCATCATGGTGCTGACCGTGATGGCTTACCTGCCCGCCATGCGCGATGGCTTTGTTTTTGATGACTCTAACTTGATCAAGGACAACGAGATGGTCCATGCCGCCGACGGGTTGTATCGATTCTGGTTTACCAAAGAATCTCCGGATTATCGTCCGCTAACCTGGAGTTTGTGGTGGCTGGAGTGGCGGCGGTGGGGCGCCAACCCGAGGGGCTACCACGTGGTGAACGTGTTGCTGCACGCGGTCAATGCTGTCCTGGTGTGGATCATCCTGCGGCGGCTGAAGATTCCGGGAGCCTGGTTGGCGGGGCTGGTCTTTGCGATTCACCCGGTGAACGTAGCCACTGTGGCTTGGATCAGCGAGCAGAAGAACACACTCTCGATGTTCTTTTACGCTCTGGCCATCCTATTGTATTTGCGGTTCGACGAAGAAGATCGCCTGCCCCAAACGAACGACTCATCGAGCGGTCGGAGGTGGCGTTGGTATGGCTGTTCATTGGCGGCTGGACTGTTGGCAATGCTCACCAAAACAGCGGTGGTCATGCTCCCCGTGGTAATCCTGGGCTGCCTGTGGTGGCGGCACGGCCGGGTCAGGGGGAAAGACCTGCTCCGTAGTGCGCCGTATTTTTTGTCCGCCTTGGCTCTGGCGCTGGTGACCATCGTCCAACATCACCGGGCCTTGGGAGGAACCGTCGTGCTGCCTGGAGGGTTTCCTTCTCGTCTGGCTACAGCCGGTCGGGCCCCGTGGTTTTACCTGCATGAAGCATTGCTGCCGATCGATCTGACCGTGATTTATCCAAAGTGGGAGATCGATCCAGCGCGCTGGGTTTCTTATGTCCCGGGAGTGATCTTGGTGGGTTGTTTTCTGGTCTTCTGGTGGAAACGTCAAACCTGGGGACGGCCATTATTGTTTGGGCTGGGCTATTTCGTCGTGATGCTCTTCCCGGTGCTGGGGTTTTTCGATCAAGCCTTCTATGAACTGGGGCTCGTGGCGGATCACTGGCAGTACTACTCGATCGTCGGGGTGATCGCCTTGGTGGTCGCCGGCGGGGATAGGATGTGCCGTCGAATCGGCGAGGGGGGACGGCCTTTGGGCGCGATGATCGCCGTCATTGTGTTGACGGTGTTCTTCGATGCGACTTGGATACGGGGCCGCGTTTATTTGGACGATGTAACGCTCTGGCGGGACAACGTGGTCAAGAATGGCGTGGCGGTCGCCCACAATTATTTGGGGGTTGCTCTGGAACAGGCCGGCCGGGACCAGGAGGCAATCGCACAGTACGAGCAGGCCGTGCGGATCAAACCCGATTACGCCGTGGCGCACAACAACCTGGGGAACGCTCTGAAACAGATGGGCAGGCGCGCAGAAGCAATCGGAGAGTACCGCCAGGCTCTACAATTCGACCCTCACTATGCCCCGGCGGAGAACAACTTGGGAAATGCGCTCTTGGAAGCGGGCCGGGTTGGAGAAGCCATTGAGCATTTGAATCAAGCGCTGCGGATTAAGGGGGATTTTGGCGCGGCACACTACAACCTGGGAGTCGCCTTGTGGCAAGTGGGCCGGGTGCAAGCGGCCATCGAGCATTGGGAACAAGCGGTGCGGTTCCAACCCGATTACGTCGAAGCGCATTACAACCTGGGGATCGCCTTGAGGCAAGTGGGTCGGGCGCCGGAGGCGATCGGACATTGGGAGCAAGTGGTGCGGCTGAAGCCCGATTACGCCGAGGCGCACTACAACTTGGGAGTCACCTTGTGGCAACTGGGGCGGACGGCGGCGGCGATCGAGCAATACGAACAAGCGTTGCGGATCAAGCCCTACTACGCCGAAGCGCACAACAATCTGGGGGTCGCCTTGTGGCAAGCGGGCCGGACGACGGAGGCCATCAAGCAATACGAACAAGCGTTGCGGATCAGACCCGACTACGCTGAGGCGCACAACAACCTCGGATTTGCCCTCTCGCGAGTAGGCCGGGTACAGGAGGCGATCGATCACTACGAACAAGCGCTACGGATCAACCCGGATTACGCCGAAGCCAGTAATAATCTGGCACGCCTGCGGGCTGCTCAGTAAGTGATCACCTCAGATGCGGCAGAGGGAAAGTTCGCACCGCTACGGTGCCTGGGGCGAATATGTAGCCACGACGCTCTGCCGCCGTGCAGGCAGCGAGTGGCGACGCCCCGACAGAGTGGGCCGGGCTACAACATCCAAGGCTTTCGGGGCTGGCTGCGGCCCGCACATTTGAATAGACTAGCTTCCTGATGAAAGCACGGAAGTTCATCCCGTTGCTGCTCATTGCCGCGGGACTCATCGCTTATCTCAATAGCTTCAGGGACGCGTTCGTCCTCGATGATTTGGAGGCAATTCTCGACAACCCGACGATCCGGCATCTCTGGCCGATCTGGCGATGCCTGTCTCCTCCGCATCGGGGTGGGCTTACGGTGGAAGGCCGGCCACTCATCAATCTGTCGCTGGCGGTCAACTACGCCGTCGGCGGCTACAACGTGTGGGGCTACCACGCCTTCAACCTGACCGTTCACATTCTCGCGGGACTGACCCTGTTGGGTATTGTGCGTCGGATGCTGCTGACCCCGCCACTGGTGTTGAAGTTCGGCGCTGCGGCCGATGAATTGGCACTGGCGGCAGCGGTGCTCTGGACGGTTCATCCGCTGAACACCGAGTCGGTGACCTACATCATTCAGCGGGCCGAATCGTTGATGGGACTGTTCTACTTGCTCACGCTGTATTGCTTTATACGCGGAGTTGAATCAGCTCCGCTCCAAAATTTGGTAGGGACGCGGTGCTCCGCGTCCGAGGGCTGGCCGCGCAGCAGTGCGGCCCTACCGTCGGCGCCTTGGTCTGCGCTCTCGGTCGTGGCTTGTGCGTTGGGGATGGTCAGCAAGGAGGTGATGGTTTCCGCCCCACTGATGGTGCTCCTTTACGACCGGGCATTTGTTTCTGCATCGTTCCGGGAGGCATGGCGGCGCCGTTGGCCGCTGTATGTTGCTCTGGCCAGCACATGGATCTTGTTGGGCGTTGTGGTGGTCTCGGCCGGCCCTGTTGCCACGACGGCGATGAATGCGCGGCGGCTTGGTCTCCGGTGGTGGGAGTACTTGGCGACCGAACCGGGTGTGATCCTCTATTACCTGCGGTTATCCGTTTGGCCATCACCGCTCTGTCTCAATCATCCGTGGCCGATCGCCAACACATGGTTGAGGATCTTGCCGCCTGCAGTTGTGGTTTCAATCCTCGTGGGAGCGTCAGCATGGGCGTGGAGAAAGAATCCGGCCCCGACCTCGAAGTCGCGGCAGGCCTGGGGATTTGTGGGCGCGTGGTTCTTTCTGATCTTGGCGCCGAGTTCGAGTTTCATCCCGCTTCACGATGCGCTGTACGAACACCGCATGTACCTGTCATCGGCAGTGGTGGTGAGCCTGGTGGTGTTGGGGCTCTATTCGGCAGTGGGCCGGCGAAGTTTGGCGGTTTTCGTTGCGGTGGCGATCGGGCTGGGATTCCTCACCTGGCGACGGAATCAGGATTACCGAAGCGAAGTTGCTCTCTGGAGTGATACGGTGGCCAAATTTCCGAACTACGCGGGGCCGCATTACAGCTTGGCGACGGCCCTGCAACGAGCAGGCAGAAACCAGGAAGCGATTGGGCAGTATGAACAGGCCCTGAGGTTTGATTCCAGTTTGGCCGACGCGCACAACAACTTGGGAAACATTCTGGAGCACATGGGCAAGCTTACAGATGCGATCGAGCAGTATGAACAGGTACTGCGGATCAACCCTGACTACGTCCAGGCGCACAACAATCTGGGAAACGTGCTGTTGGAAGCGGGCCGGGTTAGAGAAGCCATCGAACAGTTGCAGCAAGCGCTGCGGATCAAACCGGATTTCGCCGAGGCACACTACAACCTGGGAGTCGCCTTGTGGCAAGCGGGCCGGGTGCAAGAGGCCATCGGACATTGGGAGGAAGCGGTCCGGTTCAAGCCCGATTACCTGGAAGCGCACTACAACCTGGGGATCGCCTTGAAGCAAGTGGGCCGGATACCGGAAGCGATCGAACATTTCCAGCAGGCGCTGCGGATCAAGCCGGATTTCGCCGAAGCCAAAGATAACCTGGCGCGACTGCGGACTGCTCAGTAGACGGACGACATCGCGCTGTAGGAGTATGAGGGCCGTGGGGCAAGATCATAGCCGCCTACGCGTTGAAGGATTCTCCCTCAAAATCCCCATCGAACAGACTCACCCTCTATCTCGTTGATCACCTTGAGCTTCACCACCGCGTTGTCACGGTGTCCGCGTCCCACACCACTACCGATTGATCTCCAAACTTGACTAGCCACAAGGGATTAGCTATAAAGATCCGAGGATTAAGGCTTACAAAAATGTACAGGCTGGCTGGTTAGTTTAGGGGTCGTCTTTGTCTTTCATCTTTCTGGCATACTTCTCCCTTACCTTACGACAGCCCAAGATGGCGATAAATCTACTCCGAAAAGTATGGAAGCGACTATGAAAAGGATACTGTTTGCTCTGGCGATTCTGATCTGTGGCGCCTACTCCTCGGCCTTTGCCGTGGACGGTTTTTGCACGGTCAGCGGCACCACAAATTGGAATATAACGGGCGGCGAAGGCGGCCCGACCACGACCGTCACCACCGCTTCGGCATTCCAGAACGCCATCAAAGCGTCTGGTCCTCAGGTCGTGATCGTTCAGGGCGACTTGGGCAGCGTTGGGGACACTACTACTATTACATCATCCAAGACCATCATCGGGGCCTGCTCAGGCGGAACGATCCACGGTCTAATCAGCGTAGACAAGGGCTCTAGCAACGTCATCATCTCGAACCTGACCATGGTGGGCGGGCCGATCACCAGCGATGATTGCCTGGACGTTATCAACGGCGGTCACCACGTTTTTGTCACCCACTGCGACTTTTCCGAGGCTCACGACGAGTGCTTCAGCATCACCAAGACGGGTGATTATGTCACCGTTTCCTGGTGCAAGTTCCATTTCGCAGCCGCGGGCAGCCATACGTTCGGTGATCTCGTCGGCAGCGACGACAGCTTTCTCGCGGACAGCAACAAGCTCCACATTACCTGGCACCACAATTGGTACAGCACGAACGTCACGGAGCGGATGCCCCGGGTCCGGTTCGGCCAGAACCACGTCTATAACAACTACTATGGCTGCCCGGGCAACCTTTACTGCGTTGGCGTAGGCACTAACTGCCATATCCGTCTCGAGAATTCTTACTTCGATGGTGTCAACAATCCTTGGAAAGATTACAGCGACGGCGTGCGGTATGAGATCGGTTATACCAACAACGTATTTGTGAACGGCGCCACCCAACCCACCTGGGCTGTGAACAGTAATGCTACCATCTACACGCCCCCGTATCCCTACACCTTGGATCCAGCCGTTAATGTGAAGGACCTCGTAACCCGGGGTGCGGGAGTCAACACCTGCGGGCCCTTGGCCTTGTTCGATGGCGGCCCGGTCACAGGAGCGGCTCCCTTGACGGTGACATTCCACGACTATTCGACGGGTGACATCACCAATCGACTCTTGGACTTTGGCGACACCGGCACGACAAACATCACGACAATCAATGCCGTCAACCACGTGTATAGCGCCGGTACTTTCACGGTCAGTTTGACCGTCAGCGGCTCCAGCGGGAGCAATACGTTCACCCGGACCAACTTCATCGTGGCGACCGGCGGTGGCGGTACCCCGCCTTCGATCACGCAGCAGCCTCAACCGACAAACGTCTGTGCCGGTGCCACGGCCAAGTTTAGCGTCACCGCCAGCGGCACCGACCCGCTTTCCTATCAATGGCAGACCAACAGCGTCAACTTGAGCAACGGGGGCGATTTCAGCGGTGTGACTTCGAACGTGGTGACCGTGTCTCCCGTATCCGCCAGCGACGCGGCGAACTACCGATGCATCGTCGCCAATGCGAGCGGCAGTGCCACCTCGTCGGTGGCCGCACTGACGGTGAACGTGAAATCTGCTGATCCGAATTCGGCCACGGCTGCGGCGACAACCATCTGCAACGGACAATCGACAACGCTGACCCTCAACGGTGGTGGCGGCGGGACCGGCGAGACGATTCACTGGTATAGCGGCTCGTGCGGCGGCACATCGGTGGGCACGGGCAACGGCTTGAGCGTCAGTCCGACGACGACCACGACTTACTACGGGCGTTATGAAGATGGAGCGCCGTGCAGCTACAACTCGGCGTGCGCCTCGGTCACGATCACGGTGTTGACGGATTCATTCGGGTGTTGGCAGCTGCAGTACTTCGGCGCCGGCTACGCCACGAATCCGGCCGCGGCCGCTACCGCTGATCCCGACGGCGATGGCATGAGTAACACGAACGAATTCCTGGCGGGCACAGATCCGACCAGCGCGGCTTCGGTGTTCCGAATTACCTCGGTGGCGACCGACAGCAGCAACAACGTTCTCATCACTTGGTCGACCGCGGGGGTGCGGACCAACGTCGTACAAGCAACGGCGGGTGACGCTTACGGCGGTTACAGCACCAATGGCTTCCAAGACATCAGCGGCGCAACCGTCATCATCAACGTCAGCGGTGACACGGTCACGAACTATACGGACATGCAGGGTGCCACCAACGTTCCAACCCGCTACTACCGCATCCGCTTGGCACCCTGAACGAATCTTGTTGTGGAGCGCAGCCGTCGGACAGAGGCGGAATAACAAACGACAACGCCTCGTTCACGACTCGGTGAACCAACCTGCGGCTGCGCCCCTTTTTATGAAAGAAGAGACGCGCGTTCTTCAGATCCAAATCCAGAAACACCTCTCTTGGGAGACTGCCCACGAGGCGGTCTCGTTGGTCGGAGAGTCAACTCGTTATCCGCTAGCGAGCGGCTCGCAGTCGCGCGAGCGCCCTCTGTGCCTCGGCGAAATCGGGCGTGATCCGCACCACCTGCTCGTAGCGCGCAATCGCCTCCGATTCGCGACCCGTCCGCTCGAGGGCGATCCGCAAGTTGTAGTACGTCTGGGGGTTACTGGGACTCTTGGCAGCCAGGTCGCTCCAGAAAGCGACTTCGCTCCGGTAATCCTGATTGCGCCGGCCCGTGAGAAATCCCAGTCCGATGGCCAGGGAAAGATTGATGAGGGGACGGCCTTCTCCCGTCAGGCCACCTCGATGCGGCGGCGACAGGCATCGCCAGATCGGCCAGAGAAATCGGATCGTCGGGTTCTCAATAATTGACTTTGCGTCATCATAGACGAAAGCACCCGTGAAGCTGTTCTGATAGGCCAGCGGCCCCGTCACCACGACCAGCAACGGGATGAACTTCTGGCTCTTCATGGGGAAGGCAGCCCATTCGAAATGGCCCGTGACAACCAGCCGGACTTCCGCAGGCGTTCTCGTGAGTCCTCCGCAATCAGGGCGAGGGGCGTCTCCGTCTGCGAAACTATTCAGCCATCGGCGTGTGTAGGATTCAACGGGCCTTACGTCGTCGGGCGAATGATACCGCCTACGGCCGGTTGCGAAACGCGCTGATCTGCCCTAGTATTGTCGGGAAACATGAGCGAACCAAACCCATTGGATTCCGAAGATCTTGTGCCGATCCACAAAGCCGGCAGCGAATGGGAAGGCAACCTGATTGTGAACTACCTTCGCGAGAACGGAATCGAGGCTTCTCTGGAGTCGCCCCCCTCGGTGTCACCACTGGACGTGGCTGAAGAATTGAGCGGCAGCAATCGCGTCGGCGGCATCCTTGTTTTCCAACACGATGCTGACCGGGCGCGCGCTTTGGTCAGGGAGTTCCTCGCCCAGCCACCGACGAGCGAGTCTTAGATTGGCAATCGCCACGCGAGAGTTCCGTCACGATCGGGCAAAGTCCGTACGCGGTAGTCGCCGGCAATTGTTTTGAAAACCACCGGAAGCGCGTTATCCTAAGGATGCGAACCAATTCAACAAGGAGAACCATGCAGAACCGGATTGTCGTTGGAATGCTCGCGATGATGACGCTGCTGCAAGGCTGCGGCTACAACCGGCTCGTCAGCCTGCAGCAAGAAGTCGAGAAACAGTGGTCGCAAGTGCAGAATGTCTACCAACGGCGTGCCGACCTCATCCCAAACCTGATCGCCACCGTTTCGGGAGCGGCGAACTTTGAGAAGTCGACCCTGGTGGAAATCACTCAGGCGCGCGCCTCGGTTGGGAAGGTTGATGCCAGCCAAGCCTTGAGCGATTCATCCAAATTCGCGGAATTCGAGAAGGCCCAAGGGCAATTGACCTCGGCCCTATCCCGACTGCTGGTGGTCGTGGAGCGTTATCCGGAATTGAAGTCCAACTCGAACTTTTTGGAGTTGCAGGCGCAACTGGAGGGTACTGAGAATCGGATCGCAGTCGAGCGCGGGCGGTACAACGAGGTCGTGCAGCGGTACAACACGGCGATCAAGAGTTTTCCAACGCTGGCGTATGCGGGCGCATTCGGATTCAAGGAGAAGCCGTATTTCACGGCAACGACCGGGGCGGAGAAACCTCCCAAGGTCGAGTTCAATTTCCAAGGAACGCCCGCGAAGTAGAGGTCCCCATTGCCCGGTCTCAAGTCACTCTGCGTTCTGGCAGGTTTGCTGGCCCTGCTCCCGGCAACGACGGCTGAGGTAATCCCGCCGTCACCGAAACAGTATTTCAACGATTATGCGAATGTCGTATCGCCGGCGACAGCCGCCGAGCTGAACCAAAAGCTGGAACAGTTCGAGCGGGAAACGTCCAGCCAGATCGTCGTCGTAATCTATCCCAAGATGCAGTCGGATTCCTCGATTGAAGATTACACGGTCCGCGTCGCGCACACATGGCACGTGGGACAGAAAGGCCGGGACAACGGGGCGGTGCTGTTCGTCTTCATCCAAGACCGGAAGATGTACCTGCAGGTCGGGTACGGTCTGGAAGGCGCCCTGCCCGACGCCCTCGCCAAGCGGATCATCGAGAACGAGATCAAACCCCGTTTCCGCGCGGGCGACTTCGCTGGCGGCCTACGGGCCGGCGTGGCGGCGATTCTCCAGGCAACGCGCGGCGAATACACCGGGACCGGTCACACCGCAGCGGAAGGGGCCCCGACGCACTCTTGGTTGACTGCTCTCGTCGTCGCCCTGGTCTTTTTCACCCTGTTCGCGCGGCTGCTCAGTTATTCGGTCGCGGGAACGGTTTATGGCCGTGGCGGACGAACCAGGAGCTACGGGATGGGACCAATTTTTTGGGGAGGCTTTGGGGGCGGTTTCGGCGGCGGGGGCGGCGGATTCTCGTCGGGGGGTGGATTCTCGGGCGGGGGCGGAGGCTTTGGGGGCGGCGGCGCAGGTGGAAGCTGGTAAGCAATGAAAACGAAACAGATATTCAGCCAACTCGATCACCAGAGAATCGTGGCGGCCATCGCCGATGCTGAAAAACACACCTCCGGAGAAATCCGCGTGTACGTGAGTCATCGAAAGGTCCGCGACGTTCATCACGCCGCCGTGCGCCATTTTCTCAAGTTGGGGATGGACAAAACCAAGTACCGCAATGCGGTCCTGATTTTTGTCGCGCCCGAGTCGCGGAACTTCGCGATCCTGGGGGACGAGGCCGTGCACGCCAAATGCGGCCAGGAATTCTGGGAACGGGTCGCAGGGGGAATGCGCACGTTGTTTCAGCAGTCGAAGTTCGTCGACGGAATCGTTCACGGCATCGCCGCTGCAGGTGAGTCGCTGGCTCGACATTTTCCGGCTCGCCCGGGAGACCGCAACGAGCTTCCCGATTCGGTGATCGAGAAGTAACCGCCATTTCGAGCGCAGCCCGAGCGAACCGTCCCGGATGCAGGCCTTGAACCGATCGGCATCGGGAGCTAAACTCGCGTCGTGAATCCCCTGCAAAAGGTCAACGATTGCCTGTGGGAGTTGCCCGTGACGTACAAGTCGGGCATGCGGGTGCCGGGGCGGATTTACGCCACCGAGAAAATGCTGGAGCACATCGTGGGCGACAACTGTCTGGAACAGGTCGCCAACGTCGCCTTCCTGCCGGGCATCCAGAAGTATTCGCTGGCCATGCCGGACATTCATTGGGGCTACGGCTTCCCCATCGGCGGTTGTTGCGCGACCGACCCGAATCAGGGCGGCGTGATCTCGCCGGGCGGCGTCGGCTACGACATCAACTGCGGCGTACGCCTGATGCGCACGAACCTCAAACACGAGGGGGTCGCACCGCGCATCAAGGAACTGGTCGCGCAATTGTTCCGCGACATTCCCTGCGGACTCGGCCGCGGCAGCGATTTGAAGCTTTCGATTCACGACGAGAAGCAGTGCGTGCACCAGGGCGCGCATTGGGCCGTCGACCGCGGTTTTGGCGAGCCGGAGGACCTGGATTTCATCGAGGAACGCGGCCAACTCGCCGACGCTGAGCCATCGAACATCACCGAGCGCGCGCTGGAGCGCGGCCAGGGCCAGCTCGGCTCGCTCGGCAGCGGCAATCATTTTCTCGAGGTGCAGATTGTAGAGGAGATCTTCCACGAGGACGCGGCCGACGTGATGGGATTGTTCCGAGGGCAGGTCGTGGTGATGATTCACTGCGGCTCGCGCGGATTCGGCTATCAAGTGTGCGACGATTACTTGAAGGTGCTACGCCACGCGCCGCAGAAATATGGGATTCATTTGCCCGACCGCCAACTCGTGAGCGCTCCGGTCCGTTCCCCCGAAGGCGAAGAGTATCTGTCGTCGATGCGCTGCGCGGCCAACTACGCGTTCGCCAATCGGCAGGTGTTGATGGCGAAGACGGAACAGGCGTTCCTACATGCGCTGCGCATCTCACCGCGCGAGCTGGGCATGGAACTCGTCTATGATGTACCGCATAACATCGCCAAACTGGAACGCCATGAGGTGGATGGCTATGAGAAAACGGTCTGCGTCCATCGCAAGGGAGCGACACGGGCGTTCCCGCCGAACCATCCGCTGTTGCCGGACCGGTACAAACCGATCGGCCAGCCGGTGCTCGTGCCGGGTGACATGGGACGGTATTCGTTTGTGCTGGTGGGCACGCCAGAGGCGATGGAGCAAACGTGGGGCACAGTCTGCCACGGGGCGGGGCGAATGATGAGCCGGGCGCGAGCGAAGAAGGAGCATAGTTTCCAGGATTTACAGAGAGAAATGGCCGAGCGCGGAGTTTATATGATGGCCCAGGGCCGCGGCACGGCATTAGAGGAAGCGCCGTGGGCCTACAAAGACGTGGAAACCGTCGTGGATGTATGCCATAATGCGGGCATTGCGAGAAAAGTGGCCCGCCTGCGGCCCGTCGGCGTGGTCAAGGGCTAATGGAAGACGCAGCCAGAATTCCTGTGAATATTCCGGTAGAAGCGGCGTCGAATTCTACGCATGAAGCCGCACGACACGAATTCGACGACCGTGAGTTGGTGGAGCGTTGCCAAGAGGGCGACCTCGATGCCTACGAGGTACTGGTGGGCCGCTACCGCAACAAGGTCTACGGCCTTGCCTTCAGCATGCTGCGCAACGAACAAGATGCGACCGACCTGTGCCAAGAAGCGTTCGTCCGCGGGTGGCAGGGGATCTGCCGGTTCAGGAAGAACGCGTCGTTTTACACCTGGATTTACCGGATCACGACCAACCTCGCGATCGATTTCGTCCGCCGCCGCGAGCGCCGGCCCCTCACTTCGTTTGCAGAGGGAACCGATCCCGACACGGAGGCGAGCGTTGCGGAGCCGCCCTCGGCGAATCCGTCGCCGGCGATTGAGGCCCAGCGCAAGGAACTGCGTGAACAGATTGACGCGGCGCTCCTGGAGCTTTCGCCTCAGCACCGGGCCGTCATTCAGCTTCGGGAGTTTGAGGGATTGGATTACGCGGCCATCGCGAAGGCCATCGGCTGCTCAATTGGCACGGTCATGTCGCGGTTGCATTACGCCAGGAAACATTTGCAGAAACTGCTGAGAGAAACCCTATGAGCCGCCACCAGACAGAAGCCCTCAGCGGATTGCTCGATGGAGAATTGAGGGGGATTCGCCGTTGGCTGGTGGTGCGGCATGTGCGTGCCTGTCCGGTGTGCGCGAGCGAGTACCGACGTCAGCGGCACGTCCGGCGCATGTTGCAGGCCAACCCGCCCGCGGTGCAAATGAGCGATTCACCTGAATTCTTCTGGTCCAAGGTGAAGAGGGAAATCAAGCGCCGCGGGGAAGAGCCGGTCCATCTGCCCGTGCCCAAACTGGGGGTGCCCGATTGGCTGCTGCGGCATCAGTTCACGGTGGCGACCACAACTGTAGCGGTCATTGCCGCAGTCAGCGTCATCTGGCTGGTCCAGATGCCCGGGCGATCGCCTGTGCCCCACGGCGTTCCGGCCACGAGGCCGGCCCGTTTCGCGGAGGTTGAGAAGTTGAAGACGGCCATTCCCAACACGACCGCCACGGCGTTCGAATCGCAAGACGCACAGGTGACGGTGATCTGGGTGTCGGGTTTGCCGTGGACGCCCAACATGAACGCGATGAAGACGGAGTTCGCGAATCTCGACAGCTAACATGCGTTCGCTCCTCGTCGCTCTACTGGCCTTGTTGGTGGCTGGCAGCACGCAGGCCGCGTCCATCGAGGCGCGGCTGATTCGTGCCTCCAACGACAAAAAGGTTACCGACCCGAGTCTTAGAGATATTGAGCCCAGGCTGAAGAGGCGATTCGGGTACGAGTATTATCAACTCCTCGGCGTCCAACAGGAAGTCCTGCGGGAACACAAGACCTACCGCCTCAACCTCGGCGAAGGATTCGTCGTCTTCGTGACCCCCAAATCAACTTCCCAAAGAATGCACGAGATGGACCTGGAATGGACGTCGGGGAAGGCCTCGCTCGTGAAGACCACGGTCAAGATCGCCGAGGGCAACCACCTGTTCATCAAGGGACCCGGAGTCGGAGACGACTGGATTGTTCTGGTCGTCACTCTCCGCGAGTGACCGCGAGCCCACGCTGCGCGTGAGGTTGACAAGCAACGGCACCGCCGCCTACTCTAGCGCGCATGTTGCTGGATAGAATCGCGGCGGACATGAAGGAGGCACTGCGCGCGAAGGACGCCGCCCGCCTGTCGACTCTCCGCCTGCTCAAATCGGCGGTCGAATACTACAAGATCGAGAAGAAACAGGAGAAACTCACCGACGCTGACGTCGTCGTCGTGATCAAGAAACAGGTCAAACAGCGGCAGGATTCCATCGAAGGTTTTGAGAAGGGCGGTCGCCCGGATCTGGTCGAGAAAGAAAGAGCGGAGTTGGCTGTCCTGAAGTCCTACCTGCCGGAGGAAATCCCTCAGGCGCAACTCGAAGAGATCGTGAAGGCCGCCATCGCCGAAGTCGGTGCCACGACGAAAGCCGACATGGGCAAGGTCATGAAAGCCGTCCAGGCCAAGGTTGCCGGCCGCGCCGACAATCGGCTCGTCAGCCAGATCGTGTCGACTCATCTGACGTAGTTTGTGAACCGTTTGCGCGCGCCATGAACGCGACGTTATCGACCACTCGCGGCCGCTATCTTGGTGCACTTCTGATTGCCTTGCTCGCCGTGGCCGCCCATCTTCCCGGCCTCCAGGGCGACTTCGTTCGCTGGGACGACGATACCCATGTCACTCAGAACGTGGTGATCCGGGCCATCAACCCGCACAACCTGCTGGTGATGTTCACCCAGCCGATTGCGAAGTTGTATTGCCCGATCACCTGGCTGTCGTATGCCGTGGACTACCAAATCTGGGGCCGCAACCCGCTCGGCTATCATCTGACCAATCTCCTGTTGCACGTGGCCAACACGTTGCTCGTGTTGGCGATCGTGTATCGTCTTTTCGCCAGCGCTCCTTCCCCTCAATCATCGGGCACCAGCCCCGAGCAACAGAAAGTCAGAGTTTCGGCGTGGGCGGCAGGCCTCCTGGCTGCCGCGGTTTTTGGCGTGCATCCGCTGCGCGTGGAATCGGTTGCCTGGATCACCGAACGCAAGGATGTACTCTTCGCCTTTTTCTTTCTGCTCGCGACGGAGACGTATCGGCGATGGGTGAAGGGAGGTCGTCGATCCGCGTACTGGGCGTGTTTGATCCTGTTCATTCTGTCCGGTTTATCGAAGTCCGCGGCCGTGACGTTTCCGTTGGTCGCATTGCTGCTCGACCGGTACTGGGCCAAACGCATTGTGTGGCGTGACAAGATCCCGTTTTTCATGGTCAGTTTCATCGTGGGCGCGACAACGGTCATGGCACAAGTCAGCGGCCCGAGAGACGCGGTCGCCGGGACGGATCTCGTGCCGGTCTGGGTGCGGCTGGGTTTGGTGGGCTATTGCGCGCTGTTTTACGTCCGAAAGTTTCTCTGGCCGTTCCATCTCTGTGCTGTTTACCCGGCCTGGCACGAGATGAACTGGACCCCGCTCAGGAGCATGGGGTTTCTGATCGCTTTCGGTGTGGTCACGTTGACCATCTGGGCTGTCCGGCGACGGATTCCCATTTTGTGGCCGTGCTGGCTGTTCTACCTCTGCACCCTTTCCCCGACGATCGGTCTCCTGCCGGTCGGAATGCAAGTGGTCGCCGACCGGTTCAGCTATCTTCCGCTGATCGGCCTGGCCATTCCGACCGCGTGCGGAATGACAAGTCTTCTGTCGGCCGCCCAGTCGAAACCACGCATCATCTCATCCTGTTTGAGCGTCGGGATCGCGTTGCTCCTGTCGTTTCTCACACTCCTGAGCGTTCACCGAACGTTGATCTGGGCGAACACGGAGACACTGTTTCAAAGCGTCTTGCAAGAGCATCCGCGGTGCTGGATCGCGTACGTGAAGCTCGGCTCGTGGTATCGGCGGACCCAGCACTACGACAAAGCCGTCGCCTATGGCCGGCGCGCGATTGAAATCTGGCCAGCGGGCCTCTTGGGCATCAAGAACCTCGCCTGGTCGCTCCAACAGGCTGGTCAACCGCACGAGGCCATCAGGGTGCTGCGCCCGGCGGTCGAACGCGGCGAGGACGATTCCGAGGTCTGGCTGACTCTGTCGGAGTGTTTCGTGGCCGAGGGACAATGGCAGAACGCGTCGGCTGCCTTGCGCGAAGCAGCCCGGCACCCTGAAATCAGCCGGTCGCGGATCGCGTCACTGCGGGCTGCCGTGGAAAAACACGAACGCACGGTGCCTCAAGGGGCTGAGCCACAATGAAGTCTGGCCGCGCACAGTTGTGGCTGGGCGGTGCGATCGTGGCAGTGCTGACGCTGGCCGCCCACGTGCGCGGGCTACAAGGTCAGTTCCTCGAGTGGGACGATTACACGCACATCACCCAAAACCCGGCGATCCGTTCGCTGGCGCCGGCGAATCTGTGGGCGATGTTCACCCAGCCGGCCGCCAAGTTGTACTGCCCGCTCACGTGGCTGTCGTTTGCAGTCGACTACCAGATCTGGGGACGCAACCCCTTCGGCTATCACCTGACGAACCTCGTGCTTCACGTGGCGGACACTGTGCTGGTAATCGTGCTGGTGCTCCAGCTTCTCCGCGACCGCTCGACGCTCGCACAGCCCGTGGCCATGCTGACGGCCGCGATTTTCGGCGTCCACCCGCTGCGCGTCGAATCGGTGGCGTGGGCCACGGAGCGGAAGGACGTGTTGTTTGCATTCTTCTATTTGCTGGCGCTTCTGGCTTACTTGCGCTGGGGCGTTGGCGGTCAACGTGCGGCCTACTGGGCGTGCCTGCTGTTGTTCATCGCCTCCGCCTTGTCGAAATCGGCGGCCGTCACATTCCCGTTGGTGCTGGTGCTGCTGGACGTATTCTGGAAACGCCGCGTGGCCGTGGGGGAAAAGATCCCGTTTGTGGCCGTGTGTCTCGTCATCGGCGCAGCCACGTTTGTGGCGCAAGCCAGTGGCCCGGGTGAAACCGTGTTGGGCACGGGAGCAATCCCGTTGTGGGCGCGAGCCGGCCTGGTCGGCTATTGTACGTTTTTCTACGTGGGGAAGTTCTTTTGGCCGCTGCATCTGTCCGCCGTATATCCGTCGTTCGAAGATTTCGGTTGGACATCGGGCACTGCTGTCGGCTGGGGAGTGGCGTTCTGCGGCGTTCTCGGCGTAGCCTTCGCTCTCCGGAAACGAGTGCCGATTATCTGGCCGTCGTGGTTGTTTTACCTGGTGACGTTGTCGCCGACGATCGGATTGATTCCCGTCGGCGCGCACGTCGTGGCCGACCGGTACGCGTACATCGCGGTGCTGGGATTGGCGTTGCCGACCAGCATGGGACTGGTCGTTTTGGCAGATCAATGGCGCGGCCTGCGACCCGTCGTCGTGGGGCTCATGGCGGCGCTGCTGACCGCGCTTACGGCCCTGAGTGCGACGCGTTGCGCCGTGTGGACAAACACGGAAACGCTTTTTCAGAACGCGCTGGCGGAAGACCCGCACTGTTACACGGCGCTGGTCAATCTCACGACCTACTATACGAGCGCCAATCGTCTGGACGAAGCCATCGCCACCGGAAATCGCGCCGTCGAGATCGCGCCGAACGGGCTCATCGGCCGCAAGAACCTCGCGGTTGCGTTCATCCATGCCAAACGCTATCGCGAGGCGGTTCGGACGCTGCGGCCGGCGGTCGAACACGGAATTGACGATCCGGACGTCTGGCGGGCGTTGGACGAGTGTTTCACTGCGCTCGGCGACGTGAAAAATGCGAAAGTGGTCGAGGAGCGTTTGTCGCGCAGCGCGCACACCAAACCGTAGACTGTCTTGTCAGGGCCTTCCGGCAAACCCGAAGTCCACTGCCGCATTCCGTCCGCGGCTGACGCGCACCTCGCGGGTCAAGGTGCCGAGCACTTCGTGCCAGGCGTAAATCTTGTGGCGCCCGGCAGGCACGTTGCGCAACGTGAATCGCCCGTTCTCATCCGTCAGGGCGGACCAGGGATGCGGCATCACGCCGATGTACGCCACCATCCACTCGTAACCGTTGACGGACCTGACCTGCAGCAGCGTCGGCTCGCAGAAGTTGGCGAGCCGGTAAGTTTTCTGATACCCGGCGTAGGGCGTCGCAACCTGCAGCAGTGTCTGGGCTGCGTTGGTCCCGCTCATCGAATCAATCCGCACCACGTGCAGGACAGGATCGCTGTTCTTGATCAGCAGCGGCGCGCCGCCGGGCGCGATCTGGATCCGCGGGACAAATTCGCAGGCGCGCTGATCGAGCGTGACTCCGGCGTTGGTGGCATTGGGATCCCTGGTTTGTGGCGGTCCATCAAGATAGACAATCGCATTTCGCACCACCTGGTTCGAGCCGAGCAACAATTCGCGGGCCGCCCGCAGCCCGGTTCCGCACACGTCGGCGTCAGACGCGGCATCGATTTTTGGAATGGAGGGCGGGTTGCCTTCCAAGCGAACCGTGCCGGTGATTGTACTACCGGTGTCGGCAGCCTGAAGCGAAAACGCTGAGACGAACACCAGTGTGAGAGCAAGCTTAAGCGTGCGCATACCAATGGTAGAGCATGAAGTAGATGACCACGCCCGTCACGGAGACGTAGAACCAAATGGGCAGCGTCCAGCGGGCAATGACTTTGTGCCGGTCGAATCGCTGGCGCAACGCGCGATAGAGCGTCACCGGCGCCAGATAAAGGGCCACGACCACCGCCAACACCGTGTGCGTCAGCAAAATGCTGAAGTAAACAGGTCGCGCCCATCCCTGGCCCTCAAAATGTTTGCTGCCGACCTGCGCGTGATAGGTGACATACGAGACCAGGAACAGGACCGATACCGCGACGGCGACCAGCATGCACGCCCGATGGGCCGCCACGCGTTTCTGGCGGATGAACCGGTAACCCAGGCCCAGAAACACGGCGCTGGTCGCATTCAGCGTGGCGTTCACCGCCGGCAGTTCTGACGTGCCGATCACGACCGCTCCGCCAGCACTTCCCGTACGTCGCGAATGAGCTTGTGCAACTCGGTTTCATCCGTGCTGTCGTAATAGCCACGGATGGCGCCCCGTCGATCCACCAATACCAGCTTCGTACTATGCAGAATGGGCATCTCTTTGGCGGGATCGGCCTCCTGCGCGGCGAGCCGAAATCCTTCGATGGACAAATGATAGATCTGCCTTTTGTCGCCCGTGAGGAACAGCCAGCGGCTCCGGTCGGCGCCAAACATACGGGCGTACTCGGTCAACACTTTCGGCGTGTCCCAATCCGGATCGACCGAGAAACTCACCAACCGCAAATCGTCGCGCCGCGGCAACTCGGCCTGCAGCTGCACCTCGTGCCGCATGGTCATCGGGCACACCGAGGCACACCGGGTGAAAATGAAACTGGCGATCCAAACTTTCCCCAGCAAATCCGCCCGACGCAACGTCGTGCCGGCCGCCTCCGTGAGCGCAAACTCGGGCACCGACCCCAGCACAGGCGCTTCCATTGCCGACGCCCGGGTTGACACCCCGCGGACCACGATCATCAGGATCGAGCCGACGATGATGGCAAAAATGCTTGTCACCCCGACATTCAGAATCGTTCTTACTTTCACTGCAAGTCTCCTCGCGTTGTGCGCTGCGCCGCGGCGAGCGACAAGGCGAACATCACAATCGCAAACAGTGTCGTCACCACCAGCGCCAAGCTCGCATCCGGATGCGGCAATTCCCAGTACAACCCCTCTCGTAATGCGGTCACTCCATACGTGAGCGGGTTGATCCTCATCACCCAACCCAGCCAGGCCGGCGCGCCGGTGGACGGGAACACGGCGCCGGACAACAGCCACAACGGGATCAAAAACAGGTTCATAATTGCATGAAAGCCCTGCGTCGATTCCATCCGCCAGGCGATCACAAACCCAAGGCCCGTCAGCGCAAACGATACGAGGAACATGACGGCCACCAACCAGGCGAGCGACACGACGGTCAGGTGCAACCCAAGCAGCGGCGCCAGCGCCAGGAATACCAATCCCTGCACGAACGCGAGCACTGTGCCCCCGAGGATCTTCCCGAGCACGATGGCCAGGCGCCCCACGGGGGCCACCAGCACGGCCTGTAAGAAACCCTCGCGTCGATCTTCGATGACCGAGATGGTTGAGAAAATCGCCGTGAACAACAAAATCATCACCAGCGTGCCGGCGTAGAAGTATTCGAGATAGCCATGCCCCTCGGGGGCGTTCAGCGCCTTGAACGATTTCCCCAAGCCCAGTCCCAGCAGCAACCAGAAGACAATCGGCGTCGCCAACGCTCCGACCACCCGGTCGCGCTGTCGGAAAAACCGCACCATCTCCCGCTGCCACAAGGTCAATGTCGGGAGTGCCAAGGCGTTCATGGCTCGTCGACTCCGAGTCGATGCCCCGTGAGATGAATGAACACGTCTTCGAGCGTCGGTTTGCCCACGCTGACGGAGTCAATCGCGCCGGGAAACGCTTCCACGAGATCGGGAATGAATTCGTGGGCGCGGGGCCGTTCGATGCGCAGCGTGTGATCGACCACCGTCGGTTGCACGCCGAATCGTTTCTGGATCTTCTCGCGGAGTTGTTCGGGTTCTCCCGCGCTGATGGAGATGACGTCACCCCCCACCTGTTCCTTGAGCGCCCCCGGTCGATCCAGTGCCACCAACCGACCGCGGTCGAGCAACGCCAGCCGGTCGCAGCGGTCCGCCTCTTCCATCAGGTGCGTCGTCAGCACCACCGTCACGCCATCATTCTTGCGCAACGTCTCGAGGTAGTCGCTCAACTCGCGGCGCGCCAGCGGGTCAAGTCCCGTACTCGGTTCGTCGAGCAACAACAGTTCGGGCCGGTGCAGCAACCCTTTGGCAAGCTCCACGCGCCGCCGCAATCCCCCGGAGAGTTTTTCCACCAACTCGTTCGCGCGATCGCTCACGCCAAAACGTCGCAGCAATTCCATCATGCGCGCCGCCAGCGACGAACCCGACAAGCCGTACAGGTGTCCCTGGTGCCGCAGGTTTTCGAGGACCGTGAGTTTTTTGTCGAGGCCCGGTGACTGGAAGACCACGCCGATGCGATGGCGATCGATCGGGCCGCCATCCATGAGGGCCCGCCCCCCGGTCGGCTGCATCAGCGTACAGAGAATCCGAAACAACGTGGTCTTGCCGCCGCCGTTCGGGCCGAGCAGACCGAAGATTTCACCCTTGCCAACCTGAAAGCTGACGTTGTCCAACGCCGTGCGCTCGCCGTAGCGGTGGGTCAGTGCTTCGACCACGAGGAGGGATCCGCTCATGCCAAATCATCCCCTAGAGGCCGGCATCGACGATGATGAGGAGTAACAGCAGGGGCAGATAGATCACCGATGCCTCGAGCAAGCGCCGCGCATCAAGAAACGATTTCCGGTGCGCCAGCAGAGCGCCGACGGTCAGTAACGCCAAGCCCATCACCACGGCCCCGGCACAGTAAACCTTGCCGGTCATGCCAATCACGGTGGGCAAAATCGAGACGCCGAGCAGCAGCGTCGCGAACAAGATCGTTTGGCGGAAAGTGCTCGCGCCGCTCGGGTCGACCACGGGCAGCATCTTGAAACCCGCATTGCGGTAGTCCTCCTTGAACATCCAGGCGATGGCGTAGAAGTGCGGATGTTGCCACGCAAACAAGATCAGGAACAGCACCCACGCCCCCAGATCGAGCCGGCCCGTCGCTGCCGCCCAGCCGCACAGCGGCGGGATCGCGCCGGGGATCGATCCGAACGTCGTGTTCAGCCAGGTGAGCCGTTTGAGCGGCGTATAAACGACAACGTAGAGAAACGCCGCCAGCAAGACCAGAAACGCCGTCAGCAGATTGACGCTGCGCACCAGGACGATGATTCCAGCCAGCACCAGGCTCACACCGTAGGCCAGCGCGTGTTCCGGGCTGACGAGGCCGGCCGGCAAGGCGCGATGCCGGGTCCGCTCCATCTTCGCATCCACGTCCCGCTCGAGGTAATTGTTCAGCACCGCCGCCCCTCCCGTGGCGCTGCCGACGCCGAGCAACGTCAGCAACAACAGCGGCCACTCCCGCCAGGTCCCGCTTTCCCCAAGGCCGTGATGAAGAAGCCCGCTGCCCAGGAAAAAGCCGAGCGTTGTTGTGACCAGCACCATCGACACGATGCGCGGCTTCGCCATCTCAACGTAACCCTTGATGGGGATCGCACCCGGAGTCACGTCCGATCGCAGGCAGCCAAAGCACTTCAGCGTCAGCGCAAAGCTCAACCCCAAAATCAGGGCACCGACGGCCAGGTGGATCGTCGGCACGATCACCTGCAACGCATCGAGTTGACCCGACGCGGCCTTCGGCACGCGGACGATCAGCGTCCACACGCCGAGCCAAAGCTGCAGAAACACGAGCCCGAGCAGACCGACCGCCGGCACGGCGAAATCCTTGCGTTTCACCGACGGAAAGATCGTCGTCGCCGCGGTGCCGGCCGCCAGGAACACAATCATCGCGCCGAGAATGTGCGCCAGCAAAGCGCGCTCGGCGTGGCGGATCGTGGCCCCGAGAATAATCTGGCAATACACCACCACCGTGGTGATCAGTGCCAGCCAGCGCAACGACCGGACATGCGGAGTTTCAAACTGCGGTTCCTTCCAACGCGGCGACGTGACGAGCGCCAATGCGATAGTGATGCAGAAGAACGCCTCCGCCAGCGCCGCATGCGCGATGGAGATCGGCGGCGGCAGGAAGAACTTTACGGTGAGTCCGCCCAACACGCCTTGCGCAATGACCACCGCCAGCGCCGCGATGCCGAGACGCCGGATTGCGGTGTCGCGCTGACCGAAGAATGCCCACAGCGCCAGTGCCGTGGTCAATAATCCGACAACACTGGCGATGAGCCGGTGGCCGTGCTCGTAAAAGATCCCTCCGACCATTTTCCCCAAGGGAAAGCGAAACATCGCCTGGCCGTAAGTCGTCGGCCAATCAGGAACCGCCAGACCCGCTCGGTGGCTGGTCACGCTGGCCCCCGCGATGATCAGGAGGAACGTCGCGAACGCCAGAAAGCAGGCGAACCGGTGGAGCCAGCAATTGGGATAACTCTTCATGGGGATGGCTGCCGCCTATTCCTCCAACGACTCCTCTTGATCTTTGATCCAGGCCGCATATTCCTGTTCCGTGTCGATGCTCAGGAACCCTTTCATGCGATAGTGACCGAGCCCGCAGAGTTGGGCGCAGGCGATTTCAGCCGGGTACCGGGGCGCCATGCGGACTTCGGTGATGCCGTTCTCGACCAGCTTCGTCGCCGTGTCCTGGCTGATCGAGCGGCCCTTCTTCACGATCACTTCGCCGTTCTTGCCCTCGTACTCCCCCATGGAAACGTATGTGTCCAGGTCCCGGGTCGTGGGGAGCTTGACGGTGACGGCCATTTCTTCGCGCATCTCGTCGGACGTCTTGGTCGGGACGAAGTGAACGGGAATGATCATCCCCGGGATGGCATCCTGTTTCACGCGCATGACGGGCAGGAAGAAGCTGTGAATTACGTCCTTCGTGGTGATCTCAAGGATCACCGGCCGGTTTACGGGAAGGTGAAGCTGGTTGATGGTCACAATGTCGTCCTTGGCGTGGGGATCGCCCTGGCGATCGAGGCCGATCGGGTTGGTCTGTTCGTCAACCAACTTGATGTCGGTCCGGCCAAAGATGCCGTCCGGTCCGGGATAGTGGATGTTCCAGGCGAACTGCTGGGCAATGACGCGTACCCGCACCGTGTTTGGTGCGGTCGGAAACGTGCTGACCTTCCACGACCAGAACGGAATCGAGAGTCCCACCAGCAGCGCGACCTCGACCACCGCCACCGCCGCCTCGAGGTACGACGACGCGTGCGTCTTGACGCCGACGTAATCGACCGCGGCGTGCTTGCTCGCGCGGAACCGGAACAGGGTATACAGGAAGAAAATAATCCACCCGACGAACAACACCGCCATGAGGACGTGCACGTAAAATATCAGCTGATCAATCCGCGCCCCCTGTTCGGAGGCATTGATCGGTAATCCCAGAATTTTCTCCAACATGGCTCAGTCCTCGATCTGTCCAATCTCTATGGGGTCATGTCCGCGGCGTGTCGGCGCGCCCGGCGGGCCAACCGAAAGATCATTCCGCCAAAACCCCCCAGCACCACGCCGGTGACGCCGAGCATGGTGACGATGCCGAGGTTCATCCCTTTCGTCTGCGGCGCCTCGGGCGCACCGTAGCACACGGCGCACGCCAGCAAGACACGCGGCACCGCCATGACCAGCGTCACGACCGTCGCCGTCAAAAACACGTTCCACTTCGATGGTTTCTTCATCGGCTACTCCTTGTCCAATTCCCTGAATTTCTTGAGGAAGACAATCTCGTACAGGACCAGCAGAACGCCGAGACCGAACGAGATATACCCGGCGACCGCATACGCGGTCCGTCCCTGGGCGTAGTTTGAATTCAGGCACCACGCGCCGAAGCCAAGGCATAGCAGCACGGAGATCGTGATGAAAAAGATGTGAAAGGCCTTCAGTGACATGGCTCAGTTCCTGGTCGCCGCGGGTTGGGCCGCCCGCGGCGGCGTGGTGAAGATCCCGTGCGGTTGCCCCTGCTGGTCCCCGTGGGTCCACAGGATCAACGCGATCATGGCCACGAAGAAAAACGCCGTCAGCGCCAGCACCCAATAGATCAGTTTGCGCTCGGCCGACAGGTGCATGAAGTACCGCGCCACCAGCGAGCCTTTGAACACTGCGATCAACACCGCCACAAAAATGCCGAGCGTGATCCCCAGATGATGCCATTCGGCAGCGGCCACGGTGGCCGCCGTAGCGGCGAACAACACGCCTCCGACGATCTTGTAGATCTTCGCCTGCTTGTGAACCGACTCCGTACCATGTGCGTTCATTCGGTGTCTCCGCGCCTTACTTGCCCGGCAGCAAATACAGTGTCGGGAACAGGAAAATCCAAACCAGATCCACAAAGTGCCAATACAATCCCGCCACCTCGATGCGGTTGGTGAACCGCGTCGGATCGGTCCGCCACATCTTCGCACCCGGCCCCCAAAGATAGCCGTTGACGATCAATCCGACGACGACGTGCAACCCGTGCAGCCCGGTCATCACAAAATAGATCGCGAAGAAGGTGCTGTGACTGGGAAGCTCCGCGTGGACGAGGTGCTCGTGATACTCAAAGCCTTTCGCCACCAGAAAAATCAACCCGCAGAGCAGCGTCAACCCGAGGAATAGACGGAACCGGGCGAAGTTCTGCATCTGCAGCGACGCCCACGACATGACCATCGTCACGCTCGACCCGATGAGGACGAACGTATTCAGTGTGGCCAGTGGGACATTGAGGATTTCCGCGCCGCTCGGCCAGGTCTCCGCGCCGGTGCGCAACAGCACGTACGTCGAGAACAACGCGCCGAACAGCATCACTTCCGACGCCAAGAACAGCCACACGCCAAGCCGGGCATTGTACAGGCCGGTATCCGGCCGCTCCCTCGATACATACGGGATCTCAATCGCCGCCGACATTTAGGCCTCCTCTGGTTGGTGTTGCGGGAGAAACCCGTGTTTGGAGCCGGGTACGCTGTACTCGTAAGGCCCGCGGTACACGGCCGGAACGGCCAGAAAATTGCCGTGCGGCGGCGGCGTGGGCGTGGCCCATTCCAACGTGGTCGCCTCCCACGGATTGTCGCTCTCGACCTTTCGCCCCGCAAAAAGGCTCCAAAGAAAATTGACGATAAAGATCAGCTGGATGACTCCCAGCGCCCAGGCGGAATGCGACATCACCTTGTTCAGGATGAGTACGTGCTCGGCGTGCAGATACGATGCCCCGCCGTCGTACAAGCGGCGCGACACCCCGGCCAGCCCCTGAATGAACATCGGCATAAACACGCCGTTCATGCAGATGAGCGAACCCCAGAAGTGGAGGCGGCCGAGTGCGTCGTTCATCTTTCGCCCGGTCACCTTCGGGAACCAGTAGTAAATGCCGGCGAACAGGGCAAACAACGTGCCCGGCGCGACAACATAGTGGAAGTGACCGATCACGTAATAGGTGTCGTGCAGATGAATGTCCGCACTCGCCAATCCGAGCGGCAGACCCGTCAGCCCGCCAATGCCAAACATCGGCAGAAACGCCAACGCGAACAGCATCGGCACGGTGAACCGGATGGAGCCGCCCCAGAGCGACAGGATCAACGCCGTGAGAATGATGATCGAGGGGATCGAGATGATCATCGTGGTGGTTTGAAAGAACGCGTTGATGGTCGTGCCCATCCCGGTCAGAAACATGTGGTGCGCCCAGACAATGAACGACATGAACCCGAGAAAGATCACGGAGTAGACCAACGATTTGTAGCCCCACAGCGGTTTGCGGGTATTGTTGGCGATCACCTCCGCCACGATGCCCATCGCCGGCAGGATCAACACGTAGACTTCCGGATGCGCCAGGAACCAGAACAAATGCTGCCAGAGCAACGCGCTGCCCCCGCCGCTCACGTTCAGGGCCTTGCCGCCCACCACCAGCCCGCTCGGCAGAAAGAAACTCGTGCTGGCCAGGCGGTCCATCAACTGCATGATCCCCGCCGCCTCCAACGGCGGAAACGCCAGCAACAGCAGGAACGCCGTAACCAACTGTGCCCAGACGAAGAACGGGAGCCGCATCCAGGTCAGCCCTTTCGCGCGCAACTGGACGATCGTGGTGATCGTATTGATCGAGCCCAGCAACGACGACGTGATCAGGAACACCATGCCGGTCAGCCACAGCGCTTGCCCGGTAAACAGACTGTGGCTGACGGTCGGATTCACCACGGCCAGCGGCGGGTACGACGTCCAGCCCGACTGCGCCGAGCCGCCCGGCACGAAAAAGCTGCACAACATGACGACGCCGCCCACGAAGTACACCCAGTAGCTCGACATGTTGAGTTTCGGGAACGCCATGTCCTGCGCGCCGATTTGCAGCGGCACGAGGTAGTTGCCGAACGCGCCCACCGCCAGCGGGACAACCCCGAGAAAGATCATGATCGTGCCGTGCATCGCTCCGAGTTGATTGTAAAACTCGGGGGCCATGACGCCGCCGGGCATGCGGGCGTCGCCCAGCCACCTCGTTAGAAAACCGATCGGCAACGCTTTGCCGGGGTAGGCCAGTTGCCAGCGCATGAGCATGATCAGGCAGAAGCCGAAGAACAGAAACGTCAGCGCGGTCAAGCCGTACTGGATGCCAATAACCTTGTGGTCGGTGGAAAAGATATACCGGCGCCAAAACGGCAATTCGTCGTGGCGCTCTGCGTGATGATGCGTGTCCATCTTTGACCGTGATTCCTTCCAGAAAAACCACCCACGGGTTCTGCTGCTTCCCGACCAGAACCCTTGCCCAACAGTTTTCTCAGCGCCCGGCCCGTTACTCGGACTTGGCGCTGAACTTGAAGTCAACCGTCTTGGCCTCGCCGTCGCCGACCTTCACTTTTTCGGTCTGCTCCCCGTATTTCTCGTGCCACGCGACGATTTCATAAGTGCCCGCTGGCAGTCCCTTTAACGAATAGGTGCCGTCGTCCCCGGTCACGCTGTAAAAGGGGTTGCTCATCACCCCGACGTACGCCGACATCCACGGATGGACGTCGCACTTCAAGTGCACCATGACCTCCGGCGCGGCAAACGTGCGCAGGGTCTCCATGCCCTTGTTCGGCTGGCCCACGTTGAATTCCTTGCTCAGCGTAGGCATGGCGTGAATGTTATGCAGCGTGTCATCGTCGTTGACGATCTTCAGTGGCTGCTTGGCCATCATCCCGAACACGTGCGGAATATAATGACAGCCCTTCTGATCCACCTCGACCGGGGTTTTCGGCGGCTCGTACGTTCTGCCATCCAGCCCGCTCTTGACGTAGACGAACACATTGCGCAGCGTGCCGTTGGGGTTGACCACCACCTCTTCGCTCAGCAGCGGGTCATCCGCGTGCATCTCCGCACACTTGGGATCCGCGTCGGTCCTGATCTTCTTCCGCTTCGGAGCCGCGCCCTCGAAGTCCACCTTGCCGGAAACGGACGCCGTATCCGCCGCCTGCGAGACCATTGTCGCTGCAAACACCACCATGACTGCCACCAACATTTTCGATGATTTCATTCGTTCTCCTCCGGCCGACCACCAACCAGTTTTCTCTCGGAACCAACCTTTTTCAAGGCAAAACTAACTCCCTTTCCCATGATTTCAAATGCGCCGTGGCCCCGGGGAATTCAGGTTACGGCGCCCGCTTCGCCGGCGCGGCGGCAGCAGGAGCCGTCGGCTCGGGTGCGCCCAGCATCAGCACGTAATCCACCAGTGCTTCGATCTGTTTGCGGCCATCGCCACCCAGTACGTTCGGGGCAATGGTGGTCCCGTACTCAAATTGCGGCATCCGCGTCCCCGGCATCTGATCCAACGGGGCGGGCAGCCATTTGTTCACCAGCCAGTCGCGCTGCAAACGGTCGTGAGCGAGCGACAGATTCGGGGCCAGCCGCGGCAGATCTTCTTCCGGAATCTCCGCCAGCGGTTTACCCAGCGCCTTGCCCTGTACAATATGACACAGCGCGCACTTCAATTGCTCGAACAACTGTCTGCCCGCAGCCAAATGTTCGGCCGACGTGTCGATTCGCGGCGATTGGTAAGGGAATTGCGCCTGCCCCTGGAGCGCGAAGTATTTCACCAGCGTATCGGCCTCGCCGTCGGTCAACCCAAACGTCGGCATGCGCACGTGCAACCACGGGCGAATCTCGCCGGTCTGCGGAGACTTGATGAAATGGAACAGCCAATCCGGCTGCGTCCGCTGGCCTTGATGCAACTGCGTCGGCGTCCCGCTGAGCATCGGCGGCTCCATGCCCGTGGGAATGCCGGTCGCGCGAATCGCCCCGCCCTGGGCCTCGACGATGTGACAGCCGATGCAGTTCAACTCTTTCACCGTCCACCGGCCGCGCTCGATCTCGAACTCGGCAGGCGTCAATTGGCGCGCCTCGTTCGGCGTGAGCTTCTCGTCGGTCATCCCGGTCACGACGGTTACGATCTGGTCGATCTGCTCGTCCGTCAGATTGAACTTGCCCATCTTGAGCAGTTCTTGCGGCGATCGGGTCACTCCGATGCGTCCGGTATCGAACGACCGGGGGGCGTGAAGCTTCTGCTTCAGCCACGCAATCCGGTCCTTTTCGATCTCCACCAGGCCGAAGTCCAGCTTGTCGACCGGTTTGCTGCCCCACTCGCTCAGCTCGGTCCCGATGGGCTTGGCGGTCTCGAACCCGTGAATTTCGTGGCAGGCAAAACAGCCGTAACGCGCGATGAGTTTGCCGCCCAAAAAGATGTTTTTCTTTTCGACCGCGCCGAGCGCAGCGACCCTTTCTTTCGCCGCCTGCATCCGGGCCTTCACCTGCTCGAGTTCCGCGGCGAGCTTCTTGGCCCGGCGATCCACGGCGTCGTCGAATGTGTCCTCGTACTCCTTCTGCAACGCTTTGACCTGCGCTTCCTCACGCGCCATCCGCGCCGGATCCTGGTAGTACTCCATCGTGTCCTGGTCGACGAAGTACATCTCGATCAGGTCGTTGAGATCGTTGATCTTTTGGATCGCTTGATCGTGCGTCATGGTGATCTGCAGGTACTCAGTGGTCACGTTGTCCAACACGTCCGGCTTGGTCGCCGGCAGCGATTCGTCGTCGGTCTTGTTGTTCCGCAGGCTGGCCAGATACGCCGCAATGTCCGCCGCTTCCTGGTTGCTCAGGCGCAAGTTGGGCATCTTGGTATTGGGATAATACTGCTTCGGATTCTTCAGCCAAGCGTAGAGCCAGTTGACGGTCGTCTTGCTGCCGGTGCCGGCCAGTTGCGGCCCTTGGGAACGCAGGCGCCGGTACTGCCAGTCGTCCATGTACTGACGCACCGGCGCGGGCGGCTTGATGGTCACCAGCCTCTCATCAACCACGTGACAGGCCATGCACCCGATCTGGCCAACAAGTTTCTTGCCGTTCGCGGCGTCGCCCGGGACGGGTGGCGCGGGATAGTCCGGCTGATCGCTGACGGCGAAAAGAAACTCGGTGATGGCCTTGATCTCGACGGCGTTGCGGTCGGGCGTATCCTGGTTGTTCGAGAGACCCCAGAACCGCGGCATATACGTGTTGGGCTTGAACGCCACGGGGTTGGCCAGCCACTTGCGGACCCATTCTTTGCTGTCTTTGCTGGCGACCTTGTAGAGACTGGGGCCGGGCTTGCGCAACGTGCGGATCGGGATGTTCACGTCCTGGCCGACCGTCAACGAGACGTCTTGCGGGAACCCGTTGAGACGGCGCACGTCGTCGGGATTCACGTCGTAAAACTTGCAGATGCCGTTGAAGTCTTCGCCCGGCGCGACGTGGTGCTTGGTGTACGTCTCCAACTGTTTCATTTTGTGGCAGGACCAGCAGCCGAGTTGTTCGACCAGGCGCCGTCCGTGGTCGAGTTGCTCGCCGCCTTTGAGGTTCGTCTGGTCGTAGTGACACTTCAGGCAACTCGCCTGCACGTATTTCGCCGCGCGCATTGGTTGGGGGAGGAATTCCTGTTTCTCCCAATGATAGTTTTTCTCCCACGCTTCGCGCTGCGTCATCTCGACCACGCCCTTCGAGAACGCGACCGTCTGCGGCTTGGCCCCTTCGCCTTCGTCGTCCTCGTTCTTCTCAACCCTCACCCATAATTGCTTCGACGAATCGTACGTGTACGATTGTTTCTCTTCGGTGTCCGGCGTGTGCCCGGCGCGTGAAAACGTCGTTTCCCGGTCCCACCCCCAATGGCAGACGGTGCACCCATATTTGCTCATCGGGTGCGGCGAGGTGTCGCTCACGAACAGGTCGAGGTTCGGGTGATTGCGCAGCGGCTCCGGCAGCTTCGACCACTCGATGGTCCCGATCTTGTGCTGCGCGCGAAAGGCAAGTTCGTCCGGTGCCGGGTCCTTGCGGTCGATCGTCATGTGGCAGGTCGTGCAGCGATCCACGCGCGGCACCGTGGTGAAGTTCACGTCCACATGGTGGTCTTCCGCGACGATCTGCTCGACCTTGTACGTGGACGCGGCGAACTCGATGACCGGCGCATTCACCACGTCCTGAACGAGCGGGCTGCGCAGTTGTTTCAACCGTTTCGTCAGGAGATCGACGTTGTCCTCGAGGCGCTTGATGCTGCGCTGCAAGTCCTCTTCGTGGCCGATGATATCGGTCAGGTTGGCTTTAGCGATCTGGAGCTTGCCGTCGGCGTCTTGTTTGCGGAGATCGAGTTGTGCCACGGCCTGGTTCTGCGCCTCGGCTTTCGCCTTCCACTCCTGGACCTCGGGGGCGCCCTGATTCAGGTTGTTGCGTTCGAGCGCGGCCTCGTAAAACGACCGGTATTGGTCGCGCGTGGCCTTTTCCATCGTGAACCGTCGCGTGATGAAGTCGTCCTCGACCTGCAGCCGGTGCACGTCACCTTGCAACGCCGTTTCCTCGCCCTTCTTGCCCGCCAGTTCCGCGCGCGTCTTTTTCAAATCGCCCTGCATCCTGGTCAGGCCCGCCTCCTTCGCCCTGACTTCCGCGGCCTGCGCATCGAACGCGAGGCGTTTCTTCTCGATCCCGTAGAATTCGCGCTGGTAGTTTTTCCACTGGCGGTCGCCCCGCAATCCCAGCCACTCGATCCGTCCGCCCGAGTAATCCACCCAGACCATGAGAACCAGGCAGCCCACGAAGAACGCGCTGCTGATGAGAAACCACCAGTTCAGCCGGGGAATGTTGTACTCGTGGACGGTCTCGGGTTGGTTTCTCATGAGAGACGAAAATCCGAAATCCGAAATCCGAAATCCGAAGGAAATCCGAAGCTCGAATTGCCGAAGAATTCACCGTCAATCTGTTTTCTGCTTTCGGTCATTCGAATTTGTTTCGTGCTTCGGATTTCAAACTTCGGATTTGCGGTTAGAACTTGATCCACGGCGTGTCCACGAAGTACTTGAGGTTGATCGTCCAGCGCAACACCATTTTCAGCGGCAGGGTGAACATCGTCAGCAACAACAGCACCATCACGCTGTATCGTCCAAAATCCATTTGTTTGTAGAATCTTCTCAAGACCGTCTTCGCGAGAATCCCGGGCATGGCGAGGAAGTAGAAGGCGAGGAACAGGATACCGGCAAACTCGCGCTTGCAGGCGTGACCGACCTCCGTGAGGAACGCGTGGATCGACGCCGGGTCGGGCGGAATCAGCTGCGGCACCACGTTCTTCACCTCGGGCAGGCCCTTCTTGAGCCAGACAATCCACACGTAGTCGGACAGGTTGACGTTGTTGAGCGCAACGACCTTGTGCGGGTCCCAGTACTCGAACGGTCCGAAAAAATTCCAGCCGGGGCCGCGCAGGAACGTGCCGGTCATGATCATGAACACCCAGAGTGCGAGATACCCGAACAAAAAGATCGTGATGGCCCACTTCCGTTCGGCGAACGTAAAGTACCCGTTGCCCTTGGGATTGACGTCGATGTAGGGAATCGCGCACAACCCGACGATGATGATCGTCGGCAAGACGACGCCGGCGTACCACGGGTCGTAGTAGACCAGCATTTCCTGCAACCCGAGGAAGTACCACGGCGCCTTCGACGGATTCGGCGTGGCCGCCGGGTTGGCGGGCTGTTCCAGCGGCGCGCGCAGGTAAATGGCCCACAGGATCAGCACCACGGAGCAGATGATCAAGGCGATGAATTCGATGTACAGCAGATCGGGCCAGACCCAGGTTTTCTGATTGGACGCCTCCTTCTCCTCCGGGGGCAGCTTCTGCTGCGCGCGCCGGTCGTTGTTCACACCTTGCACCAGCGCCAACCACAGCACGAACGTCGACACGAACAACATCGCGGTGATCGGCACGTTGTCGGGTTTGCCCACGATGAGCGCGAAGTTCGGATCCCGCATGCCGATGACCACCACCGCGCCTTCCACCGCCAACAACGCGAAGCCGATCCACCAATTGAAAACGCACCGGCGGAACCGCAGCAGAAGCAGCAACCCGCCGACGGCGAGCGAAAAGCTCAGCCACGGCGTGGCCAGAAAATTGGCCGCTGTCTTGAACGCCTCAAACCACGCGCTAGGATTTGCGGCTGCCTGTTCCATCGTGAGCGGTTGGTGAAGGGCCGAAGGGTTGCCGCGTTGATGTGTAAGATCCGCCGGGTTTCATTCGCTCGGTACGCTTTAACTCATTAACTCTTCAACCCCATTACAGCGGGCCGGAGATCCCGCCGTCCTTGCGGATCCGCCAGAAATGCACAGCCATCAGCACCGCGGCGATCAGGGGAATGCCGATGCAGTGCAACACGTAAAACCGCAACAAGGTCGTGCCACCAATCTCTTTGGCCCCGATCAACATGAACCGGGCATCGTCGCCCGGATGAATCAAGGGCACGCCCCCGATCTGGAGGAAGTCGGCGAACGGCCCGCCGGCGCCGACCAGCGGCGTAGCCTTTGCCATGTTGGACCCGACCGTAATCGCCCAGATCGCGAGTTGATCCCACGGGAGCAGGTAACCGGTAAACGACAGGAGGAACGTCAGCACCAGCAGAATCACCCCGATCGCCCAGTTGAACTCACGGGGCGGCTTGTAGCTGCCGGTCATAAACACGCGAAACATGTGCACCATGACCATGATCACCATGGCGTGCGCGCTCCACCGATGCAGCTCCCGCATAATGCCGAACGGCACCTGTGACCGGAGATCGAGCATGTCCACGTACGCGCCCTCGACCGTCGGCCGGTAGTAAAACATCAGCAGCACGCCAGTCAACGTCAGCACCAGAAACAGAAAGAAGCTCAGGCCGCCGGCGCACCACGTGTAGCGCAGTTTCACGCCGCTGGTGCGCACCTTGGTCGGGTGCAGGTGCAGAAACACGTTGCCGAGGACGATGAGCACGCGCTTGCGGTCGGTGTTGGGAATACCGACGCGAAAGATGGATTTCTTGACCTGTGAATCCAGAACTGCGTTTTTGAGTTTGCCAATCATGTCGCCTTCCTCACATCGTCACACGGCGATGAACGCGCGCGGGTCGTCGAACTCACCCTTTTCCCAATAAAACAACCGCCCCTCATTCACGACGATTTGCCCGTCGTCGGCCAGCGTAACCTCGTAACGCCGCATCGGGAAAGGAGCCGGGCCTTCAAAATTGATCCCGTCGATCGTGTACCCGCTTCCGTGGCACGGGCATTTGAACTTGCGTTCGCCCTCCATCCAGTTCGGCGTGCAGCCGAGGTGGGTGCACACGGACTGAATGGCAAAGATGCGATGCTCGTGGTTCACGACCCAAACGCGGTGGGCCGCCTTAAACGATTCATCCACGGTGTTCGGCGGGAAATTGGATGGGGGCCCGACCTTGAACACATCGATCTTCGTGAAATCGACGCGCGGCACCATGAACGCGAATAGCGCCGCCAGACCGCCGCCCACTGCCGCGGCAAACGTCACCCATCCCACAAGAAGCCGCACCATAAACTGCCGGCGCGGCATGGGCTTGCCTTCGGGATCCAGGATCCCCTTCGCCTTCAGCCGACGGACCGCTTCTTCGCGGGGACTCAACGCTTCCCCCTGCTGCGGCTTGTCGGCTCCCACAAACGTCAGTTGTGCCATGGCTACCTGGGTTTCAAATTGTTGAGTTGTTGAATTGCGGCATTACGAACCTGCAAATCCGGTTCGCTGTTGCTCATTTTTTCCAACAGCGGCGTGGCCCTAGCTCGATCCAGCTTCACCAGCCACACGACGGCCGCCGCCCGGTACCGCGAAATGTTCTCAGCCAGCGGGCGATCCTCCTGCTGCATCAATTCAGTAACACGGTCAACATAATCTTTGTCAAGCAGCCTCACCAACACGTCCCACGCGGCCGGATTGCTGTTCTTCGCCAATCCGAACGCCGCGTTCCATTTGACCAACTCGTTGGGGTCGTTGAGCGACGCCTCCAACACGGCGCGCGCCTGCGGACTGTTCAGCGAACCCAGCACGTACACCGCCATCAAGCGCACGGACGACTCGTCGCTGAGCGTCAACTCGATCACCCGCGCCACCGAGTGTTCATCGCCGATGCGGCCCAGCGCCCACAGGCAATTCTTCACCGTCTCGGCGTCAGCGTCGTCGAGTCCCCCGCGCAACGCGTCCGCCGCGTCGTGCCCTCCCAACAAACCCAACA
This sequence comes from Verrucomicrobiia bacterium, assembly GCA_035515475.1. Lineage (GTDB taxonomy): Bacteria > Verrucomicrobiota > Verrucomicrobiia > Palsa-1439 > Palsa-1439 > DATJBF01. The sequence goes on from DATJBF010000068.1 coordinate 40,295, forward strand.
CCAACGCGAGATACCGGCGGGTTTTCGGGTCCTGTCCCTTCGACTCCTCGAACACCTGAACGATGTCGGCGACGGCATGCGGGTGGTTCGCCAGAAACTGGTCGCGGTCCGCGCTGATCTGCGCCGTGACGTCGAAAATCCCCTGCCAGCGCTTCGCGTTCTGGATGTAATTCAACAAATACTGTGCTTGTTGCGAGCGCCGCTCCCCCGAGTTGGCGCGTAGCGCGTTCAAATAATCGTCGAACCCCTTGCGCTCGGAAGTAAGCCACACGAACAGCCCGGCCAACGCCACACAAAACAGCACCACCGCCAGCGGGACCACCACCAACTGCACCGCCAAGGTGGCGAACCGCGACTTCTCCTCCGCCGGTTGCAGAGCCTCGTCACTCATGGCAAAGAACAGGCCGAACTTGGGGCGCTGGTGAATTGGAGTATTGGCGTGCGGCCATTCGCAGACTCTGTCGTTCCCATCACCTCATCACTCCGCCACTCCATCACTCCATTCCTCAATGTTTTTCCAACTGGTGCGGTAACATCGCCGCCCGATGGGTCGGCGCGTTCGGGACGATGATCGCATCCTTGTCGCACACGATCTCGCACAGCCGGCAGGCCACGCATTCCCCCGGGATCACCTCGGCCACCTTGTAATGCCCCGCGCCCGTGTGCGTCGGGTCGTCCTTCATGTAGATGCAGTCGAACGGGCAAATATCGACGCAGAACTCACAGCCGGTGCAATCGTCGACGATGACCTTTGCCTTGGGGATCTGGCTCGGCTTGATGCGCGTGACGAGGTTGCCGTACTGGTCCTGGATGCACGAGACGGGGCAGTAAATCGCGCACACCCCGCAGTCGATGCAGCCTTCGGGGTGAATGACATACAACCCCTTCGGCTTGCCGCTGATGGTGTCCACGGGACATTTCAGCTCGCAAACGGTGCAGCCGATGCAAGTGTCTGTGATAAAGTACGCCACGCTGTTGCGCCTCTTCGTTACTCAGACCCTACGCGACCCAACTTTGAGAAAACTTTCACAAGCACTATAGCAGTGACGCCCCAAAGTGCAACAGCCTTTTGCATGGCCGTACTGCGTGCTCTTGGTACTATCTGCCGTGGCATGGACGAGCCTTTGGGAACCTCAAGAACCGCGGAAGAATACATTAAAATCTTGGAGCGCATGCTGATCTTGTTTGACTCCAACGGCAGGGAACTCCCCAGGCGTGAACTGGAAAAAATCATCGCGCAACTTCGCGCAGGAGGACCATTGTCCATCCTAAAGTCCTTCTACGGCATCATCGCCGGAAAGGATTCCGTCTTCGAAGGGAGCCTTTCATCGACCGCAATCCCGACTGCCCTGCCACAAGCAGTGAAGGACGACAAGGAGATGAACTGGTTGAGGGCTGATCTCGCCGAACGAATGTGCCATGAAGGACTGGGCTCACGTTTCATCAGAGACGACGGCATAACCCGCGCGCTTTGGGCTGGCGATCAAGCGAAAGCTGAGCGACTTCAAAAGGTATCATTCAAGCGAACCAAGCCGACTCTCCTGAAGAAGTGCCGAGACCTGCTTGGGTTTGGCGCGCAGCAGTAACGAGCGGCACTTCGGCCGTTTCTTCCCACCTCCATGGGGTGCCACTTCACCGAATCTTAACGGAAGCGTATTTGACTCGTTACGGCAAGCCGTGAGTATTTCACCAAACAACCTCCCGCCTTGCTCTCGGTGGGTTGGGACGGAAAGAATGAGCCAATGGGTTACGAGTTAGTTGGGAGCAAGGCGGGGGGATAAAACCTCACCGATTTGACGGCCACCATCTCGTCGTAAGCACAACAACAGGGTGCTCTGCCTCAGCAGTTACTACCGCCAGTCTTGCCGCCCGATTCAAAGCGTTGCAAAACACTTGTCGCCCCACAAATTTGCCGAATCGCCTTCGTTCTTGACTTCACCGGGCGACGGCTGACACCATGTTTACCATGAAAGTGCTTTCAGCCGGCGTAGATGGGCACGTCCGCGTACCCTTGAGAAACGATTCCTTACCGTCCTCATTCCCTTCGCTTCGGCCCCCTGCCGCCGGGGCGCCGAACAGTACCCGTGGAAAAGTGGCTTTGCCCGTTGTGAATCTTCCGTCGGCCATGGGAGTACTCTTATGACGGCTCATACTAGTTGCTCATTCCCCAGACGTGCCTTGGTCGGCGCCCTATGCGCCGTCGCGATGGGCATCGGGCGTCCAGCCTTGCCCCAGCAGGCCCCGGCCACTCCGGTCCGCATCCACGACATCCAAGGCCACAGCCGGATCTCCCCGCTGAATGGCCAGACCGTCAGTGGCGTGCCTGGCATCGTCACCGGGGTACGCAGCCAAGGTTCGTCCAAGGGATTCTGGCTCCAAGACCCGCAGCCCGACAGCGACCCGTCCACCAGTGAAGGCATCTTCGTCTACACGGAATCTGCGCCCAAGGTCGCGGTTGGCGACAGCGTGACCGTGGCCGGCCAAGTCACCGAGTACTACCCGGGTGGCTCCCAATCCGGCGTGCAGTCTGTCACCAGAATTACCAAGCCGAGGGTCACCGTGCTTTCGTCCGGCAACACGTTGCCGTCTCCCGTCGTGTTGCGCGACCGTGACATCCCCCAAGCCTACGCGCCCACCGGACCCGCCAGCGCCGGCGGGAACATCGAGTCTCTGCCGCTGGAACCGAAAAAGTACGCCCTCGACCTCTACGAGTCGCTGGAGGGCATGAGGGTCGAGATCGACGACGCGCGGGTGGTCAGCCCGACCACCAAGTATCACGAACTGTGGGTCACGGCCAAACCCTCACAAAACCCGACGCCACGCGGCGGCACCATCTACACGGGCTACGACAACCCCAACTCCGGCCGCATAGAGGTGCAGTCGCTCATCTCAGGCGCCACGCGGCCATTCCCCCAAGCCAATACCGGCGACGAACTGGTCGGCGCCACCGTCGGCCCGTTGGACTACAACCAATTCGGCGGCTACACCATTGAGGCAACCGCCCTGGGCACCCTCAAATCCGGCGGGACCACGCCGCAGACCACCCGCAAACAACGGGATGATGAACTCGCCCTGGCCACGTATAACGTCGAGAACCTCGCGCCGGAAGATAGCGACACCAAGTTCGCCCGGCTGGCCGCGGGAATCGTCGAGAACCTCGCCGCGCCCGATATCATCGCGCTGGAGGAAATCCAAGACAACAACGGTGCCACGGATGACGGGGTCGTGGCCGCAGACAAGACGGTCCAGAAATTTATCGATGCCATCAAGGTCGCAGGCGGCCCGGTGTATGACTGGCGCTCGATCGCTCCGCAGAACGATGCCGACGGCGGTCAGCCCGGCGGCAACATCCGCCAGGTCTTGCTCTTCAATCCAGCCCGGGTTTCTTTCACCGACATCCCTGGCGGCGACGCGACGACACCCGTCGCCTTGGCCACGGTGGACGGCAAGGTGCGGCTGACCGAGTCGCCAGGCCGCATCGCCCCGCAGGATCCGGCTTGGAAAGCCAGCCGCAAACCACTGGTCGGCCAGTTCTCGTTCCACGGCCGGACGGTCTTCGTGATCGCCAACCACTTTGTCGCCAAACTTGGCGACCAAGGCTTGGATAGCCGCTTTCAGCCCCCCACCCGCTCCAGCGAGATCCAGCGGCTTCAGCAGGCGCGGGTCGAGAACAACTTCGTAAAGAAGCTGTTAGCGGCCGACGGGCACGCTGACATAGTGGCGCTCGGTGATCTCAACGACTACCAGTTCTCCCGAGCGGTGCAAGCCCTCACGGCCGATGGCGTGCTGCGAGACCTGATCGATACCCTGCCCGCCGACGAACGGTATTCCTACGTCTACGACGGCAATTCTCAACTCCTCGATCACATTCTGGTCGACCCAGCGATCCGCCACGCCGACTACGACATAGTCCACATCAACGCCGAGTTCGCCCACCAGACCAGCGACCACGATCCGCAGATAGTTCGCATCGAGCCCTAGGCACTACATAGACCGTTAACGTCGCCCCCTTCGAGGCCGGAGGACTGTCCCGACGGTGCGAACCCGGCGCACCCCGGCTCAGGCGGCGGCTCTACCGCTTCTTCCCGCGTCGTTGTCGCCACCGTCTTCTGCTTGGTCCTCGCCATTTAATCCGGCCGTCCACATCCCGCCGACCATCAGCCTTACTCGGTGCCACAACTCTCTCTTCACCGCCGTACGATGCCGCCATCTGCCGCAGACACGCGGCCCGGGCGATCTGGAGATCCACGAAGAAGTCTCTGCCCAGAGCAGCGGCTACGAAGTCGCCGGCTCCGTTACGCCTCAGAATCGCGTAGCTCCAACAGGAACCCGAGACGCCTTTGGCAATGACGCCGATTACATTCTTGGCCTCATCCGCATACCATTCCACCTCTTCACCAATGTACGGAGCCAACTCGCTGTCGAATGTGAAGATCCGGTTGAACTCGTCTCTGCTTATGTTGCTGATTGCCATTGTTTCTCGCTCCAGCAACGGCAGTCGACGTTTGGTGGACTGTCCCGCGAAACGTCACGCTGTCAGTTTCGGTCGGAAGGACGTAACTCTCTGCGACCACTTTGAATATAAGCCTCATTTGGGGATAGGCAAACCATCGCCCCAAAACCACTCGACCGAAGCCGCGGGCCGGGCGGCTGGACACAGCAACCAGGGCAATCCACTAAACTGCTGCCCCGCTTCGTCTCTCAACGGGGGACAACGCTCTGTAAGAAAGGCGACGCAGCACTCTGGACCGCTACTGAACTCTGCTTGATGCGAATTGGGATCACACCTGAAGTCTGTCCAAAACCCTGAGTTGCCCCCACCACCGAAGCTTATCGGGTTCTCCTACAAGAAAGCCGTTGTCTTCTTCGGCTCTAGCTCAGAACCTGCTACATAGGCCCAGCCGTTCATCCACGGCAGGGGCAGGACAATAACGAATGGGCCTGATGATAAACGACTTCTCAGCGGCGTCCCGCTGGTATTTGTACCTGAAGCAGGATGGACTTCATCGCTGCGAGGCCGGTTAAACCATGCATTTGCTGCCCAAGTCTTGTAGAGGACTGCCTCGAACCGTTGAAAGAGATGGAGTAACGAGTACATCCGTTAAGAGCAATTCTGGCTGGCTACGAGCTCGTTTGTTAGCCACGGCAAAGCTGCTTCAGATGACAACTGGGGCCGTGATCGCGAGCTTGTGGTTTGCGCCAGGAATGGTTGCGGCCATGACGAATGGCGCAAACCACTCTTCGATGATCAGCAACGATTTGACCCTCTTGACGCTCGAGCAACTGGTCAACATCCAAGTGGCTTCCCCATCAACGAAGCCAGACAGAAGCAATCCCGCTGCGACGAATGGCGTGAACCGCTCTTCCGTGACCAGCAACGATTTGACATTGCTGACGCTGGAGCAACTGGTCAACATCGAAGTGACCTCCCCGTCAAAGAAGCCAGACAGAACCAAACCTGCTCGCTCACGTCGCAATGACTTCGGGTAGCCTCGCCTCTAGGACACGGAACAACAGCGTGTTGCCATCAAGCGGATCGTTCGGCAAGATCGACCTTGCCACGTGAGATCTGCTGAACCCAGCCGACCCGCCGCTGCGGGAGCATCTCCGAAGGTGCCCCGGCGGCTTTAGTAACCTCCCTGCGCTCAACGCCTTTAACTTCACCACAGGGGGTCACGATGTACCCACCGGTTCCCAGCCAGTGATGGTTTTCACTTGAATTTCGGGAAGTTCTCCTGATATCATTCACCACTAGGTGAGGATGTAAGGCTCTACGCAAGGGTTTGAGTTGGCCCCCGTCGTGAGCCGGATCCGCTCCAAAGCGAGTCGGCAATGGTGTGGGCGGAGACAATGGCGAGTAAGATCCGATGGATGGTCTCTTGTAGCTGCGTCTTGCCCGCCGCTTCTACCCCAACAATAGCAGTCGGAAACATCGGAAAGGGGAGACCGACATGAAGGCATTCATTAGAGCATCCGCTCTCGGGCTGGTTGGCATCGCATGCTTCTTGTTCACCCATGACAGAGCGCACGCCGACTACATTTACGTGTCGAATGCGGACGCCGACACGATTATGAAGTTTGATTCGAACGGAAACGGGTCGGTCTTTGCCAACTCCGGCCTAGATGGCCCTTATGGTTTGGCCTTCGACGGCAGCGGCAATCTCTACGTGGCGAATTGTTACGGCTACGGCAACACGATTACGAGATTCGACCCGAACGGAAACGGCTCCGTCTTCGCCAACTCGGGCTTGAAGTACCCGACCGGGTTGGCGTTCGACGGCAGCGGCTATCTTTATGCCGCAAATCCCGGCGACGACACGATTGAGAGATTCGACCCGAGTGGAAACGGGTCGGTCTTCGCCACCGGCTTGTCCTGGCCCACCGGCTTGGCCTTTGACGGCAGTGGATATCTCTACGTGGCAAACTGGACAAACAACACAGTTGAACGATTTGATCCCAACGGAAACCGCTCGGTCTTCGCCAATTCGGGCCTGGACAATCCTTACGGCCTGGCCTTTGACAGCAGCGGCCATCTTTACGTGGCGAACGAAGCCGGCAACACGATTATGAAATTCGACTCGAACGGAAACGGCGCCGTCTTCGCCAGCTCGGGCTTGAACCAACCCGTTGGCCTTGCGTTTGACAGCAGCGGCTATCTCTACGTGGCGAATTACGGCGATAATACGCTTGAGAAATTCGATTTGAACGGAAACGGCTCCGTGTTCGCCTCGGGCTTGGGCCAACCCACATTTATCACGATCCAGGTTCCCGAGCCGGCGACGGGGAGTCTGCTGGCGCTGGGTATCCTCGCCTTCCTCGGCTCCCGCCGCCTGCGCCGCCTGCCGTAGCTCGCTGACATCAACGCTGGGGGGATTTTACGTTCGCTTTCAATGCTCCAATTGTAACAACTTTGACCCCCAATGTCATTTTGCCGGAGCCCTCCCTGCCAACCGGGTGCCCACTGCGCTCCCCGTTCGGGCTTGCTCGGCGGGTTGGGGCGGGAGTAGGGTTGGGAACCGGGTCGGTCATCCCGCAAGGGCGTTTAGGCTTCATGATGAATGCGGACAGACATAGAAGATTTGGGCAGAGGATGATCAGGATGGGCCTTCCATTACTTGCGGGTTGCGTCCTGATCATTGCAGTTGGAGCCACCCAAAAGGTCATGAGTATAGCTGTGTCGCTGGGGCTATTTCTTCTCGGGCTGCTGTTAACATGGCCATTGCTCCTAAGTTACAGGACGGGTGAGCCCAAGTATGCGCTGATCTATGGCGTTGGGCTCGGGGTCGGCGGTTCGATTGTCCTTGATTGGGCTAATTCGTCAGCCTCGATTTGGTTGACTGGCTTGTATTTGGTGGCATGCGTCGGCTCTGGTATTTTTCTTTTGCTTTCCTTGTTTCGCCGTCGCTTCCTGAAGTTCATCGGAATGGCGGGGCAATGAGATGAGAGCAAAGTTCTGCACCACTTCCGAAGCCCGACCGGGTATTCGTATCATCGCAGGAGTTCTCTCGGTTCTCTTTTTTGTGGTCGCATTGCCGCTCTCAATATTCATGGCGGTGAGTGGTTCGGCATATCACTGGCTCGACGTATTCATAAATGGGTTCTGTGGGACACTGTTCGCCTCTATCGCATGCTCTGGGCGGACGTTCTGTTTCCGCAAACGGCACGATGATGACGAAAGACGAAGCAATCTCGCTGGCTAAATCCCATCTCGATGAGCCAGCCCAGTCTGCGGCATCAGCCGGTCATGCCGTCCGCATCGATCAGGATTACCTGAAACGCAATGCTGAATGGCTTGGCAAGATGCGGACGATGATCGAGCCGAGACTCGGGATACCATTACCCCCAATTGATGAAACTGCCACCGTTTCTCATTGGCTCGTGAGCTTTACTGTCTTTGCTGGCAAAGCCGAGACGTCCGAGTTGCAGCATCGGACTTTCAGGATTTATGACGACGGAAGAGTCGAGCAACTCCCCGTAATTTCCCAGCATGAGGTTAAGCGGGAAGATTGATGGGACAGAATTACGCCACCATTTCCAACACATCCCTCGCCCGGGTTACTGGCATTGCTGGCAGGGCGATGCTGCTGGCAGTCCGTTTCATAGTCAATGCTTCTTGGCGTTGCATGGTAATCATAACCCCTATGCCTAGCAATGCAGATTGGAATTATTCCCATTCCTCTGCCCCTCATTCCTTTGGCTTGCGTAAGGGCAGCCTCGGCAGCAGAATTGGGCGAGAGCAGGAGGAGATTGAGTGGTCGGAGGCATCGGATGCTAACCCTGCCCCAATTCCGCCGCTCCCACTCGCCCCAAGAGCACTCACCCCCGCACTCACCCGATGGGGGCAAAAACCCCGTTTCGAGTGATGGACTTTTCTGCTTTCCCTGCGGTTCCCTCAGATGTCTAATGGGCTCGCAAAGTTGATCGGTTCAGAGGAAACGGCGTTACAAATGAATCAAATCGCTTACTTGATCGAAGAGCGTCTTGGCCTGCATGACAGATCCCACTTTGTTGGAGATGAATGAGATCGGCAAAGTGAGCAGGCTTCTTTACTACTCTCCATACGGAGTTTCTGTCGCCTTATGCCTCGCCTACTATCACGTCGCTTCCACGATCCCGAGGATTCCAGAGTCGATAGTAACCGCCGCCTTCTATCTCGCCGCCTACTGGAGTTGCGTCCTTTTTATTTTGCTGCCGCTCAGCGTAGCGGCTTTCTTCTCGTGCTTGCATGACCGAGCATCGGACACACTCTCTCCGGTATTCGCTTGTTTGCTTATTACGCCGTTGCTGCTCGTTGGAAGTTTCCCATTCGTGTATCGAGGTTGGTTTTCACCATGGTAAAGAGAGTTGGTCCGCCGCCCCCCTGCTTGCCAGCGGCGGTCGCTGAGCGGAGAAGGTAGACGAAGAAACGCAACGGCAACGAGAAGGCACTTGGAGCAGCGCTCCGTTGCATCAACAGGAATGGTGATCCTGATGAAAGGCGCTGACCGGCTTCTACGTTGCCGCTGCGTTTTGTCTGACAGAAATTTCGTACAGCGACAGGCAGAGTAACCAACCCAACGTCATCTGGACATCCGCTGGTCGCCTGATTTTCGTATCGGTCAAACTCCCAGCCCCCTCGTTGAGTTGCCCCATTGCCTATCGACCGACGACAACGGAAAGCGTCGATATTCCCATTGCCCACCTTCGCCCCATCTCCACACCCAGCACTCACCCGACGGGGGCAAAAGCGCCGTTTTGCCTTGAAATTCTGATCCCGTCCGCTCTATACTCGCCCCCGCTAGGCGAGGATTTATCGGCGACTCAGGAGCGGGGTTCTTATCCCGTTCATCGGGCAATCGTTGCGAGGCAGTGGTTATGGTGCGGGTTTATAGAACGGCGATGGTGTCTGAAGGACGACGCTTTCTAGGTGCGTCCAGCCTGCCGATTGCATCCCCAAAACGCGCATGGAAATATCTGAAAGGGGCAGCCAAGAATGAAGACAGCAACCCAAGCACTTTCTCTCGGACTCGTTGCGGTTGGTCTAATCACGGCTTCTGCCCATGCCGACGTCACTGTCTATAGCGGAGCGGACTATGGCGTTGACCCTGGTCCGATTCCGAACTCGAATTATGCCCAAAGTCAATGGTATTCCGCAGCGGTCTCCCTTCCCGGTGGCGGCAGCTACGGCTTGATTAATTTTGAGGCGATCACCCAATTTGGTTACTTCTCCGCTCCTCTGACGGTCGCAACGGGAGTAACCGTGAGTGGACCTTCCTTGCCCAGCTTGATCATGGAAAACCAGGATCAAGGCTACTTTTACGGTTTCAATACGACACCGGCCGGATCTAACTTTCTCTTCGAGGTTGGCGGCAGTGCTACATTCACATTCAGCACCCCGATCCAAGCCTTCGGTTGCTACATCACCGGGGCCCAACCGGAGACTTTTTCGGAAACAGTGACTTTCAATGATGGCCCTCCGCAAACGGTGCCCATTGCCCAGGGGGGCGACGGAGGATGTCAATTTTTAGGCTTCACAGACCCAGACCAACCAATATATAGCGTCACGTTTAATTCTGGGAACGACGCCATTGGAATTGATGATGTGCAATACGTAATAGTCCCCGAGCCGTCCACGCTTGCGTTTACCTTCGTCGGAGGGCTGACGTTGTTGACATTTGTTAAACGCAAACGGGCAGACCGCAAGACCGGTTGAACCTTCTCCTCCGCCGGTCGGATCTCCTGCTGTTCGGATACCGGATTCCAATTCGGTAGGATGTCCTCTGGACTGGGAAGCAAATGTCATCCCCGCACGACGGGAGCAATGCCGCCGGAAACGCCGCCCATCTCCGCTCCCAATCCCGCCCCAATTTTCCCCCACACGCGCCCCAAGAGCACCCACCCCGGCACTCACCCCATGGGGTCAACACCCCATAGCGTCCCGCCAGTTGTTTACGTAGTTTAGAACATGACACAAATAAAGGGCACCCTGCCCATTTCTCCTGAAGAGCGCAACATCCGCAAACAGCTCGGCAAGGTGCGCCGCTATCTCGCCAAATCGACGGATACCAACTTCAAGAGTTGGTGGGAAAACCAAATCAAAGTATATGAAGCGCAAATGGCAAAGGCAGAAGCCCGTGGTCGCTTCATCGGGTAGTTGTTCACACACCACGAAACTATCGGTTGCTATTCCTGCGATTGGGCTTAGGTTGTGGTGGAGAGTCGAGGGCAAGTAGAAGTTGCTAGCGCAGAGCAGTGCAGTTCGAGCCTCGACTCTCCCTTCGTTTCCCCCTTGCTCGCTGCCCAGTCCACGCTGCAGGACTCGCCGCCTGATCAGCAACGGACTCGGACTTAATGAGGGTTGCCCGGATACGCCTGCTACCTGCAAACCGCCAGTCCAGCGGTGTTCTGTAACCACCGTCAGAGGCGTGCGGCGATAGAGGATGAAGGAATATTACGAAGGATTTCAGAATCCAACAGACGGTTTTTCAATCTCGACTGAGATGGCCGTGCCTTCGGGATCGCCGATTTCTGACGGATCGTATGGTTTCTTACTACTGAGCCCGGACGTTGAATAGAAACCAACCGTCTCTTCTTCGGCTAAAGTTTCATTTTTGACCTTTGGAAGCAAACCGTCTACGCCTAACGCAAACATCACCTTCTTCAATTCGTCGTCGGTTAGTTTCCATGTATCCCTTACTGCTCCTGTGATCTCGACAACCATGAAATGCTCACTAATCGCCGCTTCATTGGTAAATGACCCAGAGAATGTTGGTTCAACAACCGCAAACGGGAACCTGTACTTCTTGCCATCGTAATCATCTGGCGTTACATCTGCGGCTTGTCCGAAAATTATGACTTTTCTCCTCATCAGCACTCCACACGGTGTAACGTCGCCGCTAGTTGTCTCTACCGCAAGTCTCGTCTTCGTTGATTCGCCGCCCGACCCAGTCCTGCCGCCTGAGCCTGCTCAAATCCGCTCCCATTTCCGAGTCAGTCCCCGCCGCAGATCTGCCGCCGGTTTATCGATCGACTGAGGTTGCCCCGGCAGGCAAACCTCCCCGTGGCAAAACGGGCAAGGGACAACTTCCCCCTTCAGTTTAGCAGCAGCCTCTAGGGTTTTTTTGCAGTGAGGGCATTCTTGGACAATTAACAGGTCGGGGATCGTAATAAGAGCATTGCAGTCGGGACAGTTGGCGGTCATACCCCTTCCAGCGTCACCGGCAACGAGGCGCTTGCCACATACCTCACACTTGAAGAAGATGTCCGACATGCCACCAGTCCGATTGCGATAAATAGTTAGCGTCCGTCTGAAAGATTGCAGCTTGATCGTGCATCCCGCTGCCTTCCCGCCGCCGTTCCCCGTGAGGGTGAAATGATGGCTATTTCTTCATCGGGCGTTCTGCACGGGGTTTGGCTTCGTTGACTTTTAGTGCCCGCCCATCCAGTTCCTTGCCATTGCGATCAGCCATCGCTTTGGCGGCTTCCGCTTCCGAGCCCATTTCCACGAAGGCAAATCCTTTGGAAACGCCGGTGACTTTGTCCTTGATGAGTTGGCAACTGACCACGTTGCCCGATTGCTTGAACAGGTCGAGAATTTGGTTTTCCGTTGTATTAGGTGATAGGTTGCCGACGTAAAGCTTCGTTGCCATATTAGTTAAGTTCCTCCAATTTGAGAACGAGGCTGAGATTAGGGTGTTGCACGTCAAAAGCAACGATTAAAGGACGCCACCGATCTCCGCCGCATCCCGCCGCCTTGATCCCCCGCCGCAGTTCCATCGCCTGTTTCCGCTCAGAATCCGCTCCCAAACTCGCCCAACAACGTCAATGGGATGAGCGGTTGATAGCTCTCTGGGTACGCGTTTGACTGGCATCAATGCCTCCAGCGACAGTAACTCCTAAATCATCGCTTGAAATGCGGCAGTGCCTTGCCCGCCCCCAATTGAATCGCCCCATGGACGAGGCTAGCGAGTGACGTTTTGTTGGGTTTACCCTGCTTGGTTTTGGGCGACTCAAGCTCAGCGATCTTCTGGACAGGCAACTGCATCAATTCGTATTCGGCTTGCCGCCAGTTGTCCATGTCACGCCCCGGCTGGCAGCCGTGCTGGAGAAAAATCTCGTAGGCTCGCTGGCGGATTTGTTCTTCGGTCGGGCTAACAACATTCATACTAATATTCCTCCTGCTTGAGTCTTGCCGGGTGCTCAGAGAGCCCACCCGCCCAACATGGTTATCCCGTTGTCGCTGTATCTTGATGTCTATGCTGCACGCCATCGGCGCACTTTCTGTTCGCTTTTCTCCGCCGCCGCCATTTCAAGCAAAAATTCAGCCCTTGCATCATCAAGACTAAACAAGTCCCCTCCTAGCTTATAGACTTGGAAATCGCCCGTCTTATCCCGCCCCAAGACGGCGTAATTCCAACCCTCGTTCGCCTTGCCTACTGCGAGGGTGCCGATGGTAGTTCCCGCCTTGTTGGAGAACCATTCAATCTGCCACGCCATCAAACTCTCCAATCCAAGATCGGGTGGTCGAAACCGGTCGAATTTCTCCTTGCGTATGCTTTCAAACGACACTGATGCCCCTCCCGTCAGCAATGGTTGAGATTGCGTTCGGCTGCCTTGGTACCGCACTGTTGTAGGATTTGGTCGGAGTGGGATAGCTCGCTGAGACCAAGACGACCATAAACCTCATTCTGGGATAAGCAAGGTATATCGCTAAGTATCTTTCCTGCCCGAATAACGCTTAGGTTCGCCACCGCATTCCGCCGCCTGACCCCGCCCCGAAAAACTGTCCCCTCGGAATACTGCCCCATGGGGTCAACACCCCATAGCGTCCCGCCAGTTGTTTACGTAGTCTGCTGCCTGGACGCACATGACCAGAACCTGAAAGGCAATAGCACGATGGGTAAGAAATCCAAATCCGCACGGTCAGACGCCAAGAGGGCTGAAAGGCACGCCGCTAAAGCTGCCCGCTCCGCCTTATACGCCGCGCAGGCTAAGTCCAATAAGAAACAAATGCGCCGGGGCGACGGGACAGCGAAATCGTTTCTCAGCCACGCCATCTCCAACTGCGGAAACCCGGGCTGCAAGCGATGCCAACCGCTGCTGATTCCGGGGTGGGTATCCCCTGCCAGTTCCGCTGCCCGATCCGCCCGCCGCAGAACAATCAGTTGCTATCTTTGCGATTAGGTGCAAGAACGCAGTCTGCCTATGACGATGCCGCCCCCAAGGAATTTCGATCTTCAGAAAAAAGGGGTGCCCCGTCCGCTAGAAATCCCATCTTCAATGAAGGCAGGGATCAGACAGGATACCGCCGAAGGGAAAAATCCAAGAGCGTTCCCGTCCGTCCCGCATTAGCGGGCGAGTCTTGATACCACTCGTTGCATACGGGCGGGGCTCTCGGTTTTTCCTGCGCTGCCCTGCTCCAACTAACGGCGACGCATTCGCCGACTGCCGAGGAGCGCAACGAAGCCTAAAATTAGTAATGAACAAGTTGAGGGTTCGGGAACTTGGAAGGCGAGTCCTGCGGGAGAATTCAACGGGAAGGCGAATGTGCTTTGCGCTCCGGCCGACGTGATTTTGATGATGCTACCGTTATACCCATAATTTTCCGGCGTCGGCACATTGGCTGTGAACAGATCGCCCGCGCTGTTAAAGACCATGGAGGTAATATTGAACCGAGAATAGGAGACAAAGGGGCTTTGCACTCCGCCCGGCGTGATCTTGATGATGCTACTGCCAGAAGCATAGATCTGACCCACAAACAGATCGCCCGCGCTGTTAAAGACCAGTCTATAAGGATTCACCCCGGAGGCAAAGGTGCTTTGCGATCCGCTCGGAGTGAATTCATAGATGTTGCCGCTGACGCTATCCGCCTCAAACAGATTGCCCGCGTTGTCAAAAGCCAGTGACTGAGGGCTATTCAATCCGGAGGCAAAGGTGCTTTGCGATCCGCTTGGCGTAAACTCATAGATGCTGTTATTGCCCCAATCCGCCACAAACAGATCGCCCGCGCTGTTAAGAGCCAGTCCATTAGGATGATTCAACCCGGAGGCAAAGGTGCTTTGCGCCCCGTTTGGCGTGAATTCATAAATTTCGCCGGTGCCCGAATCCGCCGCAAACAGATCGCCCGCGTTGTTAAAAGCCAGTTGTCCAGCGACACCCACCCCGGAGGCAAAGGTGCTTTGCGCTCCGCCCGGTGTAAACTCATAGATGTTGTAACTGGCGCTATCCGCCTCAAACAAACTCTGCGCCTGCGCCCGGACATTCGCGAAGAAGTAACAGACCAGCGCGACAAGTCCGAGACAAAACACCTTAGTTGCTGAGTTCATCTTGGTTGTCCTTTCAGGGATTTGAAAATGCCTTCGGTTGGATACAACTGGCAGGCAGCACGAGACTGGAGAGCCCCGTTCTTTCAATACGCCCTCGCCATCCAGTCCAATCATAACCGGATTAACTCGCAGCGATTGCCCGATGAACGGGGTGGAACAACGGGTCTGAATCGCTTGTAAAACCTCGCCTCGGGGGCAGTATGTCAGGGCGGGGTTATCGAGTCAAGCCAATCCGCCGAGTTTCAGCCGCCCAGATCCCCGCCCAGTCTTGCCCTAATTCCTCGCCCGAAAAAACTGTCCCTCTGAGAACCCGATGCCCGTTTCGACTTGAAATTCTGATCCAACCCGCCCTATACTCGCTGCCGCTAGGCGAGGATTTATCAATGATTCAGCAGCGGCGTTCCCACCCCATGCGCCGTGCAATCGTTGCGAGGCAATCCGGTTATGATGAGGCTGGATCGGATGGCGAGGATGACTGACCGGACGGCGGTTTCTACGTCCGCCTGCCTACCGCTTATACCCCCTGAACTGCCAAACCATGGGACGGTGTAAAATGAAGAGTCAACTAGCAGTAGCAACAGTGGTGGCGATGCTCTGTCTTCTGGGCATCCCAAATGTAAAAGCTGAAAGTCTGGCTGTCTCGTCCAACCCGCTCTGGACAGATACAACATTGAGCTTACAGATCGGCGACTCAGTAACCATCACGGCTTCCGGTAGTTGGCAATTTGACTACGTTCACGGCTCGTGCGGGCCGGACGGGATGTATGTCGAGG
This sequence comes from Verrucomicrobiia bacterium, assembly GCA_035515475.1. Taxonomy (GTDB): domain Bacteria; phylum Verrucomicrobiota; class Verrucomicrobiia; order Palsa-1439; family Palsa-1439; genus DATJBF01. The sequence continues at coordinate 55,872 of DATJBF010000068.1, forward strand.
AAAACCTCTACGATCGATTCTACTCGGGAGCGCTTCAGGGAGCCCTCGTCGCTTACGTGGGCCCGGATCCGTATCAAGGTCATTGGGGCGACGAGAGTTTCTTCCCTCAGGCTACCGGATACTGGAACATCGGAAGCAGTGCTCAGTTCACCAGCGATAAGGACGGAGAACTCTGGCTTGGGTTTAATGACGACGCCGTTTCCGCACAGCCTTGGACAGACAACTCTGGCTCGGT
>DATJBF010000069.1:0-18448 GCA_035515475.1 Verrucomicrobiia bacterium
GGCCGTGCCGCCGCGTGAACGCGCTTGGTGGCAACGATTGTGGGAGAAGATTCTGAGCCCCATTCCCAACTGCCATGCAGTCGAAAACCGTCCGACGTTCAATGGTTAAAATGAGCTCCTACTGCATAGTTCCGGCTTAGCCGTGCCCGAATAGAACGGGGCGTACTTTACTTACGCCCTAGGACAGGCACTAGGGTGCCCACGAAGGAACGCTTTCGGCGCGCCCCTCGTGGGGCGCGCTTCCAACGCTGTCCTTCGTGCAGAATCCCTAGTTTCGTCCTAGACAGCAGCCGAAGCCGCGAATCTTTATCCCGAAGTTCTTCGGGAAAGTTGTGTCATGAGTTTACCCTGATGGTTCCTCCACGCGCAGACGTGACGCGCTCCCGGCGGGGTGAATGCTGCTCTCTCGCTTTCCGTGAAAAGTTCCTTCGCCTTCACGACGCCCAAAGCAAGACTATTTTGAGAACGGCCGGCAATCGAGCCAAACCGGTTACTCGGGCATCTTGTAGCGCGACGGCCGGAGCGAGATTTTGTCGGGCACCTGCGGTGGCGACACCGCGCCGCGGGCCAGTTTGTCGAGCAGAACGATCCGCTCCTCGGCGAGCCTCGCCTGTTTGGTGCCGGGAAGTCTCTCGCGCAATTGCTTCACCACTTCCAGTGCGCGGGCCGGGTCGTGTAGCGCATGCTGGTACAAATCCGCCAGGCGGTTGGCGGCCAGCGCCGTTGAGTCGGGACCGGTGGCCTTGGCAACCGCCGATCGCAGCTCCAGTTCGGCCAGTTTCACGTCGTGGAGATGGTCCAGCGCCAATTCCGCGATGCGCAGATGCGGATAGATGTCGTCGGGATGCTCGGCGATTACCTGGCGGTATTCGTCAACGGCTTCCGGGTACCGACCCTCCTTCGCCCGCGCTTCCGCCCGGCTGTACTCGGGCACGATGCGGAAGTGAGAGTCATCCGGCCAGAACAGCTTGGAGACACGGTCTCCCGCTCGTCTGATGAGTGGCAGCCCAAACAGCAGGAACAATAGGAAACCATAAATCACGCCGACAATCGGCAACACGGGCGAGAAACCGATATATCGCACCAAGAAGATGCCGATCACGACCGCGATCACGATGCGAACGATCAAGTTGAACGACTTGGAATTCACGGCCCTCATTCCACATGGTTGAACCGGAATAGCCGGTGCGCATTCTCGGTCGTGGCGCGCGCCACCTCTTCCACGCTGACGCCCTTTACCAGCGCCAACGTTTCGGCGATGAGCGGGACGTAGGCTGGCTCGTTACGCTTGCCGCGGTGCGGCTGCGGCGCCAGATACGGCGCGTCGGTCTCCAGCATCACGCGGTCGAGCGAGACCTTTTTCGCCACATTGCGCAACCCCACCGCGTTCTTGAACGTGAGGATTCCCGTGTAGCTGATGAACAATCCGATCTCGAGACAATCAAACGCAAACTTCTCGTCGCCCGAGAAACAGTGCATCACGCCCCACGGCCGCCAGTCTTTCGGCAGGCCGCCGGCGTGGGCGCGCAAGATTTCCAAGGTGTCGACATCCGCGGCGCGGTTGTGGATTACCACGGGCAACCGGCGCTCCTTGGCCAACTCGAGTTGCGCCCAAAACAGGTCCTTCTGCTGTTGCTTGAGTACGGCGGACGTCTCGCCTGGTCTCGCTTCAGAATGGACAGGCGGGGACGCCTGTCCCACAGGCAACCGGTAATAATCCAGACCCGTCTCGCCAATCGCGACGACCTTGGGGCCCTTTGCCAACGCGCCCAGTTCCGGCATGTTGCCGAGCGAGAGATCGGGGACTTCTCCGGGGTGCAGGCCCACGGTGGCGTACACGCCGTCGAATCGGTGCGCGATGTCCAACGTTCGCCGCGCCGCCTCCAGATCGGGGCCGATGCTGACGATTTTCTCCACGCCGGCCGCACCGGCCCGCGCGATGGCTTCGTCCAGTTCTTCGGCAAAATCCGGGTAGCTCAGGTGCGCATGCGTGTCGATGAACATAGGACTTGAAATGGCTGCCGGGGTTGTTTATCACTCCTGCCGCTGCCAGCGCAACAGCGAATCACATGCAAGGCCGGGATGCGGAAGTGTGCACGCGTTCGTGGTGGCGTTCAAAAAGAACAGAACCAACAACCGAAATGGAACCGTAATGGAATCTGACCTGTTGTCGTACGCGTATGTCTTCGTCCTCGCGACGTTTCTCGGTCTGGAGGTCATCCGCCGCGTGTCGCCGTTGCTGCACACCCCGTTGATGTCGTTGACCAACGCCATCTCCGCGATCTCGGTCGTCGGCTCCATCGTCATCGCGGGCGAACAAAAGACGACGCTCAGCACGGTCCTTGGCACCGTCGCGGTCACGGCTTCGATGATCAACATTGTGGGCGGCTACCTCATTACCTACCGCATGCTGCGCATGTTCAAGAAGGCGGAGCCGAAGAAGCCATGAGCGGGCCGGCAATCCATATCCTCTACATCGCGGCGGCCGCTTGCTTCATTCTCGCCCTGAAATGGCTGAGCGCCGTACCGACCGCGCGCCGGGGCGTGATCATCGGCATCATCGGCATGCTCCTCGCCGTTGGCGGCACGTTGCTGAAACCCGAGATCCTTCACGGCGGCTTTCATAGTTACCAGTGGATCCTGGTGGCATTCGTCATCGGCACCATCATCGGCATCCCGATGGCGATGATGCCCATGACCGCCGTCCCACAACGGACGGCACTCTCGCATGCGTTTGGCGCGCTGGCGGCGGCCTTGGTCGGCGCGGCGGAGTTTTATCTGGAAACTCCGAACCTGAGCCGGTTCACCATGACCGCCCTCACGCTCGAAGTGTTGCTGGGTTTCCTGACGTTCACGGCGAGCTTGATGGCGTTCGGCAAGCTCCAGGAGATCCTGCCCACGCGCCCCATCACGTATAAGGGACAGAACATCGTGAACATTTCGCTGTTCACAGCGGCCGCCATTCTCGGAGTCGTCCTGATTCTCCATCCCGACCGCACCCACTTGTTCCCGATCATGAGCACGATCGCCCTGGTTTTTGGCGTGTTGCTGATCATCCCGATCGGCGGGGCGGACATGCCCACGGTGATTTCGCTCCTGAATTCCTACGCTGGATTGTCGGCCTCCGCCATGGGATTCGTCCTCGGCAACCGCCTGTTGATCATTGCCGGCGCGCTGGACGGATCGTCGGGCTTGATCCTGTCGATCATCATGTGCAAGGCGATGAATCGTTCGTTTGCCAACGTGCTGTTTGGCGCGTTCGGCCAGGTACAAACCGCGGCGGCCCAGCAGGAGCAGAAGACCGCGCGCAGCGCCGTACCCGAGGAAGCAGCGGCATTGCTCGAGGCCGCCAACTCGGTGATCATCGTTCCCGGCTACGGCATGGCGGTCGCCCAAGCACAACATTCCGTGCGGGAACTCTACGACGCGCTCACCAAGAAAGGCGTGGACGTGAAATTTGCCATTCATCCCGTCGCCGGCCGCATGCCTGGCCACATGAACGTGCTCCTGGCCGAAGCGGACATCCCTTACGATCACCTGCTGGAAATGGACGACGCCAACCGGGAATTGCCGCAGAGCGACGTGGCACTGGTCATCGGCGCCAACGACGTGACCAATCCGGCCGCGCGCACCAACAAGACCAGCCCAATCTACGGCATGCCGATCCTCGACGTGGACAAGGCCCGGACGATCATGGTCATCAAGCGGAGTCTGAACCCGGGCTTCGCCGGTATCGACAACGAGTTGTACTACATGGACAAGACGCTGATGCTCTTTGGCGACGCCAAGGGATTCACGACCCAGTTGGTCAAACAACTGTCCGACAACTCAGGCCTTCACTGAGCTGACGCGCACATCCTGGCCGCCGTGCGTGACGCACGTGCCTTTGACGATCTCGTCATTGAAATCGAGCTGGAGCTTGCCGTCCTTGACCATCAGCTTCAACAACTCGGTCACGTTGCGCGCGTAGAGCTGGCTGGCGTGCGTCGGCATCGCGCTTGGCAGGTTCGTCGGCCCGATGATGGTCACCCCGTGCGTCACGATCTCCCGGTCCGCCTCGGTCAATTCGCAATTGCCGCCGGCTTCCGCCGCGAGATCCACAATCACCGAGCCCGGCTTCATGCCGGCCACGGTTTCCTTCGTAATCAGGCGCGGCGCGGGCTTGCCGGGGATCAACGCCGTGGTGATGACCACGTCGAATTCCTTGGTCTTCTCGCCGAGCAATTGCTGCTGCTTGCGCTTGGTTTCCTCGGAAAGCTCCTTGGCATAACCGCCCGTGTCCTGCGCGTCTTTCACGCCGAGATCAAATTCAAGGAATTTCGCGCCGAGACTTTCAATCTGTTCCTTGACGACCGCCCGCACGTCGTAGCCCCACACGACCGCGCCGAGCCGACGCGCCGTCGCAATCGCCTGCAGTCCGGCCACGCCCGCGCCCAGCACGAGCACCTTTGCGGGTCGAATGGTGCCCGCGGCCGTCGTCATCATCGGCAGATACTTGGCCAGAGCGACCGCGGCGATCAGCACCGCCTTGTAACCGGCGACGTTCGCCTGCGACGACAACACATCCATGCTTTGCGCGCGGCTGATCCGCGGCAGCAATTCCATCGCGAACGCCGTTACCTTGCGCTCCGCCAGTTCTTGAATGGTGTCAGCGCTCGACGCCGGCTGCAACAGCGCCACCAGCATCGTGCCTTCGCGGAGAGCCTGAATCTCCTTGTCGGTCGGTCTCCGAACCTTGAGAACAACATCGGCTTCGCTCCAGACCTTCGGAACAATGCGCGCGCCGGCTTTCTCGTAGTCTGCATCCGCAAGGAATGCTGCCTGCCCTGCGCCGGCTTCGACCAACACCTCCAGGCCGAGCTTGCGCAACGGCGGCACCAAGTCCGGCACCAGCGCCACCCGGCGCTCGTTGGGTGCAATTTCTTTCGGGATTCCAATTTTCATGGGTCAATCGGCGTGCTCGTATAGCAAAGCTCCGCGCGCTTGTCATTCCTTTTTCGACTCCTTTTTCGACTCCTATTGAAACACAACTCGTCACCACAAAGCACTTGGAGATCACGAAAACTTCGTGCCCTTCGTGCTCTCCGTGGTGAATCCCTCCTTTACAACCACGTCTGTCCGCCAGCACTCAGCCCAGAGTCACTTCTTATTGCCGGGCTCAGGCGGGGGTGGCGGGGGCGGAACCAACTCGTCGATCTTCATCTGCAGCGTCTTCGCCTTCGCGTCGTCGCCGACGGCGATCGCCAAGCCGCGCGCTTTCCGGTAGTACTCGATGGCATTCTTGGGGTCGGGTATCAGCGAGATGACCTGTTCGTAGTAGGCCAGCGCCAGCTTCGGTTGTTTGTCGCTCTCATACGTGCCGGCCAGGTGGCTGGTAATCCGGATCTTGTGATACAACTCGGTCGTATGCTCCAACAGTCGGGTATAGACCGTGATGGCTTCCTTGTTGCGGCCATCGGTGCGCAGCAAGTCCCCCAGTTTTTCTTCCAAGACGACACTCGACAAAGCTTTCGCCTTGGTCCGACACAAGTCTTCAGCCTCGTCTGCGCCACCTTCCGCGCGCAGCAGGTTGACCTTGCGCAGGTACGCCCATTCCAAGTCGGGATCCTGATCCGCCTTCAAGCGCTCGATCTGTTTGTCCAACGACACCGCGAAGGGCCGGTACAACGGATCACCGACAAATGTTGTCTGCCAACTCAACACGGGTTCGCTGCAGTAACCGGCCTCGAGGAACTGTGCGCCGTCCAGCAACCGCTCGAAAAAGATGTCGATGCGCGGGCTGAGCGTGAGATACGGTTCGAAAACGTTGCCCATCGTGGCGGCCGCCCCCTTCGCTAAAAGTGGTCCGACCCAATCCGCGGTGCGCGTCCGCACGCTTTGGCCGCTGAACGAATGAAGGTGATACGCCACCGCGCCCGTCTTGAATCGAAAATCCGGGCGCAGGAACGGGCCGGTGACGTTGCCGGCGTACCAGCCGACGTAGATGGCGGCATCCGTCATCGGATAATCCTGATCGAAGACTGCCTCGGTGTCGTCCAGGTCACATTCATAGCCCGCATCCCGAAACAGGCGGTAAGACGCCCGCATCCAGTCGTCCCCCTGCTTGTAGGCCTTGTCCTGTATCCCGCGCAAATCAAAGTAAGCGCGTCCATGCAGCCCATACCGCTCCGCTTTGAGCGCGTCATCGATCATCCGCCGGACGGTCTGCGGATCCGGGCCGTCGAGGCGGCCCACCAACAGCATCTGTCGGTTCAACGGAGGCCCGAACTCCTCCGAAAAGTCCTTGAAGAACAGGTTCCGCACCGGGCCCGAGAGGGGCACGCCCGTGGTGGGCAACGTGGCCAGTTCGCTTTCCACCGAGGCTTCGTTACGACGCGCCTCCGGCCGCGTGTCGGCGGGGAGATTCTCAACGATGTTCGTGTCGCTGTTGATCCGCAACGGGACCCCGTACAGCAACACGAGACAGGAAATTTTCGAGCCGACTGTTACCAGTGACGGGACCGGCCCCAGCACGGGGTCAACAACCGTTCGCGGTTCCTGTTCGATCAGGCCCTGCCGCGTAAGAAACTGCCACACCGGGTCGCGAATCGTCTCGTTGTACTCCGTGCGCGAGATCGTCTCGGCGACCGGCGCGTGAATCCCGCAAATCTGGTTGGTCGGCACGCCTCGCTTCAGGGCGTAGTAGTCGGCCAGCGGCCGGCTGTCGGGGTCGGCCGCGTTATAGACCAGGACAACGCGTTTGCCCGGTTCGTCGGCGCGCACGGTGGGCGTCCCGCACACGAGAAGTGCCAGCGCTGCCGCCCGAAGAAGCGCCTCAGGCGACCTGCCGAACCCGGTCATCGCTCACCTCCATCTTCATCCCATCGTAGGCCACCCGCACGTGCGGTGGCAATTCCTGCTCCACAGCTTCATGGTCCGCCTCGTGACAGAGGTGCGTGAACAGCGTCAGGGAGGCCTTCACTTGTTCGGCCACCGCCCGCGCCTGATCGATGGTCAGGTGCGCCGGATGCGGCCGGTGCCGCAGCGCGTCGAGCACGAGCAGCGTCACGCCACGAATCGCCCCAACCACCTCCGGGGGTACGACGTTGCAGTCCGTCACGTACGCCATCTCGCGTCCAAAGAGAAAGCCGTATACGGTCATTCGCCCGTGCAGAAGCGGGAGCGCGCGCAACTTCAGTCCGCCCACCTCGAAGTCCTGATGCGGTTCGATCGCGTGCATCTCGAAACTGGGCAACCCCGCCCAGGCTGGCGTCTCCGTGCAGGCGTACGGAAACACCCGTCGGATCGTTTCCACCGAATGAGGCGAGCCGTAAATGGGCATCCTCCGTCCATTGCGGGCCGTGAAGGCCCGCAGGTCGTCCAAGCCGAGAACGTGGTCGGCATGGGTGTGCGTCATCAACACCGCGTCCACCCGCCGGATGTTCGCGCGCAACGCCTGGGTCCGAAGGTCGGGCGTGGCATCCACGAGCAGGCACTGGTTCTCGCATTCAACATAAATCGACGGGCGCAACCGCTTGTTGCGGGGATTATCCGACCGGCACACGGCACAGTCGCACCCAATCATCGGGATGCCGTGGCTGGTACCGGTGCCCAAAAACGTGACGTGCATGGCCGTCATCATCGGCGAGCTACGCCCGGCGGTCAAGCCCACCACTCAGTGGATCGAAAAATTCCGGACGTGCCAGCGATTCCTCGGCTGCCAACCCACGAGCTGAATGTAGAACTGCCCGTAAGGAACCTTCACCGCCTTGAGATCGTAAACGCTCCCGTTGATGGTGACTTGCACGTGGTCGGCCGCCACCTCCAATCGGACGGCATACGGCTTCCCGGCGCTCAGGGTGACCGGTACTTCACCCCAGAGTTGCTTGACCCCGGATGTTCCTCCGCTCTCCTCCATCACCAGACAGTCATGGCCACTGTTCGCGCTGGGATTGCGGTAAATCATCCGAAAACGACAGAACTCCCTGGGGCCCGAGTCTCGCGGGCTCTTGACCGGTACGAACTCCACTCCCCACCAACCATCCGGAGCCGTCCGCTCTTCCAATTCAACCACGCAGTCGATGACCAGCGGCGCAGAGTAAATCCCATGCGTCCGCACCTTCTGTCCCTGCAGAATGAGATCGCCGTCCTCCACCCGCGCAGGCGATCCCTGGGGTCCGGCCCAGTCGGAATCCCGGGGAAACGGGAGCCGGTCCCAGGTGAGCGGGCGGTTGCGAGTCGTCGCGCAGCCCGTCCCCATCAAACCGATTACGAGAACCCCCAGCAGTGCTGAATATGCCCGGTGCATGGTTGCAGACTAACCGATGCGTCGCGGTCATGCAACGTCCGGAAAACACAACCGGGGCGCGACTGGTCGCGCCCCGGCAGGCAGTGTCAGATTCCGACTAAGCTTTTTCGAATTCCTTCTCCATCGCCTTCATCTCCGGCGAGTCCGTCTTGGACTTATTGACTGCCCAGACGATCGCTGCCACCGCGACCACGGCGATGACGACGGCGATGGCAAAGGGAGATTTGCCACTGCCTTCCAGTCCCGTGACCGCGTGGAACTTCAACACGAGCGGCAGCAACAACAGGCTCACCATGTTCATGACTTTGATGAGCGGGTTGATGGCCGGGCCCGCCGTATCCTTGAGCGGATCGCCCACGGTGTCACCGGTGACCGCCGCCTTGTGTCTCTCGGAACCCTTGCCTGTGTTCTTTTCGACGTTGCGTGGCTCGTCCTCGATCGTCTTCTTGGCGTTGTCCCAGGCACCGCCCGCATTGGCCATGAACACCGCCAACAACTGGCCGACGAGGATCATGCCGGCGAGAAAGCCCGCCAGCGCCAACGGCCCGAGCAGGAATCCAACCGCCAACGGCGCCAGAATCGCCAATAGCCCGGGGCCGATCAACTCCTTCTGGGCCGTCTGGGTGCAAATGCCCACCACGCGACCGTAATCGGGCGTCTTGCGGCCTTCCCAAATGTCCCGGTCGCGGAACTGGATCCGGCATTCCTTCACAATCAGAAACGCGGCGCGTCCGACCGCCCGGATGGTCATCGAACTGAACAGGAACGGCACCGCGCCGCCGATCAGCAGACCGATGAACAGCGTTGGGCTGGCCACCGTGAGCATGCCGGCCACGTGGTTGTACTGGGCCATCGTCATCTCGGAGATCTTCTCTTCGCTGCCCATCGTCATGACGGCAATGAAGCTGGCGAACAACGACACCGCGGCAATGACTGCCGAGCCGATGGCAATGCCTTTTGTCTCCGCCTTCGTGGTGTTACCGACGGCGTCGAGGTCGGCGAGAATCTGGCGCGCCTTCTTGTACTTCTCCGCACCCATCTCGTTCTCGTCGTAGCCCATCTCGCCGATACCGTTGGCGTTATCGGCTACGGGGCCGAACACATCCATCGAGATCGTGTTGCCGGTCAGCGTCAACATCCCGATGCCGCACATGGCCACGCCAAACGCCACGAAGATCGGTGACGTGCTGGTGTAAATCGCCGCCGAGGCGCCGATGGCGATGGCGATGATGATCACCGCCCACACCGTGGACTCGTAGCCGACCGCAAATCCCTGGATGATGTTGGTCGCATGACCTGTCTGACAAGCCTTGGCCATCGATTTCACAGGCTCGTGGCTCGTGTGTGTCCAGTAGCTGGTACACTTGTTCAAGGCCACCGCCAGGAATACCCCAATCAAACAGGTCCACGCCGGCCGCATGTCCAGTCCGGGGACGCCGAAGCTCATCAACCACGGGAGCTGGATGCTGCCGTGCGCCATGAAGTTGTCAAAACCCGGCAACGCCTGTTTGTACCGCGCGAGATACGTCGGATCAAACCGCAGGTAGAACAGCCCGATCAGGAAGAAGCCGATGATGCTGATAATCGAGCCGATCAGGAAGCCGCGGTGCACCGACGCCAGGGCCGCGTCGCCGGAATCGCCTTCCTTCGACCGCACGCTGTACGTGCTGATGATCGAGCCGATGACCCCTACCGCGCGCACCAGCAACGGGAAGATCACACCCTTGTGGCCAAACGACGCGTAACCGAGAATCATCGCCGCCACGATGGTGACTTCGTACGATTCAAAAATGTCCGCTGCCATTCCCGCGCAGTCGCCGACGTTATCGCCCACGTTGTCCGCGATGGTCGCGGCATTGCGCGGATCGTCTTCGGGAATGCCGGCTTCAATCTTGCCGACGAGGTCCGCCCCGACGTCCGCTGCCTTCGTGAAGATCCCGCCGCCCACCCGCATGAACAGGGCGATCAATGTGCCGCCAAAGCCGAACCCGAGCAGCACTTCATACGCCTTGTCGCCGTACGCCATGAAAATCAACGTCCCGCCGAGAAGCCCGAGGCCGTCCGTCAACATCCCCGTGATGGTGCCCGTGCGATACCCGATCTGCAGCGCGCCACCAAACGAGTTCCGGGCGGCCGACGCCACCCGCAGGTTCCCCAGCGTCGCAAACATCATCCCGACGTAGCCGACGCAGAAGCTGAACAACGAACCCATCAGAAATGCCCCCGCCCGTCCGAACGCCACCGGATACATGTCTGGTGTTGGCGTCCCGGCGAGCCGCGTCAGGAACAGCAACACCGTCAGCACACCGATCAGAATGACAATCTTGCTGAACTGTTGTTTCAGGTACGCTTTGGCGCCGGCGCGCACGGCGTCGGCCACTTTCTGCATCCTTTCGGTGCCCGTGTCGGCGTTCTTGACCTGACCGACGAGCATCAGCGCGTAGCCGAGGCCCGCGAAGGCCACGCCCAGCACGACCCACAGCGCCAGCTTTTCGCCCTGGGAATAATCGCTACTCCGCATGAACGAGAAAAATTCAAACGCTTTCTCCGTCTGGCCGGCCATGGCCGCCGCGGCTTCTCGCGCCGCTTCCTGCGCGCGGGCCCAGTTCGCGGCCAGCAACGTCACCGCGCAGAGCGCGACGGTGGCAAATGTCTTGTAACGCGGATTTCCCTGAGTAATCCGCTGCATAGCTCGATTCAATGATGCCGTCATATGAGTTCTCGTCTCCTAACGTAACGGGATGGGTTGGGAGAAACTACAAGAGCCTCCCCGCGTTGAAAAGAGAAAAATTCACCCTCGCCCGCCAGTCCATAATCTTGGTGGCACAGGTGTCCCTGCCTGCGTCCGATTGCGTTGCCTCTCCTGTCGTCGGCAGGCCGCAACTGCGTCCGCGCCATCCGTTTGCTGCTCCCGCTACACAGGAATCTCTACCGACACGTCAGATTAACTGCCTTGCACAAACACGATCATCCGCCAACGGATCGACCCCTGAGTCGAGCCGTGTTGATGATGCTCCTGCCGCGGCAAGGGACTCCCGGTGTTGGACACAATCTCGTGCCCGCAACTCTCACATCGATAGACACCGGTATCGGGCGTCGTCGCACCCGGACGGTGGAGGACGTCAAAGGCCCCATCGATCGAAGTCCCCAAGTACTGGGAATCTTTGTAAAGTGCCACGTACTCTTCTCCCCTCCTGCGCAACTTCGGAGTTGCCAAACGGGGCGGCTACACACCGCGCAATTCTCTACCCGGCGAATGACGGTCCGTCCATACAGTAAAGCCTGTAATTTTAGAACGGAGAGAACTGGATGCGCGAATTCACTCATTGAGGAAGTTCTGCGAATTGCCGTGTGCGTAATTCACTTACTCTTTCTTCGCGTCCTGAATAATCTGGTCCAGGAGGAAGCGGTCGATGGCGGTCATGATAAGGAAAGCTGTCGGCTGCCAGCTATCGGCGGTCAGCCAGCAGGGAGTAGACAAAACATCGAAACGACTGAGATCCATTCGCTTTGCCCAGGATGACAATCTGGAAAGAAATACGGATTCGTGGGACCAATCTGCAGGGTCAGGTCTATCAACATAAAACAATCGCCGATTTAAGCCGCATGAGGACGATGCCAAATGTTGTTTGTTGAGATCCGGCCCCGGTTCTTTTACGCGAAGACTCAACGGCGGAGACTGTGAATCCCGAAGGGACAGGAGCCGGCCTCAGCGGCCACAAGGATCGTCAGCGGCGGACGATTTACGTCTTACGGAATTGGCCCCCGCGGCTCCGTCGGCCGAGCCGCTTTTCTTGCCAGAAACTGTTCGATGGTTTTTTCCAGCTTCTTATCCCGCAACGTGAGACCGGCGGCGATAATGAGGCCGGTCTGACCGTCCACCAGAAACGTCTGCGGAATCGCGCGGATGTTGTAGAGCTTGGCGACGTCCGCTTCCCAAACCTTGCCGTCGCAGATTTCCGGCCACGGCATGTTTTTGTCCCTCGTGAACTCCGCCAACTTGTCTGCGGCTCGCGGCCGGTCGAGGCTGATCCCGAGCACTTCCAGGCCACGCGGGTGCAGCTTCTGGTACGTGGCCGCCAGATGTGGTGCTTCGACGAGGCACGGGCCGCACCAGGTGCTCCAAAAGTCCAGAAGCACAAGTTTGCCTTTGTAGTCGGCGGGGAAATTCACCTCCTGACCGGTGGTGGTCCTGGCGTTGAACGCCAGCGCTTGTTCGCCCACCGCCGGCGGCGGCCTCAATTCGGCAACCGTCTTGCTTGATTGTCTGATCGCGAACCGGTCACCGGCCGCTGTCAGCCCGGTGATCTCGTAGCTCGTGCCGCCAATGTTGAACGGTTTGCGAACCTCGAAAGCCTCGCAAGATCTGTCAAACTTCCCGTCGCCGTTCTTGTCGATGAGCAACTGCACACCCGAGATACGCGCGTTGGCCCGACCACGAAAATCGCCCGTGGTAAAGTTGTCCGTCAACAGGGCCCGGTATTTCTTGTTGCCGAGGGTAATCTCGCCTTCGCGCGCGTAGTCGCCATAATAGAAAAGGCTGTCCTTCAGCCCCGCGTGGTTCGGATCCGTGTCGTTCTTGTCGAACCGGTACATCGCGATGTGGAGAATGGCCGAGTGCTCGCCGTAATCGACCTTCACCCTGGCCCCGCCGCCGTATGACGTCCACCGTTGACCGTCCGGCGATTTGTAGGGGCGCGGCGTCCACTCAGTCGGCGGATCATCACGGAGATCGCCGTTGCCATTGGCGTCGACGAACAGCCGCGCGGGTGCGCCGTCCGGTTCGTCGAGCACCACCACGATGGTAGTTGGCGATTCCTTCGGTCCCAGCGATAGAACACTGAAAAGCGGCGCGGACAGATTGGCGGGGAGATATTTTGCTGCCGGCGGTTTACTGGCCGAGAGCCGGAGACGTTGGGGCGTATAGCTGCCGATTTCCACCTTGGCGGCGACTGGAACCAAGGCGAACTTCACTTCCTGGGCTGCCGCCTCCGCCATCAGAGCCACCAGCGCCGTCGCAAGAAAAAACGCAGACAACCGATTTCTTCTGTCAAACACGCGCCGCAGTATGGCAGAAAGTGGCCTGGGGGTAAAGCGAGGGGGATCGTCACGTCTCACATGTCATAAAATGCTCTGCGAATTGCGGTGGGCGTAATTCACTTACTCTTTCTTCGCGTCCTGAATGATCTGGCCCAGGTGGAAGCTATCGGCTGTCAGCAGCGACGGATCGGTCACCGAAACGATAGAGATCCTTCGACAGGCTCAGAGATGACAGTCAACGGAGTGGATGGCTGTGCCAGCCGTCCGTACCAACGGCATGATCCGTGGACATCTGTGTCTATTCGTGGCTAAGAGCAACGGTTCGAGACGGGTGGGACGCCCGTTCTGCTATTCCACATCGAGTTTGATGTGCAGGTCGCGGAGTTGCTTCGGCTCGACCTCGCTCGGTGAGTTGGTCATCAGATCAACCGCTTTCGCCGTCTTCGGAAACGCAATCACGTCGCGAATATTCGTCGAACCACAGAGAATCGCGTTGAGACGGTCGAACCCGAGGGCAATGCCCCCGTGCGGCGGCGCCCCATACCGGAACGCCTGCAGCATGTACCCGAACCGCGACTGCGCAATCTCCGGCGGTATCTTCAACACCTGCTCGAACACTTTCTTCTGCAACTCGGGTTGATGAATCCGGATCGAGCCACCACCCAATTCCACCCCATTGAGCACAATGTCGTAATGCTGGCCCCGGACCTTCGTCGGCTCGGTATCCAACAGCGGGATGTCCTCGGCCACGGGCGCCGTGAACGGATGGTGCGACGAGACGTACCGGTTCGATTCGCGGTCGAACGTAATCAGCGGGAAATCCACGACCCACAGGAAGTTCCATTGGTCGTCGCGGACTTTCAACTTACCCGCCTTCCTCAGCATTTCGGCTACGATGAGGCGCAGTCGTCCGAGCACTTCCCAAACGGCTTCTCGTTTGTCCGCGCCGAAGAGGATCAGGTCGCCCTCCTCGATCTTGAGTTTTTCCGTGAGTGCGGCCTTCTCGGCGTCGCTGAAAAACTTCACGATGGGCGATTTCCATCCGCCGCCTTCGACTTTGATGTATGCGAGCCCTTTTGCGCCAAAACTCTTGGCCGTCTCGGTGAGCGTATCGATCTGACCTTGCGTCACGCTGGCCAGCCCTTTCGCGTTGAGCGCCTTGACCACACCGCCGGCGTCCACTGCGCCTCGGAATACTTTGAACTGGCTCTGGGCGAAGTCCTGCGTCAGATCGACGAGTTCGAGGCCGAACCGCGTGTCGGGCTTGTCGCTACCGAACCGTTCCATGGCCTCGATGAACCGCATCCGTGGGAATGGGGTCGGGATCTTCTCGCCGCGCGCGGCCAACCACACGGTCGCCAGCATCCCTTCGATGATCGCGTACATATCTTCCCGCGTGATGAAGCTCATTTCGAGGTCGATCTGCGTGAATTCCGGTTGACGGTCAGCACGCAGGTCTTCATCCCGGAAACACTTGGCAATCTGGAAATACTTCTCCACGCCCCCGACCATCAGCATTTGCTTGAATTGTTGTGGCGATTGCGGCAGGGCGTAAAACTTGCCGGGATTTACCCGCGACGGAACGAGATACTCGCGGGCGCCTTCCGGGGTGCTCTTGAACAGGATCGGCGTCTCGACTTCGAGGAAACCGTGCGCGTCGAAATAATCGCGCACCGCCTTGGCCACCTTGTGACGCAGCCGCAGGTTTTTCGCCATGGCCGGCCGCCGCAAATCCAGATAGCGATACTGCAGCCGCAGGTCTTCTCCCGCCTGGGAACTGCCGGTCTCATCGAGTTGGAACGGCGGCGTATCGCTCGGGTTGAGAATCTCCAGAGTATGCGCCAGCACCTCGATTTCGCCCGTCGGCAGCTTCTGGTTCTCCGTACCGTCCGGACGTTTCCGAACCACACCTTCGACGCCAATCACATATTCCGAGCGGAGATCATGCGCCCGGTCGGCAGACGCCTGGTTGTGCTGGGGATCGAACACGACTTGTGTGATGCCCTCGCGGTCGCGCAAATCGATGAAGATGATGCCGCCGTGATCGCGGTACACGTGGACCCAGCCCGTCAGACAGACTTTTTGTCCGACGTGCGTCCCGCGCAATTCGCTGCAGTGATGTGTCCGTTTCATGTCGATTGTCCTGTCATTGTCCTAAGTCTCTCGACAACCTCTGTCACCTTCACGGCACTTGGCTCTCCCCCCAGCAAGAGATCTTTGACTGAGACCTCACCCTTTGACCATTCGTCCGGTCCAAACACCAGAAAAAACCTTGCGCCCTTCTCCTTCGCAACTTGTTGATGTCTTGTGACATTGCCTCCCGCGAGATCGTAGTCAATCGCAAGGCCCTTATGCCGCCATTGGTGAATGTAGAAGGAAGCTTGGTCTCGCCACGTTTCCTCGCTGCCGTTCACCACTAGGTTTCCCTTTTGGGCTTTGCCCCCGGTTATGACAACATAGCAGTCTAACCCAGGCTCAAGTTGAACATCTTTCAAGAGGCCGCGCATCTTCAACAACTCGGTCAAAACAACGTCCCCCATTCCGAAACCCGCTGCTGGAAGGCTGAGCTTTCCATCAGTCATCAAAGAAATCAGATTGTCGTAGCGACCACCGCCCGCGATCGCGCGCAGTTCGCCCTTGCGGTCGTGGATCTCCCAGACGATGCCAGTGTAATACGCCAAGCCACGAACAATTCTGAAGTCGGCCCTGCAAAATGCTTGAAGTTCTGTCCCGAGTAGATTCAGAACTGGCTGAATACTCGCCATTCCCGCATGCATGGAGGATGTCGCCTGCGGACTCGCGAATGCAAGCATTTCAGCAATCTGCCCCTTCGTGAGAGACAAGCCGCTCAACTTCTCTTCGGTTTTCTCGCGAGGCTCACGCTCTAGTTTGTCGATTGCCTGAAACGCTGCGGTTTGCTTCTGGTGCTCGTCTAGACCGAGTGCAAAAAACTTCTGCCGCCAAGCTTCGCGGCTGGAGATTCGCACCACAAAATCGTCGTTGGTCAATCCGAAACTGCGTAAGCTCTCAATGGCCAGCGCGATGAGTTCGGCATCTGCAGTATCGTCCCCCTCGCCGATGATGTCGGCGTTGAACTGGAAATGTTCGCGGAGCCGGCCCCGCTGTTGTTTTTCGTACCGGAACAGTTGCGGGATCGCGAACCACTTGATCGGTTTCTTGTAGTCGCGGTGATGCGCGCCGACCATGCGCGCCAGGGTCGGCGTCATCTCCGGCCGTAACGCGACGGCCCGGTCGCCTTTGTCCACGAAATTGAAAAGTTGGCCGACGATTTCGTCGCCCGATTTCTGGGTGAACAGTTCGAGCGGTTCCAGTGGCGGGCCGTCGTATTCGCGGAACCCGTAGCGCCGCGCCGCATCGCGCCACTTGCTGAAGACGTAGCGACGGACGGCGAGCGTCTCGGGATAGAAATCGCGGAAACCAGGCAACGGATTCATGGGCGCACATTGTAGAGCAAGCGCACCGCTTGCCGCAAGCAACGTGGCAGTGGAAAGCGTTGCCCGAGAAAGTCTACGCTGGCGGCTGGCCCTGCGCGGGGTTGTACTTCTCCGTGAGCCTCAGCACCTGCTCACGCATTTCCTTGCCGGGCTTGAACTTCACCACTGCGCGCGACGGGATCTGCACGTCCTTGCCCGGATCGTTCGGATTGCGGCCCACGCGGGGCTTGCGCAGTTTGACCTCAAACACGCCGAAGTTGCGCAACTCGACGGTTTCGCCCTTGATGAGCGCCTCCGTAATGTAATCGAGCGTCTTTTGCACGACCGTCAGCACGTCCTGCTGAATCAGGTTCGTGTCGTTGCTGATCCGAATCACCAGGTCTCGCTTCGTCATTATCTCTTCTCCATTTGTTCCGTGATTTGCGTCAATCTTGGAATCCATTCTTCGGCAAACCGATAGACCCCGTATGCTGCGGCGATCATCACCAGCAATATCACCAGCGGATTGCCGAACACATGCTGCACAGCCACGCGAAACGTGCTGACCCTCGCCAACTGCGCTTGCCGTCCCCGCAACCGCCCCAGCAACGCCTGTAACCCCATATAGGTGGTGTGCCACTCGGTCGCGAGCTTCTTCGACATCCCCTCGGGCAAATCCTTGAATGCCGACAGACTCGGCACGCTGTTCAGCAACCGCAACCCGCGGTCGTCCCGCTCCGCTTCCGGACCCAATGTCACCGTCAACAACTCATGCTCCTGCGCAATCCGACTTTTCAATTCCAAGAAGGCTGCTTCTTCCTCGTTCTTAAACTCGCCGCCCTTGAAACCGCGGTCCAAAAACTGGCTCAACTCCTTCCAGCGATCGACAAAGGCTTCCACGCGCTGAACGTTTCGCTCCAAATTGCGGTCGCGCATTGATCGTTCGTCCTTCCTTAGTCCGTAATCACCAGCAGGTCTTGAACCGATCGCGCGCCACTGTAGTGAGGGTGTCGACAGTCGTCAAGCCAAATGGCTTGTGTACCAACGACTTCAGCAACTACGTGGACGCGGTGCCCCAAAGCTGCTCGATTGCCTGGTGCACTTCGACCACGTCGTGTTCACTGAACCGCACCACGCGCACCCCCGACCGCCAAGATCGAGGTTCCCAGATCGACGGCGACGCGGCGCCAAACATGGCTACCGACGGCGTTCCCACGGCCACCGCGAGATGGGTGATCCCCGAGTCGTTGCCCAAAAACAGCGCGCATCGCTCGAGCACCGCCGCCAGCTCGACGAGCTTCAACCCGCGCGCCAGCTTGAACTTGCGGCTCTCCAGCAATGCCGCAAACTTCTGCACCGTGCGCTCATCGGCCTCGCCCCGCACCACGATCAACTGCGCCGCCAGTTCGTCCACCACCCAGCGCGCCACGGCAGCGAATTTTTCGATGGGCCAGTTCTTCTTTTCGCTACCGCTGCCCGGATGCACCGCCACAATTGGCTCCCGGCCCGCCATCTTGAGAAAATCCGCCGCCGCGGTGCGGTCAGACTCGCTCACGTGAAGACGCGGGCACGGCGCTTCCACATAAATTGCCAGCGATTCCAGTGGTTTGCAGTAATGCTCGGCCGCGTGCAGTTCCTTGGGCCGTGGCGAACCCTCGATCAGTTGTTTCACGCCACACCGGCGGAT
>DATJBF010000070.1:0-92630 GCA_035515475.1 Verrucomicrobiia bacterium
ATCGCAATATCCCCGTGGGTGTGTTCAGCCTGGAAATGTCCGGGCAGGAACTGGTGACCCGCATGCTGTGTTCGCGGGCACGGGTGAACCTGCGGTCACTCCAGAGCGGCTTTCCGTCGGAGAAAGACCACCACCAGTTGACGGCGGTGGCCAGCAAGTTGATGAAAGCGCCGCTGTATATCGATGACTCGGCCGGTTTGACGGTCAATCAGCTGCGAGCTCGCGCCCGCCGCATGAAACAACAGTATGGGATCCGACTGTTGATCATTGACTACATGCAGTTGATGCGCGCGCCGTCCCGGCGTGCGGAGACCAGCCGTCAAGCTGAGGTGGCCGATATTTCGGCCGGAGTGAAGGCTTTGGCGAAGGAGCTCAAAATACCAATCGTCGTCCTCAGCCAGCTCAATCGCCAGCCTGAATCGCGGGATGAGGGCAAACCGAGGTTGGCTGACCTTCGCGAGTCGGGAGCCATCGAACAAGATGCCGATGTTGTCGGACTATTGCTGCGGCCTGAGTTGTACGAGGAGGACAAGGAACAGAAGGAGGCGGAGAAAGGCAAGGCCACCCTGATCATTGCCAAACAGCGCAATGGTCCGACGGGCAATATTGATTTGACCTTCATCGGCGACTATGCCCGGTTCGAAGACCGGGCGCGGGTTGAAGAGGGAGACATTCCGAAGTTTGAAGGGGGCGAGGAATGAGGCGGTGGTTGTGGGCGCTCCTCACCCCAGTGATCGCGATTGTCTCGGGCACGTGTTCCTCGGCACAGGAGTCCGAGCCCATCGTGCGGGCGATCGAAGTCCGGTTCATTGGTCCCGAGACCGTCAACCGCGCGGTGGTGATGGCCAACATCCAGACGGCCGTCGGAAAGCCCCGCTCCCGCGACGTGATTGAGCAGGACGTCCGCAATCTCATCAATACGGGTTACTTCTACGACGTACGGGTGCTGGAAGAACCCGTGGCGGACGGGGTGAAAGTCGTTTACCAGGTGCAGGGAAAGGCGACGATCAAGGAAATCCTGATTGAGGGGAGCAAGCGTTTCAAGGAGGATCGCCTGCGCCGTGAGGTCACCCAGAAGGCCGGCGACATTTTGGACGAGCGCAAGGCCCACGCCGACGCCCAGAAGATGGAGGAGCTTTACCAAAAGGCCGGGTATCCGGACGCGAAGGTCAAGTACGAGGTCGAGATTGATCGGGACACGGGCAAGGCGATCCTCAAGTTCAAAGTGGAGGAAGGCCAACGTGTGTACATCAAGCAAATCGTATTCTCCGGCAACAAGGCGTACAGCGCCGCACGTCTGCTGAAGCTGCTGAAGACGCGTCGACATTGGTGGGGTTCCTGGCTGTCGAGCACCGGCGTGTTGAAGGAGGAGGATTTCAAGGAAGACCTCGACAAGCTGCGCGACTTCTATCACTCCAACGGCTACATCGACATGGAGATCCGCGGCACGCGGATCGAGCGGCTGGGCACCAAGTGGATGGTCATCTACATCGACCTCTTCGAGGGCAACCAATACAAGGTGGGCAACATTCGCATCGAGGGGAACACGTTGTTCCCCACCGTCGACCTGGAGAAACGTCTCAAGATGACCACCGGCAAGACGTTCACCCCGGGCGGCATGGAAGCCGACCAGAAGGCGATCGAGGATTATTACGGTACCCGCGGGTATCTCGACACGGTGGTGCGCCCCACGCGCGCTCCCAACATCGAGACGGGCCGCATCGACCTCACCTACACGATTCGCGAAGGCGCGCTCACCTACATCGAGCACATCGAGATCCGCGGCAATACGAAGACGAAGGACAAGGTGATCCGTCGGGAACTGGCGGTGAACCCGGGCGAGATTTACGACACGGTGCGGGTCGACCGCAGCGTCGAGCGGATCAAGAACCTCGGTTACTTTTCGAAGGTGGACGCGACTCCTGAACCGACGGAAGTGCCGAATCGCAAGGACCTGGTTCTCAGCGTGGAGGAGCAGCGCACGGGGGCGGTCACGTTCGGCGCGGGATTCAGCTCGATCGACAATCTCATCGGCTTTGTGGAAGTCACGCAGGGCAACTTCGATCTCTTCAATTGGCCGTCATTCACGGGAGGCGGCCAGAAGTTGCGATTGCGGGCGCAACTCGGGTTCAAACGGCAGGACTACGAGTTGTCGTTCACCGAACCGTGGTTTTTGGACAGGAAACTGTCGTTGGGGTTTGACCTGTTCGATCATGAAAGCAGCTACCTCAGCACCGAGTTTACCGAACAGGAAGCCGGCGGCGACTTGCGGCTGGAAAAGGCCTTGAGCGAATTCGTCCGTGGTTCGGTCCAATACAGCATTCAGAGCATCAACCTGCACGTGGACAAGACGGCTTCCCGGGAACTGCAGACTCAGGAAGGTTCGCATCTGCGGAGTGCGGTCCAAGGGGCCCTGGTGTACGACACGCGGGACAGCGTGTTTTTGACGACTCGGGGAAATCGTTCCGAGTTCACGGCGGAGTTGGCGGGCCTGGGCGGCAACGTGGAATTGTACAAATTGAATGCGAAGAGCACGTTCTATTTCCCCTTCTTCAATAACCACGTGTTCCAGTTGCTCGGTGCGGCGGGTGTCGTCGAGGCATTTGGCGCGACCAAAGGCGACGGAAAGACGGTGATTGAGACGGTGGTCAGCGGCAACGTCACGAGCACGGTGGCACGGGCGGTGGACAATGTGCCGATCTTCGACCGGTACTTCCTCGGCGGGGCCAACACGCTGCGCGGATTCAGCTTTCGCAAGGTCGGCCCGAAGGACGCGGACGGCGAACCCATCGGCGGCAACACGTACTGCAACGGGACGGCCGAGTACTCGTTTCCGATCATCGAGCGCGTGCGTGGTGCCCTGTTTTTCGACGTGGGCGAAGTCGAACGCGACGCCTATCAATTCAGCCTCGGTGATTTGAAATCCGATGCGGGCGTGGGCATCCGACTGAATTTGCCCATCGGTCCGCTGCGGCTGGACTACGGGTACCCGATCATGACCGACAAGCAGACGGGAACATCGGGAAAAATTCAGTTTAGTGTTGGGTACCAGTTCTGATATTCTGGATGCCGACGGAAGGCGAAAACAACTAGAGAAAGGTTGCGTGAACAATATGAATGGTAAGATCGGCGCATGGATTGCGGTGGGGATCTGGGCGGTGGCGCTCAGTGCTTCGGCGCAGGGAGCGGGGCGGATCGTCACGGTGGATCTCAACAAGGTATTCAACGACTACTACAAGACGCCCATCGCCCAGGCGAAGTTGAAGGAGACGGTGGACACCTTCACCAAAGAACAAGACGAGATGATGGCCAACTACAAGAAGGGAATCGACGAGCTGAACACGCTTCGCGAGGAGCAGGAAAAGTCCGAGTATACTGCCGAAGTGCGCGAGCAGAAGCGGAAGGCGGTGGCGGAGAAGCTCGCCGAGACCCAGAAGCTGCAGCGCGACATTGAGGACTACCGCGCCAGCCACCAAAAGATACTGCAGGAGCAGACCCAGCGGATGCGGCAAACGATTCTCAAGGAGATCAACGACGTGATCAGCAAGGAAGCCGGGGATCAGGGCTACCAGTTGGTGCTCGACAAATCCGGCAACACGCTCAATGGCGTGCCGGCGGTCATCTACTCGCAGGACTCCCTGGAAATCACCGATGACATCATCAAGATTTTGAACAAGAACCAGCCCAAGACCACTGAGACACCTCAGCCTGCTGAAAAGAAGGGTAATACAAAGTAGGCGTGCAGCGTACGGCCCGTGACATCGCGCGAATCGTTGCGGGAGAGCTTTCGGGCGATCCCGAGCGGGTGGTGACCGGCTTGGCGGGTATCCGCGAGGCGGCCCCGGGCGACGTTACGTTTTTGGCGAGTCCGAAATACCAAGCTGCAGTGAAAACGACCCGGGCCTCCGTCCTCATCGTGGCCAAGGACATGGAGGTCTCGTTCGGGGGAACGCTCGTCCGCGTGGACAACCCGGCGGCGGCGTTTGCCAAGCTCGTCGAGCAGGTCGCGCCGCCTCCCGTCACATACGAGCCCGGCATTCACCCCAGCGCGGTGATCGCGGCGTCCGCCCGGCTGGGCAAGAACGTATCGATCCAGCCGCATGTCGTAGTCGAGGACCGCGCGGTCGTCGGTGACGGCACCGTGATCGGCGCGGGCAGTTGCATCGGACGCGAGTGCCGGGTTGGCGTCGAATGTCTTATTTACCAGCAAGTAAGTCTGCGCGAGCGCACCACGCTCGGCGACCGGGTCATTCTGCACAGCGGCGTCGTGCTCGGCGCGGACGGGTTTGGCTTCGAGACCGTGCAGGGCGAGCACCGGAAGATTCCCCAGGTCGGTTTTGTGGAAATTGGCGACGATGTCGAGATCGGGGCCAACACGGCGATTGACCGCGGGCGTTTCGGCCGGACGCGCGTCGGCACGGGGACCAAGATCGACAATCTGGTGCAGATCGGCCACAACTGCGTGATTGGCGATCATTGTATCATCTGTGGGCTGGTCGGGATCGCCGGCAGCACCATCATCGGGAATCAGGTAACCATCGCCGGGCAGGTGGGCATCGCCGGGCATCTGACCATCGGGGACAAGAGCATCATCATGGCGCAGGCGGGGGTCACCAAGGACGTGCCCGCTGGCTCGGTGATGCTGGGGGCACCGGCAGTGCCACACAAGGAATTCAAACGCGTCAACGCTGCCGTGCAGCGTCTTCCCGAGACGGTCGCGAAGATTCATGAGTTGGAGCGGCAACTGGCGGAGTTGCGCACCCGCCTGACGGCGACCTCCTAGTGCGCCAGCTTGGCCGCCGGCACTGTGACACCAACCGGCGGTTGAGACAACTTGCGCGGGGCTACCCGCCGGAAACCCGCTCCGGCGATGCGATTGGCGCCGTGGCACCGTGAGTGCTAAGCTGTTCTGCCGCCATGATTCGCTTCGACAAACTCACGATCAAAGCGCAGGAGGCGTTGCAGTCGGCGCAAGAGATCGCCCAGAAACTGAACCACCAGGAAGTGGACTGTGAACACTTGTTGTCGGCGTTGATCCAGCAGCCGGACGGACTGGTGCGTCCACTCTTGGAGAAGCTGGGCGTGAATCCCGATGCCGAGTTGCGCAAGCTCGACGACGCGTTGAACCGCCGTTCCCAAGTCCAGGGCGCGGCGGAGCAATACCTGGGCAGGTCTCTCCGTCAGGTCCTGGATTCGGCGCAAGCGCACGCGGACAAGCTCAAGGACCAGTACGTGAGCACCGAGCATTTCCTGTTGGGACTGGCCGAGCACAAGAAGGTCAACGTGACCGTGACGGCGGTGCTGAAGGCGCTCCGCGAGTTGCGGGGCAACGCGCAAGTGGCCGATCAGAATCCGGAGGACAAGTATCAAGCGCTGCAAAAGTACGGGCGCGATCTTACGGAGGAAGCGCGGCGTAGCAAACTCGATCCCGTGATCGGGCGCGACGCCGAAATCCGCCGCGTGATCCAGGTGCTTTCGCGCCGGACGAAGAACAACCCCGTTCTGATTGGCGACCCGGGGGTTGGGAAAACGGCCATCGTGGAGGGCCTGGCGCGGCGCATCGTCAGTGGCGACGTTCCCGAAGGTCTCAAAGGCAAGCGGCTGATCGCGATGGACATCGGGGCGATGCTGGCCGGCGCGAAATATCGGGGTGAGTTTGAGGACAGGCTGAAAGCGTTCCTCAAGGAGGTCACCGCCAGCGAGGGCCAGATCATCCTGTTCATCGACGAGTTGCACACGGTGGTGGGCGCCGGCAAGGCCGAAGGCGCGCCGGTCGATGCGGCCAACATGCTCAAGCCGTCGTTGGCGCGCGGCGAACTGCATACCATCGGCGCGACGACGCTGGGCGAGTACCGCAAGTACGTCGAAAAAGATCCCGCGCTCGAGAGGCGATTTCAGCCGATCCTGGTCGGGGAACCGAGCGTCGAAGACACGATTGCGATCCTGCGGGGCCTGAAGGAACGGTACGAGGTGCATCACGGCGTGCGGATTCAGGACAGCGCCCTGGTGAGCGCGGCGGTGTTGTCGCACCGGTACATCACCGACCGGTTTCTGCCGGACAAGGCCATCGATCTGGTCGACGAGGCGGCGTCGCGGCTGCGGATCGAGTTGGACTCGTTGCCGACGGAGATTGACCAGATCGAACGCCGCATCATGCAATTGGAGATCGAGCGCACCGCGTTGAAGAAGGAAAGCGACAAGGCGAGCAAGGAGCGCCTGGTGAAGCTGGAGAAGGATCTGGCGAATTGGCAGGAACAGAGCCAGAAGCTCAAGGTCCAATGGCAAAACGAGAAGTCGGTTGTCGACGAAATTCGCAATTTGAAATCGGCCCTCGAGATGTCGAAGGAACAAATCGAACAGGCGAAGCGCGAGGGCGATCTGGCGAAGGCCAGTGAGATTCAGTACGGGCGCTTGCCGGAGCTTCAGAACAAGCTGAAGGCGGCGGACCAGAAGCTCGCGAAGCTGCAGAAAAACTCGAAGATGCTCACTGAAGAGGTCACCGAAAACGACATCGCGGAGGTGGTGGCGTCATGGACCGGCGTGCCCGTCTCGCGCCTCCTGGAAGGCGAACGCGACAAACTGGTGCGGATGGAGGAGCGGTTGCGGCGGCGCGTGGTCGGGCAGGACGAGGCGATTGTTGCGGTCTCCAACGCGGTTCGGCGGGCCCGCAGCGGGTTGCAGGATCCAAACCGGCCGATTGGATCATTCATTTTTCTCGGCCCGACCGGCGTGGGCAAGACCGAGCTGGCTCGGGCCCTGGCGGAGTTCCTGTTCGACAACGAGAACGCGATGGTGCGGATCGACATGAGCGAGTACATGGAGAAACACACGGTCGCCCGCTTGATCGGCGCGCCGCCGGGATACGTTGGGTATGAAGAAGGCGGCCAGCTCACGGAGGCGGTGCGGCGCCGGCCATATTCGGTCGTGCTGTTCGATGAGATCGAAAAGGCGCACCACGACGTGTTCAACGTCCTGTTGCAGATTCTCGACGATGGCCGGCTCACGGACGGGCAGGGACGAGAGGTGGATTTCAAGAACGCCGTTATCATCATGACGAGCAACATCGGTTCGCGCCACTTTGCCGAGCGCGTTGGCGACGCGGACGCGGTGCGCCGGCACGTATTCGAAGATCTGCGGGCGCATTTCCGCCCCGAGTTTCTCAATCGCGTCGATGAGATCATCTTGTTCCACAGCCTGACGATGGAACACATCAAGCAGATCGTGGAGATCCAACTCGCACGCGTGCAGCAGCGGCTGGCGGACCAGCATATTGCGCTCACTCTCAGTGACGCCGCGAAAGAGTTGGTAGCGCACGAAGGCTACGACCCCGTCTTCGGCGCCCGGCCGCTCAAGCGCGTCATTCAGAAACAGATCCTCGACGCGCTCTCACTGGAGATCCTCGCCGGCCGGTTCAGGGAGGGCGACAAGATCAGAGCGGATGTGACGAAAGGCGGGTCGACCCTCAGCTTCGCGAAAGCTTAGGCCGCTGGAGCGCGGCCGCTCGGGCTTTGTCGGCACGCCGCCGGCGACGGGCCGAACGTGCACGCGACTGGATGGTTCCGAACTGCGGTCTACGACTCCGGCGTCTTTGAAGGTGCCGGTGGGATCGGTTTGGCGGAAAATCCCGGTTTGAGAGTTACCGGGCCGGTCTGCAGCTTCCCACCGGCGAAATCTGGTTTGACGACCTTGGCCATGCCGCGCTCCTTGGCGCTGGTACGCGGCGACCCTCCGCCCGAGGCACGAAGAATTCCTTCCCCCTGTTTGGCACCGAGGAGGGCTGCGCTGTCTGGAGATAGGCCCGGTTTGGCGGGCTCGGATTCGTACCGAAGCTCGACCGCGCCGAGCCGGATCGACACACCATGTTTCAGTTTGACCGCCATGATCCGTTCGTTGTTGACAAACGTGCCGTTGGTCGAATTGAAGTCGTGCAATTGATAATCGTCCCCATCGCGCACGAGGATTCCATGCCGCTTGGAGACGTTGTGATCCGGAATGTGGATCTCGTTATCTTCAGTACGTCCGATCGCCATGAGTTTTTTCGTCAGGTCGATCGTTCTGGCGAGCGAACTGGGTGACAGTATATGTAGTGTTGGCATGGTCGGGCCCTTCTCGAGCGTTACGATGCGCTCCGGTCCCGCGCGCAACATAGCCAAGACGCGGGACCGAGTCAAACACGCGTTGTGGTCTTGCCGCCGAAGCGAAGCCGGGGAAGCCTGCTTGAATCGCCGGCGGCCGCGGTGCAGAATCAGGTAGCACTCTGAGGAACGATCATGCCCAGCTACTGGTTACTGAAGACCGAGCCGAGTACCTATTCCTACATGGATTTGGAGCGAGCGGGGAAGGCAACATGGGACGGCGTGACGAATGCGTTGGCGTTGAGACATCTGCGGGCGATGAAGAATGGCGACCTGGCGTTCATCTATCACACGGGCGATGAGAAGCGGATTGTTGGGATCGCGGCGGTGGCCAGCGATCCGTATCCCGATCCGCGGGAGGATGACCCAAAACTCGTGGTGGTCGACCTGAGACCACGCGAGAGGTTGAACCGATCTGTGAGCTTGGCCGAGATTAAGATGCGGAGGGAGTTTGCCGATTTTGACCTCGTTCGGATGAGCCGGCTGAGCGTGATGTCGGTGAGTGAGGCGCGTTGGCGTCGACTCTGCGAGATGGCCCAAGGCACCACCTGACCGGGCCCTGAGAGTGAATAGTTTGTAACACGCGTTGGCCTAGCCAGTTGTGTCAGCAGGAGAATTCTTTGTCGTGGCGTCTGTGCATGAATGCTGCTATAGTAGTGGCCTTCGAGTTGACCGGTAGCAGGTGCAGAGAAAGAACAGGCAGCCAGTGAAACTGTTAGGCAGAATAAGGACACGGTCGGGCGCATCGCTATTTGAGTGCGCCGTCATCCTGGTTTTGGTGAGCATTGTCGCCGTGCTGATTCTCCAAGGCATTGGGGGCAAGACGAACCACATGCTCGCGCCCGTCAACGACGGGTTTGGGCAGCAGTAGTTGGTGTCTCACCGCCGGGTGGCGGGCTGCTGTTGCGTGAGGCAGTGGAACGAGCCAAACCCCCAAATCAGGCTCGTACTATCCATCCCCACAACTCGTCGGCCGCGGAAAAGTTCCTGGATAATCCGAATGGCGACCGCGTCGTTTTTCGGGTGACGGTACGTCGGCACCAAGACGACGCCGTTGGCGATGTAGAAGTTCGCGTAACTTGCCGGTAACCTCCGTCCCTGATATTCGACCAAGCCCGGCATCGGCAATTCCCTGATCCGCAAGAGCTGTCCATCTTGGTCACGCATGGCGCGCAACCGTTTCAGGTTTTCCTGCAACGGCTGGAAATTGCTGTCCTGCGGATCGTCCTCAACGGCGGTGACGACCGTTGCAGGACCCACAAAGCGCGTGAGGTCGTCCACGTGTCCGTCGGTGTCGTCGCCGGCGATTCCCTGGCCGAGCCAGAGAACGTTCGTGACGCCGAGATAATCCGTCAGGTACTGTTCGAGTTGGCGTTGGTTCAGTCGTGGATTGCGGTTGGGGTTGAGCAGGCACGACTCGGTGGTGAGGAGTGTGCCTTCGCCGTTTACGTCGAGTGCCCCGCCTTCCATCACGATGCCCGGCTTGAACACCGGCAGCCCGAGTGATTCGGCAATACGTGCCGGCACCCGGTCGTCCTCGTCGTAGGGCGGGTACTTACCTCCCCAAGCGTTGTAGTCCCAGTCCACAACGGCCAGTTCGCGCTCCCGTTTCACGAAGGTCGGCCCGTGATCGCGGCACCATGGCTCGTAGGCGGGGATGCGATGGTAGAACACGTTGACGGCGTCGCCAATTGTTTTCCGGGCGATGGCTTCCACCTCCTCATTGCGGACGTTGATGTTGACCCGCTCGTGCGGCGCGAGCGTGCGCACCAACTCACCGAGCGTCGGCAACACCTCTTCGTAGCGATTGGGAAAACTGATCCCGTCGGGTCGCGGCCAACTCAGCCACGTCGCCGCATGCGGGTGCCACTCCGCGGGCATGCGATAGCCGAGTTCGCGTGGAGTTGGGCCGGACATCAGTCGAGAAACCGTTCCGTGATCGGGGCGTAGGCGTCGATGCGGCGGTCGCGCAGGAACGGCCAGTGTTGGCGCGTTTCCTCAACCAGGCGGAGGTCGCATTGGCCGACGACCACTTCCTCTGCGTCGTGGCTGGCGCGCGCGATGATCTCGCCGAACGGACCGCAGAGGAACGAGCCGCCCCAAAACTCAACGGTTCCCTCGCGTCCGACCCGATTGGACACGGCCACGAACACGCCGTTGGCGATGGCATGCGCGCGCTGGATCGTGACCCAGGCGTCGAACTGTTTCTGTCCGAGGGCTTTCTTCTCGCCGGCGTGCCAGCCGATCGCCGTGGGATAGACGAGGATTTGGGCGCCTTTGAGCGCGGTGAGCCGGGCGGCCTCGGGGTACCACTGGTCCCAACAAATGAGCGCGCCGATTCGGGCGTGCTTGGTGGTGAACGCTTGGAAACCCAGGTCGCCGGGCGTGAAGTAGAATTTCTCGTAGTACAGGGGATCGTCGGGGATATGCATCTTGCGATACCGCCCGAGGAGCTTCCCGTTCGCGTCGATCACGACGGCGGTGTTGTGATAGACGCCGGCCGAGCGTTTCTCAAAGATCGAGCCGATGACGGTGACGCGGTGACGGCGGGCGGTGTTCATGAGTGCCGCCGTGGTTGGACCGGGGATCGGCTCCGCCAGCGCGAACTGTCGGTGGTCCTCCGACTGGCAGAAATACAGCGACCGGAACAACTCGGGCAAACAGACAACGTGCGCGCCGCGTTCGGCGGCGCGGGCGACGAGCGCCAATCCCTTCTTCAGGTTTTCCGATGGTTGCGGCGTGCAGCGCATCTGCACGAGGCCAACGGTGATGGTGGGACGCGTCGTCGCCATGGAAAAAATCCGGCGGAACCATGATGAATTTCTTGCATTGCTGCAAGAAATTTGTTTTTGTTCGGCAGGGACGGCGAGAGCCAGCACATGCATTTTGTTCCATCGAAGATTTTTCTGACCAAGGGTGTCGGGACGCACAAGCACGAACTGCGCAGTTTCGAGTTGGCGCTGCGCGACGCGGGGATTGAAAAGTGCAACTTGGTGACCGTATCGAGCATTCTGCCGCCGCGGTGCAAGATCATTTCCCGGAAGCAGGGTGAGCAGCTGCTGCAGCCCGGGCAGATCACGTTCGCGGTCATCGCCCGCATCGCAACCAACGAACCGCACCGTTTGATCGCGGCGTCGATCGGCGTGGCCCAGCCCGCGGAAGAAGACGCGTATGGGTACCTGAGTGAATTGCACGCCTACGGCATGAACGACACCGCGGCCGGCAATTTTTCCGAGGACATGGCGGCGGCGATGCTGGCAACGACGCTGGGGGTGGATTTCAACGAGGACGCCAGTTGGGATGAGAAGGAGCAGGTATTCCGCATGAGCAGCAAGATCGTGCGCACCAGCAATTGCACGCAGACCGCCGTCGGCCACCCGCAGGGGTTGTACACGACGGTGCTCACGGCGGCGATTTGTCTGTTCTGATCCGGCCGGCGACAGGTTGCCTTTCCCTCAGAAGGCATTATTATAACAACCGTGAAGAACGACGTGGTAGAGGTGCAAGTGAGGGGCGTGCTGCCGACGACGAACGGTTGCGCGGTGTTCGTCGGCAACGACGAGAAGACGTTTGTCATCTATGTGGACCACAGCGTCGGGGCTGCCATCACGATGTTTCTGCGCAACACGCCCAAGGAGCGACCGCTCACGCACGACCTGATCGGCCATATTTTCACGGGACTGGGCGTGAAGGTGGAGCGCATCGTGATCAACGACCTCAAGAACAGCACGTACTACGCGCGGCTCGTGCTGCGTTCCGAAAACGAACTCGGCAAGAAGATACTCGAGATCGACTCGCGCCCCAGCGATTGTATTGCCCTGGCCGTGCAGCAAAAGAGTCCCATCTATGTCGCCACGAAAGTGTTTCATGCGGTCGACGACATGTCGGAGGTCCTCAAGCGCATGAAACAAGAGGGCGGCGACGAGTTCACCGGTCAGGAAGACGAAGGGCCGACCGAATAAGCGTGACGGTTTACGGCGGTTCTTGCCACCACGGTCGCTCGACCTGGTAAACGTAGATTGAATACCCGATGACCACCACGGGCGTTGTGTCCGACAGGGGTTTGTAGAAGTCGCGCCAGCGTTCAGTAAAATAGACCCCGCGCAGGTTGGTGGCGCTGACGGCCACCAGTCCGGGCAACTCCGGCGGGGCCACGAATTTCTCGTCAAAAAAGGGCGCGCCGGGCAGGTGAGTGCAGTGAATCTTGTAGTACGCGGGATCGGCAGTCCCAAAGTAACTCAGGTTGATGTGCTGCACGTGGTTCTCGTCCATCCAACCTTTCAAGCCTTTCAGGTCCTGGCCCCAGTCGAGGCTGGAATCGACGAGATACTTGTATCCGTTGCGCGGGCCGCCGACGAACCGGTTGAAGAAGGCGAGGTAGTGTGGGGCGACCGATGCCAGTTCCCCAACGGCCAGAAGGCACAAGGCTCCCAACAACCCCTGGAGTGGACGTCGTTTCGTATACCAGAGCTTGGCCACAGCTTTCCCCGCCAGGAGTAACACGAATGGATAAATCGGCAGAATGTGACGCAGGCCGATGTTCAATTTGGCGGCCATCGCCGGCCCGAGGAATCCTGCAATCGACAGCAAAGCGTAGAGGTCGTCGCGAAAAAAACCGCCGCGCCGCTCGGCGCACAGGAACAGGCCCCCGAGGAAGAGCACGATGACCGACACCGGCGTTTTGATCAAAAAGGCCAGTGGAAAGAAATACCACCAACCCTGGACGCTGTATTGCCCCGCAAGAAATCCGCCACGGACTTGTGCCTTGGCCTGGGTGACGAAGAAACCCTGGAGATACGCGTTGGGCAACAAACGATGGTCGTCCGCCCAGCCCACGACGCGGGCGATCCCGGGCACACGGTCCTGCATGGACGGGTCGGCGGGGAAATCCATTTTCCACGTGTTCGACGCCGACGGCAGGAAGCGGAAGCCATAACTTGCCCAGATGGCGAGCCACGCCGTAAGGCTGAGCGCGACGAAGATTGCCAGTCCCGCCAACGTCTTCCGCCCCATGCCGGCCAGTTCACCGCTGTGGCCGAAGCTCCCGCGCCATGGGGTTCGCTGGCAGACGCGCGCAACGAGCAACAGCAGCACCACAGGACCGAGAAGAATTGCCGTGAATTTGCTGATCTGCGCCAGCGTGAAGAACCCGATCAGGCCGCAAAGATTGGCGGGGGTCAACTTCCGTGCGGTCCTCCAAAGAAAGTAGATCGTTCCAAATGCGAAACAGGTCACCCCGAAATCGGTTGTCACGAGGCTCGAATTGGCGAGAATGTTTGGTTCCATCGTGTACAGAGCCAACACGATCAGCGCCGGCGCAAACCCGAGGAACTCTCGCGTCCAGCAGAACAGCAGGATGCCCAGCAACACGCCCAGCAGCACGATCATGAACCGGGCGGGGTAGAGGAGTCGGTCGGCATCGTTCATGACGTACAGGAAACCATGGCAAAACTCGAACTGCACGGTGCCAATCCAGGCCAACGGGTCGACTTTGTCGATCACGCGGACTTCCATCTTGATGTCGTGCCTCGCCAGCAGTGGCAACGCCGCCCACATGCGTAGAAACGGCGGATGTTCCGGATCGGTTCGGTAGTCGTGGAATTTCAGCGCGGTATAGCCCGCGATCAGATGTTGCGGCTCATCCCAGGTCGCCGACTCCTGGCGGTAGCTGGTCACGGTCAGGGTAATGAACACGGCAGCGAAGACGGACAGCGCAAGTGCCGTCCGCACCCAGGGCTGATTCATAGGCGCGGATTGTAGCCGCTGGGCGCGGGAGCGACTAGAAAAACCTCGCGGGCTACCACCACGGCTGCTCGACCCAATAAACATAGATGCAGTAGCCGAGGACGGCTACGGGTGTTTGGTCCCGCAACGGGGCGTACAGACTCCGTTCGACGTCGTTCAGGTACGCCCCGCGGAGATAAGTGGCGCTGATGGCGACGTAGCCGGGCAGCTGTGGCGGGGTGATTCGGCTGCGGTCGAAGAACGGCGCGCCCGGTAGCGGGGTATAATCGATCCCGTAGTACGTCGGGTCGGCTATCCCGAAGTAACTCAGGTTGATGCGGCGGACGTGGTGCTCCGTCATCCATCGTTTCAAGAGTTTCAGTCCCTGGCCCCAATCCAGGTTTGAGTCCACGAGGTATTCGGCGCCGTGGCGCGGGCCGCCGATGCTCACGTTGAAGAACGCGAGGCAGTACGGGTAGACCGTGGCGAATTCGGCCAATTGGCCCACGCACAAGACAGTCAGGATAAGGCGTCGCCAGCGGCGGCGCGAACCTGTTGCCAGCGGCGCGAGCAGCGCGGCAATTGTCCAACCCGCCAGCAGGAGCATGAACGGATAGATCATCAGAACGTGACGGAGCCCGATATTCAGATGGCCCGCCAGCGCGGTGGCCAGATAGACGCCGGGCGGCGCCAGAACGAACAGCGCATCGTGCCCCCGCGCCTTCCACTGAGCCACGCACAGCAAAAAACCGACGACAGCTGTCAACAACAGGGACAGGGGCGTCTTGATCAGAATCGCGAGCGGAAAATAATACCACCAGCCGTCGTTGCTGAATTTGCCCATGAGGTATCCGGTCCGCCCCTGGGTTGTCGTGGCCATGGAAGCGAATCCCTGCGCGCAGGCGTTGGGCAGCAGGTGATGATCGTCAATCCATTGCATGACTCGCATCAGTTGTGGAAGATGGTTTTGCGCTTGAACGGTCATCACAAACCGTTCGGGCGTGCTTCCCGGAGTGGGCGCGTAACGGAACGCATAAACGCCCCAGAGTGCCGCGTATGACGTAAGCAGCAAGGCGCCCATGACCAGCACGGTCAACAAGCCCTTCGACGCCCGGGTGGTAAGGAGCTTCGGATGACCGAGCCGCAGTTGCCAGGGCGTGGCCTGGAGTGCCCGGATTAAGAGCAAGGCGAATAGGACAAGTCCGGTAAGTACGGCTGAGTATTTGCTGATTTGTGCCAGCACGAAGAACACGGCGAAGCCGGTCAGGTTGCCCGGGCTGAATTGACCGGCGAGTCGCCACGCGAAATAGGTGGCGCCGAACACGAGGCAGGTCGAGCCCAAATCCGTCGTGACCAGTCCCGAATGCGCCAGCAGATTCGGCTCGATGCAGTAGAATCCGAGAACGATTACGGCCGGCCAAAACCCGAACAACTCCCGGGCCCAGCAAAAGACCAAGATGCCGAGCAGCACCCCGAGGAGGGCGATCATGAAGCGAGCGCGAGACAGCAACAAATCCGCATCGTTGTCCTGAAACAGGAACTGATGGCAAAAGAGATACGGCTCGCCGTTCAGCCAGTACTGGCTGTTGGTTGCCACCTTGACGTTGGGGAGCGCCAGGAGTGGGAGCGCGGCCCACAGGCGAAGCAGCGGCGGATGTTCCGGGTCCAGCCGGTAGTCGTGCAGCTTGAGTGCGGTATAACCGGGCACGAGATGTTGGGGTTCGTCATAAGTCGCCGACTCCAGCCGGTAACATCCGATGGTCAGGGTCAGGTAGACCACGGCAAAGACGGCCAGCACGAGGGCAGTGCGAATCCAAGGTCGACTCATCGCCGTGGATTGTAGCGGCTGGGCACGGAAGCGACGAGAGAAACGTTGCGAGCTACCACCACGGCCGCTCGACCCGGTAGATGTAGAGACAATAGCCGAGCACGGCGACGGGTTGACGTTGCCGCAACGGAGCGTACACATCCTTGCCGAAGTCGCTGATGTACAGGCCGCGGAGATTGGTGGCGCTGACGGCGACGTAGCCGGGGAGTTCGGGCCAGGAGACCCGGGGGCGATCAAAGAATGGGGCGCCGGGCAGCGGGGTATCGTCGATGCCGTAATACGCCGGGTCAGCCGTACCGAAGTAACTCAAGTTGATGTGACGGACGTGATTTTCCGTCATCCACCCCTTGAGCAACTTCAGACCCTGGCCCCAATCCAGATTTGAATCGACGAGGTATTCCGCGCCGTATCGTGGACCGCCCACGCTCAGGTTAAAAAATGCGAGGCAATACGGATAGATCGCGACGAATTCCGCCAACTGGGCAAGACACAAAATTGCCAGGACAACGCTTCGCCAACGTCTCCGCGTGTCGGACGCAGGCGGCGGCAGGAGGGCGCTGATGGTCCACCCAGCCACGAGAAGGACAAATGGATAGACCGTCAGGATGTGACGCAGTCCGATGTTCAAATGACCCTCGATGGCCGCGCCGAGGTAAACGACGGGTGGCCCCGAGACGAAGAACGCATCGCATCCGCTCGTCTGCTGTCGCGCGACACACAGAATCAAGCCGATGGCGGCCATCGCCAGCAACGCGACCGGAGTCTTGATCAGGAACGCCAGCGGAAAGTAATACCACCAACCTCGGCTGCTGAGTTCGCCCAGGAGATACGCCAGCCGCCGTTGCGCCGTCACCGCCATGGAGGCGAATCCTTGGGCACACGCGTTGGGCAAAAGATGGTGTTCGTCAATCCATTGCATGAAATGAACGAATTGCGGCATCCGGCGCTGGGCTACGTCGGTCATCGCAAACCGAGCTTGCTCGATTCCCGCCGTCGTCGGCGCGTAGCGAAAGGCGTAAACGCCCCACAACGCTGCGTACGAAACGGTCAGCAACCCGCCGATGGTGACCGCCGCCAGCAGCGCCTTCGACACGCGCCCCGTGATCACTTTCGGATGACCGAGATTGCAGAGCCACGGCACGGAATTCAGCGCCCGGAACAACAGGAGTGCGAACAAGACGGGGTACAGCAGCACCGCCGAGTACTTGCTGATTTGCGCCAGCACAAAGAACACGACCAGCCCAGCCAAGTTCCCGATGGTGATGCGGCGGGCGCTGCGCCAGGCGAAGTAGACCGCGCCGAACATGAAGCAGGTCGCACCCAGATCGGTCGTCACCAAGCCGGAATGGGCCACCAGATTCGGTTCCGTGCAGTACAGTCCCAGGACGATCGTGGCCGGCCAAAATCCGAACAACTCTCGCGCCCAACTGAAGAGCAGAACGCCGAGGAGCACGCCCAACAACGCGATCATGAATCGGGCGCGGAAGAGCAAACGATCCGCGTCGTTGTCCTGGTAAAGGAATTGATGACAGAAACTGTGCTGATCGCCGGACCACCAGTACGGGCTGTCGGTCGCCAGCTTGATGTCGCGGGTTGCCAGCAGCGGCAGAGCCGCCCACATGCGGACTAGGGGTGGATGTTCGGGGCCGAAACGGTAGTCGTGCAGTTTCCACGCGATGTAGCCTTCCGTGAGATGCTGCGGCTCATCATAAGTCGCGGACTCCAGGCGGTAACAGCCGACGACCAACGCAAGGAAGACCGCGGCAAAAACGGTCAGCACGAGTGCCGTCCGGATCCAGGGCCGATTCATCGCGGCGGATTGTAACGGCTGGGCGCAGGAGCGACCACAAAAACCTCGTCGGCTACCACCATGGCTTTTCGACCCAGTAGACGTAGATGCTGTACCCGAGGACAACAACGGGCGTCCGCGCTTGCAGCGGTGCGTACCAACTGCTGCCGCCGGTGTAGGAGCACCGGAGATTGGTGGCGCTGACGGCGACGTAGCCGGGCAATCGCGGCGCGGCAATTCGCTCCTGATCGAAGAATGGCGCCCCGGGGAGGGGAGTATCTTCGATCCCGTAATACGCCGGGTCGGCGTGACCGAAGTAACTCAGATTGATGTGGCGCACGTGGTTCTGCATCATCCACTGTTTCAAGAGTTTCAGGTCTTGTCCCCAATCCAGGTTCGAGTCCACGAGGTAATCGGCGCCATGCCGCGGGCCGCCAACGGCGATGTTGAAAAAGGCGAGGCAGTGCGGGTAGATCGCGACGAATTCCGCCAGTTGGCCGGCGCACAGGACGATCAGGGCGAAGCGTCGCCAAGGGAACCACGATCGGGTTGCGGTCGGCGCGAGAAGCGCGGTGATTGTCCACCCGGCCCACAAAAGGATGAACGGGTAGATCACCAGAATGTGGCGGAGCCCGATATTCACGTGACTCACCACGGCCGTGCCAAAGTAGAAGACCGGCGGCCCGACCATGAATAGCGCATCGGGATGAACCTTGCCCCAGCGGAAAATGCACCATGTCAGGCCGCCAAGCGACATCACCAACAGGGCTAACGGCGTCTTGATTAGGAACGCCAAGGGGAAGTAATACCACCAGCCTTGAGGGCCGACCTTTCCGCAGAGGTAGGCGGGGTGCTGTCTGGCGAGCACGGAGGCGAAGCCGTGGATGCTGGCGTTGGGCAACAAATGGTGCTGTTGGATCCATTGGACGAAGCGCATCAGATGCGGTCGATGCTCCGCCCCGGCGGTTATGGCAAAGACTCCCGCCTCCGACGGTGCATAGCGGAAATCGTAACCGGCCCAGATGGCACCGTAGGAAAGCGCCAGCAAACCGCCAACTATTGCCACGACGAGCACCACTTTCGGCCGCCACCCGGTGAGCGGTTTCGGCCGGCCGCTACGCCACGGCCAAGGCGCCGCACTCAGTGCGCGAACCAACAGCAAGGCCAACAACACCGGCCCCAAGAGTAGCGCCGAATACTTGCTGACCTGCGCCAGTGCGAAGAACACGGCGAGCCCGATCAAGTTGCCGGGGCTCAGTTCGCGAGCGGTCCTCCAAGCAAAGTAGACCGCGCCGAAGATAAAGCAGGTCGCGCCCAGATCGGTGGTCACCAGCCCGGAATGGGCCACCAGATTTGGTTCCACGCAGTACAGTCCCAGGACGATCGTGGCCGGCCAAAATCCAGACAACTCCCGCGCCCAACTGAAGAGCAAAACGCCGAGGAGCACTCCGAGCAGCGCAATCATGAATCGCGCCCGAAAGAGCAAGCGGTCCGCGTCGTTGTCCTGGTAGAGGAATTGATGGGCAAACGGATATTCGTCTCCCGCCAGCCAGCGCGGACTGTTCGTGTTGAACTTGATGTTGGAGGAAGCCAGGACCAATGGCAGCGCGGCCCACATTCGGAGGAAGGGCGGATGTTCGGCACCCATGCGGTAATCGCCCAGTTTCAGGGCGGCATAGCCCGCCACAAGATGCTCCGGTTCGTCCATGGTGGCCGACTCCAATCGGTAACAGCCGACAACCAACGCCAGGAATACCGCGGCAAACACGACCAACACGAGTGCGGGGCGAATCCACGGACGATTCATCGCAACGGATTCTAGCGGCTCGCCGCGGCGGCGACCACAAAAACCTCGCCGGCTACCACCACGGCCGGTCGATCCAGTAGACGTAGATGCTATAGCCGAGGACGGCGACCGGTGTTCGCTCCCGCAGCGGCGCGTACAATTTCCTTTCGGAATCCGTCAGGTAGGCGCCACGGAGATTGGTGGCGCTGATGGCCACGTAACCGGGTAAGCGGATTGCACTGATCGGTTCGGCCTGTAAGTATGACTGGCCGGGCAATAGCGTGCAGTTGATTCCGTAGTAGGCCGGGTCGGCCGTGCCGAAGTAACTCAGATTGATGTGATGGATCTGATGCTTCTTCATCCATTGGCCCAAGAGCTTCAGACCCTGCCCCCAATCCAGATTTGAGTCCACCAGGTACTCCGAACCATGGCGCGCCCCGCCAACACTTGCGTTGAAGAATGACAGACAAAACGGGTAGATCATGGCGAACTCGACAACCTGAGCCAAACACAGTGCCGCCAGCACCAGCCTCCGCCAAGCGCGGCGAACTTGCGCTGTTCCTTCCGACAATAATTCCGCGATGGTCCAGCCGGCCAACAGGAGGATGAACGGGTAAACCGTCAAGACGTGGCGCAGGCCGATGTTCAACTGGCCGGCCATTGCCGCGCCGAGGTAGAGGGCGGGGGGCACCACGACAAACAGCGTGTCGCGGTTCGTCGTCTTCCACCGCACAACGCACAGGACCAAGCCGGTGAGCGCCAGTAACAACTCGGCAATCGGAGTCTTGATCAGGATGGCAATCGGGAAGTAATACCACCACCCTTCGATGGTCGTCTGCCCGAGCAGGTAGGCTTGTCGGTGCCACATCCACGCCATCGACAACGCGAATCCTTGGACGCAAGCATTGGGCAACAGACGGTGTTTGTCGATCCATCGCGTGACCTCCGCCAGGCGTGGCCACCGATAGGCCTTGGCTTCCATGACGAAGATTCCACTCGCTCGCGGCGAGGGCGTGTATCGAAAACCGTAGGCCGCCCAGACCAGAACGTAGGCGATCACCAGCAACCCCCCCAGCGTGACGATTACCGCCAATACTTTCGGCCTGCGTGCCGTAAGGAATCTCGAACGGCCGATGCTCCAAGGCCACGGCTCGTCACGGAGCGCCCGAATCAAGAGCAAGACCGACAACAGGGGCACCAGCGAGACCGCGGGATACTTGGTGATGGGGGCGAGCGTAAAGAACGTGCCGAATCCGACCAGGTTCCCAACGCTGAATTGTCTCGCCAATCGCCACGCAAAATAGATGGCGCCGAACATGAAACAGGTTGCGCCCAGGTCGTTCGTCACCAGACCCGAAAACGCCACCAGATTCGGCTCGGTGCAATACAACCCGAGGACAATCGCCGCAGGCCAGAACCCGAACAAGTCCCGCGCCCAACAAAAGACCAGGATTCCCAACAGCGTTCCCAGCAGCGCGATCATGAACCGCGCCCGATACAGCAAACGGTCGGCATCGTTGTCCCGATACAGGAAATTGTGGCCGACCCCCCACATGTCACCCAGCCGCCAGGACTCGCTGGTGGTGTCCAGATGGACGTTGTCAATCGTCAACAGCGGCAGCGCTGCCCACAGCCACACGAGCGGCGGATGTTCGGGATCGATCCGATAATCGTGCTGCGTCCAGACGGCATACCCGTCGACCAGATGATGCGGTTCGTCAACCGTAGCGGATTCCCGTGTGTAACTTCCGACGACCAGCGTGAGGAAAACGACAGCGAAAAAGGACAACACGAGGGTCGTGCGAATCGACGGTCGGTTCATCGAAATCGAATTGTAGCGACGGCGAATGACTGCGGCGAGCGAAACTTTACGCACCGGGGGAATTGTTTTCCGAGTCTTTGGCCGGCTCGGGCTTCGCTGGTTGCGCCTGGCTTACAGGCCGAGATTGGTGCCGAGACCGGGTTTCGCGTCCTGGTCGATGATGATCTCCCGGACCGTTTTACCGGCGGGAATCATCGGCAGCACGTGCTCGGTGTACGGCACGATGACGTCGAGAACGTAGGGTTCTTTCGACGCCAGCAGGCGCTCCAGCGCGGGCCGCAACTCGGTCTTGCGAACGGCGCGTTCGGCGGGAACGTTGAAGCCCTTGGCGATGGCCACGTAGTCGGGGTAAACCTTGTGCGGGTTCTGCGGGTCGCCCAGATAGGTGTGGCCGCGGTTCGACTGATAGAACCGGTCTTCCCACTGCACCACCATCCCCAAGTGCTGGTTGTTGATGACGATGGCCTTGGCGGCAATGCGCTCGATGTGCGCCGTGGCCAGTTCCTGGATGTTCATCAGGAACGAGCCGTCGCCGTCGATGTCGATCACTTGCCGGTCGGGGAAGGCGACCTTCGCACCCAGTGCCGCGGGATATCCGTAACCCATCGCGCCGAGCCCGGCCGACGTGAGGAAGGTGCGCGGATGCTTGAATTTGTAGTACTGGCCGGCCCACATTTGGTGCTGACCGACGCCGGTGGTCACGATCGCTTCGCCCTTGGTAAGTTCGTCGAGCAACTCGATCACGTATTGCGGCATGATGATCTCGTCGGTCTTGCCGTGCAGAAACTCGCGAACGTACTGTGATTTCAGCACCTCTTCGGTGACGCGATAGCCGAAGGGATATTGCGCTTTCCATTCGGCGATCTGCTTGTGCCACGGCCCGAACTTCTTGCCCTTGACGACCTTGTTGAGTTGCTGCAAGGCGTACTTGATGTCGCTGACGACCGGCAGGTGCACGACTTTGTTCTTGTTGATCTCGCTGGGATCAACGTCGATGTGGACGATCGTGCCGTGCTTGGCAAATTCGCTGACCTTGCCCGTCACGCGGTCGTCGAACCGGACCCCGAGCGCCAGGAGCAAATCGGACTGGTCGACCGCGTAATTGGCGGCGACGCTGCCGTGCATGCCGAGCCAGCGCAACGACAACGGGTGTTCCGCGGGAATTCCCCCGATACCCATGATGGTCGTCGCGACCGGTATATTCGTCTTCTCGGCGAACTCGACGAGTTCCGCTCCCGCGTTGGCCGAGATGATGCCGCCGCCGCAGTAGATGACCGGCCGCTCGCTCTTCTCGATCAAGCCCGCGATCTCGTTGACCGCGATGTCACTGATGCGTTTGTCGGGATTATAACCGCGCAGGATGACCTTGTCCGGGAAAACCGGTTTGCAGTTGCTCTGCTGAACGTCCTTGGGAATGTCGATCCAGACCGGCCCGGGTCGTCCCGTGTGGGCGATGTGGAACGCCTCTTTGAAGACGCGCGGGATGTCCTCGACGTTCATGATGAGGTAGCTGTGCTTGACGATTGGCAACGCCACGCCGAAAACGTCGGTCTCCTGAAATGCGCCCTTGCCGATCATGGGACGCGGGACCTGGCCCGTGATTAACACGATCGGCACGGAATCCATGAACGCGTCGGCGACACCGGTGACGAGGTTCGTTGCGCCCGGTCCGCTGGTGGCAATGGCGACGCCCGTCTTCCCGCTGGCCCGCGCATAGCCGCCGGCGGCGAACGCGCCACCCTGTTCGTGCCGGGGCAGAATCGTGCGAATGCTCTTCGAGCGGGTCAACGACTGATGCAATTCCATGCTGGCGCCGCCGGGATAGGCGAACACCGCTTCCACGCCCTCGCGCTCCAGACATTTGACAACGATGTCCGCCCCGCGCATGAGGCCGGACTGTTCCGCGCCGAGTTCGACAATCGGCGCTTGGGTCTTCGCGCGGCTTTTGGCCGTGGTATTCGATGGTTTGCTCATCGGAGATTCATCCCTTCTGAGGGCATAGTTGCCCTGCGAACCAAGGGATTTATACCGTCAAACCCGCCCCCAATCAACGCAAATTGCGGAAGGACGTTGGCACAGCTGACGCCGACTAAACTCCGATTCAACAATCGCATTGCTCACCGAGTTGGACCAATTTCTTATGGTATAATTAATTGCACGCATGAACATCAAAGAAATCATCGCCACCATTAACCAGATGCGGGTCGATGGCGTTATTGGGCAATATTCGCTCTCACAAGAATCTGAATGTCTTGTTACGCTCTTGCAGGTTCTGGACTTGTTTATCGAAGCCGGCTGGTCCGAAGCACGGCAACTCACACATCGGCTGGAAGAAATCTACCGCTAGTGCTGAACGTGGGGGAGACTCAGACTGACCGTATGACGAACTGGCCTTCAACGGTTCTCGTCGCTTGATTTCCGAGGGGTCTCCCACTAGCCTTAGGTCGTGGATCCGATCTATCAAGAACTCGCAGGCTTGTTGGAGCGCGGCCAGCCGCTGGCGTTTGCCGTCCTCGTCGAAACCAAAGGCT
Source organism: Verrucomicrobiia bacterium (assembly GCA_035515475.1). Classification (GTDB taxonomy): domain Bacteria; phylum Verrucomicrobiota; class Verrucomicrobiia; order Palsa-1439; family Palsa-1439; genus DATJBF01. Next base: position 23,616 of record DATJBF010000070.1, read on the forward strand.
CGACGCCGCAGAAGTGCGGGGCCAAGGCGATTTTCCTGCCCGACGGTCGCGTCATCGGCACGCTCGGCGGCGGTTGCCTCGAAGCCGAGACGCGCCAGAAAGCGTTGCGGGCACTCGAGACCGGCGAGCCGTTCACGTTCCGCGCCGTGCTCGACGACGATTTTGGATGGGACGACGGGTTGATTTGCGGCGGCGCGGTGCAAACGTTTGTCCAGCCGAACCCGGCCAGCCGCGAGGTCTGGCGGGCGTTGCTGGCCGATCCCGATTCGCGTGAGCGGCGCATGCTGGCGACGATCACCGGCGGCGAGCATGTTGGTAAGCGTGCGTTGTTTGCCGTTCGCCGGGAGGCTCACCCTCCCGGACAATCGACAGGGGAGGGCGAGGCTCCTGCCAAGCCGAATATCGATCTGATCGTCGCGGACGAACTCCCATCCGAGATTATGTCCATTCTGGCCACGAAATCCGTCGAATTGCTGGTCGAACCGGAGCCGGAACCATCGCTCTTCGCCCTCCCGTCCGCCGAAGCCTCGGCGAAGGTGGATCGCCCTTCGCTGTTGGCTTATTTCGAGCCGCTTCTGCCACACCCGGTGCTGGTGATTTGTGGCGGCGGCCACATCGGGGCGGCGACGGGCAGGCTCGCGGCCTCGTGCGGGTTTGACGTGATCGCCATTGACGATCGCGCGGCGTTCGCGAACAAGGAACGCTTCCCAGACGCCAAGACGATTATCGTCGATGACCCCGCTCACGCGGTGAAAGGGCTGTCAATCGGCGAGAACACGTACATTCTCATCGTGACGCGCGGGCACCGGCACGATGCCGTCGTGCTCAAGGAAGTCATTCACAGCCCGGCCGCCTACATCGGGATGATCGGGAGCCGCCGCAAGGTGCGCACGGTCATGGAGGGATTCGTTCAAGAAGGTGTGGCCACGGCCGATGAACTGCGCCGCATTCATTCACCCGTCGGACTCAATATCCACTCGATTACGGTCGAGGAAATCGCCGTCAGCATCGTCGCGGAGTTGATCGCCGTGCGCCGCGGCCAGGCCGATGGGCAACCCCTGACGGTCACCGGTGAAGTGGCCGACAAGCTGGCCGCTTCCGCTGGCGGTGGGAGCGGGCATCCTGCGCGACGTGGGAGGTCCCCCGACGCGGCGGGAGAGGGCGCACGACGCCAGGCGCCGCCGCCGAAATGAACGTTGCGATCATCCTGGCGGCGGGCGAATCACGGCGGATGGGCCAGCCCAAGCAACTTCTCCAGTTCGGCGGCAAGACGATGCTGGAGTGCGTGATTGACGCGCTTCGATCGCCGAAGATTGATGAGATTCTCGTGGTGCTCGGACACAGAGCGGAAGAAATTGCTGCAAGCATTCGTTCACAGGCAGGGACCCTTCGACCGGACTCAGGGCAGGCGCCTGTGCCACCAAAGTCCTCCCAACGAGCAGGGACGAGTCGGCGGAGCCCAGCGCCGGCGACGGGCAAGCCTGTGTCGCCAAGAATCGTGAAGAACCCGCGGTACCAGCAGGGAATGTTCACCTCGGTTCAAACGGGGCTCCGCGGGTTGCCGAAACAGGCGACGCTCGTGCTGATCGCGTTGTGCGATCAGCCGCGGTTGCAGCGGGCGACGGTCGAAAAGCTCATCGACCAGTTCGAGGAGCGGCAGCACAAGATTCTGGTTCCCGTGTACGACGGACGGCAGGGGCACCCGCTGTTGTTCCGGGCCGAGTACGCGAACGAGATCCTGGGAATGAACGAATCACTGACGCTGAAACATTTCCTGGCGTCGCACGCGGAGGACGTTGCGCGGCTGCCGATCACGGATGAAGGGGTGCTCATCGACATTGACGACCGCGCGACCTACGAACGGGAGCTCCGCCGGTAGTTCCCACCCGTCATCGCCTCGGACGACCGCCTAGAACCGGAAGACGTAGTACCGTTCATTGCGTACCGGTCCGAATGCGAACGGGAGCGGACCCCACAGATCCGCGTAGAAACCCGCTGCCGACTCCGGGCGCATCGTTGACAGCCACCGACAAACATGCAAATCGACCCACCCGAAGGGCTTCAGATTCTCCAAGGGCAACGCGTTCACGTCGGTGTTGTTCTCGGGCAGTACGACAAATGCGCCGGCGGGGATGGTTAAATTGAACAGATCGATCGGCTTGCATCCATAGGATTCCATGTAGTACTGGAATCCCCAGTGTCCCGCGAACCACACGGGGCCCTGACCGCCGAATTTCTTGAAAATGGCCCTCGCGGCGGTGCGGGCACTATTTGCGAGCCGGTAATCGGAGTGAGCGGCTGACAGGGCGAGCACGGCTGCGGGAATAAGCGCGCCCAGTGCCGTGTATAATCGTCTGGCTCCCGATTGAGAAGACGGGCGGCGACAGGCCACTCGTCGGGCCAACAAGATCGCCAGCGCGGGCATCATGGGGAGCAGCGCGCGCCCGGTTATCGCCCAATTGAAGTACGTGGCGAACGCAAACGTGCCGATGATCCACAGTGCCAACAGCGCCGACTCGGCATCTCTGGTTCTTCCCCATTCCGTGACAACAAGGCCAAACAGGCTGGCGCCTCCCATGACGAACAAGCCATACTGCAACGGGATCAACCAGTGCGCTGGACCGGCGGACGGCAGCGCATGGGTTCCGATTCTGGCGGAGAAATACGCGAGCAGGGCCACCGCCGTCGCGCCCCCAGCCAGGCCGAGCCACGTTCTGCGAGACCAGAGGAAAGGCGCCAGGAACAACACCGGCGCGCAACAACCTCCCGCGAACGCCAGGCCAATCAACGTCCTCGTCCACACCGACGCGCCGCCGCTTTGACGAACCCGGGGCGCAAATGCGATCGCGTACAGCAGGACGCCTTTCCCGTACGCCGCGCGCGTGACGCAGTCGTACACGATCGCCGCCGCGACGGGGATCAATAGGTAGGCGGCCCACCAGCCGAGCCGTCGCTTCTTGATGGCGGAATACGCCAGCAACAAGCCGGGAAGAACGATGGCGAAATACTTCGTCAGCAATGCGGCGGCCATCAGGAGACCGGACACCAGAAGCGACCCGTGAGAGTCTCGCTGCATCCCGTCAATCCAGAAGACGATTGCCCAAACCAGGAACGCCGTCATCGTTGTGTCGCACATCATCGTGGTGCTGGACACTAGGAAGGCCGGCGTGACCAACACCGTCAGACCGGCGAACATCGGGTTCGAGCCAAGCTGACGGGCCAGGTAATAGGTGCCCAAGATGGCCGCGATTGCCGGGAGAAGGAGTCCGATGTGCGCCGCCCGTTCGCCCCAGCCGAACCACCGGCCGATCTGGGCCAGGTAATACGATGCCAACGGCGGATTCTGATCGACCGCGGCCATGGGCATTTGGGTGATATTCCAATTGACGCTGAACCCGTAGGGATCCAGGGGATGGGTTTGAATGCGCCGCGCAACCCAGAGGAACAAGGGATCATCGATGTGAACGGCTTTGTCGGAAAACGGCACGAGGCAGGCGACCACCGCAATGATGAGCAGCCAGAACGGATCGGCTACGATTCTTCGCAGCGGCTTCCAGCACGTCGGTTTCACCGGTGTGGACATTCCTGTGCGAACGCCTGATCGCCTGTCCGGCGATGGAAAATCAACCGGAACGACGCGGCCTTTCTAGGGGATAACGTGATGGCGCGGCAAGTGTTTTCTGCGTTGCACGGGACCGACGGTGCGACTTGCTTTCGGGGCGATCTGTCACTAGCCTTGATGGGCGAGATGACTCCGGATTTCGAACTGATCGCTCGCGACACTCGCACGGCGGCGCGAGCAGGGCGGCTGCGGACGGCGCACGGCGTGGTCGAGACGCCGGTGTTTATGCCGGTGGGCACGCAGGCAACGGTCAAATGCATGGCACCCCACGAGTTGCGCGAACTCGGCGCGCAAGTGATTTTGGGCAACACGTATCATCTCGTCGTCCGTCCGGGTACCGACCTCATTGCCAGGGCGGGAGGACTGCACAAGTTTATGGGCTGGGACGGACCGATTCTGACCGACAGCGGCGGCTATCAGGTGTTCTCGCTGGCGAAGCTGCGCAAGATTTCGGCGGACGGCGTCGAGTTTCAGTCGCATGTGGATGGCGCGACGCTGTTTCTTGGGCCCCGCGAGGCGATCGCGGCCCAAGCGGCTCTGGGCAGCGATATTGCGATGGCATTTGACGAGTGTCCCCACTGGCCGTGTGACCGAGAATACGCTTGCAGTAGTCTGGAGCTGACATTACAGTGGGCGGCCCGCTGCAAGGGAGCTGTCAGCCATCAGCCGTCAGCCGTCCGCGGGCGACAACTGCTCTTTGGAATTGTGCAGGGAAGCGTGTATCCCGACCTGCGCGAACGCGGCGCGCGCGAGTTGGTCGCGATCGGTTTCGACGGTTATGCGATCGGCGGTGTCAGTGTGGGAGAGCCTCCTGCCGAGATGACCCGGCAGGTCGAGATGGCGGTGCCGTTTCTGCCACCGGACAAACCACGTTACCTGATGGGCGTGGGCACGCCGCCACAAATGCTGGAGATGATCGCCCGCGGGGTGGACATGTTTGACTGCGTGCTGCCGACGCGGGTGGCCCGCAACGGGACGGTTTTTACGGCGCACGGCACGTACGCGATCAAGAACGCACACTGCCGCGAGAACTTCGAGCCGCTGGAAACGGGTTGTGAGTGTTACGCGTGCCGCCAGTTCACTCGCGCCTATCTGCGGCACCTGTTTTGGGCCAACGAGATTCTCGGGCTGCGGCTGATGACGTGGCACAACCTGCACCTGTACCTGAACACGTTGCAGCGTGCGCGCGCCGCCATTGCCGCCGGCACGTTCGACGATTTTCGGAGGAAATTTGTGGCGGAGTACCGCCGGGACTGTCAGCCGGAGTGCCGCGAGGAATCTCAGTAGTGGGGAACGAAACCCGTCGCGGTACCCGGGTGACACACATGCGAAGGAGCCGAGTGAATTGAGTTATGAAACCATTTGAGTTGATTGCGATGGCACCGCCACCGGCGGGGACGGAGCAGGATCCTCGCGCGGGTCTGTTGCAGATGGTGGGGATGTTCGTGATTTTGGGCGTGATGTTCTATTTCCTGCTGATTCGTCCGCAACAGAAGCAACGCAAGGAACAGGAAAACCTGATCAAGAACGTAAAGAGCGGCGACAAGATTCTCATGAACAGCGGGATCTACGGCATCGTCACGAACGTAAAGGAGAAGACTCTGATGGTGAAGATCGCCGACAACGTCAAGGTCGAAGTTCTGAAGAGCGCCATCGGCTCGGTCGTCCAAAAATCCGTGGAAGCAGATGCTCCCGCGGTATCCCAGAAATAATCGCGGTTCACTCATGAATAAACAATTCGCATGGAAATTCGGCATCGTCGCCGCCATTCTGGCCGCCTCGGTTTACTCGATGTGGCCGGTCGACAAGAAAATCAAGCTCGGCCTGGACCTCAAAGGCGGCACGTCGTTCCTGCTGCAGATGGATTTGTCGAAGATCGACGTGACGGGGCGCGGGCAAGCGATTCGGCAGGCGGTGGAGATCATCCGCAAGCGCGTCGATCGCTTCGGTGTGGCCGAGCCCATCATTCAGCCCGTCGGCGAGAATCGCATTCTGGTGCAATTGCCCGGCTTGGCCGAGCAACGTCAGGCCGAGGCGCGCCAGACGATCGAGCGCACGGCGTACCTGGAGTTCCGTCTGGTTCACGAACGCAACGAGGAATTGGTGGCGGAGTCCGTGTCGGATCCGCGTTTCGTTCCACCGGTCGGCTACCAGAAACTGGTCCGGGAAGAAACGCGCGACGGTCGTCTCGTCAAGCAGACGTATTTTGTGAAGGTGCGGCCCGAGTTGACCGGCAAACACGTCGACCGCGCCTACGTGCAGTACAGCGAGATCGGGCAGCCGTACGTGGCCCTGAGCTTCGATCCGGAAGGGGCCGCGATTTTCGCCCGGGTCACGTCGGCCAACGTCGGCCGCAAACTGGCCATTGTGCTCGACGGCGAGCTTTATTCCGCTCCCGTGATTCAGGACGCGATTACGGGAGGGCACGCACAGATCACGGGCAACTTCAGCGTGCCCGAGGCCCAGGAGTTGGCCAACGTGCTGGAGAACCCGCTCGAAGCGCCCGTGAAAGTGATGGAAACGCGTAGCGTCGATCCGTCACTGGGCCGGGATTCGATCAACAGCGGCATCCGGGCGGCGCTGGTCGGGTCCGTGGCAGTGGTGGTGTTCATGGCGGCGTACTATCTGGTCGCGGGCGTGGTGGCGGATCTGGCGCTGCTGTTGAACATGGTGATCCTGATCGGCGTGCTCGCCATGTTCGGGTTTACCCTGACGCTGCCGGGCATCGCCGGCATCGTGCTGACCGTCGGCATGGCGGTGGATGCCAACGTGCTGATCTACGAACGCGTCCGCGAGGAGTTGGCGGCCAACAAGCCGTTGCGCGCGGCCATTGCCGCGGGGTATCAGCGGGCGTTTGTCGTCATTTTCGACTCGAACTTCACCACGATCATGACCGCAGTAATCCTGATCTGGCTGGGGAGCGGACCCGTCAAGGGCTTCGGGGTGACGCTCACGATCGGTTTGCTGGCCAACATCTTCGCCGCGGTGTTCGTGACGCGCTGGGTGTTCGACTGGTTGGTGATGAAGGGCTGGATGAAGTCGTTCAACATGTTGCACGTGTTCCGTCATCTGCCGCACATCAACTTCCTCGGTGTGTGGAAGCTTGCCTTCGGACTCTCTTGGGTGCTCATTATCGTCGGCATGATCTCGTTCGTGCACCGGGGCGGACCGGACGTCGGCAAAGGAGCGGTTTACGGCATCGATTTTGCCGGGGGCGACACGGTGACCATGCACTTCGTGCAACGGGTGGACGAAGATAAACTGCGCAACGCGCTCAATGCCGCCGGGTTTTCCGAGTCGTACATCCAGTACCAGCGCAGTCTGTCGGGCGGCGCGGAGGTGCTGTCGATCAAGCTTCCGGAAGGGGCCTCGGAAAAGGTCGTGGCGATGTTGCAGGAGGATTTCCCGGCAGCGCAGCTGAAGGCCATCGGCACGGAGCACGTCGGCGCGGTGGTCGGGAAAGAATTGCTCAAGCAGGCGCTCTGGGCGGTGGCGGCGTCGCTGGTGGCGATTATGATCTACGTCGGGTTCCGCTTCGGCGAGTTTTCCTACGGTTTGGGGGCGCTGGTGTCGTTGATTCACGATGTGCTGATGACCATCGGCTGGTTCTGCCTTACGGGGCGCACCTTTTCGATGCCCGTGGTGGCGGCGGTGCTGACGCTCATTGGTTATTCGATCAATGACACGATCGTCGTGTATGACCGGATTCGGGAAAACCGGAAGCTGACGGGTGGCCGGCTCAACTATTTCGACCTCATCAACCGCAGTGTGAACGAGACGCTGTCGCGGACGATTCTGACGGCCGGGACGGTGTTCCTGTGCTCGGTCGCGCTGTACGGGTTTGGGGGCAGCGTGATCAACGACTTCGCGTTCTGCTTTATGGTGGGCGTGCTGACGGGTACGTACTCGTCGGTCTACATCGCCAGTCCGGTGGTGTTGTGGTTTCACCGGGCCGAAGCGTCCCGAGCGAGCAAGGCCGCCGCCAAGAAACCGCAGCCCGCCAAAGCCTGATGAGGAAATGGTTTCTGGTTCGTGGTGCATGAACCATTACCCATGGCCCGTTCCTTACTGAAGCGGTGGGTGATTGCCAACTCCGAACCCGCGCGGACGCGAGCGTTGGCCCAGGCGGTCCGCATCCCGGCTCCTCTGGCGCAAGTTCTGATCAACCGCGGTTATTGCGATCCCGCTGAGGCGGGACGCTTTCTCAATCCGCAGCTTCGGCAACTCCGCGATCCGTTCGAGTTGCCCGACATGGATGCGGCGGTGGCGCGCCTCGTGACGGCCATCGGCCGGCGCGAGCGGCTCGTGATTTATGGCGACTACGACGTGGATGGTGTCACCTCCAGCGCACTCTTGCTGCGCGTTCTCCGGGCCGCCGGTGCCGACGTGGGAAGTTTTCTTCCGCACCGCATGGACGAAGGCTACGGCCTCAGCCAGAATGGGGTGGCACGCTGTCTCCAGGAGCATGACCCCCGGCTGTTGGTCGCGGTCGACTGCGGCACCAGTTCCGTTCACGAGATCGCCGAGCTGAAGAAGCGCCACATCGACACGATCGTCCTCGACCATCACGAACCGCCCGACCAATTGCCGGAGTGCGTGGCGGTGGTGAACCCCAAGCGGTCGGTGGAGCGTCGGAGCGACGGGGGGTCAGCGCGCGCAGACTCCTGCGAGCCGTTGGCCAGCGTGGGCGTGTCGTTCAAGCTCGCGCACGCGCTGTTCAAGCGCGAACGTCATCTGGCGAAAGCGGTCGACTTGCGCGAGCATCTCGACCTCGTGGCGGTCGGAACGGTCGCGGACGTTGTGCCGCTGACCGGCGAGAACCGGATCCTGGTGAGGTCGGGACTGGAGCGGTTGCCGCGCACGCGGAAGGTCGGGTTGCGGGCGTTGCTCAACGTGGCGGACGTGCCGGACAAGGTGGGTCCCTATCACATCGGGTTCCGTCTTGGGCCGCGCTTGAACGCTGCCGGGCGGTTGGCGGACGCGATGGCCGCGCTGGAATTGTTGCTGACCGAGAACGCGGCGCGCGCGGACGAACTGGCCCGGCTGCTCGACGAGCACAATGCCGAGCGCCAGCAAATTGAAGAACGCATCTCCGAGGAAGCCCTGGCAGAGGCCGCGCGGCGGGAAACGGATCGGGTCCTCGTGCTGGCAAATCCCGAGTGGCACGCCGGCGTGATCGGCATCGTCGCCTCGCGGATAGCGCAGCAATATCATCGGCCGACCGTGATGATTGGCGAGGGTGGCAAAGGGTCATGCCGCAGCATTGGCGGCTTCTCGATGGTCGACGCGCTGTCGCACTGCGCGTCGGTGCTCGAACGGTTCGGCGGCCACGAGATGGCGGCGGGGTTGAGCGTTCAAACGGGGAAGATTGCCGCCTTGCGTCGCCTGCTCAACGAACACGCGGCCCGCGTGCTCTCGGACGAAGATTTGCAGCCGCGTCTCCGCGTCGACGCGGTCGTCCGGCTCGACGAATTGGATGCCGAATTCTTCCAACATCTCGACCGTCTCGAACCGTGCGGCCAGGGCAACCCCGAGCCGACGTTCGCCGCGCAAGGTGTTCGGGTGCGCGGCACGCCGCGCGTGGTGGGCGCCGATCATCTGAAATTTTTCGTGCGAGACCCCGACAGCGGGATCGGGGCCGAAGCGATTTGGTGGAAAATGGCCGGACGCGAATTGCCGGGCGGGCCGCTGGATGTGGCGTTCCACGCCGAGTTGCACGAATACCGCGGCGAGCAGACCGTGCAGCTCAACGTGCGGGACGTCCGGCCGAATGGATAGTCAGCAGTGGGTGATGGTTCATGAGCCATCAGCCATGAACCACTTTCCCTACGCCACTTTGAGCACGCGACCGCTCTTGATGCAGTTGGTGCAGGCCTTGATCTTGCGGTGCGTACCGCCCACGACCGCGTGAACGACTTGAAGGTTGGGCTTGAACAACCGCGGCGTGATCGCCGTCACGTGTTGGCCGATGCCGCCCTTCTTCTTGGGCTGGCCGCGGCGCAGGATGCGGTTGCCGCGCACACCGCCCTTGCCGCAAATTTCACAACGTCGAGACATGAGGTAACTCCGTTTCTTTCTGAGAGCGGCGAACAATAGCCAAAGTGCCGCGCCGTCGCAAGGGGAAAATTAGCCGCGCAATTTCCGCGCGATGAGCGGCGCCAATTCGGCGATCGGGATGCGGTCTTGCTTCATCGTGTCGCGGTCGCGGAGGGTCACGGTATCTTTCAGCTCCGGGCCCTTTTCGCCGAGCGTCTCAAAGTCGATGGTCGCGCACCACGGCGTGCCCTGTTCATCCTGGTACCGGTAACGCTTGCCGATGTTGCCGCGGTCGTCCCACTCGGTGGTGACGTGCGGTTGCAGGAGTCGGAAGACCTCCTTGGCTTTCTCGACCAGCGGCGGTTTGTTGCGCAACAGGGGAAACACCGCCACTTTGACCGGCGCGATGCGCGGGGCGAAGCGCATGACGACGCGCGTCTCCGTTTTGCCGCTGTCGTCGGCGATCGGTTCTTCGTCATACGCCGAGCAGATGAGCGCGAGGGCGATGCGGTCCACGCCGGCGGAGGGCTCGACGACGTGCGGGATGTATTTCTCCTTCGTCTCGTCGTCGAAATATTCCATGCTCTTGCCGGAAAACTTCTGGTGCTGGCTCAGGTCGAAATCACCGCGGGCGGCGATGCCTTCCAGTTCCTGCACGCCGAACGGAAACTCGAACATCACGTCCACGCAGGCGCTGGCATAGTGGGCGAGTTCCTCCTTCCTGTAATTGTAGCAACTGAGCTTGTTGGCCGGCAGGCCGATGGACTCGTACCACTTCATCCGTTCTTTCACCCAGTATTCGTGCCAGCGGGAGTCCGTGCCGGGCTTGACAAAGAACTCCAGCTCCATCTGCTCGAACTCGCGGCTGCGGAAGGTGAAATTGCGCGGGTTGATTTCGTTGCGGAAGGCCTTGCCGATTTGCGCGATGCCGAACGGGACTTTTTGGCGGGACACGCTGAGCACGTTGAGGAAGTCGGCGAAAATGGCCTGCGCCGTTTCGGGCCGTAGATAAGCGACGCTGGCGGCATCCTCGACGGGGCCGACATTGGTCTTGAACATCAGATTGAACTTGCGCGCCTCGGTGAACTCGTGCGGGCCGCCTGCGGGGCATTTCGTGTCGGGCAACTGATCGGCCCGCCAGCGGCCCTTGCACTTTTTGCAGTCCACCATCGGGTCGGTGAACGCGGTCGTGTGTCCGCTGGCTTCCCAAACGCGGGGATGCGTGATGATGGTGCCGTCGATGCCGACGACGTCGGTGCGGCTGCGGACCACGTCATTCCACCAGGCGTCCTTGATATTGCGTTTGAGCTCGGCGCCGGCTGGGCCGTAATCCCAAAACCCGTTGATGCCGCCGTAGATTTCGCTGGATTGGAAGACGAACCCGCGCCGTTTGCACAGCGCGACAATTTTGTCCATCAACGGCGGCGATTGCTTCGGGGCTGACATTGCGAGCGCGAACTATCGCACGAACGTTTTGTGCGAGTCAAGTTGCCAGCGCGCCCGGCGAGGCGGTACCGGTCCCGATCTCGCCAGGCGAACATTTTTCTCGCGACCGAACGTGGATTGCGTGAGAAGCCGCAACCCCAGAGACCCGGTCGGGCCCTTTCGTACAGCCTCCCACTTTTTGAGCCACAACTCCAAGCGCAGTGCCGCTTGAGATGAGATTGCATCGGCGGACCTGCCAGCTCTGACGAATTTAGTCTATGTAATCCCAGAACCCGTTGATGCCGCCGTAGATTTCGCTGGATTGGAAGACGAACCCGCGGCGTTTGCACAGCGCGACAATTTTGTCCATCAAACCGGCTCGTTTTGGCCCTGTCAGGGCAGGCAGACCATGGGGAAAACCCTTAGATCATGTTGAGATGAGGCGGTTCGGTAGTGGCATCTTCGGTGCTCTAGCGGTTGTGCTGGGAGGTGCCCCCCATAAGGACAGATTGAGGAAGGAGAGGCGTTATGCGGAGAGCGGCGTTATGAAAAGACTGTTGGGGAGCATATGTTCTGGTGCCCTGCTCTTGGGCATGGTCACCGTGAACAGCCGTGCGGCGACCACCACCAATCTGTTGGAGATGGACTTGGAAGCGCTGGTGAACGTCGAGGTCCGAAGCCCCGCCGGATTGACCGAAATCGATTCCCGCCGGGTGCCGGTCGCGATGACGGAACTCGACGCGCGGGATATACAGCAGTCGGGTGCCCGAGATTTGGATCACTTGTTGGAGATTTACGTTCCCAACACGCAGTTCCTCCTGCATCACACCCCACAACCTGATTTCGGATTTCGGGGAATCATCAGCGACCGGGATGACAAATACCTTTACCAGGTGAATGGCGTCACGATGAACAACCGGCTGTTGCAGGGCGCGGGGGACGAGCGCGAGCTGCCGTTGCTGGGGGACATCCGCTCCGTGGACGTGGTGCGGGGCCCGGCGTCGGCCACGCACGGCGCGGGCGCACTGGCCGGAGTCATTGACGTGGAAACATACAACGGCCTGACGTTTCAGGGAGCTGACCTGAACCTCCGCCAAGGTGTGATCAATCAATACACTGCGGCCGAGGCGCGGTATGGCCACAAGTTCAGCGACACATCCGGGTTGTTTGCGTATGGCGGCGTCGCCGACGTGCAAGGCGCGGACAATACTTATTACATCGGACACTCCTATCCGGCCAAGAACGGTTTGCCCGCCAATGTCGTCGGGGAACCGGTTGACGGGCCGATCCCGGGTCTCAATGAGCCGGCGTTCGGCTCGCTCTGGGGCAAGGCTCACCTGAGTTACGTGAACGGGCCGTTTGAGATCTGGGGCCGATTCGTCCAAGACGGCGAGGTGGCGCCGCCGAGCCGCTCGATTTATTCGAGCACGCGGCCGGCGGACAGATCTCTGGACGACTGGACGTTGGGGCGTGAGATCCGAAATCAGCAGTACACCGCCACCGCCAGCTTCAAGAAGGACCTCTCGCCGTCGTGGAACCTGGAAATGCTGGAAAGCTGCGACCTATGGGTGTTCAAGGATCAGCGGGCCTTCACCAGCCCGAAGCCGACGCGCGTGGCGCACGAGGACCAAGCGTTCAGCCGCGCCATTGCGGATTGGACTCCCAACAGCGCCCATTCGTTGGCCTTCGGCGTGGAATACTCCCACATGTGGTTCCACGATCCGCCATATGCCGATGCCTTGGATATCTCGCCGGTGGTTTCCAATCGTAACTGGCAGACCGACACAATTTCTTTCCTGGCTGAGCACCAGTGGAAGATCACCAAGGACTGGACGACCTTTTTGAGTTTTCGCACGGACAAACACACCTACTCCGGCTGGCTGCTCTCGCCACGAGGCACGGTGGTATTCACGCCGACGGATCGGGACACGTTCAAGGCCATGGCCGGGCAGTCCGTCCGCCGCAGTGGGGATGAGGAGTTGTGGGCGGAGTGGGAACGGGAGCGCACGGTCCCGGACCCGGAAACGCTCCGTTCCTACGAGGGTTCGTACGAGCACCGATTCTGGGACCAGTGGAGCGTGGGGGCTAACGGGTTTTACGAAGACTATAGTGCCATTGGTTACAGCTCGACTTTGTATCATTCGGTGTCCCTCGGTCGTTTTCGAATTGCTGGCGGCGAGTTTCTGATCAGCTACACCAATCGGGCCACGCGCCTCACGTTGTCCGAGGGAGTAGCGAAGCTGGTGAATTCCAAGGTGCCCACGAGTTTGCCGGCGGGCGGGCAGGGGATCACCGCCGAGCCATACGGCTATGGGCACGACCTGGCGGAGTGGGCGCCGTCGATCACCAAGCTGGCACTCCTGCATGATATCGGTAGGAGATGGACGGTCAGTTCCTCGCTGGTTTATTATTCAGGGTTCCCCGGGGCTCAGGACTACGCCAAGTACAACGGCTCGCGCTCGTCTCCGCTGTCCGGCTTGCCCTATAGCGATGCGGGAGACACGACGCCGTACGGCCCCAATCTGTACGTGAATGCAGGCCTGGAGTTTCGTCCGTCGCCGAACTGGACCATCCGTGTGGACGGATACAACCTTGCGGCGCTTGCGGACAAGTCGTTGTCCAAACGCAACTATTACTTCCGACTATCGGAATACAGCGTGGAGCCGGCCTCAGCGACCGTGTCCGTGCGTTACCGATTCTAATGTTTACCAAACCACATATTCCAGATCGGGCAGGTACGGTGCGCGGCTTGGCGAGCGAAACCAGGATGGTTCGGCTTCTGGTTGTGGTATTGGCTACGCTGGGATTCCCGTGTGGGAAGATGATGGTGGCGGCTAATGCTCCGGATGTGTCCGAGGAACAGGTCAAGGCCGCTTTTCTCATCAACTTCCCGAAGTACGTGGATTGGCCGGCGAACGCTTTTGCCGAGACCAACAGCCCGATCGTGGTGGCGGTGTTTGGCGAGACCAGTTTGGACGGAGACCTCCAGAGAATGATCAAGGGCAAAGTGATCATGGGGCATCCTCTCGTTTTCAAGCGGGTGACGACGGAAGAAGAGTGCGCCAGCGGTTGTCAGATTCTGTTCATTGACGCAGCCGCGGCCCGGCGGGTCCCGGACATCATCAACAAGCTTGATGGGGCGAGCACACTGACCGTTGGCGACAGTGAAGATTTCCTCGACAGTGGCGGCGTCATCAAACTCGCCAAACGCGACCGGAAGATCCGGCTCGAGGTGAACCTGACCGCGGCCCGCCGCGCCCATCTCAAGCTCAGTTCGAAACTGCTCGGCGTGGCCGATGTTGTGCTGGGCAAGCCGCAGAGTGGGGGAGGCTGACGTGCGGCTCCTCCAAAATGCCTCCATTCGGCGCAAGCAGATGCTGGTCATCATGCTCACCTGTATCGTTGCGCTGCTGTTGGCCTGCACGGGGTTCGTCGTTTACGAAATCGTCTCGTATCGACAGGAATTGGTCTGGAGTCTTACGTCGCTGGGCCAGATGGTTGGCGATAACGCCAGTGGGGCCCTCGACTTCAATGATCCCAAGGCCGCGGAAGACATGATGTCGGCGTTCCGGATGCGGCCGAACATTGTGGCCGCGTGCATTTACGCAAAGGACGGGAGTCCATTCGCCAAGTATCTTCGGACCGACCTTCCGGCCGACTTCTCGTTTCCAAAGCTGGAGACGGACGGCTACAGGTTTACCGACGGCCGGTTGATGTTGTTCCACACCATTCTGGAAAAGGGCGATAAGATTGGCTCGATTTACCTGGAGTCGGACCTCGGACGGTTGACGGCGCGGTTGAGAAGGTACGCAATTATCGTCATCGTCGTGTTGTGCGCGTCCGTGTTGGCCGCCTTTCTCCTGTCGTCCGGACTTCAGCGCTGGCTGTCGAAACCGATCCTGCATCTGGCCGAGATCGCCAAGGCGGTCGCGGTGGAGAAGAACTATGCCGTTCGTGCCGTCAAGCAGAGCGGGGACGAATTGGGCATACTCACCGACGGTTTCAACGAGATGCTGGCGCAAATTCAGCAGCGGGACGCCGCCCTCCAGGCCGCCAACGAAGGTTTGGAGAAACGCGTGGAGGCACGCACGCAGGAGTTGGAGAGTTCCCTGTCGCTGCTGCATGCCACGGTTGAGTCCACAGCCGACGGCATTCTGGTGGTGGATCGCCGGGGCAAGGTCGTGACCTACAACAAGAAGTTCGCGACCATGTGGCACATTCCGGAGACCGTGCTCTCGTCCGATGACGACGAACGGTTGCTGGGGGCGGTGCTCGATCAACTGAGCGATCCGGACGGATTCCTTGACAAGGTGCGGCAGTTGTACGCCACCCCTGACGCGGAGAGTTTTGACGTGATCACTTTCAAGGATGGCCGGATCTTCGAACGATACTCGCAGCCCCAGTATGTGCGGGATCAAATTGTCGGCCGTGTCTGGAATTTCCGGGACGTGAGCGAGCGCAAGCGTGCCGAAAGCAAACTGGAAACCCTCCACCGGCAACTGCTGGACACGTCCCGCCAGGCCGGTATGGCCGAGGTGGCGACGAACGTGCTGCACAACGTCGGCAACGTGCTCAACACCGTGAACGTCTCTATTTCCATCGCCTCGGACAAGGTCCGGAAATCCAGAATCGCGAACCTGGCCAAGGCGGCCGGGCTGCTCGAGGAGCACCGGGGCGATTTGGCTGCGTTTCTCACGCACGATGCGAAAGGAACGCAGTTGCCTGATTACCTGATCAAACTCGCGAGCCATTTGACCGAGGAACAAGGGGAAATTCTCAAGGAGCTGCAGTTACTCCAGAGCAACGTCGAGCACATCAAGGACATCGTGGCTATGCAGCAGAGTTACGCCAAGGTTTCGGGCATGGTGGAGTCCTTGCCGCCGGTGGAACTGGTCGAGGACGCACTGCGCATGAACGCCGCCGCGTTGGGGCGGCACGAGGTGCAGGTCGTCCGCGAGTATGGCGACGCCCCGCTCGTATCGGTGGAAAAACACAAGGTATTGCAAATCTTGGTGAACCTGATTCGCAATGCCAAGTACGCGTTGGACGAGGGCGGTCGTTCCGACAAGCGGTTGACACTGCGGATCGCTCGCAATGGCGACGACTTCGTCCACGTTTCGGTGATCGACAACGGCGTGGGGATCCCCGCGGAGAACGTGACGCGGATTTTTGAGCACGGCTTCACCACCCGCAAAGGCGGTCATGGATTTGGCCTGCATAGCGGGGCGTTGGCAGCCCAAGAGATGGGCGGGACGTTGAGTGTCAGCAGCGATGGCCCCGGCCACGGCGCCGTCTTCACCCTGGCATTGCCGATCAAACCGAAGGAGGGGAAATGATGAAATCCCCCGCTTCTGAGAAGAATCATCGCATTTTGGTAATCGACGACAATCGGGCCATCCACGACGATTTCCGCAAAATACTCGGCGGCCCGACAACCGAGAGTCCGGACCTTGCCGAGGCGGAAACGGCGTTGTTTGGAGAACGGGCGCCAACGCTACAGCCGGCACGTTTTCAGATTGATTCTGCCTATCAGGGACAAGAAGGACTGGCGGTGGTCCAGAAATCAGTCCAACTGAAGCAACCCTACGCGGTGGCGTTCGTGGACATCCGCATGCCGCCGGGCTGGGATGGCGTAGAGACGACGCGGAAACTGTGGGAGGTCGACCCGGACCTTCAGGTGGTGATTTGCACGGCCCACTCCGATTATTCATGGGAAGACATCTGCAGAGAGATTGGCAACTCGGACCGGTTTCTCGTTCTCAAGAAGCCATTCGACACGGTCGAGGTGCTGCAGTTGGCGAATGCGTTGACGGAGAAATGGTGGCTGCAACAAGAGGTGAAGCGGCAGGTAGATGAGCTGGAACTGAAGGTGGCGGAGCGCACGAAGGAATTGCGGGAAGCCAACGGCTTGCTCAAGAAGGAAGTGGTGGAGCGCACGGAGGCCGAGGACAGCTTACGCATCAAGACCGAGCAACTTCAGGCCATTACCGACGCCATGGTGGCATTCCTCCAGAGCGGCGACGAATGTCTGCCCAGCGAGATTCTCTTACGGAACGCCCTGCAGCAGACGGGCAGCGAATGCGGGTTTGTGGGGTTGGTCACCGATGGGCCGTCACTCCGCATCTTGGCCCAGGCGGGCTTGGGTTGGGAACCAACCAAGGACGGGAAACGGCTGGAGATCATCAATTTCAAGAATCTCTTCGGCGGCGTCATCACCAGCGGGCAGGCGGTCGTCTCCAACGAACCAGGCGCCGATTCCCCCTCCGCCGAGGGACTGCCAATTGGTACGACGTCCCTGCAGCGTTTTCTGGCGGTACCGGTCCTCAGTGGAACCCAGGTTGTCGGGATGATCAGCGTGGCCAATCGCCCCGATGCGTACGCCGGGCGCGAACAGAATAAAATCGGTGTTCTGGCGCGGGTAGCCGGTGTTTTGCTCGACAACTACCGGCGCAAGGAGCGGGAGGCGATTCTGGAGAAGCAGTTGCGGCAATCCCAGAAGGTCGAGGCCATTGGTCGACTCGCGGGTGGCGTGGCCCACGATTTCAACAACATTCTGACCGCCATTCTCGGCTACAGCGACTTGCTGCTGTTGCGAATGAAGGCCGACGATTCGCTCCACGGAAGCGTGGAGGAAATTCGCAACGCGGCCCAGCGCGCAGCGGCGTTGACCCGGCAACTGCTGGCGTTCAGTCGCAAACAGATTCTGGAGCCCAAGGTCGTCAACCTGAACGATATTGTGCTCGACCTGAGCAAGATGTTGAGGCGCATGATCGGTGAAGACATCGAATTGATTACCCACGGGGCCTGGGACCTCGGGCGGACGAAAGTCGACCCGGGCCAGATCGAACAGGTCATCATTAACCTGGCCATCAATGCACGCGACGCCATGCCGCACGGTGGGAAGCTGACAATCGAGACTGCCAATGTGGCGTTGGACAGGGCAAGCACACTCCGTTTGGGCGACGTGGCCCCGGGCAAGTACGTCAGAGTTGCCGTCAGTGACACCGGCACGGGGATGACTCCCGAAGTTCAAGCCCGGCTCTTCGAGCCATTTTTCACGACCAAGGCAGAGGGGAAAGGCACAGGGTTGGGACTGGCAATGTGCTACGGCATCGTCAAACAAAGCGGCGGCCATATCACCGTTTATAGCGAGCCGGGCCACGGGACGGTCTTCAAAATCTATCTGCCCCGGATCGAGGAGGCGGCCGCCCCCGAAGCGAAGCAGGATCAATCGGGCGACCTGCCTCAGGGCAAGGAAACGATCCTTCTCGTCGAGGACGAAGCCGGCCTGCGCAAGCTGACGAAGTTGGTTCTCCAAGACCTCGGATACACGATTCTGGAAGCGGCCAACGGTTGTGAAGCCCTCCGCATCGCCAAGGAACGGGACGGACGCGGGTTCGATCTCGTCTTTACCGACGTGGTAATGCCGCAGATGGGAGGCAAAGAACTGGCCGACCATATTCACTCCCTCCGGCCCGATGCCAAAGTGCTCTTCACTTCCGGGTACACGGAGGACGCGATTGTCGATCATGGCGTTCTCAACGATGACGTGGCCTTTCTGCATAAGCCGTACACGCCCAACATACTCGCGTGCAAGCTGCGGGAGGTCTTGGATACTTGACCGGGGTGGGAAGCCGTGAACAACTCGCTCACACAAAGTCTGCTGGAACAATCAGTCCTGCTGTTTCCGCCCGAGTGGATCAAGTCGGCGCTCGTGTTGGCCTTGATTACCGTGTGGATGGTGATCGTGTTGTTCGCGTACTTGAACTACTCGATGCGGCGCCCACACCTGAGTATGTGGATCGTGTCCTGGATGCTGTATTCGGTGTACTTGGCAGCGTCGATCGGGCTCGAGGACGCGCCCGGTACGCCGTTCCTCTTGATGGCCTCGCGCGGCTGTATCGGCATCAGTGCGATGTTCATGTTTTGGGGAAGCTTTCAGCTCACCGGCCACAAACGGGACCAGCGCGAACTGGCCTTGGGCACCATCATGGTCGTCGTGTGGAGTTACATCGCGGCGTACAAGGTGGGCGATGTGATGTGGATCACGTTTCCGGTGTTCCTGCTGCTCTCGCTCGCCGGGGTGTACACGGGCGTGTTGTATATGCGCCGCCGGCGCTCGCGGGGCGCCACAATCCTTGGGGTGGGGTTCTTGCTGTGGGGTGTCCATCTGATCGGGTTTCCGCTGGCCAGTGGATCGCAGGCTCTGATGTCCGGCGCGTATTTCACGTCGGCCATCTTGTCGCTGCTGATCATCGTGGGAATGGTCCTGGAGGATGAAGTCAACATTTCCGAGCAGGATTATCGGGCACTGTTTGATTCATCGGGCGACGCGATCTTTCTGCTGGATTCCACCACGCTGGGGATTCGGGAAACCAATCTCGCGGCTCTGGTCTTTAGCGGGCTGGGCGCGACGGACCTGCGCAATCGGCGGTTCACAGATTTGTGCCCCGATCTGCTGCCTGCGCCAGCCGCGGCATGCGATCCGGAAATGATCCTCGCCCATATCAACGAGCCCGGCCGCGAGTTCCGCTTGCTGCGGCCCGATGGCGGTCTCCTCGTTTTCGAAGCGTGCGCGAGCCTGGTTCATTGCCCGCAGGGGCCGGTCCTGCAGGTCAATGTCCACGACATCACGCAGCGCAAGCGAACCGAGGAATCGCTCCGTGAGACTGCGCGCCAGCTCGAAAGCACGTTGACGGAACTGCGCGAGATGCAAAAGCAACTGATCCAGCAGGAGCGGCTGCGGGCGTTGGCGCAAATGGCCAGCGGCGTGGCGCACGATTTCAACAACGCCCTCGCCAAGATCCTTGGCTTCAACGAACTGTTACTTTCTTGGCCGGAGAACCTCGAGGACAAGGACAAGGTCAAGAAGTACCTGCAGATGACGAATACCGCAGCCCAAGAGGCGGTCAACATCGTCAATCGTCTGCGCGAGTTCTACCGTCATCGGAAGGAGACCGAAATTTACCAGCCGGTCAATCTCAACGAGGCTGTTCGGGAGGCCATCGAGTTGACGCAACCGAAGTGGAAGGATATCGGAATGGCCAGCGGCGCAACCATTCACATCCAAACGAGCCTGCAGGATGCAGTCAGCGTGTCCGGCAGTCCCGTGGATCTGCGTGAAACTGTCATGAACTTGATTCTGAACTCGGTTGACGCCATGCCGGACGGGGGCACGATTACCGTCACCACCCGGGCGGAGGACGAAACTGCGGTTTTGGAAGTGCGCGATACCGGCAAGGGCATGACCGAGGAAGTGCGCCAGAGATGTTTCGAGCCCCTGTTCACGACGAAGGGAGAACACGGCACGGGCTTGGGCTTGGCGATCGTCTACGGCATCTTGCAGCGCCATCACGGTTCGATTCAGATCGAGAGCGAGGTGGGCAAGGGCACCTGCGTCACCGTGCGCCTGCCGGCGTTGCGCGAAGCCGACACCCCAGTCTGCCCAACCCCAAATCTGTTCCGTGCGTTGCGCGTGCTGCTGGTTGAGGATGAATCGCAAGTGCGTGACATCGAGGCCGAGTATCTGCGCCGGGATGGACATTCGGTCGAAACGGCGGCCAACGGGCGAGAGGGCTTGGAGAAGTTCCGCCGCGGCCGGTTCGACTTGGTTGTCGCCGATCGCGCGATGCCGGAAATGAACGGCGACAAAATGACCGAAGTCATCAAGCAATCTGCGCCAGCCACCCCGGTTATGATGGTAACTGGTTTTGCCGACCTGCCTTTGGATCAGGCCGCTGGGAACCCGCGACCGGATCTGATTGTGCGAAAACCGATCACGCAGACGACTCTGCGCCAAGCCATTGCGCAAACGCTGGCCGCATCCGCTTCGCCACGGCCTGCGCCATCTCCAGAACAGGCCCGCGAGAAGTCAAGTGGAACATAACCTGCTAAAATGGGCCGCGGAAGGGTGAAAGCAAGGTTATGATTAAGACCAAAGTTCTTATTGTCGATGATGATGTGGCCGCGAGCCGCTTACTCGCGCTGGGCTTGGAGAAAACCGGGGCCTTCGAGGTGATCGTGGAAAACGTTGCCACGCGGGCGCTCGGCTCCGCGCGGCAATTCGGCCCCGATGTGATTTTCTTGGACGTGTGCATGCCGGGGGCTGACGGCGGCGATGTCGCCTTCCAAATTCACAGCGACCCTCGCCTAAGGGCAACGCCCATCATCTTCCTCACATCGCTCGTCTCGGGACGTGAAACGAACGCCCAGGCAGAGCGAGGTGGATACGAGTTTCTCCCCAAACCTGCCAGCTTGGCAAAGGTTATTGCCTGCATCGACCGTCATCTGACGCGGCGAGCAGAGGCGTCCGGTGCCGTCCCGGCGGGCAAGCCTCACTGATCCCCATCGCCGGTGCGGCGCGACATCGCGCCTCAGAAACCTTGGCACCATGGTGCCACATCGTCCACCGTTCTGGGACTGATCGCGTTCACGATTGTACGCGGGGGATGCCCCGGTTTCCAAGCGGGACAAAGTCCTCGGGCGATGCAGGCTTGCGGGCGGCCACTCACGCGAGTCTTTCGCAATTTCCGATGAGTGCCCCCGAGATCGGTACCGTGGCACTGACGCTGCTTTTGATAGCCGTCATGGACTGGCGCCCGCGCTGTCGTGACGAGCGACTTGACCATCGACAAGACGGGGCCTCGGTGAACGGATGAAACGACAGGCTTGAAAATGGGCGTGTTCGCCAACACTTCGATTCGTGGCAAACTGATGTGGATCACCATGCTGACCAGCACGGGGGCCATGCTTCTGGCGTGCCTCGCCTTCGGTGTGTACGAGTTGTTCAACTCCCGCCACCAGATGACCCGGGAATTGTCTTTGCTGGTTGAGATGGTAAGCGCCAGGCAGGCGACGGGCAAGGCCCTCGGCGATCCCGAAGTTGCTGACGAAGTCTTCGCTTGGGCCCGCAGACAACAGCCGGTCGCGCTGGCCTGTATTTACGGCAAGGATGGACGACTGCTGATCAAGTACGTCCGTGACGGCAGCCCGAAGCCACACGAAGTGCCCGAATTGCTGGCCGACGACGTTGATCGCATCGAAGACGGCCATTTCGTCCTGTACCGGCCGATTCTTCAGCAGGGCAGAAAAGTCGGTACGGTCTTCATCAGGTCCGATTTGCAGTGGTTTTACGCACGTTTGGAGCAGGACCTGCGAATGGTCGCGATCATCTTGTTGTTTTCGTGGTTGGTGGCGTTTTTGGTCGCCTCGCGCCTCCAAGGGTTCATCTCGAAGCCCATCTTGGATTTGGTGGAATCCGCCCGGGCTGTCTCCCAGACGCACGACTATTCCATCCGCGTCACCAAAACCTCCGCCGACGAGTTGGGGATGCTGACGGACGAATTCAACCAGATGCTCCAACGCGTTCAGGAGCAGGACGAAGATCTGCGGGCTGCCAAGGAGAAGGCCGAAAGCGCCACGCGCGCCAAAAGCGAGTTTCTGGCGAACATGAGCCACGAGATTCGCACCCCGATGAATGGGGTGATCGGCATGACCGAGCTGGCCCTGGACACAGATCTCACGACTGAACAGCGTGAGTATCTGAATACCGTCAGACTATCGGCCGACACGTTGCTCGACCTTATCAACGACATTCTCGATTTCTCCAAGATCGAGGCGGGCAAGCTCGACCTTGATCCCGTTGATTTCAGCCTCCGCGACAACCTCGTGGACACAGTCAAGACGCTGGCCGTGCGTGCCCACCAAAAGGGGCTCGAACTGGCTGCGCACATTCTGCCCGATGTACCCGACGAACTCATTGGCGACCCCGTGCGTCTCCGGCAGATCATTGTCAACCTCGTCGGCAACGCGATCAAGTTCACCGAACAAGGAGAGGTGGTCGTGCGTGCCGAACTTGATGCGCAGGACGGCGACGACGTCCGCTTGCACTTTAGCGTCCGTGACACGGGCATCGGCATTCCCAAGGACAAACAGGGCATCATCTTCGAGGCGTTCGCGCAAGCCGACGGCTCGACGACGCGCAAGTACGGCGGCACGGGCCTCGGACTGACCATTTCCACGCAGCTTGTCCGGATGATGGGGGGCGAGATTTCGGTCGAAAGCGAGCCCGGCTGCGGCAGCACGTTCCACTTCACAGCTTGGTTCGTTCGCTCCAAGACATTGACGCCCAAACCCTGTGCGCAGATGGCCGACCTTCAAGATCTACGCGTGTTGGTGGTCGACGACAATGCCACCAATCGCCGCATTCTAGAAGAGATCCTCCATAGTTGGCACATGTGTCCCGCCACGGTCGATAGCAGCGCCGCGGCAATGGTAGCACTCGAAGAAGCTCAACGGGCCGGCCAGCCGTTCCGGTTGGGCCTGCTCGATTGCATGATGCCCGAGGTCGATGGGTTCGGTCTCGCCGAGCAAATCCGGGCCAACCCCGACCTGGCGCAGACGGCGTTGATTATGGTTTCCTCCGCCGGCCACGGCGGGGTGAGCGCGCGCTGTCGCGAGATCGGACTCGCCGGGTACTTAAGCAAGCCGCTCAAACAATCCGAACTGTTCGATGCCATTGTGACAGCACTCAGTGAGGAACCGCGGACACCTGAACCGCTGACGCCGGCGGCGCCGCCGCCTGTCCGTCGACGGAACCTGCGCGTTCTGCTCGCTGAGGACAACCCCGTCAACCAACGGCTGATCGTCAAACTGCTGGAAAAACAGGGTCACCAGATTGTCCTCACCGGCAACGGAAAGGAAGCGTTGGCCGCACTCGACGGGCAGCGGTTCGACCTGGTTCTTATGGACGTACAGATGCCGGAAATGGACGGACTCGAAACGACGGCCACCATCCGTGAGCGCGAGAAGTCGGGCGGTGGCCACGTCCCGATCATTGCGATGACGGCGCATGCTCTCAAGGGCGACTGCGAGCGGTGTCTCGAAGCGGGGATGGATGCCTACGTGGCCAAACCGGTCCAGTCCCGCCTGCTCTTCGAGGCGATCGCGAAGGTGGTGCCTGCGCGAACGGCGACCGAGGACCCAAACACGGATGGGGACGTGTTCGACCACGAGGCCGCATTGGCAATGATTGACGGCGACCGTGAGCTGTTCCAAGAGTTGGTCGGGCTGTTCATGGTGGAGTCGGCCGACTTGCTCGATCAAATCCGCGACGCCATCGCGCAGCGTGACGGAAAAGCGTGCGAACGCGCGGCCCATTCACTGAAGGGCTCTGTGGGCGCGTTTCGGGCCGAATCGGCCCGGCTGGCGGCGCAGACTCTGGAAGATTTGGGCCGGCGCGGCGATTTCGAACAAGCCGGCGTGGTACTTGAGGAGTTGGAGATGAAGGTGGCTCAATTGAAGGACGCGCTGGCCGACTATCCGAAGGAGAATGTGCTGTGCGAATCTTGATTGCCGAAGATGATGCCGTGTCGCGACGGGTGTTGGAGGCCACGCTGGCCAAGTGGGGTTACGAGGTGGTTGTGACCACCGATGGCCAGCAGGCGCTCGAGCAGTTAATGCACCCCGATGCCCCGTCGTTGGCCGTGCTGGACTGGATGATGCCGGGTTTGGATGGCTCGGAGGTGTGTCGTCAAGCCCGTCAAGCACGGGGCGACCGCTTGTTGTACCTGATTTTGCTCACGGCCAAAGGCCGCAAAGAAGACGTTGTCGAAGGATTGACCGCGGGGGCGGACGACTATGTCGTCAAACCGTTTGATCGGGCCGAATTGAAGGCCCGCCTCAACGTCGGCGAGCGCATCCTGCGGTTGCAGGCGGAACTGGCCACGCGCGTGAAGGAACTCGAACTCGCGCTCTCCAAAGTCAAATTGCTGCAGGGTCTGCTGCCGATTTGTTGTTACTGCAAGAAAATCCGTGACGACCAGAACTACTGGCGGCAGGTCGAAGCGTACGTCTCCTCCCATTCGGAAGCGCAGTTCACCCACGCGATTTGCCCGGAGTGCCGGGCGAACATCGTCGAGCCCGAGTTGGATCGTCTCAAGTCCGAACGGTGACCGCTGGCTGGCGTCGCTGGCACTCTGGTTGCGTCAGTGACAGTTCTGCGCGAAACTCGCCGTCAACTCGTCGGGCGAACACGTGGCGGTGCCGATCTTGCCGACGACCACACCCGCCGCATGGTTGGAAATCTCCGCCGCCTCGACGGGATTCGCCCCCGCCGCGAGCGCCAATGCCAACGTCGCGATGACCGTGTCGCCCGCGCCGGACACGTCGAACACTTGTTGGGCCACCGTCGGGATGTGGTGCGGTTTGTGGCCGGGGCGGAACAAACACATGCCATGTTCCCCCAGCGTAACGAGCAGGTTTTGGACGGCCCATTTCTTGAGCAGCAGATCGCCCACCACCTTCAACGGCTCGTCCGAAAGAACATCGTCAGTCGGCTCGGCATACGGCACTCCGGCGGCAGCAAAGGCCTCCTGACGATTGGGAGTGATGGCCGTGATCTTGCCATAGTCGAGGACCCGTCGTGAGTTCGGATCGGCAGCGGTGATGATCCCCTTGGGGAAGGCGAGTTCCAGCATTTTGCCGAACAAATCCTGCGTGAACACTCCCTTGGCGTAATCTTCGAAGACCACCGCCTTCACTTGCGGCACTGCCTGGAGAAAATGGTGGAACAACCTGTCTTGAGTTGCCCGGGCAATCGGTGCGCTGTTTTCCCGGTCGAACCGGACCACCTGCTGATTGTGTGCCACGATGCGCGTTTTGAGCGAGGTGGGCCGGGATGGGTCAACCGTCAGACCGGCGGTCTCGATCTCTTGTTCGTCGAGCAATTCCCGGAGCTTGCGTCCGGCATCATCTTCACCAACGACGCCGATGATTCGCACCGTGGCCCCGAGCGCGCGCAGATTGCGGGCGACATTCGCCGCTCCACCCGGGAAATACGACTCTCGCGTAACCTCCACCACGGGGACCGGAGCTTCTGGCGAGATGCGCGAGACCCGGCCCCAGAGGAAATGATCCAGCATGACGTCGCCGACGACCACAATCGTTTGTTTGGGAAAGCGGTTCAGAACCTCTTGGAGTCGATCACGCGTCATGGCAATTGCTCCACGGTTGCGGCCGCCCAGAGCGGGACCAGAAGTTCGTGATGGCCGATGATGTAGTAGCCTTGTCCACCCTTGTGGGTTGGACGGCGCACGACGTTTTCCATCGGGCGATAGTGGCGTACCATGTCGAAGGTGACGGTCGTAAAGTTCTCGACTTTGTGGCCCAGGTTGCGGGCAATGGTCAGGGCCTTGAGGAACACTTCGGGCAGGATGACGGCCGAGCCGATGTTGAGTACGATGCCGCCCTCGAGTCGGGCGACGACCGCGGCGAATTTCTGGAAATCGAGATACGTGGCTTCCCCCAATACGCTGCCGTCGGTAGTCGGATGCTGGTGAATGATGTCCGTCCCAACGGCGATGTGGACGGTGACGGGAACGTCGCTCGCGATGCCCTGATGGAGGATGCTCAGTTCGCGGTTCCGAAACTGGCCCGAGACGATCGCCTCGCCGAGCGCGCGGCCCGCGCCGATCCCCTGTGTCACACCGGCAGCCAGCGCCTGGTTCATCAGTCGCCCGGTCTCGTCAATCATGCCGAAGCTGCCGTCGTCGAGTCCGCGTTGAACGTCTTCGCTGGTCTCGCCGATGTAGGCCAGTTCGAAGTCGTGGATCGCGCCCGCGCCGTTGAATGCGACCGCGCTGACGACGCCGCGTTTGATCAGGTCGACGAAAACTGGATTGAGACCACACTTGATGGTGTGGGCGCCCATCATGACCACGACGGGCCTGTGGTTGCGCACCGCCGCCACGGTGCCGCCGACGACCGCGCGGAAATCGTTGCCGACGAGAAGGCGCGGCAACGAATCGACAAACTGCGCAAAACTGCCGCGGGCGCTCCACGCGCGGGCCAACTCGTTCAGATGCACCTTGTTGGGGCGCTCGCGAATGGGGTAGGTGTGGACACGGCTGAAATCGAGCGGGGGAAACTCCATGTCAGCGTCCCGATGCGAGGGGCCCGCCGCGCGACGACGCCGATGTGGTCGCAGTCGCACCGGCAGGTCCGTTTGTCGTTGCCGATGAAGGGGTGGTCGAAGCGACGCTGTAGAGGACCAGCTTGGCGTTGCCAAATCGCAACTCCGAGTTGACGAGCAATGGCAAGCGACGCTCGTCGTCGCTCACCCAAAACCACAACCTTCCGTTGTTGGCCGCGACGATTTTCAGGGTCGGATTCGGCTCGATGCGCAAGGCCTCGACGTCTCCAACGGGCCGCAGCCAGATCTCCTTGCGCTCATCGGGGCGAATGGTGACGACGTAGTTCGTATCGCTGGCGTTGAGCACGAACGTTTGCTCGGCATCGAGCATCAGCTTTTGGGCACGCACGAAGTACACCGACGAAACAACGTCCTGAACGGGCTGTTCGAGCGGGACACGCTTCTTCCGTCCCCACTTGTTCTTCGTGATCGCTTCCATGTGTTCATAATCATACCGCGTCTCATCATTCGTGACGTGCTTGCCCTCACTGCGGTGCTGTCGGTACCGGCGCGTGAACAACTCCCGACAATCCAGCCAGCTTTCCGCGGTGCTGTCCACCGGGAACAACCATTCCGCCAACCCGCTGGTCTTGGCCTTCGCAATCAGGTGATAGCAATCGTGGTCGTCCACCTTCTCGACGTCGGCCACCTCCAACGACGCCCGTCCCACCACGAACGGCCCCCAGAAGATCTGGTAGGTCAACTTTTCCCCGACCCGAAACGGCACGAGCGGGCCAATCCGGGCCGACGCCGCGCCCGACGACGCCAGAAGCAGCCCGAGAATTGCCATGGTTGTCTTCACCATCCTTAGCCGCTGCGGAGTATAGAAACGCGCTTCTCAGGTTACAACGAAAAAGCCTGTCGTCCGACCGCCATTGTGCGCCCGTCTCCCGACCGCGCACAACCGGGCGGTCACCTCCGGCAACACACCTCCAACTTGTTGCCCTCCGGGTCTTCGAAAAACACCGCGTAATAATCCGGCTCCTCGTACACTTCCGGCCCCTCGATGTTCTTCGCGCCGGCTTTCCGGGCGACTCCGGCGATGCGATCGACTTCCGCGCGGGTCTCCGCCCAGAACGCGATGCGCGTTCCGTTCGGCGTGTGGTCCGGATCGTGCGTGAACCCGAAGAATTCGGCCGGCCTGCCGTCCTTGCGCGGCGCTTCGTAGCTCACCCAATCCGTGATTTTCTGGTCGACCGTGAACCCCAGGGCATTCAGCACCGGCACATAAAACTTCTTCGCCCGCGCCACATCCTTTACCCGCAAATCAATGTGATCGAACAGGCGGGATTTCATGGCGCCACCTGATAGGCCGGCCTCTCGTTATTCACAAGATTCTTATCCTTACGCTTTGAAATCGATCACTTCCTTCTTCCATCCTTTCGGACAGAGTACGGTTTCGCCAGGGGTCGTGCGGGCGACAATCTGGCCGCGGCGAATGACGAGCAGGCGCGGGGCGATGCGACGGAGGGCGTCGCATTCGGTCTCGGCGTCCAGCAGCACGAGGTCGGCGGGGTTGCCCAGCGCAATGCCATAGTCTCTTGCCGTCGCGCCGAATGCTTTCGCGGGATTCTTGGTGATCATGTCCCAGACTAGCGGGAGTTCGCTGGCGCCGCTCATTTGGCCGTAGTGAATCCAGACAAACGCGACCTGGACCGGATCGCCGACGCCGAGCGGATACCACGGGTCCATGATCGAATCGTGGCCGATGCCGACGTTGACGCCGGCGGCCAGCAATTCCTTGACGCGCGTGTGTCCGCGCCGTTTCGGATACGTATCGAACCGGCCTTGCAGGACGGAGTTGTCGCATGGATTGGTGACAATGTGCAGGGCCGCGCGTTTGATGAGGCGGATGAGTTTGAACGCGTACGCGTTATCCACGCTGTGCATTGAGGTGGTGTGACTGGCGGTCACGCGACCGCGGAGACCCCGCCTGATCGTCTCGGCAGCGAGGACTTCGGTGAAACGCGAATTCGGGTCGTCGGTCTCGTCGATGTGCAGATCCAGCGGCTTGTGAAATCGTTGGGCGAGGTCGCAGGCAAATTCCACGTCCGCCACGCCGTCGTCGCGGGTCATCTCATGATGCGGGATGCCGCCGACGAGGTCGCAGCCGAGTTCCAGCGCGCGTTCCATGAGGGTTTCGCCGTTCGGGAACGCATAGATGCCGTCCTGCGGGAAGGCCACGAGCTGGACATCCACCAGCCCGGCAAAATCCTTCTTCACTTCCAGCAGGGCTTTGACGGCGGTAAGTTCGGGGTCGCAGACGTCCACATGACTGCGGATGCGCGTGACGCCATGGGCCAATTCCCATTTGACGGCGAGCGTGGCGCGGCGTTTCACGTCGTCGGCCGTGAGCGCCTTCTTGCGGTCGGTCCAAATCTCGATGCCTTCGATGAGTGTGCCGCTTTGGTTGAAGCGGGGCTGACCAACCGTCAGCACGGCGTCGAGGTGGACGTGGATATCGGTGAACGGTGGGGAGACGAGCTTGCCGGAGCAATCGATGACTTGCCGGCCACGGTGAGACGGGCCGCGCGCCCGTTTGCCTGTCGGTGCGATGGAGGCGACGACGCCGTTGTTGACGGCAATGTCGACGGGCTTGTCGTGGTCGCGCACGCGCGCATTGCGTAGGATCAGGTCCATGGAGCGCTTCCGCTGGAGCCATTGTAACCCGCGGTTTGCCGGGCGGAAGCCAATTTTAAAAAGCGTTGACGGTGGTGGGCGATGGTGTTATCACCGAAGCAAATGCAAGGAGGAGGCCGTCTGCAATTATGAAGAGTCTGGCAAGATTTTCTCTGTCGTTGGTCGAGGTGGCCTGTGCCGCGTTGTTGCTCAACGGCTGCGCGACGGGGCCGAAGCGACTCCAGCCTGTCAATGAGGAACAAAAGAGCGAATTCCTCAAGGGTATGGAGGTGGTGGAGAAGCCCGAGTTGGAGCCTGAGTGGGCCGACTTCGTGAAGGAGCACTATCCGAACTGGCGGCGGCACTACTGGGTAGATCGCGGTCAGTGGGGCAACCGTGGGTACATCGTTGGTCGTCCGTCCGCCGAGGCCGAGCCGGTCGTCGAAGCACAGATCACGCCGCTGCCACCAGCCGCGCCGGCGATCGTCGAATCCGAACCGCCCAAAGTCGAGACGCCCGAGAAACCGACCAGGTACGTGGTTAAGAGAGGCGATTCGCTGTGGAGGATTGCGGGAAAGGTCTACCACAATCCACTGAAATGGCCCCGGATCTATCGCGCCAACAAAGACAAGATCACAAATCCGAACAAGATTTACCCCAATCAGGTTCTGGTTATACCGCAGGATTAGGGCGGCGTAGGGGGCTGGGATTGCCAAGGGCGGGCATATGCAGTATGTTTCTTTCGCGTGAGCGAAGGACTCTCTAGCTAATCCATGGCGAGCGAGACACTGCATTTCGACAACGCGCGCCAAGCGCAAGCCCTGTACGCCAGCGAGGCCAAAAACCTTCGCCTCATCGAAGACCTGCTGAATCTTAAGGTCACCGCTCGCGACGGCTGGATCAGCATGGAGGGGGCGCCCGGCGACATTGAGCGGGCCAAATCGCTGTTTCATGAGCTTCAGCAGGCCCTCTCTCGCGGCACAACCATTCGCCGGCAAGAGTTCAGCCGCGCCGTTAGCGCCGTCTCACGCGGTGAGCCGTTGCGGATGCAGGAACTTCATGAGGGACGCGTTGATGTTTCCACGCGCAAGCGGCCCATTGTTCCGAAAACGCAGGGGCAGAAACGCTACCTCGAAGCGATCCGTCAACACGACATCGTCATCGGAATCGGTCCGGCGGGAACGGGCAAGACGTATCTGGCCATGGCCATGGCAGTCAACGCCTTGCGCAGCGACCGGGTCGGGCGCATCATTCTATGCCGGCCCGCAGTCGAGGCGGGTGAGGCCCTCGGGTTCCTGCCCGGCACGCTCGAGGAGAAAGTCAGTCCGTACCTCCGGCCGCTCTATGACGCGCTCTACGATATGATGGATCCCGACGAAATCCAGCGCAACATGGAGCGCGGGGTTATCGAGATCGCGCCACTGGCCTACATGCGTGGCCGCACGCTCAACAACGCGTTCGTCATTCTCGACGAAGCACAGAACGCCACCAGCGAGCAAATGCTGATGTTCCTGACGCGCATGGGATTTGATTCGAAGGTCGTCATCACGGGTGACATCACGCAGGTGGATCTGCCCGGCCACAAAACCTCGGGTTTGATCGAAGTGCAAGGCATTCTCAAGGAGATTCCGGGCTTGGAGATCATTTACTTTAACGAGCACGACGTCGTCCGCCACGAGCTTGTCCAAAAAATCATCACTGCGTACGCAAAATTCAAAGAGGAGCGCGAACGCCGCCGCCAGGAAGCCGCCGCCAACGGGAACGGCAAGCCACCCGCCGCATGACCGTCGAGGTTCGCAACCGCCGGTCCCGGAAACTAGCAGGTTTCCGGGTTGATACGCGTCTCCTCCAGGCGCTGGCCACCCAGGCTCTCGAACTTGCCGGCGCTTCTCCGAATTACAGCCTCAGCATCGTGTTGGCGGATGACCCGCAGATCGCCACTCTCAACGCTCGGTTCCATCACACTCAAGGCCCAACCGACATTCTGAGTTTCGACTACGGCGATGGTCAAGGTGAGCTGATCATCTCCTTAGACCGTGTCCGAGCCCAAGCCCGCCGCTTTCGCACGACGCCCGCACGCGAGCTGGCTCTCTATGTCAGCCATGGTGTCCTGCATCTCCACGGTTACGACGACGGCACAGTGCGCGCCCGTCGCCGCATGCGTGCTGCGGAATGCCGGATCATGAGGTCTTTGGCCTCCGGTATGCTGATACAAAACCTTGTACCCTAGTGCGTTGCGAATGCAGTTGTGCCACGCACCTGGCCATTATTAGCTTGACCTTTTTTGGGTAGTGCGGTCCAATCCCTGCTTTAGCCGGAACATTCACGTTCGATGTTCAAGATGAGAAGAGCGATAGCGTGTTCGATTATTGGTTTGTTTGGTCTCTCCGGCCTGACTCCCGCCCCTGCCCAACAAGTCAAGGTGATGCAGTACAACATCGAGGGCAACCTCGGCAGTCTGTCCGGCAACAGTAGCGCAAGCGCCAAGGCGATCGCTCGGATTGTGAATTACAATCAGCCGGATATCATCACGTTTAACGAATTGGCCCAGCAATCTCCCATCGCGAATACGGCAGCCGGGATGATCGATTGGGTAACCAATAACCTGACCTACTTCGGGAACAAGACCGGGGTAACCTTCTGGGTGGATATCGCCACCAACGGGGATGGAAGCGAGATCAACGGGTCCATCAGCCGTTACCCGATCTCCAACGCCAAGACCTACAGCGACGCCGGGGGCGGGTACGCCAATCTGCGCGGGATGGAGTCGTTTAAGGTCCAACTCAGCGGGACGAATGCACTGCAGATTTTCCACGTTCACCTCAAAGCCAGCAGCACCACAACTTCTTGTCCCAGGAAACAGGCCGAGGCCGCGACCGATGCCACCAACATGGTCAATTGGGCTAGCACCAACGTGTTTCCTTACGTCTTCACCGGCGACTGCAACGAGTCGGAGGATCCGCGTGACACGAGCGAATGTACGATTACGAGCACCTATCACCCGATTACCACCCTCAAGCAGGTCGGCCATTTGGTTGAGTACGAACCGACCACGCTCAGTGGCGATTGGGATACATGGAGCACGGGTGATCCCTCTCCCTACTCGAATATTCGCTTCGACCACGTCCTTCCGTCGACCAACCGCATCAGCACGACCTATAGCGCCACGGCCGCATGCATCGTGACCGGTTATGTATTCAGCACCATGGACTGGGCGGCGCACGGTCTGTACACCAACGCCAGTTCGCAGAATCTCGTCAATGACAGCCAGACGGCCTCCGACCACTATTGCGTCCAAGTGACTTATTGGTTTCCGACCAGTCTGACCAATTTCAATGTGACTCCGGCCACAACCTTCGCCAGCAGCGGGAATGTGGGAGGCCCATTCAGCCCGTCCAGTCAGCTCTACACCGTGACCAACAGCGACACCATTCCATTGTTTTGGAGTGTGACGAAGACTTCGAATTGGTTGACGGTCTCGCCGGTGGCGACGAACTTGGATATCGGCGCTCGCATTGCCACCAACGTCACCGCATCGATCAACCCCGCGGCCAACTCGCTGTCCGCTGGCGTGTATGTCGACACGATTAACTTCAGCAACACCGTTACGGGCGTCACCTTCACCCGCAGCGTTACTCTCACAGTGGGCTCAATCTCTCCCGCAGCGCTCTCGGTCGTGCCTGCAGCCGGTGTCAACCTCTCCGGAGAACAAGGTGGACCGTTCGCGCCGGGATCGCGGGTGTATTCGCTCACCAACACCGGCGGCAGCGCCTTGAGTTGGACGGCCGGCGTCAGCAATAACTGGCTCGGCGTTTCGGCGGCCGGCGGCTCGCTCGGTGCCGGTACCAGCACGAATGTCACGGTCAGCACGAACGCGAACATCAACGCATTGGTCGGGGGCCTGTACTCGAACCGCGTCAGCTTTGTCAACGCAACCAACGGGAACGGCACGACGAACTTCGTGTGGACGCTGCTGGTGCGCGACGGCATCAGCGACGATTGGCGGCAGCAATACTTTGGACACATCGAACCCGAGGCGTCCGACCAAAGCCGGGCGCAGGACGATCCGGACGGAGACGGCTGCGACAACCTATGCGAGTTCCAAGCCGGCACAGATCCGACCGACGCCGCTTCGTACTTCCATATCACTGCGGTCACTGCGCAGGGCAACAATGCCTTGCTGACCTGGGCCGCCGGACTAGGGCGGACTAACGTGGTACAAGCCAGCGCTGGCTTGCCGAGCGGTTCGTATTCGACCAACTTCAGCGACGTGAGCCCGTGGATCATTCTCCCGGCCGGCAGCGGACCCACCACGACCAACTACCTGCACGCCGGAGCAATGACGAATTCTCCCGCTCTTTACTACCGCATCCGACTGCAACAGTAGCGGCGTGCCCGTTGACGACACGGCGATGCCCGTTTACCATGACGCTTTCGTGGACGAGGCGCGGTAGGATCTGTGGAATATCTACCTTCGACTCCTCGCCAGGACTGAGCCAATTGTGAACGCGCGAACGGTGTGCCAGGAGCCGCTTCCTCGGTCGCGACCATGGATTATCATCCTTGCCGGCGCCGTGATTGTCGGCGCAGCGCTCGTGTCGTACAAGAATTCCTACCGCGTGCCCTTCCTGTTCGACGACGTCGAGTCAATTGTGGAAAATCCCACGATCCGTCATTTGTGGCCCATCGGGCCGGTCTTGTCGCCACCCCGAACCAGGGGATTCACCGTTGCGGGCCGGCCATTGGTGAATGTTTCGCTGGCTGTCAACTACGCGTTGGGCGGCACCGCGGGTTGGGGATATCACGTAGTCAATCTGACGATCCATATCCTCGCGGGTCTGACGCTGTTTGGAATCGTGAGGCGGACGTTGCACTGCCCGGTGTTGCGCGGACGATTTGCTGGTTCAGCCACCACATTGGCTTTGGCGACCGCAATCTTGTGGATGCTTCACCCGCTCCAAACCGAGGCGGTCACCTATGTTGTGCAACGGACGGAATCCCTGATGGGGTTGTTTTACCTGTTGACACTGTATTGTTTCCTTCGCGCGACGGAGTCCCCAAGTCCGCGACTCTGGTTGGCGTGTTCCGTAGTGGCGTGCGCGCTGGGCATGGCGACCAAGGAAGTGGCCGTAACCGCTCCTCTAATGGTCCTGTTGTATGACCGGACGTTTGTTGGCGGAGAATTTGCCGAGGCATGGAGACGGCGTCGGCGATTCTACGCTTGGCTGGGTTGCACCTGGTTGATTGTAGGCTGGTTGGCGTTGCGGACAAGCGGCCGGGGTGGCACGGCCGGCTTCGGCACTGAAATCCTTTGGTGGCAATACGCACTGACCCAGTGCTGGGCGATTAGCCGGTACCTTTGGCTATCGGTTTGGCCGCGGGGATTGGTTTTCGACTACGGGATTCTTTTGTACCGACACGCGGCCGAAGTCATGCCGCAGATCCTGCTGCTGGCCGGCCTGTTGACCGCCACCGCGGTCGCACTCGTATACCGTCCGCGCCTTGGGTTCTTGGGCGCTTGGTTCTTCGTGATTCTGGCGCCCAGTTCGAGCTTCTTCCCAGTGGCATCGCAAACGATCGCAGAACACCGCCTGTACCTGCCCCTGGCCGGCGTGGTCACGCTGGTCGTCATGGGCATCCACAAACTGCTGGGAAAATCCAGCATGGCGGTTTACGTCGCGCTCGCGGCAGCACTCGGGTTGCTGACGCTGCAGCGCAATCACGACTACCGGAGCAAATGGGCCATCTGGACCGACACGGTGACCAAATGCCCGAACAACGCGCGCGCCCAGAACAACCTGTGCGACGTTCTGACTACCTTGGGCCGCCCGACCGAAGCCGTCGCGCATTGCGAACAAGCTTTGCGGAGCGAGCCCGATTACGCCGAGGCGTACAACAATTTGGGCGTCGCCTTTGAGCAAATGGGCAAGCCACAAGAGGCAGCCAAATATTACGCGCAGGCGCTCCAACTCAAATCGGATTATCCTGAGGCGCACTACAATCTTGGTGTGGCACTGATTGAACTGGGAGATTTGAAAGAGGCGGTCGGACATTTCCGTCAGGCGCTGCGGCCCAAGCCTGAGGACGTCGATACGCACTACAATCTGGGTGTGGCTCTGCTCGGACTGGGACGGGCTTCGGAAGCCGCTACCCATTTTGAGAAGGTATTGTTGCAAAAGCCCCATGACGCCGATGCGCACTACAGCCTGGCACTCGCACTTGTCCAACAGAGAAAACTCGTCGAGGCGACGGAACATTTCGAGCAGACGCTGGAGATCAGACCCGATTTCGCCGATGCCCACAATAATCTGGGGGTGGCACTGCTTCGACAGGGCAAACCGGCCGAAGCGATTGGACATTTCGAACAAGCCATCCACCTCAGCCCGAATAACGCAGAGGCATACAATAACCTCGGGGCGGCCTTGGAGAAGACAGGCAGGATTCGCGAGGCCATTCAATCCTACGAGCAAGCGTTACGGGTCAAGCCCGATGATGCCGCCGCCCAAAGCAATCTGGCTCGGGCCCGGGCTGCTCGGTAACTGACCGGGCTTGCGGCATGGAACCACGACGTGGATGCGGTCGCAGTTCTTGCCAACCCAGACTCGTGAATGATTGCTGCGGACAGCGGCGAGCCGCTGCCTGCACCGCGCCGCATTTGGGCTGCGAGGCAACATTCCAATTGACTTTCATGGGGCATTGCTGTTAAGTAAAAGCGGTGCAGCTAACGTTCGTGTGCAATTCTTCGATGCGCGGGGCCGCGACCTATTTGTTTATCGCTTTCCTCGGTCTTTCCGGGGTGCCCACCGTCCGTGCGCAGCAGATACGAGTCATGCAGTGGAACGTGCATGGCACGATCGGGGACATCGCGAGCAACACCACGGACGCAGCCAAGGCGCTCGCCCGCATCGTCAATTACAATCAGCCTGACATCTTGCTGTTCAACGAGTTGAACGACTCGGACCGGCCGCATGTCACGGCAGCCGTGATTGACTGGGTCACCAACAACGTCTCGTATCTCGGCTCGGTGCCCAGTTCGATCTTGGGCGCGCCGTCGAACGCGACGTTTTGGGTGGCGATGTCGTCGCGGACGGATGGTTACGAGCGCGACGGCATAGTCAGCCGATATCCGGTATCCAATGAGGCCGCCTACAACATCGGCCCGCGCGGACTGCACACGCTCCGCGTTCAGCTCGACGGCACGAACGTATTGCAGGTTTTCCAAGCGCATCTCAGGTGCTGCGCTGATGGGTGCCCCGACAGCTCTTCATGCGACTGCACCAACCGCCAAATCGAAGCCATGGAAGACGCGGGCTCGATCAGTTCATTGATGTCCAGCAGCTCGCTGCCCTACATATTTGGCGGCGACTGGAACGAGGATGAAGTCACCGGGGATTCGCACGAGTGCACGATCACCAGCTATTATGATCCAATCACGACGATAAAAGAGGTGGGCCACCTTGTGGAGTTCATGCCAACCACTCTCAGTGGCAACTGGAGAACCTGGAGTACGGCAGGCACTTCGCCATCCATCCGATTTGATTATATTTTTGCGGCGACCAACCGTCTCACGCCGGCCTCGGGATACGTGTTCAGTTCGAAGGACTGGGCCAGCCACGGCTTGTACACGAACGTCAGCCCCCAAAACCTCGTTGGTGACAGCGGTGCGGCCTCCGACCATTACTGCGTGTTTGTCGATTACGTGTTCCCGACGACCAATGCCGCCCTGTCGGTTTCGCCCGGCAACGGCTTGTTGAGCAGTGGTGTCGCCGGCGGACCCTTCAGCCCGTCCAACCAGCTTTACACCCTGAGCAACGTCGGCGGTTCGGCGTTGAGTTGGACAGCCAGCAAGGGGGTGAGTTGGCTGGACCTCTCCGCCACCAGCGGATCACTGGATCCCGGCTCGAACACGACGGTCTTGGTGTCGTTGAACGGGAATGCCACCAATCTGGCTGAGGGGAGCTATTCCGACACGGTTTCGTTCAGCAACACAACCAGCGGCGTTGGCAACTCGACCCGCTCGGTCAACCTGACGGTCAATTCCAGCAACTTTGGATTCTTTGACGATTTCGCCATGTTTGCCCCGACCAATCTGGTCGGGCAAAGCAACTGGGTGCAGGTGAGCATCGCGTCCAGTTTACCGCTAAAGATTACGAATGGACAGGTGGGGATCCCAGCCAAACAAGCGCCGTTCAACAATCAGGACGCGTACAAGAACTTTGACCAGACTTCGGGCACCACGTATTACGGTTTGAACCTGACCGTCACGAATGCGCCGTCCATCGGCGTCGGGACAAACATCACGTATTTTGTCGGGATGTACACTGCCACCAACGCCGCCGGGTCTGACGTTTACCGCATGGCCGCTGCGGATATGAGCGGCGGCAAATACTCGCTGGGTTTTCGGATCACGGGCAACACCCCGTACTCGTGGGGCACGCAGACGCTCGACTACAACACTCCGGTCAAGGTGATTGCCGCGGCGCCCGCAGGCGGCACGGTCGCCTATGTCTATGTCAATCCAACCAGCAGCGATGAGGGATCGCAAACGGGTTATCTGACCAACAACGTGAGCGGATCGCCTCCGTCGTCCGTGGGTTCGTTTGTGATCTCACAGAACGCCAGCAGCGCCACCACGAACGACGGTCTGACCATCGCCAAGGCCTGCGTGGGGAACAACTTCGCCTCCGTGTACAATTTCCTCAATCCACCGCCGCCGGTGGCCAATTTCAGCGCCACTCCGACTGATGGCACCGAACCGTTGATGGTGACGTTTACCGACACGTCAACGGGTTCCATCACCAATCGGTTCTGGAATTTCGGTGACACCGGCACGACCAACGTCACGACCAATAGCGTGGTGCACACCTACTCCGCGGGCACGTACGACGTCACCCTTATCGTGAGTGGATCGGGCGGCTCGGATACCGACAGCCAGCCGGGTTATATCGTTGCTCTGACGGAGTTTGAGGCCTGGCAAATCCATTATTTCACCGACGTCAACAACCCGCTGGCGGCGCCGGACGCCGATCCGGATGGCGACGGCATGAACAACTCGCAGGAATTCCAAGCCGGTACCGACCCCACCAATGCCGCCTCGTATTTCCATATCACTTCGGTAACGGTGCAGGGCAACAGCTTGGTCTTGGCGTGGGCGACGGGGTTGGGGAGGACCAACATCGTACAAGCGAGTGCCGGCCTGCCCGGCGGCTCGTATTCGACTAACTTTACCAACGTCAGCTCGCCGATCATTCTTCCACCGGGCAGCGGAGCCACGGCGACCAACTTCTCCGATTTCGGAGCCGCGACCAATTCGCCCGCTCGATACTACCGGATTCGTCTCCAACCTTAGAGCCGGTAATCCGTCGGCTTCAGAACTGTAGCGGCGACCTGTGACCGCCGGCTCTGCAACCAGCTGCCTCCCGCGGCGCTCATACTTGACTCCCGGAGTGGGCCGACGGATTAGGGCGGCCCCGCGCCGCTCCAGCAAGGTGATACACCATCTCCCCAGGCCGTGCGCGTTTGACAGCCCGGTCATGGGCGGCTACGATGGCGTGCGCATGAGCGAAAAGTGGAAGGCCATTCGGAACTCATTTGTCGCAGGCCTGTTGGTCGTGATGCCCTTGGCCGCCTCGATTTTGATCCTGCTTTCATTGTTCACCTGGGTCACCGATTTCATGCTGCCCGAATCGCTCCGAAAGCAGATGTTGACTCCCCTGTATCGCATCGTCGCGCTGGTGGCGTTCCTGGTTTTCACTACGGTGGTGGGTTGGGTGACGCGCTTGGTGGTGGGCCGACGGATGATTGCCCTGGGAGAGGCGATCATTGCCCGCGTGCCACTGCTGAACAAGACGTACATATTCATCAAGGAGATTAGCCACACGCTGTTTTCGGGGCGCAAAACCATGTTCCAACGCGTGGTGCTGGTGGAGTATCCCCGGGCGGGTGTTTACACGATCGGTTTCGTGACCAGCGAGGCGGTGGGGGAGACCCAAGTGAAGACCCCCGGCCAGGTCATCAACGTGTTTTTTCCCACCACGCCGAATCCCACCAGCGGATGGTTGGCGCTGGTGCCGCGCAGTCAGGTGATCGATCTCGACATGAGTGTGGCCGACGGGATGCGGTTGATCGTATCCGGCGGCGCGATCGTTCCGCCGTTTACGCCCAAGACCCTGCCGCCGGCCGATTCCCGGTAGCGCACATGGACACGGAACGTGTCGAGGCGATCGTCTTGCGGAAACAGTCCGTCACCGAATCCAGCCTGATTGTCACCTGGTTTACCCGCGAGGTCGGCAAGCTGAAAACGTTGGCCAAGGGCGCACGCCGGCCCAAAGGTCCGTTCCAAGGGAAAATCGACCTCTTTTATCGCGATGAAATCGTCTTTCTGCGCAGCCGAAGGAGCGACCTCCATTTGCTCCACGATTGTTTCCTGGAAGACCCGCACAAAGAATTGCGTGATTCCGTGGGAGCCCTGACGGCCGCCTCGTATGTCGGCGAGTTGGTTGACCTGGCTACCGAGTGGGAGGACCCGAACCCGAAGTTGTTCGACGTCTTGGCGGCAACGCTTGATGCACTGGGAATTCAGCGGGGGAGAACCGCCGCCATCATCTGGTTCGAGCTCCAGCTACTCGCCGCGGCTGGCTGGGCGCCCCAGTGGGAGCCGCGCACCGCCGTCACCAGAGTTCTGGAGTCTCTGTCGGCCACCGGCCTCGAAGGCGCCCGTCGCGTTCGGCTCAGCGAAAGTCAGATCGCCGATGCCCGTGGCGTGGTTTGGCAGCTGCTCGACTCGCAACTCGGCCGAGCGCCGCGTTCCCGCACCCTCCTGACAAAAACCGTGCTGCAGTGACCTGCCGCCGCGAATCGCGTTCGCGGTTTCGGTCGGGGCCGGCCGCGCGGTTCGCGCCCGTTACCCCTTGCGCGGCGGTGGGCAAATGCCATTGGGAGAACTACGGGCGAACTCAATGAATTCCCTGGCCTCGGCGGTCACAAACGAGCCGTCTTCGGATGCGCGCTTGACAGCTTCGGAGCCGTTCAGGCCGGAGAGATAAAACAGTTTGAACAGCTTCTTCAGTTCCGCGACCGATGCTACGGGAATTTTGGCGCGGCGCAGGCCCACGAGGTTCAGCGCATGGATCTCGTTGCGCTCCGCCGCCAGGGTGAACGGCGGCACGTCCATCGACACGCGCGCGTTGCCTGAGAACATGGCCAGCCTCCCGATGTGCGTGAATTGGTGGATGACGACTCCGCCGGAGATGAACGCGTTGTTGCCGACGTGGGCGTGGCCGGCCACCAGGGCGCAGTTGCAGATGATGACGTGGTTGCCGATGACGCAGTTGTGTCCCACGTGCGACAATCCCATGAGATAACAATCGTCTCCGATCACGGTGGCGCTCTCGGGGTCGGTGCCGCGGTGCACCGTGCAATACTCGCGAAAGACGTTGCGATGGCCGATGCGCAGGTAGCTGCGGCAGGAGCGGTCGAACTTCAAATCCTGCGGCTCGTGTCCGATCACCGCGCCCATGTGGATTTCGTTGTCGCGACCGATTTCCGTGTGGCCGGTGATGTAGGCATTGGCCCAGACCCGTGTTCCCGCGCCGATCTTCACGTGGTCTTCGACGATGGCGTTCGGTCCGACCGCAACAGTCGAATCAAGCTCCGCCTTCGGGCTGACGATCGCTGTCGGATGAATGGGCATGGCGGGGGCGAGTATAGGCAATCAGCGGCTGATTCGCAAAACAAGAAGAGGCCGGGCGGTCCCGGCCTCTCAGGTCAGAAAACCCAGCGCATTTAGAATGCGGCGTTGATGATCGGAACGACGCTCCAATTCTCCTTGCTCTTGATTTCGTTCCACAGACCGATCTGGATCCCCGTCATGTCATCGGCAAAATTCGCCACCCCGATTTGCAGGCCGTGGATGTTGCCGGATCGGTTCACGATTCCGACCTGCAAGCCGGACATGCCCGCATCCGCACCGCTGTAGATCCCGCTCAATTGCAGGCCACGGGCCTCGCCGTGCACGGTATTGAGCAAGCCGAACGCGACGCCGCTGAACCGATCCTTCGTCTCGTGCATCAGGCCGACGTCCACGCCCGACATGTTCTGGTTCTCGCCGTAGATGTTCAATCGCAATCCGCGAATGGACTGATCTTGTGGCACCAACTGGATCGTCGGTACGAGCGCCAATTGCAGTGGTGCGACCGGCTCCGACGCCGAAGCTGGACTGGCCGGTGTGGCTGGCGCTGTGCCGGTGTTGCCCACCTGCCCCTTGTCAGCGTAGGACGCACTGGCGAGTGAGATCACCACGGTTGTGACCACTCCAAGAATCCGAAACCTCCTCATAACGTATCCTCCCTTTGCTTATGGTTTGCCTGCACGACCTCCCCACTACTTCGCGTGAAGACAACGCCAATAACTCTCCCAACGCGTCGACTCTGTCAAGCCCAGACATCTCGAGCGCCAGCAGTTCCACGGTGTCTGCCGTTGACCTCCGACGCCGGCAGTGCTTACAATCCGCCCGGGCCAAAGACCGTCAGTCGATGAGACCAAAGCGCAAGCTCTGGCTGGTTGTTGCCGCGATCATCGCCGCCCTGCTGTTCTGGGTTGGCCTCGACCTGTTCGGCCCGCGCCGCGCGGATATTCGCCGGTTTGACCCGAACGAAGTGGCACACCTAGACTCCGTGATGTGGCGTTCCTACTACGAGCGGAACCCGCGTGAACTATTCTTCCAACTCGCCGAGTTGATGCGTCGCCAATTCCATTTCCCGCTGCTCCGGTCCAATGAAGTCGCCGCCTACGCCGCGAAAGCCGCTTTCATCTTCAAAGACGGTCACAACCGCGCCGAGTACGAACAGGCTCTGCCTGAGTTGGTGAAGTACTTCCAGGCGATCCGCGACATCAGCGCCGAGCCGTTCGACGTGCCGCGCGCGGCAAAGTTGGAATTGGAGTGGTGGATTGTACACCGCGAACGGGAGAACCACGCCGATGGCGATCTGCCGCGGGCGCTGGCTGAAGCCGCTGCGGAGCTTTATCAGGTGCCGCCCGACAAGCTGATGGAATACGGGCGCTACCGGGCGGAGGCGATGAAGATTCGCGACGCAAAAGCCGCCGCGGGCGGCCTCACCGAGGACGACTGGCGCCACATTGAGACCGACCTCCAATCCTCGTGGCAATCACTATGGAAAGCGATTCAGCCGTAATCACTTCCCGTCTCGTGCGGGCGAAAGGCTTCGCCTCGCCGCCCCGGGAAGGATAGCGCGGAAGTCGCCTTGACTTCGTGGTTTCGGAAGAGCTATAAGGACGTTAGTCGACCCCGTTTGGGGCTGTATCCATACAGCCTTGTGAGAGTGTAGTTCAGGCGAGAAGCGCGGGCACAAAAAGGACCGTATGCGAGTGAGTTCGCTCTTTCGGCATTTCGTGCGAATCTTGGTTTGCGTCACCTGTTTGTCGATCGGCCTTGCCATCTCGCAGTCCTGTACGGCAACAGTGTTCACCGACAGCGTATTCTTGTCGCCTGATTTATATCCGCCGCCGGGCATTCAGCATGGCTTCGAAATCCAAGCCTGGACGCAGCCGAGCGGTGGCGGCGACGGTGGATTTGTCTGGGCGAGCGTCGACGACAACCTCACTTTGAGCCCGTATGCGTATACCGCTGGGATCGGCGAGCGCTGGTTCAGTGTCGGTTATGGGGCGGTCTTCGACCACGCCGCTCTCTCGACTGCAACGCCGTTCGCGAATAATCTCACGGCACCGTTCACACCCGGCCAGATGCAGTTGTCTGTTGGGCAGGATTTCTATCTCGCATTCTGGCTCGACTCGTCGCCGTCGCCCTACACGTATGGATGGGCGCATTTGAAACTCACGAGCCCCACATCGTTGACGTTACTGGGCAGCGCGATTGAGAACTCGGGGTCGGGGATCGTTGTGGGAACCACGACCGTTGTTCCCGAGCCATCCAGCTTTTGCCTCACCGCACTGGCATTGACGCTGGTGTTTCCATTCTGGCGTCGGCGCTAGTATCCGCGCATCTCCGGGTCGAACGTGCTCGGGCTCAATCCTTCATCCTTCCGAGTATCGCGCCGTGAGGAAACAACCGATCGCCGCGAGGCTTGAAATCGTAGCGATTAGAATGGCCCATCGATCGGCAGGTGGCAGATTCGCCCACCAAAGTTGTCCCTTGGCGATCAATACTCCCAGTTCCCCATAGTTCATCTCGATGTCCCGGGAGAACCGCTTGGTGTCCTCGGCGGGTAGGGTGCTGTCTTGCCACGCGCCTGCCGCCGCGGAACTTCCCTGCCGACCCGACTGCCTTCTCGAACGAACCTGTCCGCTCCAATCAATGAGGATGGCGCCGCCCATGCCGAGAAGCAACACGACCACGCCGAGCCGGTTGAGCGTCACCCGTCGCCTGGCCCATGGGCCAGGAATCGCGTCGTTGTCGTTCACAGCCTGAATGTCTTCAAGCAACCATACGCCCCCGGCTGGCTGCAGCCAATGGAGGCCACCTGTTCTAGCAACGCGAGCGAGGCGCCCACGCAACTAATACTGGGGCACGTTCGGGTCGATGCGTTCGGCCCAGGCATTGATTCCCCCGGCGACGTTCTTGAGCTTCGGATAGCCTTGTTGACGGAGGAATTTCAGGGCGCGCATCGAGCGGCTGCCCATCTTGCAGTGGAGGACGATCAGTTTGTCCTTTGGCAGTTCCTTAAACCGTTGCGGCAGGTCGGGCAGCGGCAATTTGACCGAGCCCTCAATCACGCTAATCTGGAATTCGTCGGGATTGCGAACATCGACGAGGACAAAATCTTCCTTGCGATCGCGCATTTGTTTGAGTTGTTCGACGCTGATGTCGTCGGGACCGAGTCCGTTGTCTTTCCGTTCCACTATCGAGTCTCCTGATGTGCCGGCTTCTTCGCCGCGGCCGATGCCGCAGAACTGGTTATAGTCGATCAGCTTGGTAATCGTCGGGTGCTTGCCGCAGACGGGGCAATTCGGGTCCCGGGGAATCTTGTATTCGCGGAAGCTCATATCCATCGAATCGAACCG
Source organism: Verrucomicrobiia bacterium (assembly GCA_035515475.1). GTDB lineage: Bacteria > Verrucomicrobiota > Verrucomicrobiia > Palsa-1439 > Palsa-1439 > DATJBF01. The sequence goes on from DATJBF010000070.1 coordinate 68,327, forward strand.
CAGCAACCGGCCCATGAGCGGTTTGCCCTTGCCGATGATGAGTTTGACGGCTTCGTTCGCCTGGATGTTGCCGATGATCCCGCAGATGACGCCCAGCACGCCGCCTTCGGCGCAACTCGGAACCAGCCCGGGCGGCGGCGGCTCGGGATACCAGCAACGATAACACGGCCCACCCAGATGCGGCGCGAACACGCTGGCCATGCCTTCCCAACGGAAGATCGAGCCGTACACGTTCGGTTTCTTCAGCATGACACAGGCATCGTTGACCAGATAACGCGTCGGGAAATTATCCGTACCGTCGATCACCACGTCGTAATTCTTGAGAATGTCGAGCGCGTTCTCGCTGCTCAACTTGACGGGGTAGGGGATGAAATTCAGGTTCGGATTGATCGCCTTGAGTTTTTCCTCGGCGCTCTTGAGCTTGTGTTTGCCCACGTCGCTGGTGAAATGGATGATCTGGCGCTGGAGGTTGCTGAAGTCGACCGTGTCGAAATCGACCATGCCAATGGTGCCGACGCCGGCGGCGGTGAGATACAGCGCCAGCGGAGAACCAAGTCCGCCCGAGCCGATCAGCAACACCTTGGCCGCCTTGAGCCGTTCCTGCCCTTCCACGCCGACTTCGGGCAGGATGAGGTGGCGCGAGTAGCGTTTGATTTCTTCATTGGTGAGTTTGGCGCGGTCTTTGATGATGGGATCCAGGCGTTGCAGGTTCCCGCCGGCAATCGACGGCACGATGGCGATCTCATCGCCGTCATTGACGGCCGCCTGGTCGCCTTTGGCGCGAATGTCCGTGTCGTTGAGGTACACGCGCACGAAGTTGCGCAGCTTGCCGTCGTCAGCGTAGAGATGCGGACGCAATTCGGAATGCTGCCGTGTCAGGTTATCGAGAACCTCGCTGATCGTCGTGCCTGTAACCTGGACGTTCGCCTGATTGTCGGCAAACCGCCGCAACGCAGTTGGTATGGTGACTGTGATTGCCATGATCTGTTTCCGAATCGCCCGGAGGAGCGCTTGCAGCCGCGACTGGTCGCGACTGGAATTCGTTCCCACGAGAATCGACCCGACCGCTAGTGTAGCGGATTACCCCGAAATTTCAACTGGCTCTTGACCGAAGGCGCGGCGGTCATCGCGCAGCCGCCAGCAGTTGGATTCGACCGCTTTGCCCTTCACGACGGATACAATGAGGTAATCCAGGTTCGGCCACGCGTTGTCGATATCGAACTGCGAAGGGCGTGCCGGCACATCCGGGTGCGAATGGTAAATGCCCAGCACGTCGAGCCGGCGTTTGTCCGCGTCACGCTCGATTTTCACGTAGACGAGCGGGTCGATGAGATAGCGGTTCCGGGCGCTTTCCCCACCGGTGCTGGGCTGGCCCGTACGCTGGTTATCCACTGACACCGTCTCCGTTACGACACCCTTCTTGCCGAGCAACACGCCACAGGCTTCGTTCGGGTAACCAGCTTCCAGGTGATTCTGAATCTGAGTGAGCAGTTGGCGCGAGATCTTCATGCGACAACTCCAGCGTAAAAGGGACGTCTCGCCCCGACCGGTCGCGGCGAGGGCGCTGCTCCCACGAAAGTCTTAAAAGGTGCCTGTGGTTTCACTTCGCGTCCCAGAAGTTCTCGCTTTGGTACCGCCCGCCGCCGTCGGGGCAGATGGCAACGATGGTACCGCGTTCGATCATCGCCGCCAGTGCGAGCGCGGCGCAAATCGCGGCACCGGCGCTGACGCCCACATACAGGCCTTCTTCCTTGGTCAGGCGTCGGGCCATGTCCTGGGCGGCTTCCGTCGAGATGCCGATGATCTGGTCGGGGAATCGCGGATCGTACAGGGCGGGAACGTGCGAGGCCGTCTCCATGTGCTTGAGTCCCTCGAGTCCATGGAATGGTCCTTCCGGTTGCACGGCGACGAGTTTGATATCGCGGTTGAACTCGCGCAAGCGTCGGCCCGTGCCCATCATCGTGCCGCTCGTGCCCATGCCGGCGATGAAGTGCGTGATCTTCCCGTCCGTCTGTTTGACGATCTCCGGCCCGGTGGTTTCATAGTGGGCCCGTGGATTCTCGGGATTGCCGTACTGATCGGGATAGAAATAGAGATCGGGCCGTTCCGCGTACAACCGCTGCGCCGCGAAGAAGGCGCCATCGCTGCCTTCGGCGGGATCCGTGAGCGTGAGTTCGGCGCCGTAGGCCGCGAGGAGTTTCTTGCGTTCGGCGCTGGCATTGGCGGGCATGAGGAGCTTCACGCGATAGCCGCGCCGCGCCCCAATCATCGCATACGCGATCCCGGTGTTGCCGCTGGTGGCGTCGAGGATGGTCTTGTCACGCGTCAGTTGGCCTGATACTTCCGCGGCGCGGATCATCCGATAAGCCGGACGGTCCTTGACCGAGCCGCCGGGGTTGAACCACTCGGCCTTGACCAAGATCTGGGCGTGCGGAAACTCCTGGCCGATGTGCTGCAGGGGAATCGACGGTGTGTTGCCGATCGTACGCAAGAGTACGTCCGCATCGGCCGAGGGCAGGAGCGAAGGTTCGCCCATCGTCAGACCGGCTTGTCACCTTTCACAATGGGTGCATTGACCAGATTGCCCCACTCGGTCCACGAGCCGTCGTAATTCTTCACACTGGGGTAACCCAGCAGGTACTTCAGCACGAACCAGGTGTGCGCCGAACGCTCCCCAATGCGGCAGTAAGCAATGGTGTGGTCGTAAGGGGTCACGCCCCGGCTGCGGTACAACTCGAGAAGCGCATCATGGCTCTTGAAGGTGCCATCTTCGTTGACGGCGAGCGCCCACGGGACATTGTGTGCGGTGGGAACGTGGCCACCGCGCTGCGCCGTCTCCGTCATGCCGGGCGGCGCGATGACTTTGCCGGTGTATTCGTCGGGGGAACGAACGTCCACCAGGTGGAACTTGGTTTCCTTGATCGCCTGCAACACGTCGTCGCGGAATGCGCGAATGGAATGATCGGGGACCCGCGCGGTGTAATTGGCAGCCGGGTGTCTGGGCACGTCCGTGGTCACCTGTCGGTTCTGCGCGAGCCAGAGTTTGCGGCCGCCGTTCATGATGCGCGCGTCCCTGTGGCCGTAGAGTTTCATCTGCCAGAACGCGTAGCACGCAAACCAGTTGTTGTTATCGCCGTAGAGTACGACCGTCGTGTCATTGGCAATCCCCGAGGCGCTCATCAGTGCCTCGAACGCTTCCTTGGTGAGAATGTCCCGGCGCACGCCGTCGCAAAGTTGGCTTTGCCAGTTCCAAGCAACCGCGCCGGCGATATGACCCTGCTCGTAGGCGCTGGTGTCGACGTCCACCTCCACCAAGCGGATCTTCTCGTCGGCTTTGTGCTGTTCGACCCAGTCTATCGATACGAGAACCTGCGGTTGTGCGTAAGCTGCATCCATCGTCGCCTCCTGCTTTAGTTCGGCGCTTCTGATTCTCTTGGCCAGCCGAAGGTCAGTATAGCAAGGCCACCGGAACGCGCAACTCTCGACTCGTCCTGAAGTTGGGTCGATGACTCAAGAAATCTGGTGGAGATGACGGGATTTGAACGCGCCTGCGGCGCGCAAGCCCGTCATGCACGGGCGCAGCCCTGCCCGCCCGAGGCGGGCCGTGACCGCGGGTACAGCGAATTGAGCCATTCTCTGCCTTGGCCTGACTTCAGGAACTCTTCACGAGCGCGGGCGGTCGCGTAGCCGGGGAATTGCTCTGAATGAATCAATTGAAATTGGCCGAGAATTTGGCCCGCTGTGGACTCGCTGGTTCGATGCTCGCCCAAGCGCCGCGGAAGATTGTTCGTGATGCCGACATAGCGCTTTCCGCTGACTGTTCCTTCGAGAAAATACACAGAGATCATAAAATCTGGTGGAGATGACGGGATTTGAACCCGTGACCTCCTCGTTGCGAACGAGGCGCTCTCCCAACTGAGCTACATCCCCAACCGACGTGCCGCGGCACCATTCCAGAAAAACCACATCGAGTCAAGCGCCCATGGTTGGTGGGGCCATCGGCCCACCGCCAGCCGATGGCATAAGCCCTGCTAAACAGGCTGGGTATGAAACGCAACGCGGCCAAAGCCGAGCGCAAAGAGCCCCCGACACTTGGGGAATTGATATCCACAGTCAACCAACTGACCCGCGACGAACAGCTGGGTGCGTATATCGTCGCCGACCTGATCAATTCGCGTAAGGTACGTCTGGAAGGCGAGTTCGAAGGCCGCCGCGTCGTCATCCATTAGCTCGGAGCGGACTGGTCGCGCACTGAACGCGCGCGTTTGACTCCTTAAAAAAATCTGCCCTTTTTGGCTCATTTTTGCCACACTCGCGCAAAAATGAGCGCTCTTTTTCGTCACCGCCACAAAGCTGTCATTGGTGTGGTTCATCTTCGGCCTCTTCCCGGCTCGCCCCGATGGAGCGGCGACCTCGAATCCGTCATCGACCGCGCCGTCGCCGACGCGCTGGCGTACGCACGCGGCGGCGTGGATGCCGTAATCGTCGAGAATTTCGGAGACGCGCCCTTCACCAAGGCCCGCGTTGGCCCCGAAACCGTCGCGGCGATGACGGCTGCGGGCTTGGCTGTACGCGCGGCGATCAAAGTTCCCATCGGATTCAACGTTCTGCGGAATGACGCGCGTTCGGCACTGGCGCTCTGCGCTGCTTGCGGCGGCGACTTCGTACGCGTGAATGTCCACACCGGGGCGATGCTCACCGACCAGGGCATCATCGAAGGCGACGCGTACCACACCATTCGCTACCGGCAGCGCGTGTGTCCCAATGCGCTCCTGTTTGCCGACGTTCATGTCAAACACGCCGTGCCGCTCGGCAACCTGCCAATCGAGATTTCGGCGCGCGACACGCTCGAACGCGGTCTTGCCGATGCGCTCATCGTTTCCGGCACGGGCACGGGTGTGGCGGCGGACATCGACGATGTCGAACGGATACGACGGGCGTGCCCCAACGCGAAGATTCTGCTCGGCAGCGGCGTGACAACCGAAAATGCCCCGGAGTTCCTGCGGTTTGCCGATGGCGTCATCGTCGGCACGTCGCTGAAAGTCGGCGGCAAACTCGACAATCCCGTCGATCCCAAGCGCGTCGCCGCGTTGGCTCGAATCGTACATGCCCGATGATGCCCGCGGCCCGCGCCGGCATCCAGACGCCATGCTACAACGTTGGCTTCTCGGTCTCGGCGCGGAGGCGTTGCTCGAAGAGATAGCGGTTCAGCGCGTTCAAATAGGCGAGGGCACTGGCTTCGATGATGTCCGTACTCGAGCCCTTGCCGGTCACGACCCTGCCGACGGTCGCGCCACCAACCGGCGAGACGCCCGCGCCACTATCGAACGCAACGCGAACGGTGACCTCGCCGATGGCGTCCTTCCCGTGCGTCACGCTATTCACGCTGTAATCGGCGAGGCTGCCTTTGATGCCAGTGATCCGGTCGACCGTCTTGAGCATCGCGTCAATCGGCCCGTCGCCGGTGCCTGCATCGGCAATGGGCTCGTTTTTGCCCTGGCGGATGAGGCGAACCGATGCCGTCGGGATGCCGCCCGTCATGACGCTGAGATAATCGAGTTTCCAGACCTGCGGTACTTCGGTGAACTGGCCTTCGACGATGGCTTGGACGTCCTCGTCGTACACGTTCTTCTTCTTGTCGGCGAGCAACTTGATCTGGTCGGTGACCCGGCGTACCTCCTCCTCGCTGAGCTTGTAGCCCATCTCTTCGAGCTTCTTGCCGACGGCATGGTGGCCCATGTGTTTGCCCCAGGTGAGTTCGCTGGAGCGCCCCACGTCCTCGGCCCGCATGATTTCGTACGTTGCCCGATAGGCGATGACGCCGTGCTGGTGGATGCCGGCTTCGTGGGCGAAGGCATTGTCACCGACGATGGCCTTGTTGCGTTGCACGACCATGCCCGTCATGTGCGAAACGAGTCGGCTGCTGCGGTAGATTTGCGTGCTATCGACGTTGGTATAGTAGCCGCCGAAGGCGTCCTTGCGCGTCTTGAGCGCCATGACGATTTCTTCCAGGGACGCGTTGCCGGCGCGTTCGCCGATGCCGTTGATCGTGCATTCGACCTGACGCGCACCGTTCTGGATGGCCGCGAGCGAGTTGGCCACGGCCAAGCCGAGGTCGTTGTGGCAGTGCACGCTGATGACGGCGTCCTTGATGTTCGGGACGTGGTCGAAGAGATACTTGATGAGCGCGCCAAACTGGTGCGGCGCGGCGTACCCCACGGTGTCGGGAATGTTGATTGTCTTGGCGCCGGCTTCGATGGCGGCGTGTGTCACGTCTGCCAGGAACTCCGGCTCGGTGCGCGACGCGTCCTCGGGCGAAAACTCCACGTCCTTGCAGTAACCGAGTGCGCGTTTCACGCCTTCGACGCTGCGCTTGAGGATTTCGTCCTGCGCCATCTTGAGTTTGAACTCGCGATGGATGGCGCTGGTGGCAAGGAACACGTGGATCCGGGCACGATCGCCGGCGGGTTTCACCGCCTCGGCGGCGCGGTCGATGTCGTTGTCAACACACCGGGCCAGGCCGGCGATGCGCGGACCTTCGATTTCGCTGGCGATGGACTTCACCGCCTCGAAATCGCCGTCGCTGGCAATGGGAAAGCCCGCCTCGATGATGTCCACCTTCAGCCTGGCGAGTTGCCGGGCGACCTCGAGTTTCTCGCGCATGTTCATCGACGCGCCGGGACATTGCTCGCCGTCGCGTAGCGTCGTGTCGAAGATCAATATTTGCTCGCTCATTTGGTTCTCCTCCGCATTTTACCACCGGCACACGTCAGGGAAATAAAAAACCCACCCCGACGTTCGCGTCGGGGTGGGTTTCGATTTCTTGGTGCAGACCTTAACCCGCCGTCTCCGACGCGAGCCGGAGCGCCAGCAAAGCCAGCAGCAGGCTAAGGCTACGATTCATTATCGTTATACTTGTAGCAGGTCGCAGGCCGTTCGTCAATACCCGGAGAGCGCCACCGCATTTTCACATCCCAGGGCGGCCCGGCGGTACGGGTAGCGACCACCGGGCCGTGCAGGCAAATCGTGATGCCGCGCGGTCCGCAGCCGCGTCGTCGGATCAGGCCCGGCGGCCGGCGACGCCTTTGGTGCCTTTGGCGATGGCTTTGGATGCCTGTTTCGGGCGCAGGGCGCGAACGGCGGCGCCGGCCCGCCACATTTCGGAGTCGCGCATGGCGTTCAGTTCCTTGGCCAGGCGCTCCTGGTAGTTCTTGCCGCTGCAGGCGGAAAGAACGCGGGCGGTTTCCTTGCCGGATTTCACGGATTTGTAGAGCCGCTCGAACAACGGCAGCACGGCGTTGCGGAACTGCGGTCTCCAGTCGAGCGCGCCGCGCTGCGCCGTGGCCGAGCAGTTGGAGTACATCCAGTCCATCCCGTTCTCGTCCACGAGCCGGATCAAGCTCTGGGTCAGTTCCTCGACCGTTTCGTTGAATGCTTCGCTCGGCGAATGGCCGTGTTTGCGGAACGTATTGTACTGCGCCTCCATCACGCCGGCCAGGCACCCCATCAGCACGCCGCGTTCGCCGGTCAGATCGCTGTAAACTTCGTGTTGAAACGTGGTGGGGAACAGGTAGCCCGAGCCGATGCCAATGCCGATGGCCAGGCAGCGTTCTTCGGCGCGACCGGTGTAATCCTGCTCGACGGCGTAGCTCGAGTTGATGCCGGCGCCCGAGAGGAAGTTGCGCCGGACGGACGTACCCGAACCTTTCGGGGCGACCATGATGACGTCGACGTTCTTCGGCGGGATGACCCCGGTCTGGTTCTTGTACACGATGGAAAACCCGTGGGAGAAATACAATGCATCGCCCGCCTTGAGGAACTTCTTGATCGATGGCCAGATCGCCCGCTGGGCGGCATCCGACACGAGCATTTGAATGATCGTGCCCTTCTTGACCGCCGTTGGGATGTCGAACAGGTTCTTGCCGGGAACCCAGCCGTCTTCGACGGCGCGGTCCCAGTCGCGCTTGAACTCGGGGGCCTGTCCGACGATCACCTGGAAGCCGTTGTCCTTGAGATTGAGCGACTGCGCCGGGCCTTGGACGCCGTAGCCGATGACGGCGATTACTTCGTTCTTCAGGATCCGGCGGGCTTTCGCCACGGGGAATTCTTTACGCGTGACGACCCTTTCCTTGAGGCCGCCGAAATTAATAATGGCCATATCGTAATCTCCTTCTGTTTGGGTTGAAATCGTTTGCTCCGCTCGGAATGACCGCGCCTCGCTATTTGCGAGGCATGGCCACTTTGCCGGTGCGGGTGATGTCGCGGATGCCGAACGGCTCCATCAAATCCAGAAACGCGCTGATCTTGGATTCGTTGCCCGTGATTTCCACCGTGAGCGTCTTGTGGGCGACATCGACGATCTTGGCCCGAAAAATATCACAAATCTGCATCGCCTCGGGCCGCGACTTGGCATCGACGCCGACCTTGAGGAGCACCAACTCCCGGTCAACATATTCGCCGTCGCGGAAATCCTGCACCTTGATCACGTCCACGAGCTTGTTGAGCTGCTTGATAATCTGCTCCAACACGGCGTCGTCGCCCTTAACCACGACGGTCATGCGCGACTGGGTCGGGTCTTGTGTGGGGGCCACATTGAGCGTGTCGATGTTGAAACCGCGACCGCTGAACAGGCCGGCAAACCGGCCCAGGACACCGAACTTGTTCTCCACCAAAACTGACAGGGTATGCCTCATAAAGTCCCTCGCTTATACGGCAATTCCCGCCGCCAATCAACCTCGATTTCCTCCGTGCACAAAAATGTACGTTTGCGGCTACTTCGGCCTCGACGCGCTTGGTTCTGAAGCGGCGGCATGTCGAGTGCTGGTTCGGAGAATCCACAGGTGGCATGCACAGGTTAGGCACAAGGGCGGGCCGATGCATTTGCATCGTTGCCGTGGCGCGATCGGCGGACATCGCGGATCTGCCTCAGTACTGACACGTCATGAGCGACACGTCGTCACAACCGTCGGTGACCTTCCGGACGAAGGTGCTCGTCCCCGTTGTCGCCATCATGGTGTTGCTCGTGGGCACCGTCCTGTGCGTCGTCAACTACCGCATGACGCGGCAGCTCCGGGTCGAAGCGGCGCAGCGACTGAGCACGGCGGACACCGTCTTCTCCAACTGGCAGAAGATTCGCACCAGGAATCTCCTGCTGCGCTACGGCAACGTCCCAAACGAGCCGCGGTTCAAGGCTGTCTGTCAGCTGGCCGAACCCCAAACGATCCGTTTCCTGCTCAATGAGTTGGTCAATGAACTGGGCGCGGACGTGATTGCGTTCACCACGGAAAAGGGCACGCCTCTCGCCAGCGCCCGCCGCGATCCGCAACTCGACCTGACGGAATTTGAAACAACGGCGGCGGTTTCCGCCCGCCAGGCGCTCGAAGGCCAGCCGAATGTTGATACCGTGAGCGTCGGCGCCAGGCTGTTCGACACCGTGTCGATCCCCGTCAAGATTAGTGGGCGAGTCGTCGGCGTGCTGACTTTTTGCGCGGAACTCGGCGACGCGGTGGCACAGGAATTCCAGCAACTCACCCACAGCCAGATCATCTTCTTGGCGCATGAACAGGTGACGGCTTCCAGCATGCAGAACCGCGACGGATGCGAGCAGTTTGCCGGGGTACTCGGTCGAACCCCGGCGGCCCTGCGCGTGCCGCAGCCGGTTGTGTTGGACGACGAACACTTCCTTTCCGTGGCCGGCCGGTTCCCGTCGCTGAACGGGGATGAACAACTGGGCTATGTCCTGCTCTCTTCATACGAACAGCCACTGGTGGCTCTGCATACGACCCTGCGGACGGTGTTGGTACTGGGGTTGTTGGCCATCGCGTTGAGCACGAGTTTGGTCTGGAGGTTCATCGACCACATCACGCGCCCGTTGCGCCGACTTCGTGAGGCGGCGGACCGCGTGGGACGCGGCGATTTCTCGCACCACGTTCAGGTCAACGCCCATGACGAAGGTGGCGAACTGGCCGCCGCCTTCAATCGAATGACCACCAACCTTCAGGCCTCCCGGGAAGAGTTGGAGAAGACGGTCGAAGACCTGAAGAAGACCCAGGCCCAACTCACCCAAACCGAAAAGCTTTCGGTGATCGGCGAGTTTGTCGCGGGCGTGGCGCACGAGTTGAACAATCCGTTGGCCTCGGTCTACGGATTCGCCCAGTTGTTGCAGCGGCCCGACGCCGGCACGGAAGGAAAGCGCGACCATTATCTGGATCGCATTTTGCGTGAATCACAACGCTGCTACAAGATTGTGCAGAACCTCCTGAGCTTTGCCCGACAAAGTCCGCCCGAGCGCCAGCGTCTCCAGCTCAACGAACTCGTGCAATCCTCCCTGGAGATTTTGCAGTATCAGCTGCGCACCGCCAATATCGAGGTCCTCACGTCGCTGGATGAGAATCTGCCGGCCGTGATTGGCGATTCGCATCAACTCCAGCAGGTCTTCGTCAACATCATCAACAACGCGCGCCAAGCAATCGAATCCTATCGCTCGAGCGGGACGCTGCGCATCACAACTTCCGTCCGGGCGGGCCGGGCCCGAGTCTCGTTTCAGGACAACGGCCCCGGGATATCACCGCCAAACCTCCGAAAGATTTTTACGCCGTTCTTTACGACCAAGGAAGTGGGTAAGGGCACCGGACTGGGCCTTAGTTTGTGCTACGGTATCATCAACGAACACGGCGGAACCATGAGCGTCAGCAGCACCTTCGGCGAAGGAGCCACGTTTGTCGTCGAATTGCCGGTGGCCGAGGCCACGGCGCCAGGCAGTGCCGGGGTTCGCCCGCAAGCCGTGCCCGCGACGGGTCCGTCGGCCAAGTCGGGCAAGCGCGTGCTGATTGTCGATGACGAAGAAGCGTTGCGCGATCTGATCTCCGAGACGCTGGCGGCAGACCAGTATAACGTGGATACGGCGGGCGATGGCGAAACCGCGTTGCGCATGACCAAGAGCGCGCGCTACGATCTCGTCGTCTGCGATTGGAAGATGCCCGGCCTGAATGGTCTGGAGTTTTATCAGCAACTCAAGACGACGGACCCCGAGACCGCGTCCCGGTTCGTCTTTCTCACGGGCGACGTCGTCGGCGCGCAAAAGTCGCTCGGTACCCAGGTTAGCCATTGGCTTCCCAAGCCGTTCTCGCTCGACGACCTTCGCATGACGGTCAACATGGTTGCCGCCGGAGAAGTTTCCTCCACCACATCCGATCCCGCCGAACTGGTTGTCGACCAACGCGCGTGAGCGGACCTGATCGGGCCCGGCGCTCGTCGGCGCGACGGGCGGGACGTCCCACCGATTGAACGGATCCGCCGCCGTGGCTCGCGGCGTGCTCCAGTGGCAGGCCGTTGCAGGTTTGCAGCCGAGCGGAGCCGGGCAGGAAAAACGGGCTGAACGTCGCCCCAAATCCGCGCTCGTTCGCCGCCAGCACCGCAGCGAAGTTTTATGAATGAGAGCAGATTCGCAGGTCCGACCAACGCGGCACCCCCATCGAGACTCCTGCGGGCTTTTCGCCTTGACCGCCGCGGCTGGTTGCTCTGCGCGCTGCTGGTGGCGTCCATCCGACTGGCGGTTCTGGAAAAGCGCCCGGTCCCAACTTACGCGGCGCTGGATTCGGGACCCTTGGTTCGTCCGCTTCCCCTCCCGGCGCCTCTAGCGTCGCCGACGGTGCGGCTGCCCGTCCTGATGTCGGAGTCCGCCGCGTGGCGGGTGACCGAGGTCGGACGCCGGAACGCCTCCGCCGACCGGAGGGAGAAGTTCGAAGCCGAGTATGGCATCGCCGAGAGGGAACCCTTGCTGGCGCTGGGGGCCATGCAGACGGCGAAATACAATCTCGATACGATCCTGTTTACAGTTGACGATTTCACGCGAAACTTGTCGGACTCTCTGCAATTCGAATACGACGCTGGCCGACTTCAGCACGTCTCCGTTTCCGGCGAACGGCCCCGGCGCAACCCTTCAAATCTCCGGGTGGACGTCGGCAAGAACGCTCGGTTGGGATTGGATTTGAATTTGACTGACGGGAAGCCGTATGTCGGTGTGAAGCTGGCGCTGCCCCTGGGGAATTGACGCGCGCCCCGGGCGGCTGGAATCATTTCTTGTTAACCCTCGCCCCCCGACTTACCATGGGTCATGCCCTTCAAACAACTTGGACTTTCCGACGAAGTCATGCGTGGCGTGCAGGCCGCGGGTTACCTCGAGCCAACGCCCATTCAACTGCGTGGCATTCCGGTCGTGCTGGCTGGCAAGGACCTCATCGGTGCCGCGCAAACCGGCACGGGCAAGACAGCCGCGTTCGCCTTGCCGATCCTCACGCTACTGAAAGCCCACGGCAGCTCGGAGTGGCCGAGCGGTCATGGGCGGCAATGCCGTTGTCTCGTGTTGGAGCCGACGCGCGAACTGGCCGCCCAGGTCGAGACGGCGTTCCGCGATTACGGGCGGTTCACCAACCTGAAGACGACCGTTGTCTTTGGCGGCGTCGGCTACGGCAACCAGAAACAGGAATTGCACCGCGGCGTTGACATTCTGGTGGCCACACCGGGGCGTCTGCTGGATCTGTTGGGACAGGGGGCCCTGCATCTGCGTGATGTGAACATCCTGGTGCTCGACGAAGTGGACCGGATGCTCGACATGGGATTCCTGCCCGACGTGCGCAAGATCATCGACCGTTGTCGCCGGACCCGGCAAACATTGCTGTTCTCGGCGACCGTCCCGCCCGAGATCGAGCGCCTTGCTGCCTGGGTATTGCGCCAGCCGGAGAAGATCGAAATCGGCGTGAGCCGCGCGCCGGCCGAGACGGTGACCCACGCTTGCTATCCCGTTGCCTCGAGCCAGAAGTTTCAGCTCCTGGCCGCTTTGCTGCAGCGCACAAACTTCGACAGCGTCCTGATCTTTGCCCGCACGAAACATGGGGCCGACAAGATTGCCCGCCGCTTGAGGGCGGAGCGTCACGCCGTGGCCGCGTTACATTCGAATCGGACGCAACGCGAACGCGTCGAAGCCCTGGAGGGATTCAAGTCGGGCAAGTATGAAGTGATGGTGGCGACCGACATCGCCGCGCGCGGGCTGGACGTGGAAGGCATCACGCACGTGATCAACTACGACGTGCCACAGCACCCCGAGGATTACGTCCACCGCATTGGCCGCACCGGGCGCGCGCAGAAGGTGGGCGACGCCTTCACGCTGGTGACGATCGAGGAACTCGAGTATCTCCGCGCCATCGAACGGTTCATCGGCCAGAACATTCCCCGGCTCCGGCTGGAGAACTTCGACTACGTGCTGACTCCGCTGTTCCACGAACAGGCCATCTCCGGCGATCGCCGCAGCGTCCGCGCCGTCCGCACCACCAAGGGCTACTCCTTCAGCCCGAGCCGGCGGAGGTAAGGACGCAGGCCGGGTGGCGATTGGGAGCGCGGGGGGGACATGGCCCTGGGCCAGCGCACTCCGGAGCTTCGGCGGTCGTCGCTTCCGCAACGGTCGCACGTTCACCACAACTCGTTCGGGCCCGCCGGCACTTTGACGGCGTCGGTTGGATCGGTCGCCGTACCCAACTGGCGCGGTCGATAGTGTGGCAGCAGGTGGCCCTCGGCGTCGAGGAACTGCGCGCGCCAGATGCGATAGGTGGTGAGGATCTCGTCGAACCCGGCGCGCGTGCTCAACCGGACGACGCGTCTGTCGAATTCCTTCGTCGGCCCGAAGCGCCGTGAGTATTGCAGCGCGACTTTGCGGAACTTGCGGCACCCTTGTTCTTCGCCGTACGCGTCCACCATCAGGTCGAGGTGGCGGGTCATGACAGTGATCCGCTCCTCGAAGCCGGGCTCGGGCAGGAGTTCGCCGGTGGCCAGGTAGTGTTCGGTGTGCCGGAAAATCCACGGATTGTAAAACGCGCCGCGTCCGATGCTGATGGCGGCGCAGCCGGTGTGCTCGAACATCATCTTCGCCGCCGGCGGCGTCGTGATGTCGCCGTTGCCGACAACGGGGACGCGCCGCACCGCCTGCACGACCGCGCGAATGCCCGTCAGATTGACCGCGCCCCTGAAGCCTTGCTGGCGGGTGCGGCCGTGGACGACGATCGCCGCCGCACCGGCGTCCTCCAGCGCCCGGGCCAATTCGGGCGCGGTCAGATTGGCGTCGTCCCAACCCAGCCGCATCTTGCAGGTGACCGGGATCTTGACGGCGCGCACCATGCGGCTGACGACGCGCGCCGCTTTGGCGTGGTCGGCCATCATGGAGGAGCCACCGCCGCTGCGGCAGATTTTGCGGACCGGGCAGCCCATGTTGACGTCCACCGCGCTGACGCCGAGGAACTCGAGCCGCGCGGCGGCAGCGCCCATCTCTTCAGGCACGGTACCGTAGAGTTGGACGGCCAACGGGCGGTCTTGGGCGTTGCTTTCGATGAGCTCGAGCGCTTTGCGATTGCCTTCGAGCAGCGAGCGGGCGTTGATCAGGTCGGTGGTGCACAAGCCGACCCCACCGATTTCGCGGATGATCCGGCGGAACGGCAGGTTCGTGTAGCCGGCCAGCGGTGAGAGAAACAGGTTCGAAGCAAGTTTGAGTTGGCCCAGGGCGAATGACATGGACAATGGATAAGCTGTTTAGGGCCCATTGGCAATGCGGCGGAGTGAAAAGATTGTGGCTTTTTGCCCGAATACGTGGTAAAGGAGGCGGCATTCATTTCGGGGGGGCGACTGCCGGTCGGATGCGTCGAGCGGTTTGTGGCCGATGTTCGAGCGTTCACGAAGTTCCCGCGAAGAACCGAGTTACGGAAGAACTATGTTATGGATAGCACGCCGCTGACCCTGCCGCCGAAGAAGGCCCTGGCCAAAACACCGGTGCCGCTCGAGGCGGTTGTATCGCTTTTCACGTTTGGGACAGAATTGCTCAACAATCCGCGGCCCGTCGGCTCGGCGGTGCCCAGTTCTCGCTTCCTCGCGCGCCGGATCGCAAGCTTTCTTCCTCAATCACCCATCGGATACGTCGTCGAGTTGGGGGCGGGCACGGGGGCGATTACTTCCGCCCTACTCGATCGGGGGATACCGGCGGACCGTCTCGTTCCCGTGGAACGCTCGGCCACGATGGTGAAACTGTTGAAGCGTCGGTTTCCGTCGGTGAACGTGGCGTTGGGTGATGCCGCTCACTTGCGTTCACTTCTTGGTGCGCATCTCGGCACGAACGCGTGCGAAGTCAGTTACATCGTGTCCAGCCTGCCGTTGCGGTCGCTTCCCGACGCGGAAGTCATGAGGATCGTCCGTGAGATTCAACAGGTGTTGGGCAGAGACGGAAGGCTGGTGCAGTACACGTACGACCTCCGCCGCACGCCTCATCGGTCGCTGTCCGGCTTCAAGCGGTGCTACACGACGGTGGTCTGGGCGAATTTTCCGCCGGCCCGGTTGGATGTGTTCCGCAAAGCGGGTTCGTGAGGCAAGGCAGGCGATGGGACGGCGCGGACGCACGGACGCCTGGCGAAAAACTGGTGGCGGGGCGGGCCAAATCGGGGTAAATAAAAGGGGCGGACAATTATTTCAACCCGAAGGTGGCTATGAGCGAGTACGCAAAACTGGAAATCGGCGGCAAAACCTATCAATTGCCCATCGTGGTCGGCACGGAAGGCGAGCGCGCGGTGGACATCTCGAAGTTGCGGGACGAGTCGAAGCACATCACGCTGGACGACGGGTATTCCAACACCGGCTCCTGTTTGAGCGCGATCACTTTTATCGACGGCGAAAAGGGCATCCTCCGGTATCGCGGCGTCCCGATTGAGGAACTGGCCGAGAAGTCCACGTTCATCGAAACCGCGTACCTGCTCATTTACGGTCATCTGCCGACGAGCAAGGAATTGCACCGCTTTTCCGAGTTGCTCACGCAGAACGAAATGCTGCACGAGGACATGAAGTTCCACTTCGAGGGGTTTCCACCCAATGCCCACCCGATGGCCATCCTGTCGTCGATGATCAACGCGGCGAGTTGTTTTCATCCGCGGTTGATGGAGGATTATCGGCCCGAGATTTTCGAATTGCAGTCGGCCCGGCTCATCTCGAAGGTCCGCACCATCGCGGCGTTCGCGTACCGCAAGTCGCGCGGGTTGCCGATCATCTACCCGAAGCCCGTGTACAAATACACGGCCAACTTCCTGCACATGATGTTCTCCGAGCCGTATCAGGACTACGGCCTGAAGCCCGAGGTCGTGCGCGCGCTCGACCTGATTTTCCTGTTGCATGCCGACCACGAACAGAATTGCTCGACGTCCACCGTTCGGATGATCGCCTCCAGCCGCGCAAACCTGTTTGCCTGCGCCGCCGGCGGCGTATGCGCCTTGTGGGGACCGCTCCACGGCGGCGCGAACCAGGCGGTGATCGAAATGCTGGAACAGATCCACCGCGACGGCGACGACGGGTCGCGGTTCATTGCCTCCGCCAAGGACAAGAAGAGCGGCAAGAAACTGATGGGCTTTGGCCACCGCGTTTACAAGAACTACGATCCGCGCGCCAAGATCATCCGGGAACAGAGCGACCGGATTTTGAAACTGCTGCACATTGACGATCCTCTGCTGGCCATCGCGAAGAAGCTGGAGGAAGCTGCGCTGCACGATGAGTACTTCATCGAGCGCAAGCTCTACCCGAACGTCGATTTCTACAGCGGGATCATCATGCGCGCCATCGGCCTGCCGATCGAGATGTTCACCGTCATCTTCGCCATCGGCCGCATGCCCGGCTGGATCGCCAATTACAAGGAGATCATGGACAGCGCCACCAGCCGCATTTATCGTCCCCGGCAGATATACACCGGCCCGATCGAGCAGCACTACGTGCCGATAGACAAGCGGCAGCCGGCCGCGTAGCCCGCTCTCGGCCGGTCACGGCTTCTGTTCCAGCAACTCGGCCAACACCGAGAAGTCTTGGTCACCCCAACCGCGTTTCAACCCTGCCTCGTACGTCTGCATCACCTGTCGCGTCTGCGACAGCGGCAAATCCGCCGCGGCGTCGAGCGCCAGTCTCAGGTCTTTGGCCATGTGCTTGAGGGAGAACTGCGGCGAGAATTCCCGGGCCCGAAGTTTCGGCTCTTTCAACGTGGCGAGGCCGGAATGCGACACGTTTGGTTTGAGAGCCGCAAAGTACGCGTCGTCGGGAATGCCCGCCGCGCGGGCGAACGCGAGGCTTTCGCACAACCCTTGCGCCACCAGCGCGATATTGATGTTCATGGCCAGTTTCAACGCTGAGGCACTGCCCAGCGGGCCGATGTACAATGCGGAGGTCGCCAGGCGCTCGAGGACGGGACGAACCTGTTCCAGCAACCTCTTGTCGCCGCCGATGTAGAAAACGGTCTGGCGCCGTTCGGCGGCGGGCTTGCTTCCCGTGAACGGTGCTTCCAGAAACGCGGCACCCGTCTGCTGCACTTGGCGTGCAGACGCCAGCGTGGCTTTCGGTGAAATCGTGCTGGATTGAATCACCACCTGGCCGGCGTGGAGCCCGGGCAAAATCTGGTTGAGAACGTTCTGCACGGCGGGCGGGTCGGCCACCACGATGAAGATAATTTCCGCATCGTTCGCCGCGTCGCTGGCGCGGGGCACGTACCACGGGAATTGCTTTGGCGAGCGGTTCCAGCCCCGCACGTCGTGCCCATCCTGGCGCAAATTCCCGGCCCAAACGCTTCCGATGATGCCCAATCCACACACGCCGATTTTCATAAGCGGGTTCCTTTCCGAATCGCCGAAGGCTCGGAGGCTACCACAGCCGGCGGCGAAAGAAAACGGCGGGCCATTGCTTGCTTCTTGCCACAAGCTTCCCGCTTCGGCTATCGTCGGAGTTTGGAATGGCTACAATAGTTCTAGTGGGTGCCCAGTGGGGCGACGAGGGCAAGGGGAAAATCATCGACGTCTTGACCGAACGATCCGACGTGGTCGTGCGCTATCAGGGTGGCAACAACGCGGGTCATACGGTCGAGGTCGGCGACCAGAAATACGTGCTGCACCTGATTCCGTCGGGCATCCTCCATCCCGGCAAAGTGAGCGTCATCGGCAATGGCGTGGTGGTCGATCCGGTCGCGTTGCTGGCGGAAATCGAGCATCTGCGTCAGCGGGGCGTGATCATCGGCCGCAATCTGTGGGTCAGTGAAACGGCGCACCTGGTTTTTCCGTACCATCGGCTCCTCGACGAAATCCGCGAGGAACAAAAGGGCAAACGCAAGATCGGCACCACGAAGCGGGGCATTGGCCCGGCCTACGCCGACAAGGTCGCCCGCACCGGATTGCGACTGATCGATCTGCTGTCACCTGAACGCTTCAGCGGGAAACTGCGTCAAAAGATTCGCGAGAACAATGAGATTGGCAAAGCGTTTGGCGCCCGGCCGCTCAGTTACGCGGCGATCAATCGCGAATACCTCGCGTGCGGGCGCAAGCTGAGGCCGTTCATCACCAACACGGTCACGCTGCTCAATCGCGCGGTCCGCGACGGCAAGAACATCCTCTTTGAGGGCGCGCAAGGGACATTGTTGGACATTGATTTTGGGACGTATCCATTCGTGACCAGCTCGAACGCCACAGCCGGCGGGGCGTGCGCGGGCACGGGTATTCCGCCCCATCGGGTGGACCGAGTCGTGGGCGTCATGAAAGCGTATACGACGCGGGTGGGCGAAGGCCCGTTTCCCACGGAACTGCACGACGACTGTGGTTTGCTGCTGCGCGAGACGGGACGCGAGTTCGGCGCGACGACGGGCCGGCCGCGCCGGTGCGGGTGGTTCGACGCCGTGGCGACGCGCTACGCGGTGATGGTGAACGGTATCGACGAATTGGCCGTCACGAAGCTCGACGTGCTCGACGCCCTGCCGAAGATCAAGATCGGCGTGGCCTACAAGGCCGGCAACAAAGTGTACGAAACGATCCCGAACGACATCGACGTATTGCAGCATTGCACGCCCGTCTATCAGGAGATCGACGGCTGGCAGACCTCGACGAAGCGCGCCCAGAGTTTCGAGCAACTGCCGAAGCGGGCCCGCGTTTACCTGCAGAAACTCGCGCAACTCAGCGGCGCCCGGCTGAGCATCGTGAGCGTGGGCGCGCGACGGGAAGAGACGATTTTCTTGTGAAACAGACTGGGATGCTGGAGTGTTGGAGCGCTGGAGTGTTGGGAACGATGTCCGGCACCGGCGTCATTCATTACTCCATCACTTTGTGAGTCGCATGACCCATTCCTTGAAAAACTTTCCCCGCCACGTGGCCATCATCATGGATGGCAACGGGCGCTGGGCCCAACAGCGCAAGCTCCCGCGCATCGAAGGCCATCGGGCCGGCGCCGAGAGCGTGCGCCAAATTGTGCGGGCCTGCGGCGAATTGGGTATCGATTACCTGACGCTCTACGCGTTTTCCGTGGAGAACTGGGACCGGCCCAAGGCGGAAGTGACGGCGCTGATGCGGCTGCTGGAATTCTACCTGAAGCAGGAGATTCCCGAACTCGACAAGAACAACGTCCGGTTGGCTGCCATCGGGCGGATTCACGAACTGCCATCGAGCGCGCAGCGGCAACTGGAGAAGTCGATCGCGGCGTTGCAGGACAACACGGGTCTGACGTTGGTGTTGGCGTTGAGCTACGGCGGACGCGCCGAAATCGTCGACGCGATGCGCGCCATTGCGGGCGAGATCAAGGCCGGCCGGCTCGATGCGGCGGATATCAACGAGAACGTGATCTCGAAACACCTGTACACGCAGGCGATCCCCGACCCCGACTTGCTGATTCGGACCAGCGGCGAGCTGCGGGTGAGCAACTTCCTACTGTGGCAG
Source organism: Verrucomicrobiia bacterium (assembly GCA_035515475.1). Classification (GTDB taxonomy): domain Bacteria; phylum Verrucomicrobiota; class Verrucomicrobiia; order Palsa-1439; family Palsa-1439; genus DATJBF01. Next base: position 88,081 of record DATJBF010000070.1, read on the forward strand.
ATCTCGTATGCCGAGATTTACGTGACGGAGAGGCTCTGGCCCGACTTTCGCAAGCCGCAGTTACTCGAGGCGCTCGAGGATTACAGCCGCCGGCACCGCCGCTTCGGCCGCGTCCACACGATGGAGGAAGCGTAATCGCTGGAGGGTGTGAGATGAACGGGCCCGCCGCAACCGTCGTGGCAACAACCAACGGCACCAACCCGCGGGGCGGGTTTCGGTGGCGGCTGGTCAGTTCCCTCGTGCTGTGGGGAATCATGTTGGCGGTGGTCTTCTGCCTGCCGCCGTCGGGGCTGTATCTGTTCATGAACGTCGTGATCGCCCGGGCCGTGTGGGAGTTCTATGCGATTTGTGAGGCCAAAGGACTGCGCGCTTACAAGGTCTGGGGCGTGATCGGCGCCGTGGCGCTCATCTCGGGAAGTTGGTTCGTGTTTGGCATGGATGCCTACCGCCGGCCGGCCGATTTCCCCGCGTTGTCGTACGACTTCGACATTTTCATCTTGTTGGTCTTTGCCGTGGGTGTGTTTATCCGTCAATTCCCCCAGAAACTGAACCCCCAGGGCATCGAGACGATGGCGGTAACGCTCTTCGGCCTGATTTACGTCGCGTGGTTGTCGAATTTCATCACGCGCGTGAATTTTGCCACGTCGAATGGCCGGTTCTGGGTGATGTATCTGGTCGTCGTCACGAAGTTCACGGACATCGGCGCGTATCTGGTGGGCTCGGCGTTGGGCCGGCACAAGATGATCCCCCGCATCAGTCCGAAGAAATCGTGGGAAGGCACCGTGGGCGGCCTGGTGTTTGCCGTCGGCGGCAGCCTGCTCTGCTATTTTTCGGTCACGCCGCAACTGGCGGCCGACGGGATGCGGCTCGAACACGCGCTCATACTCGGCGTTCTGCTCGGCGCGGCCGCGGTGATTGGCGACCTGGCCGAGTCGCTCATCAAACGCGAGGCGAACGTGAAGGATTCCAGCACGTGGCTGCCCGGCCACGGCGGCGCGCTCGACCTCATCGACAGTCTTCTGTTCACCGCCCCACTGCTCTACGTCTACATGCGGCTCGTGCTGCGGTAGTGTCCGGCCTCGCCGTGCGGACCACGAAAGGCTTGAGGTGGGAAATGCCGCGCCGTATGCTGACCGGGCATTGTCCCGGATGAAACCGAAGAACATAGTTTTGCTGGGGACGACCGGCTCCATCGGCGTGAGCACGCAAAAGGTGGCGGCGGACCTGCCCGAGCAAATTCGCATCGTCGGCATGGCGTCGCGTGAGAACGTGGACGGCTTGGAGAAGGCGGTTCGACAGTTCAAGCCGTTGGCCGTCGCGATGACCAACTGCGAAAGGGCAAAGGAATTGGAGAGGCGGCTCTCCGCCTCCGCCAAGGCTTCGGCGGACAAGGGTGGCAAGATTCCGGTTCACGCCGGGGAACGCGGCTTGGTCGAGTTGGCGACGATGCCGGAGGCGGACATGGTGTTGGTGGCGATTGTTGGGACGGCCGGACTCGAGCCGGCGTTGGCGGCGATCCGGGCCGGAAAAGACCTGGCGGTTGCCTCGAAGGAAATTCTCGTCATGGCCGGCGAACTGGTGATGAGCGAAGCCCGCCAACACGGCGTCAAGGTGTTGCCCGTCGACAGCGAGCACAGCGCGATTTTTCAATGTCTGGAAGGACGTGACCCGCGCGACGTGAAACGGCTGATTCTGACGGCATCGGGCGGGCCGTTTCGTCAGACGCCGCGCGAGGAGTTTGCGAAGATCACGGTGGCGCAAGCGTTGAAGCACCCGAGTTGGAACATGGGCCAAAAGATAACGATTGACTCGGCCACGCTGTTCAACAAGGGACTGGAGATGATCGAAGCCCGGTGGTTGTTCGACCTCGACATCGATCGGGTGGACGTGGTGATTCATCCGCAGAGCGTGGTGCATTCGATGGTGGAGTTTGTGGACGGTTCGATTCTGGCGCAACTCAGCGTACCGGACATGCGGTACCCGATTCAGTATGCGTTGACCTGGCCGCGGCGGCTACCGAACTCGATGCCGCCGACGAATTTCGCGAAGATCGGGACGTTGACGTTCGAGGACCCCGATCACGGGAGGTTCTCGTCGCTGCGGTTGGCGCGCGAGGCCGGCCGCGCCGGCGGGACGATGCCGGCGGTGTTCAACGCCGCCAACGAGGTCGCCGTGAGGCGGTTCGTGGACGGGCAGATCGGGTTTAACCAGATCTTCGATACCGTGGAGAAGGTCATGCGGGTGCATCACCAGAATGGGCGGGGTGGGACCTCTTGGGTTGCATCGCCGACGCTGGATGTTATACTGGAAGCTGACCTTTGGGCCAGAAAGGAAGCCGAACGGGCGGTGTGAACCGGGACTTCGTTGTAGCCGCACCCCGGCGGGCGTCGCTGCACTGCTCAAGGCGGGAAGGAACGACGACACGTGTCCCTTGAAGTCATTCAAAGTATTCTTGTCACGAAGATTTACCCAGCGTTGCTGGTGCTGTTCTTCTTCGGGCTGACGATTTTCATTCACGAACTGGGACATTTCCTCGTCGCCAAACGGCGCGGGATGAGAATCGAGCGGTTCTCGATTGGGTTCGGTCCCAAGATCTTCGGTTGGACGAAAGACGGCGTCGAGTACCGCGTGTCGTGGGTCCCCTTCGGCGGGTACGTTGCCCTGCCGCAGATGTCGCCGATGGAGACGATCGAGGGCAAGACCGAGGCGTCGGCCGAGGAACTCCCGCCCGTCCCGCCGCCGACGAAATCGCTGGTGGCCGTGGCGGGTCCGCTTATGAACATCGCCTTGGCCCTGGTGTTGGCCGCGATCCTTTGGGGCGCGGGAAAACCGATGAACGTTGCGACCGTCGGCTGGGTGGAGATGGGGAGCGCGGAAGAGTTGGCCGGCATTCAGCCGGGCGACAAGATTGTCAATGTCAACGGCCACGATATCCGGACCTGGACCCAATTGATGGAGGCGGTTGCGTTCAGTCGCACTCCCGACGTCCGCCTGACGATTGAGCGGGCAGGCAAACGTCGCGAGGTGCTGGTGGAGAGCAAAGTCAACGAACGTCTGGACGTGAAGATGTTGGACATCTACCCGCGCAATCACCCGTTTGCCCAGAGAGTGTTGCCCGGATCGGCCGCAGAACGTGCCGGCTTGAAGGACGGCGACGAGTTCGTCTCCATTGAGGGAGTGCCGATTTACAGCTCGGAGCAACTCCGTTCGCTGGTCGGCAAGAGGACCGATATGCCCACGACGGTCAAAGTCTTGCGCCGGGGCAAGCCGCTCACGCTCACGGTGACTCCCGAACTGAGTGTGGAGGAGAAAGTGGGCCGCATGGGCGTTCAACTCGGCGACCGTTTGGAGATCGTGCGGCCGGGGCCGAACCCGTTGCGGCAGATCCGCGACGTCCTGGCCTCGATGGTCGGTCTCATCAAAGCCTTGCTGCATTCGAAGGAAACGGGAGTCGGCCCCAGCAGCGTGAGCGGCCCGGTGGGCATTCTCGGTCTGTGGTGGTACGGGATCGTGACCGGCGGCCTGTTACAGGGAATCAACATCGCCGTCATGCTCAACGTGAATTTCGCGGTGATCAACCTGTTCCCGCTCCCCGTGCTGGACGGCGGCCACATCCTCTTCGCGGTCATCGAGGCCATCCGCCGGCGGCCGTTGAACGCGCGGATCGTCCAGGCACTGTCCTCCGCCTTTGCCGTGTTGCTCATCACGTTCATGGTGTACATCACATTGTTCGACTTCAAACGTTTCTTCGGGTTCCGATTCGGTTCGGCCGAACCACCGACCCAGACCAACGAAACGGTCCCGGCAACCCAGCCATGAACTACTGTGCCCATCCATTTTTCTGGCAGCGGCGGATCACCCGCGAGGTCAAGGTCGGTCCCGTCGGCGTCGGTGGCGACAACCCGATTCGCGTCCAGACGATGCTCATTTCCGATACGATGAACACGGACGCGTGTGTCCGGGAGGCCGTCCCGATCATCGAAGCGGGGTGCGAAATGCTGCGGATCACCGCGCCGTCGATCAACGACGCGAAGAACCTCAAGAACATCGTGGGCGAACTGCGTCGGCGTGGTTTCCAGACGCCCATCGTGGCCGACATCCATTTCGTCCCCGCTGCCGCGCTGGAAGCCGCCGACTGGTGCGAGAAGGTGCGCGTCAACCCCGGCAACTATGCCGACCGCAAAAAGTTTGCCGTGCGCGAGTACAGCGACGACCAGTATTCCGAGGAACTGGAGCGGCTGGAGAAAGCGTTCACGCCGCTCGTGCTGAAGTGCAAACAACTCGGCCGCGCGATGCGCATCGGCACCAACCACGGTTCGCTCTCCGACCGCATCATGAACCGTTACGGCGACACGCCGCTCGGGATGGTCGAAAGCGCGCTGGAGTTTGTCCGTGTCTGCCGCAAACACGATTATCACGACATCATTCTCTCGATGAAAGCCAGCAATCCGAAGGTGATGATCGAGGCCTACCGGCTGCTCGTCGCGAAGCTGAACGAACTCGGCGGCGACTGGAACTATCCGATCCATCTCGGCGTCACGGAAGCCGGC
>DATJBF010000071.1:0-23750 GCA_035515475.1 Verrucomicrobiia bacterium
GCGCGGACAGCGGACTCGGGTCGCGGTGGAAGGTTCAACCCCGAAAAGAATTCGGGGTAAACCGAAGAAGAAACAATGAGGGCTGGCAAAGCCAGTACACGGAACTTTTGTCTTGATCGGAACCTTTAATGGGTGACCCCGTATGCAACGACTCATTGAAGGTGTCCATAAGTTTCGCCGGGAAGAGTTCGGCCGGTACCGCGAACTCTTCGCGCGGCTTTCCCGCGAAGGTCAGAATCCCCACACGTTGTTCATCACCTGCTCGGATTCGCGCGTGCTGGCGGAGTTGGTGACCCAGAGCCGGCCCGGCGATCTGTTCGTGATCAAGAATGTCGGCAACATCGTGCCGCCGGCTGGGGTCGGCGGCAGCACCAACTCGACGGCCGCCGCCATTGAATATGCCGTTCACGTTTTGGGAGTGGCGGACGTCGTCGTGTGCGGTCACACGCAGTGCGGCGCGATGACAGCGCTGGTGAACGGGTTGTCGGACGCATCGGCGATGCCCCATATGGCGGCATGGCTCGAGGTCGCTGCGCCGGTTCGTGAAATCGTTCGACGCGAGTACGGGCATCTGGACGCAACCGCACGGGTGACCGCCGCCGCCGCGGAGAACGTTTTGCTCGCTCTGGACAATCTCCATGGGTATCCCTCGGTGGCCAAGCGTCTCGACGCGGGCAACCTCCGCCTGCACGGCTGGTGTTTCAAGATCGATACGGCGGAGATGTTCGCCTACGAACCGGGCGTTGGCCAGTTTCAGCCTCTTGTGGTATAAGCGCGGCCATGGCCTACAATTCCCTGGGCGAGTTTGTGGCGAAACTGGAAGCGGCAGGCGAACTGAAGCGCATTCCCGTCGAAGTCGATCCGGTTCTGGAAATCACCGAGATCGCCGACCGCGAGATGAAATCCCGGGACGGGGGCAAAGCGTTGCTGTTCGAGAAGTGCAAGAGATCGCGGTTCCCGCTGCTGATCAACGCGTACGGGTCGCCCAAACGGATGGCGCTGGCGCTCGGCGTGGACGACGTCGAGGACGTCGCCCGCCAGCTGGAAGAAGTTCTGAAGGCCAAACCGCCGACTTCATTCAAGGGAGCCATCGCGCTCATCGGGACGGCGTTGGAGTTGAGACACGCAAAGCCGAAGCGCGGGACGGCGGCTTTCAGCTCTCAGCCTTCAGCTCTCAGCCTGAACGATCTCCCGATCCAGAAATGTTGGCCGGAAGACGCGGAACGCTTCATCACGTTGCCGCTGGTCATCACCCGCGATCCCGACACCGGCGCGCGCAACGTCGGCTGTTACCGAATGCAGGTGATCGATGGGCGGACGACGTTCATGCACTGGCAACTGCAGAAGACCGGGGCCCGGCACTGGCGGCGGTACGTCGAGTTGAAAAAGCGGATGCCCGTGGCGGTGGCCATCGGGGGCGACCCGGTGTACTCGTTTGCGTCGACGGCGCCGCTGCCGGATGGCATCGACGAATTCATGTTCGCCGGCTTCTTAAGAAAGCGATCGGTCGAGATGGTGAAGTGCGAGACCAATGACCTGGAGGTGCCGGCCGACAGCGATTTCGTTCTGGAGGGTTACGTTGATCCGAACGAGAAATTGGAATTGGAAGGGATGTTTGGCGATCACACGGGCTACTACTCGTTGCCGGAGCCGTACCCGAAATTCCACGTGGAGCGGATTGCCCATCGGCGCGACGCGATTTACCCCGGCACGATCGTGGGCGTGCCGCCCCTGGAGGATTTCTACATGGGCACCGCCTGCGTGCGGATTTTTCTGCCGGTGTTCAAGATGAATTTCCCCGAGATCGTCGACATGGCGCTGCCGGCCGAGGGCGTGTTCCACAATCTCGTGGTGGTTTCCATCAAGAAATCGTTTCCATACGAAGCGATGAAAGTGATGCACGGCCTGTGGGGCATGGGCCAGATGATGTTCACCAAGATCATCGTGGTGGTCGACGCCGACGTGAACGTGCACGACACCAGCGAGGTGCTGTTCCGTCTCTGCGCCAACATCGATCCCGAACGGGACATCATTTTCACCAAGGGCCCCGCCGACGTGCTCGACCATGCCACGCCCGCGCTCGGTTTCGGAAGCAAGATTGGGATCGATGCCACGCACAAGATCAGTGGCGAGACCAACTGCCGCGCTTGGCCGCCGCCGATCAAGATGGATGTCGGTGTGAAACGGAAGGTGGATGAACTGCTGAAGTCGCTGAACCGCTGATGACGCGGATGGCGCTGATGGTATCCGCGTGATCGGCGTAATCCGCGGTTGGTAAAACATGCCCAATGACGATACGTTCACTTGTCCGAACTGCGGCGCGGAAGTGCCGGCCAAAGCCAAGGCGTGCCCGGAGTGCGGGGCGGATGAGAAGACCGGCTGGTCGGACAATACGATTTACGACGGCACGGATATCGCCGATCCCGGGGAAGACGATTTCCAGTACGAGGAGTGGAAACGACGCGAACTCGGCGGTGGCAAACGGCGCGGCCGGCGCGATTGGCTGTGGTGGGTGGTCGGCGTGTTGATTCTGGCGGCATTGGCGTGGTTGTTTGTGGTCCGGCGGTGGTGCGCGATTCCTTAGGAGGTCGTCATGAAAGCAGTAATTTTTCGCGAGCACGGCGGCGTGGACAAGCTCGAGTATACCGATGTGCCCGAGCCGAAGATCTCGGCCGATGAAGTGTTGGTGCGGGTCAAGGCGTGCGCGCTGAACCATCTCGACATCTGGGTGCGGCAGGGTCTCGGCACATCGTTAGAGATGCCGCACATCAGCGGCTGCGATATTTCCGGCGAAGTGGCAGCGATCGGATCGGCGGTCACAGCCCGCCGCTACAGCGTCGGAAGCCGCGTCATCATCTCGCCCGGCGTCACCGATGGCGTCCTTGATGAATACACATCGAGCGGGTGGGACTCGGCCAGCCCGAGTTTCGACATCATGGGCCGGAAACGGCAGGGCGGTTACGCCGAGTTCGCCAAGGCGCATTACACGGACGTGGTGCCCGTCAGCGACCGGCTGGGTTTCGAGGAATGGGCGGCGGTTCCGTTGGTGACCTTGACGGCGTGGCACATGTTGGTGACCCGGGCGAAACTGAGGGCTGGCGAGACAGTCCTGGTGCACGCCGCCGGCTCCGGCATCGGCACAATGGCCATTCAACTCGCCAAACTCTGCGGCGCGTCGCAGGTCTTCACGACAGCGGGTTCCGACGAAAAGGCAGCGAAAGCCAGCGCGCTTGGCGCAGACGTGGTCATCAACTACCGGCGGCAAGATTTCGCCGAAGAAGTGTTGAAGTTGACGAACAAACGTGGCGTGGACGTGATTTTCGAGCACATCGGCCCGGAGACGTGGCCGAAGAACCTGCTGTGCCTGGCGCGGCTGGGTCGGATGGTCACGTGCGGCGCGACCAGCGGCGCGCAGGCGTCGGTGGACATCCGGTACGTGTATTCGCGTCAGCTATCAATCATCGGCTGCTTCATGGGCGGACGCCGCGAATTGGTCGAGGTGCTGCGGCTTGTTGAAGCGGGAGAACTCCGTCCCATTGTCGACCGCGTTTTCCCGCTCAAAGACGCTGCGGCGGCCCAGCAATACATGCTCGATCGTCAGAATTTCGGGAAGATCGTCTTGAAAATGTAAGTCGGAAAGGGAACTGAGGAAGGATTGACATGACCCCGTTACATTGGGCGGTCGAGCACGGCGACAAACGCGAGGTGGAGCAACTGCTGGACGGCGGCGCCGACGTGAATGCCAAAGACGGGCTGGGGTGGACGCCGTTGCACTGGGCCGCGGAAATTGGCGACGCGGAGATTGCGGCGTCGCTGTTGTCGCACGGGGCGAACGTCAACGCGAAGGACGGAGGCGGTTCGACGCCGCTGCATCAGGCGGCGACCCGGGGCCAGAAGGCCGTGGCCGAACTGCTTCTGGCCCACGGGGCCGATATCAACGCGAAAGGCGCGTTCGGCTGGACCGCGTTGCACGCGTCTCTGTTTCACCAACGGCACGAGATGTCGGATTTGCTGCTGGCCAATGGGGCGGCGGTGGACGTTTTTGCGGCGGCGGGCTTGGGGGCCATTGTCGAAGTCACCCGGCTGTTGAAACCCGAGCCCGACTTGGCTCGGGCGAAAGACCGGCTACAGACGACGCCGTTGCACTGGGCCGCCGGGCACGGGCAGACCGAGGTCGTCGAATTGCTTTTGGCGAACGGCGCCGACGTCAATGCGGTGAACGGTCTTGGGTCAACGCCGTTGCACTGGGCGGCAGAGCACGGTCACGTGGAGGTGGCGACCCGATTGTTGGCGCGGGGAGCGGACCTCGAGGCCAGAGGCAAGAACGGTTCCACGCCGTTGCACTGGGCGGTGCGCTACGGTCACCGCGCCATGGTCGAGTTTTTGTTGAGTCGTGGGGCGAACCTGAACGCCCCCAACGACTACGGCTATACGCCGCTCACCGTCGCCGTGAAGAACCGCCGTGACGACCTGGCGGCCCTGCTCCGCGCCCGCGGCGGACAAGGGTGATTCGGTGTCCGCACCCACAGGCAAAAGAGTTCCTGATGCTGGGCGATCGCCGGCGCGGGTCGAGATACAAATCGAAATCGCGGAGAGCGGTCTCGGCAAACGGCTTGATTGTGTCGGGCGCTGCTTCTAAAGTGGCGGCGGCGAGACGATGAAGCACGCGGATTTTGTCCATTTGCATCTGCACACCGAGTACAGCCTGCTCGATGGGGCGTGCCGCATCGACGACGTGGTGGAGAAGGCGCACGCAGCAAAGATGCCCGCCGTGGCGATCACCGATCACGGCAACATGTGCGGCGCGATCGATTTCTACAAGGCGGCGGCGGAGCGCGGCATCAAACCGATCATCGGCTGCGAGGCGTACATTGCACCAGGCAGCCGGTTGGAGAAAAAATCCGGCAATGCGCGCGACGCGGCCTACCACCTGGTTTTGTTGGCCAAGGACGACACCGGCTACAAGAATCTCATCAAGCTCATTACCGCTGCCCATCTCGAGGGGTTCTATTACAAACCGCGCATCGACAAGGAGATTTTGGCGCAGCACGCGAAAGGGCTGATCGGGTTTACCGCCTGCCTCAAAGGCGAGGTGCCGAATAACATCGCCAACGATCAGTTGCCGCAGGCCAAGGCCGCGCTGGACGAATACCGGCACATCTTCGAGCCGGGCGATTTCTACGTCGAATTGCACAACCACGGCATCGAACAGCAGCGCACCGTCAATCGCGTGCTGATCGAGTGGGCCAGGGAATTCAGCCTGCCGCTGGTGGCCACCAACGACGTGCATTACATCGAACGCAAACACTGGGAAGCACACGATTGCCTGATCTGTTTGGGAACGCAGTCGCTGGTGGCCGACGAGAAACGGATGCGGTACGTGGCCGAGCAGTTTTATCTGCGGTCGCCCGAGGAGATGCACGAATTGTTCGCGGAGACGCCCGAGGCGATCCAGAACACGCTGGCCGTTGCCGAAAAATGCAACGTGCTGCTGGAGTTCGGGAAACTCCATTTTCCCGCCTACCAGCCGCCCGACGGACTGAGCCGCGAACAGTATCTGCGCCAGTTGTGCGACCAGGGATTGCGGGACCGGTACGGCATCGACTGGAAAGCGCCGAAGTCGGAGCCGGAGAAGGCACTCGTTGCCCGGCTGGAATACGAACTCAAGGTGATCGAGAAAACCGGGTTTGCCAGTTATTTCCTGATCGTTTGGGATTTCGTGCACTTCGCCAAAGGCCAGGGCATTCCCGTCGGCCCCGGCCGCGGCAGCGCGGCGGGCAGCCTGGTGGCGTACCTCCTGCGCATCACCGACATCGATCCGTTGCGGTACAACCTGCTGTTCGAGCGGTTCCTGAATCCCGAACGCGTCTCGCCGCCCGATATCGACATGGACTTCTGCTACAACCGCCGCCCCGAGGTTATCGATTACGTGCGGCGGAAGTATGGCAACGACCACGTGGCGCAGATCATCACCTTCGGCACGCTCGGGGCGAAAATGGTCGTGCGCGACGTGGGCCGGGTCTTGGGATTGAGCTACGGCGACTGCGACCGCATTGCCAAGATGATTCCGCCCGACATCGGGATGACGCTGAGCAAGGCCCTGGAGATCAGCCCGGAACTGAAGGCCGCGTACCAGAACGAAGACAACGTGCGGCGCGTGATCGATTACGGGTTCACCCTCGAGGGCCTGGCCCGCAACGCCAGCACGCACGCCGCGGGCGTCGTCATCGGCGCCGAGGCGCTCACCAACGTGGTGCCGCTGACGACCGGCACGAACTCGAACGAAATCGTCACGCAGTACTCGATGAATCCGCTCGGCGATCTCGGGCTGCTGAAGATGGATTTCCTGGGGCTGAAGACGCTGACGGTCATCCAGGAGACGCTCGATTTGATCGAGCAGACGACGGGCAAGCGGCTCGACGTGGATGCGATTCCGCTGGATGACGCAAAGACATTCGATCTGTTGAACAAGGCGAACACGATTGGCGTGTTCCAGCTTGAATCGCAAGGCATGCGCGACCTGTGCCGGCGCATCGGGGTGGACTCCATCGACGTGATCATCGCGCTGATTGCGCTGTTCCGTCCGGGCCCGATGAACATGCTGGACGATTATGTCAACCGCAAGCACGGCAAGACGAAGGTCGAGTACGATCATCCGCTGCTGGAGCCGATCCTGAAGGAGACCTTTGGCGTGTTCGTCTACCAGGAGCAGGTCATGCAGGCGGCGAACGCGTTGGCGGGTTACTCGCTCGGCCGGGCCGACATCTTGCGACGCGCGATGGGCAAGAAGAAGCCCGAGGAGATGGAGAAACAACGCGAGGTGTTCATCAAGGGGTGTCACGAAAAAAACAAGATCCCCCGCGCCAGGGCCGAAAGGATTTTTGAGACGCTGGCCAAGTTCGCCGGGTACGGCTTCAACAAGTCGCACAGCGCCGCCTACGCCATCGTCGCCTATCAGACCGCGTGGCTGAAGGCGAATTACCCCGTCGAGTTCATGGCCGCGCTGCTGTCCAACGAACTGGCGAATACCGATAAAATCCAGCTGTTCGTCAACGAATGCAAACGCATGGGCATCGAGGTGCTGCCGCCCGACGTCAACGAAAGTGGTGTCCGCTTCACCGTGTACCGCGGCAAGATTCGCTTCGGGCTCGCAGGAATCAAGAATGTCGGCGAAATTGCCGTGCAGAACGTCATCGACGTCCGTCACGCCGGCGGCCGGTTCAAATCCTTCGCCGAGTTCTGCGAGCGGGTTGATTCACGCGTGGTCAACCGCAAAGTGTTGGAAAGTCTGGTGAAGTGCGGCGCGTTTGACTCGCTGGGCGGATCGCGCACCCGAACCTTTGCGGAGATCGATTTCCAAATGAACCGCGCCAACAGCCTGCAGCGCGACCGCGAACGCGGACAGGCGGCGCTGTTCGAAGTCGAACCGGTCAATGCGCGCCGACAGGCGACGGGCCGGGCCCCCGAGGTGGAGTGGTCGCAAGGCGAGATGCTGGCGTTTGAGAAGGAGTTGCTCGGTTTTTATGTCACCGGCCATCCGCTGGCGCAGTACGCGGAGATCCTTCGTCGTTACGAATTGGCGTCCAGCGCGGACCTGGCCCAATTCCAGGACGGGCAACGGACGAGGATGGGCGGAATCATCAGCAAGCTCCAGCTCAAGACGACCAGGCAGGGCCGGCCCATGGCCATCTTGACGCTGGAGGATCTGGGGGGCGCGGTCGAAGTGCTGGTGTTTCCCGACGCGTACGCCAAGTGCGCGGTGAACCTTCGGGCCGACGCCGCGATCTTCGTTTGCGGTATGGTCAGCCTGCGCGAGGACAAACCGAAGATCGTCGCCGACCAGATCATCCCTCTGGAAGACGTGCCCAAGAAATTCACCAAGGCCGTGCACCTTCGTCTCTCGGCCGGGTCGATCGAGGATTCGGCCCTGGTGCGCGTGCAGGACGTGTTGCGGGCGCACAAGGGCAGCGTGCCGGTGTTGTTTTGCTTCGTCTATCCCGACGGCCGGGCGGTGTTTCTGGAAGCCCACGAGCACTTTTCGGTGACCCCAACCCAACAGTTCGTGCGGGCGATCGAAGCCGTCCTCGGCAGCGACAGCGTTTGGTTGAAAGTCGATCTGGAGAAGCTGGCGTCCGTCAGTGAACGCCGTCGCGAGCGTCGTGACCGGGTGGCCGTGGGTTGACCGCCCGGCGCAGGATCATTTCGGAATGACGAGCTTTTGACCGACCCGGATCTCGTCGCTGGTCAGGTTGTTGGCTTTCCTCAACTCCGCCACGGTGACGCCGTGGATCTTGGCGATGGACGTGAGCGTCTCGCCTTTCTGGACGACGTGTTCGTTGCCGCCGGCGGCAGTGGGCGGCGATCCGGATGCGGGAGCGCCGCTGTGCGGACTGCCCAGCGCGGCGAGTTCCTTCGCGAGTTGGTCGAGAATGACCTTCTTGTCGTTCTCTCGGGCGGCGTCGATGGCGCGAATGCGGGCCTCGAGGGTCTGAATGTCATTGGCCGACGCACTCGGGCCGGCGCGACGAACCTCGTCCAGTTGCCCCTGAAGCTGCTTGATGTCCTGTTGGATTTGCTGCTGGTTGAACTGCAGCGCGTCGACATCCGCACGCAATTTGCTGAGGCGCTCGTCGAGAATAGACAATTGTTCGGCCACGGTCTGCGGCTCGGCTGGCACAGTTGCGGGAACGGCCAGGTACGTGAGGGAAAAGGTGACAATCCAGAGCCACACCGTGTGTTTCATGACGGCCAGTCTAAAAACGCCGTGGAATTGTTGCAAGTCCTGAATCCGCCAAGGTTAATGGAGAGGCGGCTGGGCCCATCCCCGCTGGCCCAAATCGTGCTTTTTAAGCTCTGGGGAACAAATTTTCGATGAATCCAGCCGAGATCGAACATGCAGAGGAAGTGGCAGTCGATACCGAATTGGAGAACAGCATTCTCCCCGCGGTGTCCAATGACGCGACCGCATCTCCGTTCACCAATCCGGCCGATTGGTTTGTCCCACGGTTCCCCGAGCGGTTGGAGGATTTGGATGTCAGCCCCGGATTCCTCGCCGACTTGGCGCTGAAGGCCGTTCCGCTCACTCCCGACTGCACGACGGCGAGCGTTGCCGCCCGTCTGTGCCTGGGCATGATGATCACCGAAGCACTGCTCCAGCGGCTGTGCCGGGAGCAATTCATCGAAGTCAAGGGCCTCGTTGGCTTGCAGAATCACCGCTATGCGATGCTCGATCGCGGCTGGCGCGAGTTGACGCGCCTGATGAAATTCTGCAGTTACGCGGGACCCGCGCCCGTGTCGCTGAAGGCGTACACGGAAATGATTACCCAGCAGGTCCGCAACCGTCCGCCCGCCTCCCGCCAAGCGCTCGACCAGGCGCTGTCGCATCTGGTGCTTTCTGATTACGCCAAAGAAATCTTCGGATTGGTGATCGGCTCGGGACGCAGCCTGTTTTTGACGGGCCCCTCGGGGAACGGCAAGACCGCGTCGGCGCGCGCTCTGGTCGAGGCGATCCCGGGTGACATCTGGATTCCGTACGCCATCGAAGTCGACGGACAAGTAATCCGCGTGTTTGACACGCACAACCATCTCCCCGTGGAACACTCGAACGATGACCACGACCGTCGGTGGGTGCGCATCCGTCCACCCTTGGTGGTGGTGGGCGGTGAACTGACGCTCGAGAGTTTGGACCTGGCCTACACGGACACGCAGCGCTTCTACGAGGCCCCGCTGCATGTGAAGTCCAACGGCGGGGTGCTGGTCGTCGACGATCTGGGACGCCAGCGGTGCTCGGCGACGGAACTCCTGAACCGCTGGATCGTGCCGTTGGAGTACCGGGTGGATTATCTCGCACTGAACACGGGCAAGAAGATACAGGTGCCGTTCGAGCAGATCGTCGTGTTCGCCACGAATCTTACCGAGGCGGACGTGGAAGACGAGGCGTTCATGCGCCGCATGGGGTACCGCCTGCATGCGGAGCCGCCCAGCGCCGAGACGTACACCGAGATTTTCCTGCGCTACGCCCGCGTGCGGGGATTGTCTGCCGACGAGAAACTCGTGGCCGAGGTACTGCGCAAGTACCAGGTCGAAGGCCGCCTGCCAAAGGCCTGCGACCCCCGCGATCTGATCGACCGCGTGATCGACCGCTGCCGGCTCCACAAGCAACCCGTGAAGTTGACGATGGAAGGGCTGGAAATCGTCTGGAACGGGTACTTTGGGCGGGTCGGCACCGATCCCAAGCGCAGTTGACATTCGCCGTCGGGTCTGCTAGTCTGATTTCCGGAAATGAAGAGGCCGTCACCATACATCACCGCAGCTCAGGTGTGGTTCTGGTTTTATTTTGGCCAGCCCTGTCTGCGGGCTGTGTGTTGACGCCGGAAACGTTTGACACTGAACCGTCCCGCAGGCGCGGGACGGTTTTTTTATGCCGTGAAACCGACCCGGGCGCGAGCAGAGGAGCAAAGGTATGATCATCGTACTCAGGTCAGGAACCAACGAGCAGGACATCCAACAAGTGGCGGACGCCGTGAAAAAGTTCAATTACGAACCCCGACTGATTCGGGGTGTCGAACGCACGGTGATTGCCTGCATCGGCGACGAACGCATGCACCACACGTTGGAATCGCTCATCGTGTTGCCGCAGGTCGAAAGCGTCACGCCCGTCCAAAAAAAATACAAACTTGTCAGTCGCGAATACCAGGCCCACGACACCGTGTTGACTGTCGCGGGCTGCCAGATCGGCGGCGGCACCTTCCACGTCATTGCCGGGCCGTGCTCCGTCGAAAACCAGGAGCAAACTTTGCAGACCGCGAAAGCGGTGAAGTCGTACGGCGCAACGCTGTTCCGGGGCGGGGCCTTCAAGCCGCGCACCTCGCCGTACGACTTCCAGGGTTTGGGCCGTGACGGGCTCGAGTTGTTGAAGCGAGCCCGCGCGGCCACGGGATTGCCCATCGTCACGGAAGTGATGTCCCCCCAGGACGTCGATCTGGTGGCCGGGTATGCCGACGTGCTGCAGATTGGGGCGCGCAATGCGCAAAACATTCCGCTGCTCGCGGCGGCCGCGGCCTCGGGCAAGACCATCCTGCTCAAGCGCGCCATCTCCGGGTTGGTTGACGAGTGGCTGCTTGCTGCCGAGTACGTCTGTGTGCACGGCAACAACAAGATCATTCTCTGCGAACGCGGCATCCGCACGTTCGAGCACGCCTGCCGCAACACGCTCGACCTGAGCGCCGTAGCCGTTGCCAAGAAGGAAACACACCTGCCCGTGTTCGTCGATCCCAGCCACGCCGCGGGCCGCTACGACATGGTGATTCCACTGGCCCGCGCGGCGGTGGCCGTGGGTGCCGACGGATTGCTGGTTGAGGTACACCCTGATCCCGCGACGGCGCTTAGTGATGGCGGCCAGCAACTCAAGCCGAAACAGTTCGGCCAACTCATGTCGGAGATTCGTCCACTGGTTGAAGTGATGGGCAAACAACTGCCAGGATCTTGAAGGTCACGGCCGCACGATGCGGAGCCGCATGAAGCTGTTGGTGCCGGTTTCCTGAGCGCGGACGGCGTAGGTGGCGCCGTTGGTGGAGAGGATGGTTTGGGCGACCGTGTTGCTGGCCCACGGGCCGCCCGGTGTCGCGGCGGATTCGGCGAAGCAGGCCAGATCGGTCGCGGTGACCCCGCGATTGTAGGTGAGCGTGAGCAATCCGTTCAGGACTTCGGGAGCCGGCAAGAAGGCGGTGCTGTTGCTCTTGGGTTCCAAAACCAGGGCGTATTTCAGCAGGTTGGGGATCCCGTCGCCGGCCGGAGCGGCCAGATTGCCGCTGACGGCCGGTTGCAGCAACTCGGTCGCGGAGAATTTGCTCATCCGCCAATCGTCCATCGGCGTGTGTTCGTCGGCTCCCAGGTCGGTGCGGCCGCCAGCGATCCGCGGATCGCCGTTCCAATCCGTCTCGCCGCTGGCGGCGACGAAGGTTGGGTCACCGCGATCGACGGCCGGCGACGACGCGGTGAGCAGGAAGTTGGTTTGTGACGGGTTGACGAACTGTGGATTGGCGAACACCGAGTGCCCGTCGTTACCCGTTGCGGCCTGGTAGGTCGCAAAGTTGGTGTAATTGGTTTTCTTCCACTGCCAGTGAGAGACGTTGGTCCCGCTGGCGTTGTAGTAGAGATTCCAATCCACCACGTTGCCGCTGTTTTGCGTGTACGTATTGCTGATGAGCCAATTGTTCTCCCAGTCGGCGACGACGAGGATGTTGTGGGTGAACGTGTTCGTCCGCGCGTCGAACTGCAACAAGAATTCACCGTCGCCCGTGCCCCATTGGTTTGTGTCATTGTGGTACAGGGTGTTGTGCATCATGGTGCAGTATTCCGTGCGTCCGACGCTCGAGTTGTAACCGCCGATAAAGATGCCGCCCATCGCATTCGACCAGATGAGATTGTCGCGGCAGGTGACGAAACTGGTGGCCTTGTTCTTGTGTTCACTGGCCATTTCCACACCGATATCGCAGAGGGAAATCCGGTTGCGTTCGATGACGATGTCGGTGGAGCCATCGCAGTAAATCCCGGCACAGGAGAACTCATGGTAGCTGGGGTTGCTGAACGTGCTGCAGTTCCAGACGGCGTTGTCGCGACAAACGCCGTGGCGCGCGCGGTCGAGATTGGTATCCGAGCACGTGCCTTCGTACCCGATGAAATCCATCCCGATATTCCAGTTGTCGTGCACGGTGTTGCCGCTGACGTCGAAGTCGGTCACGTTGCCATTGAGCACCAGGGATTCGCTCCAGCCGGTCTTGAGGTTGTAGAGTTCGTTGCCGCGGATAACCAAGTTGCTGATTGCTTGAGTGGCCGACGTGCCATGGACTTCGATGCCGTAGGCGTTGCCGTTCGCATTTGTGTTCGCAATGTCGTGCACGCGGTTGGACAGCACCAGGATGTCGTGCGACGCACCGGTAATTCCAATGCCCGCCGGAACCAGAGAGGTGCTGTTCGTCTGATAATTCCGGATCTCGAATCCTTGAATGGTAATGAAACTGCGATCGGTGAGCTGGAACAACCCGGCCGCGTAATCGGACGGCGGAACCATCAGCCCCGTGCCGTCGACGATGGCCGTCTCGCCGGGATAGTTCTGGAACGTCACATACCCGCCGCCGGAGCTGCCGGACACGCCCACGCTGATTGCCTCGAAATAGGTCCCCCTGCGCACAAACGCCGTGTCCCCGGGCGCGAGCGTGTTGGCGGCTTTCTGGATCGTGCGCCACGGTTGGTCGATCGAACCGGAAGCGCTGTCGTTGCCGTTGGTGGCGACGTAGTAGGTATTGGCCGCGGCGGAAAGGGCGCTGATCACGAGGAAAACGGCCGCCCGGCGTAGCGGGTTCGTCATCTTGCGCTTCCGCGCGGCGCGACGCGGTTGGCGGACATCATCCACCGGTTCAGAATAGCAACCGAGCCTGTGCCGGTCAATCAGTTCCCGCGCGCCCAAGGTACGTCATCCGAGTCGTCACGCCCGGGTGACGCGCCAGAGGAGCCAGAGGCCGAGCAGTTCGAAGAAGAGGTCTGGCGACCAGAGGATTGCCTCGGGGTAGAGATACGGACGGCCCTTGAGCGTGTTGGCCAGAACCGTTACGAAGTAATAGGCAACCGCCAACCCGAGGCTGAGGGCGATGCCAATGGAGGTTTCGCGCCGGCTCGTCTTGATTCCGAGTGGGATCCCGATCAGCGTGAACGCCAGGCAGGCGACGGCGCCCGACACGCGCTGGTGGGCCTCCATCAGGGCCGCGGCCGGATAGATGCCGCGTTCGCGCAGGCCGCGAATTTCCTCCTGCAACTCCGGAAAGACCAGGTCGCCCAGTTGCCGGGACGCGCGCGCCTGGCGCAACGCCCGGCTCAGGTCCAGTTCGATCGGATAGCGCCGCGCCGTGGTCCCGGGGCGAATCTTGTTGATGTTGGTGGGATCTTTCGGGTCGCGCAGATCGCCACGAACGTTGTACAAGTCGAGCAACAGCTTGCGCTCCTCGGGTTTGGCGGTCACGACACCTTTTTCGGCCCGCAGGCTCGACACGACGTTGTTGCTCTCGTCGAGCGTGTACAGCATCACGTCGTCGATGATGTTCCCCTTCTTCCGGCTCACATAGATCACGTAGCCGGGAAAATCCTTGATGTACATCCCCTCGTCCAGCAGTGGCATGGGGTTTTTGGACGCTTCGTCGAGCGCGAACGTCTTGAACTTGAATCGGCACCAGGGCGCCACGCTCGTATTGACGAACAGACACAGCAGACTGGCCGCCGTGGCGAGCAGGATGACCGGCGCCACCATTTGTCCGAGGCTCACGCCGCTGGCGCGCATCGCCGTCAGTTCGTTGTCGGCGCTCATCCGCCCGAACACCAGCAGCGCCGTGGCCAACATCGCCATCGGGAGCGAGTAGCTCAGGATGTTGGGCATCATCAATACCACGAACCACCCCACGACCTCCAACCCGACCTTGCGGTTCACCAGCATCTCGCTGAGTTGTCTGAGAATGCGCGCCAACAACAGCACGAACGTGAACACCCCCATCGTGAAAAACAGCGTGATGACGGCCTGCCGTATGATATACTTTGGTAAAATTCTCATTCGCTGTGGGTACGACTAGCAACTTTTCCGCCTCAACGCCACGCAAAAGCTCTCTCAGTCGTCTGGCCGAGTCATTGGCCGAGTCGTGCCGCACGCATCTGCTTCGCGAAAAATGGCTGTTGGTGCCCTCGTACCGCGTCGGTCAGCAATGGTTGGACACGGTCGCGCGCGCTGGTCAACCCGTCGTCAACCTCCGGCTCCACACGCCGGTGTCTTTCGCTCTCGAACTGACCGGCCCGCACCTTGAAGGGCGTCAACTCCTGACGCCGCTGGGCCGCGTGGTGCTGGCGGCCCGGCTCCTGCGACAACTCGGCGCCGGTTACCTCGGCGGACTGCGCCCCAGCTTGGCCCTGGCGGAACGGCTCGCTGCGACGCTTCACGACCTTCGTCTGGCCGGGCTGGAGCCTGGCGACCTCGAGCGTGGCCGTTTCGAAGCTCCCTGGAAGGGCCGCGAAATCATCGAACTGCTCAGCGCCTACCGGCAGATGCTCGTCGAACACCACCTCGTGGACGACGCCGATCTGTTCCGTCAGGCGCGGCCATCATTGCCGACCGACGTGCTCGCGCTCATACCGGCCGACCTCGAACTTGGCGTGCTTGAGCGCCGCTTGTTCGCCGCCTTGCCGGCGGAACAGCGCGTCACCTTGCCCGTGGACGAAGTCCGGACGACGGAGTTCACGGATGCATTCAACGCCGTGGGCGAGACCAGCGAAGTTCGCGAAGTCCTGCGCCGTTGTCTCGCCAACGGCTGGCCGTTGGATCAAGTCGAAGTGCTGCACACCGACGCCGAAACGTACGTCTCGCGGTTCTACGAAACCGCCGCGGCCCTCGACGTACCGGTCACGTTTGCCGAGGGGATCCCGGTGCGTTACTCCCGACCGGGCCGCGCCCTCGCCGCGTGGCTGGCATGGCTCGGTGACGATTTCCCACAGCCGGCGCTGGTCGCGATGATCCGCGACGGCTTGCTCGAAGGGATCCCGGCCCACCTCGCAGCCGCGCTCCGCGTCGTGCCCATCGGGTTCGGACGCGACCGGTATCTCTCGGAACTCGACGCGCAATCCGCCGCGCTCGAACGCCAGCAGGCCGAACTCGAAACGGACGAGGAAGGGGAACCGCGCGCCGAGCACCGGTCATCGCTCCAACGTCGCCGCCAAGCCCTGGCCGCGTTGCGCGGGCCGATCGCGCAATTGCTGGCGGTTGCCGCCCAGCGGCCACTGGACGCCGCGGCCGGATTTTTGGCGAAGCACGCTCGCTGCGTCAACGAACTCGACAACTATGCCCGCGACGTGTTGCAGGAACGCATCGCCGAATTGAAATCGTGGTTGCCGTCTGACGACGCGATCGACCCGCGGGAATGGCTCTCGGCGTTGCTGCGCGAAATCCGGGTGCTCGGCCAGGGCCCGCGCCCCGGGCATCTGTACGTCGCCGGCTGGGAAAACGGCGGACACTCAGGTCGGCCACATACGTTCCTGGTCGGATTGGACTCGAACCGCTTCCCTCCGGCAGGCCAGCAGGACCCGGTGTTGCTGGACAGCGAACGGCAGGCGTTGTCGCCCGAATTGGCGACGGTTTCCAGTCAGCGCGCGCGTGCGGCGGGGCGGTTCGAGCGGCTGCGCGCCCGGCTACGCGGGACCATCACGGCGAGTTACTCGTGCCGAGATGTGGCGGACGACAGCGAATTGTTTCCCGGTCTCACGTTACCGTCGACCAAGACCGCGGCAGTCGCGCCGGCAACGGAAGCCGAGGCCCTTTCCATGGGTGAATGGTGGTTGTGGCGATTGTGCGTGGCCCAACCGGTACGCGAGCCGGCCACGCTGGTCGGCGAATGTTTCCCGTGGCTCGACCGCGGATTGCGCGCAGCGGCGCAACGCCAGAGCGAAGCGTTTACGGCGTACGACGGTCACGTACCAGACGCAGGGCCGGACCTCGACCCGGCGGTGGCCGCCGACCGGCTGTTCTCGCCGCACCGGCTGGAAACAATCGGAACGTGTCCCCTGCGATACTTTTTCCACTACGCGCTCGGATTGCAGGAGCCTGAGGAGTTGGAGTTGGACGCCGAGCGCTGGCTGCCGCCGGCGGAATTCGGGCAACTGTTGCACGAAGTGTTTCACCGGCATTTGCGCGATGGCGTGTCGCTGGACGAGGTGTTGAAACAACGCATCGCGCGGTACCGGGAAAAATTTCCGCCGCCCAACGAAGGCGTGTGGCGACGCGACTGTCGGCGGCTCGAACGCGCAATTCGGATTTTCGCCGCGGAAGAAATGGACGGGCGACCGATCGATTTCGAGCGCGCAATCAGCGGCGTACCCGTGCAGTTGCCGGACGGCACGACGATCCACCTGCGCGGCCGGATTGACCGCGTGGACGAGACGGATGCCGGGCTGGCGTTATGGGACTACAAGACCGGCAGCACCCATCGATTCCGCACGCCCCGCAACGATCCATTCAATGGTGGGCGCGTCCTGCAGCACGCCATTTATATCGAATTGGCCAAAGCGCATTACGGCGAGCGGGTCGCGCAGTTCGGCTATTTCTTCCCGACGGAGAAAGGCCGCGGCGAACGCATCCTGTTCACCCCGACTCAACTGGCCGGCGCCCCGGACTTGTTGGCGCGACTGCGGGAGTCGATTGCGCAGGGCGCGTTCCTGGCAACCACCGAGGTGGACGATTGCGCCTTCTGCGATTACCGGAGCATCTGCCGGGACGTGGAAGCAGTCACCGCCCAGAGCGAACGGAAGCAATGAAGCCGCCCGACAACAACGAACGCCGCAAGATCGTCGAGCAACTCGACGCGACGATGATCGTCGAGGCCGCCGCCGGCACGGGGAAGACCACCGCGATGATCAACCGCATCGTGGCCCTGGTCCACGCCGGCAAGTCCGGCCTCGACACGCTGGCCGCGGTGACATTCACGCGGAAGGCTGCGGCGGAATTGCGGGAAAAGCTGCAGAAGGAGTTGCCGGGCGCGGAACGATGCGAGATCAGCACGGTCCATTCGTTTTGCAGTCGGCTCTTGCGCGAACGGCCGGTTGAAGCGGGCGTGGATCCGGACTTCGAGGAACTCGACGACGAACGCGACGCCCGTTTCCGGCAACGGTCGTGGGAGATTTTCGGCAATGCGCTGTTCGCCGCGGACGACCCGGTGCTGGACGAACTGGACGAACTCGGCCTCGCGCTGGCCGATCTGCGGTCGGCGTTCGAGAAGTTTGCGGATTACCCGGATGTGGAAGACTGGCCGGCGCCCGTCGTGCCGCCGCCGTCGCTGCCGCCGGCGGTCCGGGCGTTACGCGAGTACGCCGAGCACATGCGGAGTCATCTGCCGTCGCCCGACGCCACGGATGACTTGGCCGGGTTGTCCCGTCGGGTCCTGCGAATGATGCGCTCGCATGACCTGACCCGACACGAGGACGCGGCCGAGATTTTCGAGCAGTTCAAACCCGACCGCAAATGCACGCACAAGAACTGGCCGGGCGGGAAAGAGCAGGCGCTGCGTGAGCACGAGCGCTGGAACAAGTTCTGTGCGGAAATAGCCAGCCCGTTCGTCACCGCTTGGCGGGCGCATCGGTATCCGACGGTGTTACGGGTGTTGCAGCGGGCGCAAGCTGTGTACGACCGGGAACGGCAGGCGGCGCACGGGTTAAATTTCCAGGACCTGTTGCTGCGCGCGGCGAAGATGCTGCGCGAGCGGCCGGAAGTCCGGCAATATTTCCGTCGCCGGTTCACTCACGTGCTGGTGGACGAGTTTCAAGACACCGATCCGGTGCAGGCCGAGGTGATGCTGCTGCTGACCGCTGACGACCCGCGCGAGCGCGACTGGCGCAAGTGCCGGCCTGTGCCCGGTTCGCTGTTCGTTGTCGGCGACCCGAAACAATCCATCTACCGGTTTCGACGTGCCGACATCGTGACCTACAACACGGCGAAACAAATCATCAGCAAGACCGGGGGCGTGTGCGTCACGCTTTCGGCAAATTTCCGGTCGGCGAAGCCGGTCGTGGACTGGGTGAACAACGCGTTCGCGGGTGACAATTTCTTCCCGAAGAAAGCGGATGAAGTGGCGCCGGCTTACACGGCGTTCGAATTTGCTCGCGAAGACAAACCAGTCGCGCCCCGCGTGATGCAACTCACCGTGGCGGGCAAGAATCAAAATGAGATTGCCGCCACCGAAGCCGATTGGATTGCCCGTCACATCCGCGCGTCGAAACGACCACCCGGCGATTTCCTCGTCGTCACCCGCCAGAAGAAACGGCTCAGTGTGTATGCCGACGCGTTGCAGCGACTCGGTATCGCGCATGAGGTCACCGGCGGCAGTTCGCTCAACGAAGTGCGGGAACTCGGCCTGTGGTACGCCGCGTTGCGCGCGGTGCTTGAGCCCGACAACCCGGTGGCGGTCGTGGCGGCATTGCGAAGCGAGCTGTTTGGGTTCAGCGATCCGGAACTTTACGCTTATCGGCGCGCCGGTGGGCGGTTTGACTGGCGGACCCCGGCCTCCGGCATGCTGGGCGAGGCATTTGACGTGTTGCGGCGGCACGCCGACTGGCTCGGCACGCTGGCGCCGATGATCGCGGTGGAACGGATCGCCAACGATCTGGGCCTATGGCCACTGGCCGCAACCGCGCCAGGAGGCGACGTCGAGGCCGGCAGTTTCGGCAAGGCGATCGAGTTGCTACGCGCCGGTCAGGCGGATTGGCCAACGGCGGCGGCGCTGGTCGCACAACTGGGACGGCTGGTGGACGCGGCCGAAGACCACGATGGCGCGCCGGCCACCGCGCCGACCGGCAACGCGGTCCGCGTCATGAACTTGCACAAGGTCAAAGGCCTGCAAGCGCCCGTTGTTTTTTTGGCCGACCCGTCGGGTGCGTCGGAACATGCGGTGGAATTGCACGTCGACCGGAGCGGGCTGCGCGTGACCGGTTATCTGGCGTTGTACGGCGCGCCGAACGCGTTTGGAGATGCGCCGTTGTTGGCGCAACCGCTCGACTGGGAGAACCTCGCGGCGCGCGAGGCGCGGTTCCGGCAAGCCGAGGAAAACCGGTTGCTCTACGTCGCCGCGACCCGGGCGCGGGACCAATTGATCGTCTCGCTGCGCGGGAATCGGCCCGACCTCAATCCGTGGAATCCGTTGGCAGCGGCGTTGGCGGGGGTGCCGGCGTTGGCGGATCCCGGTGAGCAAACGCCTGCGGCCAGCAACCCCGTCCGTGTCGAAAGCAAAGATGTGGCCTCGGTCTGGTCGGCGATTGCCGAGCGCTGGCAGACGATCGCCGCGCCAACGTATGCGACACGCGCCGCCAAGCCGGTGGTGGCAACGGCCGGCCCGCCTGTGGACGGCGACGGGCTGCGGTGGGGCAGTGTGATTCACCAGTTGCTGCAAGCAGCGATGCGCGGGCCGGCGGCAAACTTGGAGGCGGTGGCGATTTCGGCGTTGCGGGCGGCGGAATTGGACGTGGGGCGGGCCGACGAGGCGGCGGCGACGGTGCGCGCGGTGATGGCCTCGGAATTGTGGCGGCGGGCCCGCACGGCTCGGCAATGTTTGACCGAGGTGCCGTTTGTGGTGATGATGTCGGAAGGCTTGGTCCGCGGCGTGATTGACCTGGCGTTCGAAGAAGGCGGCGGCTGGGTGCTGGCGGATTACAAGACCGACCGGGCAGCGGAACGAAGATTGCAGGAACTCGCGCAGACCTACCGCCCACAACTGGACGCTTATCGCGCGGCGTGGAAGCAAATCGCGTCGGAGCCGGTCAAGGAAGCAGGCTTGTATTTTACCCATGCGAGCCGATACGTAACGATTGAGCCATGATCAAGGTGGACCTGCACATGCATTCGGGCGAAGACCCGGAAGACGGGCTGCAATATCCCGCGACGGCGCTGATCGACAAAGCGGTGGAACTCGGTTTCTCCGCGATCGCTGTGACGTTGCATGGCAAGGTGCTGGAAGACGAACGCGTCTTCGCCTATGCGTCGGGAAAGGGATTGTTGCTCATCCGCGCGGTCGAGTGGGGCATCCACGGACGCGACGTGTTGCTGTACAACGTTACTCAGTGCGAAGCGGAACGGTTGAAGACGTTCGACGATCTGCGGGCGTTCAAGCGCGAGCGCGGCGAGGGCCTGCTCATTGTCGCGGCGCATCCCTTTTACCCGAAGGGCCACAGCCTCGGACGCGAGTTCGAGCGCAACATCGATCTGTTCGAGGCCGTCGAATACGCGCAAATCCATCTCTCGTGGTTTGACGCGTTCAACCAACGTGCAATGCGGGTCGCCCAAAAGCACAAGAAGCCGATTATTGCGAATTCCGACGCGCACAACGTCTGGATGTTCGGCCGCCATTACACGCTGGTCGATGCCGAGCCGACCACGCCGTCCATCTTCCGTGCGATCCGCGAGGGGAAGGTCGAATGGCACAGCCCGCCCGTGTCGGTTTGGGATTGCTTGCGGATGTTCGTGTTCGACCCGCTGCTGGAGCGCAAACCTGGCCGCACGGTCAGCAGCTTCGAATCGCGCCCGGCGAAATGATTGCGTCGCCTGCGGCTCAGAGTCCGAGTTTGTCTTCGCGGGTGAAGAACGACGCGACGAAGTGGAACATGGCGAAGTACTCGAGCGCGAACGGCAGGAAACCCAGGAAACCGATCGCTGGCATCTGGAAGAATTTCAGGTTCTGGCCGAGCGGGAAGATATAAATCCATCTCGTATAGGCCCACATGTTCCAGAATTCCCAAAGAAAACCGCAAACGATGCCGGCGGCGAACAATTGCAGCGTCCGCGCCAGGTTGCCCTTCTCCCAATCACGGTAAATACTTTGCGCTCCCCGCCAGTAGTTGAACGGTTCCAGCAGGAAGAACCAACCGACCCATACGAACGCCCACAGATGACCGCGGGTGTTCTCGGGACAGAATGGCGGCACCAGGCAACAGAGGGCGCCCGTGGCGACTGAAGCGGTGAGCGCCCCGCGATTCCAGATCGGTCGGGGCGTCCGCACGCCGGCGAACATCCCGAAACTCTGCAGCAACTCGCACGTCAGGAACAATCCGGGCATGATGGTGGCGAACGCCACGGCGTAGCCGACCAGCCGCACGGACAAGTTGGCTTCGAGGTTTTGGTAACGCCAGCCGGGCATCACGCGGTTGTAGGCTTCGAACAGACACCAGAACGCGACGGACAAAATGCATTCGAGGACAAACGTTCGGCGTCGACGCGTCAGCAGCGACGCGCCTTTGCGGTGGTAGATCCACGCGTCGACCACCAAGATATAGGCCCACCAACAAACCGGCGTCGCCCACGCGGTAATCCGCCACCATGGGAACGCCGACAATCCTGCCGACTGCCCGCACAGCATCGCGGTTTCCATGAGCAGCAAGATGATGAGGCCGAGAGTTCCGTACCGGGGATAGCGATGGGGGTAGCCAGTCATGAGGGGCCAGAACCGAGTTCGCGCGGATGATCGAGTGTGGCCAGTTCCCGCAGAACAACGTCCTTGCAACTCCACGCCAGCGACAGCGTCAGGGAGAATGGCAGCAACAGCACGACGATGACCAACAGGTTGGCGTGCCCGAGCAACGACTGCAATTCGGCCAGTGGCTCGCCCTTGTGGAGAATGGACGCGCCGATGACGTAGGCGATGGCGCAGACAAACGGCAGGAGTAACAGTCCGATGTTGCTGACGCTGAGCAGGTGCGATTCCAGGGCCATGTTGGGCCGACCCAGTGCGGTTGCCAGCGCGGCGACGGCGTGGTTGAACGCCACGAGGTAGAGGATGCCCGTGGCGGCGAACGCCAGCGCGTTGCCCATCAGGTACGCGCTGGTTGGCACGCGTCGCCACAGGTAGAAGAAGAAGCAGAAGTAAACCAGGAGGATTGCCAGTCCGAACACCACGCGCGCCCGGCTATGCCATCGTTCTCCCGCACTCCGCGCCTGATACAATCGCCCCGAGCCGATCAACGTTGCCAGCACTCCTGCGCCGAGAAACCATTCCGTGAATGTGGAGGCGCCCACGAAGATGAGCAGTTGCGCTCCCGTAAGCAGCGTGACCAGTAATCCCCAGAAGACAAGGTAGAACCCCAGCGCCAGCGCCACATAATCCCGCGCCGGTATTTGGACCGCAGGGCGTTCTCGGGATGCAGCGCTGCGCACGCGCTCGGCCCTCACGGCCGGCTGGGCGGCTGCGTCAATTGTGTCCGACATGGTTGTTGGGCAGTTTGCCTTGGAGCGTTTTCCACAACTCGAACTGCTGGATCTTCTTGTGGAGGAGCGTCACCAGTTTGTCGAGGCGTTCGTCGATGTCGAGCGTCTCCAGCATCAATTGCTTGTCGTAATAATCGTCCAGCAGCGTGTAGCTCACCAGGTCCGTGAGGTAATCGGGGCTCTTGATCGTCCGCAGGGCCGTAAGCACCGATTTCGGCAACTCCGCGCCGGCCCGCGCCCGTGCTTTCGCCAATTGCGTGACGGCTTCCATCAACGGCTGGCGCTTCATTTCGGCGAGGGTTTCGGTGCTCTCGAGCGGTTCGATTCGCGCTACCCGGTAGGGCCGTTGTTTCAGGTACTCGCGGATCCGCACCCGCGCCACGCCTTCGAGAATCACGTTCGCCGTGCCGTCGGCCCGTGCCACGCACGTGCGGATCACCCCGATGCTGGCCACCGGATACGGCGTGGGGTTGCGGCCTTCCTTCTCCCAGCCCTTGCGCAGGAGCGCGACCGCAAACATCCGCTCGTCGGCCAGGCAGTCGGCCAACATTTTCCGGTAGCGCGGCTCGAAAATGTACAGGGGGAGCAAGACGTGCGGGAACAGGATCGCATTCGGAAGCGGCATCACCGCGATTTGCCGGGGTAACCTCACCCCGGGAGTATACCCCGACGCGGCGAAGGCGTCAAAGGGGGAAACGGGGAGCGTGGAGCGGAAAGCGGGGAGCGTCGAGCGGGAAGGGAGACCGAACGGCGAGGGGCGAACTGGTGGCCGCCCGACGACTGACGCGTTGATTTGAGGAGCCACTTGTGAGGCTCATCAGACATGCGAGTCAGCTGCCCTAAGCCGGAACGATGCGATTGACGTTTGGTGAGGCCGTAGGGTTTGGTGGTTTCTGCAATGAAAACTTCCCAAACCTTGATTTGTAACGGCGCTCACCAAACGGTGAGCTTGGAGATTAGCACCGCCACCGGCCCACAG
>DATJBF010000072.1:0-23850 GCA_035515475.1 Verrucomicrobiia bacterium
GAAAGCGACCTGCGCGTGCTCGACGCGGTGAAACACGCGATGGACGGCGTGCGGCACGTGCTGCATATCGGCGCCGTGCCGAGCGTTCCGCGATCGGTCGAAGATCCGCACACAACCAATCAAGCCAACATCACGGGCACGCTCAACGTGTTGATTGCGGCCCGCGATGCCGGCGTGCATCGCGTCGTGTTCAGTTCCTCCTCCAGTGTGTATGGCGACACGCCCACACTCCCCAAACGCGAGGACATGCTCCCGTCGCCGCTATCGCCCTACGCCGTCCAAAAGGTTTGCGGCGAATACTACTGCCGTATCTTCTGGCAACTGTACGGACTCGAAACCGTTTCCTTGCGCTACTTCAACGTCTTCGGGCCGCGCCAAGACCCGCAGTCGCAATACGCCGCCGTCATCCCGCGGTTCATCACCGCGATTCTGAAAGACGAACCGCCGACGGTGTTCGGGGACGGCCAACAGACGCGCGACTTCTCCCACGTCGAGAACGTGGTTGACGCCAATCTGGCGGCCTGTACGGCGCCCGAGGAAGCGCTCGGGCAGGCCTTCAACATCGCCTGCGGCGGTCGGGTGTCGTTGCTGGAGCTTATCCAGACGATCAACGGGGTTGTGGGCAAGAGAATCGCCCCGCGGTTCGAGCCGGTTCGTCCGGGAGACGTCCGCGACAGCCAGGCTGATGTCACCAGGGCCCAAAAGCTACTCGGCTGGACGCCGCGCGTCGATTTCCGCGCGGGCATCGAGAAGGCCGTTGCTTGGTATCAGCAGCAGAGACCGTAACTCGTGGAGTGTCGGCCACCTACGGGCCGCAACAGGTGGCTTCTTCGATGAGTACCGAGTCGACGTACCAGCCGCCGCCCACGCCGCCCGCGTTGACTGCGCCCTGAATTTCAAAGTCGGAGGCGGTGCTGCTATCCTTGTCGAAGATATACCATGTACCAGCGCTGCCGCCGCCCCAATTGACGATCTGGAACGTGACAACGGTGCCCGCCAGGACGTTTTGCAGCGCCGGGATGGTGGAGAGGTCGATTGGGCCGAGAGACGCTCCGCTGGAAGAGGTCGACGAGTAACTGACCGTGGTGATGTCATGGAACGAGTCCGACGGTCCAATCCGGTATTGCAGCAGCCCATTGGGTGGGCCCGTAGAAGAGCGACGATAATCGAATTTGCTGATGCTGGTAAGGGACACGCTGGAACCCGGGTTCGCCTGGACGGTGAATGTGGCAAAGCGGTTGTTCGAGATGGCATTAGTTGCACTGGTATCGACCCAGCCGTTCCCGCCCCAAGCTCGTGCTGCCGCGGTCCCGCCGGTGCCGACGCCCGACCCGCGCGTTAACCCGCCGACGGTGATGTTCGTGGCGTTGGTGGTGGCGGCGAAGGGCGATGGCCCATATCCTGAGAGGGTGCTCGTATCCCAACCCGCGAGCACACCCGAAGAGGAGAGTGGTTCGACAAACGCAAACTCGCTTGGGGGACTGCCCGCGGCGCAGCGCCAACGCAGTTGAACGTTCTGGCCGGCCGCCGCCGCTGGCAGAGCAACCGTGGTTGTGATGAACCCGCCGGCGTTGCCGCTCCATACATGGCGGCCGGCGAGTGGGTTGCCGTAGTCGCTGCTGAGGATGGCGTTGTATCCGCCGCTAACAAACGAGCCACCCGCGTCGAGGATGTCCTGGAACGAGCCGCCGCCGATCTTGATCTCCAGCACGCCGCCGTCGTAGCCGAGGCTGGAATTGGTCGCGCTGACGGTCAAGCTGTAATTCTGCTGGAATGTCAGTTGCGCCGATGCGCTGCTGATGAAGAAAGAAGGTGTGACCAGTTCGTTAATACCAACGTCGCCGGAGTCGGGCGAGAACGCCGCGTTAGGTGCTGTGTCCGCCTGCGTGGCGGATGTCACCCAGTTCGATTGCGCGCCGGAGGCCGATGTCGCCCAGTCGGTCGGCAGGTCGGGCGGGCTGGCTTCGTCGAAATCCTCGTCGAGCGGGGTGTCGACTTGACCAAGGGTGAAGGTGTACGTAATTGCGCCGAGGTCCGTCGACCCGTCCTGAAGGTGCAGCGTCGCCGTCAAAATGCCACCGCAAGAGCCGGCGGCTGTGAAGGTGAACGACCGGGCTGCCGCCGCCCCGCCGTTGGTTATGACGCCATAAGTTTGGGGACCGCTCGGCGAGGTGACGCCGCCTGTCGCGAGAAGCGTGGCGACAAGGTTGATCGAGGCACTGCTGCCCACGTTCTTCAAGGAGAAGCTGACGGTCACGGTTTCGCCCGGATCGATGACGCCGTTGGTGGGCGAGCATCCTTCCGAGACCACGGTCGCTCCGTTCTCGACAATCAGGGGGCCTTCGGCCAGTCGGTGGATCTTGAGTCTCACGAACTCGGTTGGGCCGCTGGCTGGAAATCTCACTGTTATCAGGTCTTTTTGGGCGTCGATTTGCGTGTTGGTGACGAGCTCTCCCAGCACGTCGCTCCAAGAGGTGAGGTTCGTGGAAATCTGGTAGGTAAGTGTCACTCCGCTCAGGTAATGATTCCGATGATGCGTGAGGTACACGTAGTTGGTCGCGTCGGCGATCTGGAAGGTCAGGCTCTGGATGGGGTTTGATTCCGCGACGTGCGGATCGTGTCCGAGGGCGTATTCGGCGAGGTTAGGGGTGCCGTCACCATCCGGGTCGGCCGCGGCGCCCGAGATGGCTGCGTTGGTCAGTTCCGCTTGGGAGAAATGGGTGCCCTGCCAGGCGGCGAACCCATCCACGCCCAAGAACACCATGTCGGCGAAGTCCGGGTTGTCAATGAACGGGTTCCGGTTGTGCTGATACGTCTGGTAAATCACGCCGTTGCGGGTGCGCTCGTAATTCGATGGCGGGAACCGCCGGTTCCAATCCAACAAGGTCGAGAGCTTGGCAAAGATGAAGGCGCCGGAATTGGGCGAGTCGGCCAGTTGCAGATTGGCATCGCCACCCGTCCCATTATAGCGCGTCGTCATGTAAAAGGACGCACGAGCGACGTAGCCCTTATCGGGGCCCCAAGGTTCCCACGAGTCGCCGTCGCTGGACGATTCGGGGGCTCCTGAGTAATGGCTAATGGGCGGGGTGGAGACATCGTAGTACTTGTTTCCGCGGCTGCTGTTGACCCCTTGGTCACAGGCGCGGAGGTTGAATAGATCCGAGTGCTGCGTGCCCGAGCTGGTACCGAACGACTCCGGCCAAATGTGCTCCCGATTCCACGAGGGCCATGTGCTCGCGGGAACAGAATAACCGGAGTAGATCAAAATCACGTTGGCTGAGTTCGTCGGGTCCTGATCCAAGACCGTCAGGGCAGCGTGGGCGTCGTCGTAGCTGATAACGGTGTGGTTCGTGATAATGTTGTGCAACGCGGACTTGAGGGTGGAACTGGTCAAGTTTGACGTGGAAACGTAGTAGTTGGGTGGAGGCAACTGCTGACCGTATCCGAGCCCGGCCGAAAGCAGCAGCACCACACCCAGAATCACCACCGCGCGAATGAAATCGCCTGTCGGAAATACGCGGTAAGATGCGCGGCGAAAACTGGATGCGTTACCCGAAATCTGGTGGAGGATCATGAGAGGAGAGTCTCTTCTTGGAGTGGGCGGGCTACCAAACTTGGGTAATCACACCATAAGTGTATCGTACAGAGGGGCTTTGGTCAAGCAATAATCTGGGGTTGCGGGATTGACGCCAAGGGGTTTTCGAGGCTGACAAGCCGGAGGCTGTGTGGTACACGTATCGACCTTTCAATGCAGTGGATACATCAAATCGTTGATCTGTTTTTGCACCTCGACAGGCATCTGAATGACGCGATGCGAGTCCACGGAACGACGTGGACGTACGTCGTTTTGTTCGCGATCATCTTTTCCGAGACCGGGTTTGTGGTGACGCCGTTTTTGCCAGGAGACTCGTTATTGTTCGCGGCGGGTGCGTTGGCGGCGACGCCCGACAACCCGATGAGCGTGGGATTACTGTTTGGACTGTTGTCCGCCGCCGCGGTCGGGGGGAACACGACGAATTACTCGGTAGGTCGCCTTTTCGGCGACAAGCTGTCCGCGAAGTTTCCGCGGATCATCAAGCCGAAGTACTTGGAGAAGACGCATGCGTTCTACGAGAAGTATGGCGGCGAAACGATCATTATCACCCGGTTCGTGCCGATCGTGCGCACGTTTGCGCCGTTTGTGGCGGGGATTGGACACATGCGGTATCTGAGGTTCACTGCGTACAACGTTGCCGGCGGCGTGTTGTGGGTGGCGGCGCTGTTGTACGGCGGCTACTGGTTTGGCGGGCTCACGTTCGTGAAAGAGCACTTTGCGATCGTGGAATTGGCGATTATTTTCCTTTCCGTGCTGCCCATGGTGATTGAGTTCTTGCGGGCGCGTCGGAAAGCGTGAGGGCGATGATCGCCGGCAGGGCGGGATTGCCGTTGGACGACGAACGGCATCCGCCGACCATTGGAAATGGTCGGGACGGCGGGATTTGAACCCGCGACCTCTTGGTCCCGAACCAAGCGCGCTAGCCAAACTGCGCTACGTCCCGATCAGGCGCGGGCAAGTTACGCAGAATCTCCCGCGCCGGCAAGCTTCAAATCATTTCATTCCGACGGGTCATGCCCGTTCGACTCCGCCGCGGGCGGCACGATGTCTGACGGCGATCTTCAGGGATCTGATTGGTCGCGCGGGAGAACGATTTCCTGCGTGCAGGCGAGATGGGGCGCTAATGCGGGAGCCAGACGGGTTTGCCGTGGAACTTGATGGATTTGTGTTCCAGGGCCTTCATCAGCTTGCCCAGCCAATGCAGGAGGTCATCGAACCGTCGCAGCACGGCTTCTTCGGATTCTTGGGCGGGTTCCTCCGTACTGGCGTTGAGAAGCGATGCGCCGCCGGTCCGCGACACGTGGATGCGACGGGCCCGGCGCGTGAATTCCTCGCGCCAATGCTCCAACGCCACCACACGCGCCTCCAGCGTGTAGTCGGCCGGCTTGATCTTTTTCAGCGCGTCCTTATCGGAGGTCGTCAACTGACCGTGTTTCACCAAATGATCGACCAGCGACGGGCAGAGTCGTTCGGTCGCTTCGAGATGTTCAAACGCGGGGGGCACGGACGGCGCCGTAGTATCGGCACGCGCCATTGCGGGGCCGGGCGTAACTTTAATCGGCTCGGCAGCCGGGTTAAACGATCGGATGATGCGCGACGTGGCATGGTGGCTGCCCATGTGCAGGACGTTGACAGCGGTATGCTCGGCCTGCAATTCGCGCTCAATGTCCTCGGGTGGGGCGACGTGGAGCGTCAAGGTGCGGGCGGCCGGGTCAACGACGGCCC
This sequence comes from Verrucomicrobiia bacterium, assembly GCA_035515475.1. Classification (GTDB taxonomy): domain Bacteria; phylum Verrucomicrobiota; class Verrucomicrobiia; order Palsa-1439; family Palsa-1439; genus DATJBF01. Next base: position 5,321 of record DATJBF010000072.1, read on the forward strand.
GGAGCGATTTGCTCCTGAAGACCTCTTGGGCGCCTTCGACGCTGCGCGAGTTGGCTACGCTGATGAGGTCGTGGGATGTCATGGCGTCGATTACCCCCAACACGGCGTCGTCGGGCCGGATGAGCTGGAGGCCGAGACCGGTTTGGATGGCTTGCGAAAGTTGATCCAGCTTCGGGTGCTTCGCGCTGCCGAACATTCCGCCGAATAATGCCATGGCCTCTCCTTCCGGGGTGACGCCAGACTCTACCGCAGCAGCATGCCCTGAGGCAAGCTCACAGTGGCCGCACGGAGGGTTCCCGCCTCAACATCGCCAGCAAATGCTTGGGAGCCGGTTCGTTGCGGATTGTTCTGGAATTAAGAAGCCGAGGCGACGGCTGGCGGGCTGTGTGACCGGCCACACGCAGCGGGTTGCCGTTGGCGGGCTGGTCCAGCCGGAGTTGTGGGTCAAGTCGCTCGCTTGACGTGGTTGGTGTTTGTCAGTAGTCTCGGCGGCTGAGTTTATGCGGAAGCGTGCGACGGTCTTTTACACGGGCAGGGTGCAGGGAGTTGGGTTTCGATACACCGCACGCGAGATTGCCTGTGGATACGAAGTGACCGGTTACGTGCGCAACCTGCACGACGGACGCGTGGAGTTGATCGCTGAGGGTAACGAAGAAGAAGTGACGGGGTTCCTCGACGCGATCCGCTCGAGTCAACTCGGCAGCCACATCCGCAATGTGGACGCGAATTGGCAGGTAGCCACGGGCGAGTTCAATGGCTTCAACATACGATTCTGAGGAGAGGTCAATAGTTGGTAAAAGGATGGGAAGTGTTAACGGCATTATTAGGGTTGAAGTCCCGAGTCGGGCAGGTACGATTTTGACGATTTTTGTTTTGATGACTTTTTCCCGCTATTGAGCATGGACGCCATACGGACAGAACGTCTCACGAAGAAATACAACCTCGGCTGGCGCAAAGGCCGGCTGTTGGCACTGGACAAATTGGATCTCCGCGTGCGTGAGGGCGAGGTGTACGGCTTGCTCGGCCCGAACGGTTCGGGCAAGAGCACGACGTTGAAGCTCATTCTCGATCTCATCGCGCCGACCGAAGGCCGGGCGTGGGTGTTTGACGTGCCCTGCAGCAAGGTCACGTCTCGATTGCACATCGGGTTTCTTCCGGAGAATCCCTATTTTTACCGGTACCTGACCGGGGCGGAGACGCTGGAGTTTTACGGGAAGCTGTGCGGCATGGGCGGCGCCCCGTTGAAACGGCGCGTCGAAGAGTTGCTCGAAATGGTCGGCTTGACGGGCGCCCGGCACCGTCGGCTCGCGGGGTACTCGAAGGGCATGTTGCAGCGCGTCGGATTGGCGCAAGCGCTCATTCACGACCCGAAATTGCTGTTGCTCGACGAGCCGACGGCGGGCGTGGACCCGATCGGCAGCAAAGACATTCGCGATTTGATTCTGCGGTTGAAAGGCATGGGCAAAACGGTGTTGTTGAGTTCGCACCTGCTGGCGCAGGTGCAGAACGTCTGCGACCGCATCGGCGTGTTGAACCTCGGGCAGTTGATCCTCGAGGGCGACGTCCAGGCGCTCATCAGCGACCAGCGGCGCCTGAGCATCACGGTCCAGGATTTGCCCGAGGCGGCGCGGACGCGGGTCGAGGAGGCGGTGCGGGCCGCCGGGGCGTCGGTCGTGTCGATGGAGCATCCGCAGACTACGCTGGAGTCGCTATTCTTGGACGCGCTCAAGAAAGACCAACGGGGGATGGGACATCATGACTGAGACCGCTGTTGTTGCCCCGGCGATGAGCCGGGAACGCGTCGGGTTTTCCCTGAACCGGGTCGGCATCATCGCGATGAACACGTTGACCGAGGCCGTGCGGCAGAAAGTGTTCAACTTCTTCCTGATTATTGGCCTGGTGTTCATCGGCTCGGCAAGTTTCTTCGCCCAGTTCACCTTCGGCGAGCAGATGAAATTCATCAAGGACACGTGCTTGGGCGTCATATCCGTCATCAGCACGCTGATTGCGATTGTCGGGACGGCGCAGTTGTTGCCCAACGAGGTGGAGAACCGGACCATTTACACCATTCTGGCCAAACCGGTGCGGCGGTTCGAGTTCCTGCTGGGCAAGTTTCTCGGCAGCCTGTTTTTGCTGGACGCCAGCATCTTGGCGATGTGCCTGCTGTTTGGCGCCGTGCTGTTCATCAAGGAGCAGGGGATGATCCGCGAATTGCACCAGGCCTACGGTGTGAACCTGCCGGCGGCCGAGGCCACGGACCTGAACCAACAAATTCAGCAGGTCACCAAGGCGGCGCTCGACGTCGATTTGGTGAAGGCGGTGGTCGCCGAGACGATGAAGGCGACGCTGGTGGCGGCCATCACGCTGTTGATCTCGACGTTTTCGACGTCGCTGGTGTTCAACGTCATCGTCCCGTTTATGATCTTCGTCGCCGGGATGCTGCGGGGGGCGGCGGCAGAGGTGTGGGCCGGCCATAAACTGCTGATGGCGTTGTTGGCGGTGGTGCCCGACTTTGGCTTGTTCAGCATCGCCGACGAGATCAACCTGGGCAATGTCGTGCCGTGGGCCCACATCGCCGAAATCGTCGTATACGGTCTGGTGCGGACGTTCATCATTGTCGTCGCCGCGCACCTGATCTTTTCCCGACGCGAGATTTGACGTTATGGGGACGAAGCTGCTGGTCGTGATCGTGTTGTTCGGCATGGGGCTGGCCCTGCTGCCGATGGAGAACTCTATCCGCGCCGAGAGGTTGCGCTTGAAGTATGGCGGGGCCCGCGTCACATTCCAGTTGCGCGAGGCGATTGGCCAGAACCTGGCGATTGCCTTGTTGGCGGGATTGCGGGGCGTGGTGGCGGATTTCTTGTGGATTCAGAGTCACGGCTTTTGGGAGAAACGGGAATGGCTGCGGCAGTATCGCGACATGGAGGTCGTGGTGACGCTGCAACCGCAATCGATCTTGTTCTGGGACGTTGGTTCCTGGCACATGGCGTGGAACATTGGCTACGCCGCGCTCACCGACCCGCACAACCGGACCCGGGCGGAAGGCATCAAACGGGAGCGTGAATGGCACGAGAAGGCGCGCGAGTTCCTCGCCCGCGGCATCGAGAACGTGCCCAATCACTATGACTTGTATTTTTACATGGGCTGGTTGTATTACGAGAAGTTGAGTCAGGATTGCGATGTGCCGCCGTGCCAGGCGGCCTTGTGTCGGGCGGCCGAGTATTTCCGGAAAGCCGCCAGCTTTCCGGACGCGCCGCAGTACGTCGCGCGCATGTATCCGCGGTCGTTGGAGAAATGCGGCGACCTGGTGGCGGCCTATCGAGAATGGAAACGATTGTGGTTTCAGGATCATACGAAAGTCGAGCAGTTGTGGTCGGTGATTGAACGCGAGATCAAGGATTTGGAGAATCGGCTGAACATTCCGAACGACCAGCGCGTGTTTCCCGTGAAACCATCATGACGACCGACCGAACACCCATCCGCTACGCGATCCTGAGCGATATCCACGCGAACCTCGAGGGATTGCAGGCGGTGTTGAAGGATGCCCAGGCGCAGAGGTGCACCCACTACGTTTGCCTCGGCGACGTCGTCGGTTACGGGCCGAACCCGAAAGAGTGTCTCGACATCGTGATCGGCCTCAATTGCCCCACGGTCATGGGGAACCACGACGAGTATTGCGCCTCCAGCCTCGACCTGACGGGATTCAACGCCATGGCGGCCGAAGGCATCCGCTGGACGCGCATGCAGCTCAGTGCCGACGACAAAGCTTGGCTGCGCGATCTGAAATACGTCCGCCACGTCGAATCGTTCACCATCGTCCACGCGACCCTCGATCTGCCCGAGAAATGGGCGTACGTGTTCGACAAGCTCGCCGCTGCCGCCAGCTTTAACTATCAACACACGCCGGTCTGCTTCAACGGCCATACCCACGTGCCGATCGCGTTCGTCCGCGGCCCGAGCGGCCTGCAGGGCGGGCTCTATACGAAAATCAGGATCGAGGTGGGCCGCAAATATTTCATCAACGTTGGCTCGATCGGCCAGCCCCGCGACCGCAATCCGAAGGCCTCGTACGTGATCTTCGATCTGACGAACAATATGATCGAGTTGCGCCGGGTGGAATACGACATAGCCACCACACAGCGGAAGGTGCGGGCCGCCGGGCTGCCGGAGTCGCTCGCCGAGCGCCTGGCGCACGGAAGGTGAGGGAAGAGAAATCATGGAGCGCTGGAGTAATGCCACGGAATAGCCATTCTTCCGCCCCAACACTCCAACACTCCATCACTCGGTCGCCCCGGTCCATTCTGATCATCAAACCCAGCTCGGTCGGGGACGTTGTCCAAGCGTTGCCGACGGTCAATCTCATCCGCCGGAAGTATCCCGACGCGCACATCGCCTGGCTGATCAACGACGCCCTGGCATCGCTGCTCAAGAATTGTCCCATCATCGACGAACGCATCGAGTTTCGCCGGCGCGAGTACTTCAAATTCCCCGTGCTGCTCGCCCGGCTCCGGCGCGAGCGCTTCGACGTGGTCGTCGATCTGCAAGGCCTGCTCCGCAGCGGTCTGATGACCTGGGCCACGCGTGCTCCCCGACGCATCGGTCTGAGCGATGCCCGGGAAGGCGCCCGGCTGTTTTACACCGAGACCGTTGCGGTGAACCGCGAGCACGCTGTCGATCGCTATCTGCGCGCCGCCCGGCATCTTGGTTGCGACGCCGGCCCCATCGAGTTTCCGCTTGGTCTCCCGCCCCGGGCCGGGGCCGACGGGCTCATCGCGGTAAATCCGTCCGCCCGCTGGAAGACGAAACTCTGGGGCGACGACAAATTCACCGAGTTGGTGCGACGGTTGCCGAGCAAACGGGTGGTCCTGACCGGCTCCGTGGCCGATCGGCCGCGATGCGAACTGATCGCCCGGGGCTGCCGGAACCTGGCGGGAGGGACGACGTTGCTCGATCTCGCCGAATTGTATGCGCGCTGCGCGGTCGTCGTCACCAACGACAGCGGCCCGATGCACATTGCTGCGGCCGTCGGCACGCCCGTCGTCGCCATTTTCGGTCCGACCGATGCGGCGCTGACGGGGCCGTACGGCAAACAGCACGTCGTCCTGCGCGCCGGCATCCCCTGTTCGCCGTGTCTGAAGGGCCACTGCACGCACACGCCGCGCATGGAATGCATGACGCTCGTCACGGTCGAGCAGGTGCTGGCGGCAATGAAGCCGTTCTTGCTGTAGCGGCGCTCTACGAGCGTCGAAATCATGTGCGTCGGCGGTCACAGACCGCCGCTACAGCAAACCTTTCCTTGCCTGTAGGACTGCGATTCGCTACCGTTGCCGCCGGTTCCATGACGGAACTCGAACAACAACTTCAGACCACGCGCGCCGAGGCCGAGGCGGCGATCGCGGCGTGCGCCGATCTGCAGGCGCTGACGCAGCTCAAGGCGAAATACATCGGACGTCAGGGCGCGGTCACGGCGGCGCTCGACAAGCTCGGCAAGCTCTCGAAAGAAGACAAACCGCGCGTCGGCAAACTGGCCAACGAGGTGAAGAACGCGTTGACCGCGGCGGTTGCGGCCAAGCAGGAAGAACTCGAGGCCAAAGCCGCTGGGTCGGGTGCGGCCGTCGACACCACGTTGCCTGGCCGACGCCAACAACTCGGCCATTTGCATCCGCTCACGCAGGTGTTCGAGCGCACGGTCGCCGTTTTCCGCCGGATGGGGTTTGCCGTCGAGGACGGCCCGGAGATCGAGGACGAGTGGCATTGTTTCGACGCATTGAACACGCCGGCCGATCATCCCGCACGGGACATTCAGGACACGCTGTACGTCGATTTGCCGCCCGACCCGAAGTACGGTCGGTACGTGATGCGGACCCACACGTCGCCGGTGCAGGTCCGCACGATGCTCAAACACAAACCACCGATTCGCGTGGTGGTGCCGGGGCGGGTATTTCGCCGCGATAATCCCGACGCCACGCACAGCCCGACGTTCCACCAGATCGAAGGATTGTACGTGGACAAGAACGTCACCGTGGCCGACCTGAAGGGCACGGTGGAATTTTTCTTCAAACAGTTGCTTTCGCCCGACACCAGGGTCCGGTTCCGTCCGCATTTCTTCCCGTACACGGAACCGAGCTTCGAGATTGACCTGTCGAGTCCGCATCTGGCCAGCCGCGGCAAAGAATGGCTCGAGATCGCCGGCTGCGGGATGGTCGACCCCAACGTATTCAAGGCGGTCGGCTATCCCGACGACGAGTATACGGGCTGGGCGTTTGGGTTCGGCATCGAACGCATCGCGATGGTCATGTGGTCGATCAACGACATCCGCTTGTTCACCGAGAACGATGTGCGGTTCCTGGAGCAGTTTTGACATGAAGCGACTTTTTGGATTCACCTTGACCATGCTTGTCTGCTGCGTCGTTGTGCCACCGGCGCGCGCCGCTGACGCTCAGTACCTGCGGTATGAGGCCTTCGTGGCTGCGGTGGAAAGTGGACAGGTGGAGGAAGTGCGGCTGGACCAGTATTCGACCATCTCGGGCACCCTGAAAGAGAACGGCAAGGAGGAGCAGTTCGAGAGTTTCGGCGGGAGAATTGGTACCGCGAACGATCCGCTGCTGCTCAAGTTGTTGAAGGAACATAACGTCAAGGTGTCGACTGAAAACCGGCAAGAGCAAGGTTTCTGGTCCAATGTCGGGCCCGGCCCGGTCATCGTCGGCCTCGTGGGGTTCTTGCTGCCGATAGCCACGTTCGTCTACGTCGTCCTGATCTATAACCGCCTGAAGTCGTCTCGGAGCGGACGCAGCGAGGATTGAACGGTTCGAGCGAATCGCGGTAGGAGCCCGGACAAGGTTGTCGGAGCGACCGGCTCGTGATCAGCCGTGGCCGTGCAGAAAGTGAGGTGAGGTTCTGATGAGAAGCGCCAAGACCGCGAAAGCGACCGAACTGGTTGCGATCGAGCCAGTGGACGCATTGATTCGAATCGTCCGGGGCCAGAGAGTGATTCTCGATGCTGATCTGGCGCGAGTTTATGGCGTGCCGACAAAGCGCCTGAACGAAGCAGTCAAACGGAACGGCTCACGGTTCCCTGAGGATTTTGCGTTTCAGCTTACGCGCCAAGAGGTTATGAATTTGAGGTCGCAATTTGCGACCTCAAAAGGGCGGGGCGGTCTCCGCTATTTGCCCTACGCGTTCACCGAGCATGGGGCGATCATGGCAGCGAATGTCCTGAGCAGCGACCGGGCGGTGGCGATGAGTGTGTTTGTCGTCCGTGCCTTCGTGAAGTTACGCGCCACCATCGCCGGACATCGTGAACTCGCCGACAAGTTGGCCGAGCTGGAACGTCGTCTTACCGAACGCCTCGACGACCATGAGCAGGCCATCAGGCATGTGTTGGGTGAGCTACGGAAGCTGATGAGCGTGCCACCCGATCCGCCGCGCAAACAGATCGGCTTCCACGTCAAAGAGCGACGTGGTATGTATCGGCTCGGGATGAGACGGAAGTAAGCCATGGTCATGCGGTCCATCGACGACATTCGCCTCCGTTCACGGTGAATGATGTGAGCTTCTTGGAGCAGCTCTGAGCTATCTAATGAGCTGACCCAGCCTTAAGCGAGTTATACGATGCTACTCTATCTTGGATCTCTTTCTATCAGTTTGAATCATCACCGGATACGCAGCACGGGTTTGATCGTGGCGCCGCGTTTGGCGTCGGCGATGGCTTGGTTGATTCTCCTGAACTCGTAGAATTTCACCAGGCGGTCGAATGGGAATCGCCCCTGCTCGTACAACTTGATCAGTTTCGGGATGAATCGTTGCGGCACGGCATCGCCTTGAATGACACTGAGGACCTTGCGCCCGCCCGGTAACTTGTCCGGGCCACTCGCGCCAGTCAACAGCGCCGTGCGGCCTTGCGGGTTCAGCAGATTGAGGGCGAGCCGGGACAATTCCGCGTCACCGGTGCTTTCCACGACGTAATCGACACCCCGACCGGTGATCGCGGCGATGCGCCCGGCGAGGTTGGTGTCGCGATTATCAAGACTGTGGGTGGCCCCTAGGTCGCGGGCGAGTGCGAGACGATTGGGCCTGATGTCCACCGCGATGATCGTTTTGGCACCGACGATTCGCGCGGCCATCACCGCCGCCAAGCCGACCGCGCCGGCGCCGAAGAGGGCGATGCTCGAGCCGGCCCTGACCGCCAGCGAGTTCATCACGGTACCCGCCCCGGTCTGCAGGCCACAGCCGAGCGGCGCCAACAATTCCAGCGGAAGCGACTTCGACACCCTCACGAGATTGCGCGTGGTGGCCAGAGTATGAGTCGCGAATGAGGATTGGCCGAAGAAGTGCCCGCGCACGCCACTCGCTGCGAGGGCGTTGCTGCCGTCCAGGCGGGCGAAACCGAAGTTCGCTTCCCAGAAGTGTCGGCAATGAGCCGGCCGCCCGTTCCGGCACGGTGGACAAACCCCGCACGATTGGTAGGAGAGCACGACATGGTCGCCCGGCTTCACGCTTTTGACGGTCTGACCGACCCGCTCGACGACGCCCGACCCTTCATGGCCCAGAACCACCGGCCCGGATGCGCCGCCCTCGCAAAAATCGATGTCGGTATGGCAAATGCCGCTGGCCACGAGGCGGACGAGCACCTCGTTGTCACGCGGGCCTTCCATTTCCAGTCGCTCGATCTTCAGCGGGCGGCCCGGCTCGCGTAAGACGGCGGCCCGAATCGAAACCGTGGATTGAACCTGACGATTCATTATGTCCGAGACCGGCGAACGGGAATGTATCACGGCGTGATCGGAATGGTCGGCGTAATTGGACTCTCGCCGGCGAGCATCTTGGAGCCTTCGGCGGCCAAGCGCAGATACCAATCGGACGGATATCCTTCGTAGGTGACGAAGTAACCCTGTGGTGGCGGGGTATTGGTCACTTTGAAGATGGCGGTGGATTCGTCGACTTCGTCGAACATGCCGACGTACGCCATGTCGAGGCCGTTGGTCGCTGCCGCATAAAACTGATTCCAAAGAACCTGTCCGCCAAGCCGCGGAACAGAATTATTGGTGGTGCCATTGAGGTTAACCCAGCTAAATCCCGGCCAGATGTCCGGCAAATACAACATGCCGGCGGCATTCGCAGCGGCAATATCGACGGGCCAATAATTTGTCGTGGCGAACCTATTCGTACCGACCTGCGTGTAGTTGCCCGTGTTCCACGGGAGGATCACGTCGAAGCTGCGGAAGACGTTTGACCAGCCGGCAGTTGAATCCGTGCGCCATTCCCAGAAGCAGCCGCCGACCAGGGTCGTGTTTGTTTTGAATGCGTCAATGACCTGATGGGCGAGATTAGTCTTCATCCGATCATGGAAGAATCCATAGATCATCAGCACCGGTTTGCCGTTGTGATGCAGGTAGCGCGGGTCGTCGGTGAGATGGGCGGTGTTCACGAGCCAGTTCCAATCGTTGGTCATCACGTTCACCAGCGTGTTGGTCGGCGCGCTGGTCATGTCGTACGTCAACGCGAAGGCTCGGCCGGTGCGGTTGGCGGCGGACCGGGCGTAGTTCAACACGTTTGTCATCCACGGGCGGCCGTTGATGTCCGTCACGAACCGCTGGACGAACACGCCGTCGATTCCGTACTGTCGCATCCAATCGAAGTGGCGGTCGACGGTTAGTTGGTTCTGGGAGCTGAAGAGTTGGGCCTGTGCGCCGCCGGGGTAGGTGAAGGTCCCCGCGTTATACCTCTCGCCGGCCGAGTATTCCGTCATGTCCGGCCACATGTCGACCGTCAACGTGTTCGAGGTGATCTGGCTCGAATCACGGCTCCAATGGATCCACAGGTTCGTGCCGTCGCCGGGACAGCGGAACCAGCCTTGGTAGCCGCACATCACCTTTTTGTGGAGCGTGGTGGTGTCGACCGTTTGATTGATGCGATAGAACCGGTGGTCGTTGGTGGCCAGGTTCGTGTACGGACTATGCGCGCCCGGGACCGGAGTCCAAGGGCCGCTGATCTCGTCGGCGACTTCGAGCGCGCCACGGCAATTCCACTGCAGCGCCACCTGATTATTCGAGAGGGTGATCGATGTGACTTGGTTTTGCGCGGGGGATCTCGCGGTCAAGCTGAGGCAGAGTAAAAGCGCGGCCAGCGCGACCCTGACTCCCGTGCGATACCTCATGAGCCCGTTTCTCGCATATTTTGCCGAAAGAGTAAAGCCGACGATTGAAGCGCGGTTCGCTTCTTGAACGTCGGGGCGGGGGATGGTAAGGTGGCGGCACGCAGTTGGGCGCCCAACATCAACCATGAAACTGATTCTGTCATTCTTCCTTGTGTTGGCAGTGGTGGTGACGTCGGCGCGGAGCGCTGATTTCTCCCAGTTCAAGACTGCCGACGAACTCTGGCAACAAGTTCAGGACGGTGAGCGGAATGTCCCGCGTGCCACCCGCGGGCAGTTGCGGGAACGATTGGTGAATTTGCACGAGGCCGCGGCCGAATTCGAAAAGCGGTATGGGACCGATCCCCGCCGGTGGGATGCCAAACTGATCCAGTTGCGGGCCGATTCGACTCTGGCAGACCTCGATAACAAGGCCCCGGACCTGGCGGCGATCGCAGCCGGGGTAAAGGAAATCGTGGGGGCTCCCGACGCAACCGCCAACGTCAAGTCCACGGCGACGTTCTTTGCTCTCGGCACCCGCATCGGCGCGCTGGACATGCCCGGGGTGTCCACGAATGCCGCAGCGCTGGCGGCGATCGAGGCCGACATCGTAGCGGTGCGCAAGAACTATCCCGATGACCTGCGCACGGCCCTGGTGCAGCTCGACTGGGCCGATTTCCTCAACACACACGATTCCGAGAAAGCGGAAGCGCTCTATCGCGAACTGGCCGGCCACGTGGATCAACGGGTGTCCAACCAGGCCAAGCAGGAACTGGAGAAGATCCAGTTCAAGCGCGAACTGATGAAGAAACCGCTCGACTTGAAGTTCACGGCGGTCGACGGCACCGATGTCGATCTGGCCAAGCTGCGGGGCAAAGTCGTGCTGGTGGATTTCTGGGCGACGTGGTGCGTTCCGTGCCGCATGGAAGTACCCAACGTCGTGGCCACCTACAACCGACTGCAGAAGGACGGTTTCGAAGTCGTCGGCATCTCACTCGACCGCGACAAGCAGCAGTTGCTCGATTTCACGAAAAAGTCCGGGATGAAATGGCCGCAGTACTTTGACGGCAAGATGTGGGACAACGAACTCGGCCGGCGTTTCGGCGTCCACGCGATTCCCGCCGCTTGGTTGGTGGACAAGAAAGGGTTCGTCCGCTCCCTCGAAGCCCGCGGCGACGATCTCGGCGAGCAGGTGAAAAAGCTCTTGGCGGAGTGAGCATGGGGGAACGGGCGGGCCGCGCGTTCCACTAGACGCCCGTCCAGCGTCGGACCAATTCGGGGAACTGGCATCGCTGGCAGACCGACTTGTCGTTGAGGCAGAAATCCTGAAAGACCTGCATCAGGCCCTGCTGCTGGCGAGAGGTCCTGATGAAGCGCCGCGCGGCGGATGGCTTCTCAAAAAGTTGCCCGCTGGCGAGGCGGACGATTTCATTCGATGGCGCAGCAGGCAGCCGCATGTATTGCGTCTGCGCAGCCCGGGCGAGCTTGTCGTCGTCGCGGTCGCGGGCGTAGGCGGCCACGAACGGCAGGACGATGTTGGCCACGATCTCCCGGGCGCGGCTGGCGCCGATCAATTCGCTGGCGCGGAGTTGCGGTTTGCCTCCCAGCGTGAAGTGGTGGCTCCAATATTCGTCGCGAATTTCGGCGAAGAATCTCGCCGGATCGCCGCCACTCTCGACTGCGCCGACGGCTTTCTCCATGAAGTTCGGGTGTTTCTTCAGCAGTGCGACAGCCGCGCCGAGCCGTCGGTGGGGATGGTTCGCGGGACGCACAGGACCGGACCGCCACGTTTCGGCGGGCATGATCCGATCCTCGAAATCGGGCCGCAGTTTCCACCACGCGTTCCAGAGCCGTTTCACGTGTCGGGCGGCCGCGGTGCCCCGTGTGGGCGGCGCGCCCGTTGGCAGGAAGTTCGCCAGGCCGAACAGTACCGGGGCCAGTCGGGCCCGATGTCCGGCCAATTCGGCCAGCGGCAGCCGCCGGGCCAGCAGACGAAACGCGTTCTTGTGGGTCTTGTAGCCGAGTGCTTCCATCCAGCCTTCGTAAAACGCCTGTTCGGCTCCCGCCCGGTGGATCCAGCGCGAGAAGCGGCGGACTTTGGTGGCGAACCGCTCGTCGCCGGCGGCATCGAGCAGGGCGACGACCGAGTCGGCTGGCAACGCCTGCAGGACTTCGGCGCATTGGCCGTGGTGGCTGCCGGCGTTGTGTGGATAGGAATCGAGATCGATTTCGTCGTGGAGTTGCTCCAGCGTGGCATCGAGTTGATGCTGGAGGACGATCTGCGGCAGGATTTGGCCGGCGCGGGTCCGCGGGACGTGTTGGCTGCCGGCCTCCCAGAGGACGACGTGCACAATCACGTCGTTGAACTGCGGATCGCGTTCGTGGCCGTGGTGGTCCCAGTCCTCGGCGCGCAGATGCACCTCGACGTCGCCGGTGCGCTCGGGTTCATCCCCGATCTGAATGGTGGCGCGCTTGAAATCCGGACCCGGTTCGAGGTTCCACCAGCCGTGGAACAGGACGCGAACGGGCCGGCCGTCGGTGGTGTGCAGGGAGTCAGGATTCAAGCGCTGGTCGTACCAGATGCATTGCACGAGGCGCTCGCTAATCGGAATGGGGACATAATTGCTGTCGGCGTCGCGCACCACGACGGGAGCGAACACGGTGGGAAAACTCTCCCGCATAAGCTGGTTTCGCAATTCCCCGTAACGGCTCAGTGCCATCGCTTGCCTCTCCCGGACGTGCAGAATATACTCACCGGCAATGAAAACGCGAATGTGTTTTTGGGTTTTCGCCGGGATTGCGCTCGGAGCGGCCAGCGCCAACGGGACAACGCCGGCGGACGAACCGTGGCCGGACCCGGCGCGCGACCCGGTGGTGATAGCCGTGCAGAAGGTCGTGCCGGCCGTGGTCAACATCAGCACCGAACGCATGGTGCAACGCCGGTTCAACGATCCGTTCGACGATCTGTTCCGTCAGTTCTTCGGCCAATCGGGGTCGCCCCGTCGCGAAAGGAGTCAAAGCCTGGGCTCGGGTGTGATCGTGGATCAGGACGGCTGGATCGTGACCAACTGGCACGTGGTGCGCCGGGCGGACAAGATCGACGTGGTGTTGAGCGATCACACGAAGTACGAGGCGCAATACGTCAGCGGCGACGAAAACAACGATCTCGCGTTGCTCAAGGTCGAGCCGAAGAAGCCGCTGCCGTACGTCGAGATCGCCAGCGATCAGGGACCATTGTTGGGCGAGACGGTCGTCGCCATCGGCAACCCGTTCGGGCTGGATCACACCGTCACCAAAGGCATCATCAGCGCCATGAACCGCCGGTGCGACGCCGGCGACGTGACGTTCGAGGACATTTTGCAGACGGACGCGGCGATCAATCCCGGCAATTCGGGCGGGCCGTTGATCAACACCCGGGCCCAGCTTGTCGGCATCAACATGGCCATCCTGTCGCAGGCGGAAGGGATCGGATTCGCCATCCCCGCCAAACGCGTGGCGAACATGTTGGCGATGTGGTTCTCGCCGGAGAAACGGGCGCACCTGTGGCTGGGACTGGAGTTCAAGCATGAGGCGGGGAAGGTGTTGGTCACCGACGTGCAAGTCGACAGTCCGGCCGCGAAAGCCGGGCTGGCAGTGAACGACCGGATCGTGGCGGTGGACAGCGTGAACTACTCCGCCGTGCTGCCGCTGTTGCAGCATTTCCTGCACAAGAGGGCGGGCGATGCGGTTCAATTCGCCGTCGAACGTGAGGGCCAGCGACGCGAGTTCGAGGTGACGATGACCGCGCTGCCGAAGTTGTCGGCGATCGATTTGATGTGGAAGAAATTCGGGCTGCGGGTCCAGCCGCTCACGCAGCAGTTGGCGGATGCGCTGGGGGTACCGGCGATGCCGGGCGTGCTGGTTTCGGACGTGCAACGGGGCGGGCCCGGTGCCGCGGCGGGGTTCCGTCGGGGCGTCGTCATCACGCACGTCGGCGGTGAAGAATTTCAGTCGATGGATCAACTGGCCGAGCAACTGGCGGGCATCAAATCGGGTGATCAGGTCAGTATGGCAGTTTTCGTCACCGAGCAACGCGGGGGTTTCAGCCTGACCCAGACCACCGGCGTCACCTTGCAGGCGCGGTGACGAATGCGTGGAGGTGCGGTCCGCTGTAGCGGCAGTCGGTGACCGCCGAACAGGCATGTTGAGGTCGCTCGCGCAGTTGGGAGGATGGCCAACGATCTAACGTTGTCGCTGGATGGCGGCCACTTCTTCTGCCGTGGCGGGCATCGGCCACACCGCATCGCACGTTCGCCAAAACCATCCACCATATGGCGAACTGTCAAGGTCTCGTTCCACGCTTCCACCGTCGTCGGCACAATTCTGACCGACCGAGTACAGTGTAAACGTGGAATCTGCATTGCGGCGGTATCGAAGGGGCCGGCCATTCATCAGGTCTCGGGGCACTTCCGCCAAAAGCGATGGCGTCAACTCGCTGAGGGAATCCGGCCACGACCCGTGCGCGAGTTCGTATCGTTTGAGGGCGATGGCGACGAGCGCCATTCGGCGTTCCGTCTCTGCGCGCATCGGTTGCATGACCATCATCTCGCCATCCGGCTCAAGATAGTAAGTTTGTAAGAGTCGCCAAAAATCGTAGCGGCTACGTCGTCGACGCAGCGTCCATTCGTCGAAGTGAAATCGGGACCGGTCGCCCTGCGGTACCGCTACTCGCGCGTCGTCGAGGCACGCTTGCCAGTCTTTGAGGGCTTGGAGTTTATCCTGATCGAACCAGGCCAGTCGCCATGACAGAACCCGGCAGATCGCGCGTGCATCGAACCACAAATCGTCGAGATGCCAGCAATCACCGCAATCATGACAGCACGACATCTGGCTCTTGCACACCGCCCAAAACCCTTTCAATGAGCGATTCTGATCAAGCCAACTGAGACGCTGAGCCCGCGCCTGTTCCAAGGACTCGAGAATTTCGTCGGTAAAGTTGTCCGTTTCCCAAATAGATTGGAGTCGGGCCAACTGCGACTCTGTCGCACCGATTGCCTGCAGGGTCTCCCACGTCATCTTCAGGCCTCCCTCGACCGTGCGGAGACGCAAGTACTGAGGAGCCGCGCCGAGCGCACGTCCTTGAAAGCGCGCCAGAGCCAGGAGTGATGCGATACTGTCAATCGCGCCATCGACGTCCCCTTGGTGCAGTTCGTGGAGCGTCGCGAGCGCCAACCAGTCCACTGTATACCGAGTGCTGTAGACGTGAGACTTGGCTACACTCTCCGAGTTGGAAATGTCGACTCTAATGGTCAAGTCCGTGTTTGAGAGCGCGGTTTTGACGCGAGCCAGCGCATGACTGGCAAGGCCGATTTGCGTGTCGAGATCCTCCCATGTCGCCTATTCCAACGCCGAGGCTTTGACCTGAATAACCTCCATCGTCGCCTGCTTTGCGTGATACTTCTAAAAGGAGATTCGGCAGGACGCGTTTTTTGACCCTACGGGGTGCTTAGGGAACCGATGAGCCGCACGCGGGCCGGCTGGCAGGCTGGTAACTTCCATTGACAGGTCAGTCGTGATGACCAAGCACGAATTAGACATAAGAACACCTTGGGCCATCAGCCGCCACAGTCCTGCAGGCCCAGCACGAGTAGAAGATCACTTCATGACTTTTGACTGCTGCTGTTCCGCTTCGCGTCTCACATACTCATCAACGTTTTGAAGAGCTGGCCCTAGCAACCAAACGTAGGTCGCCTTGTCTTCTTGAAACATGATTGTCAATGGACCGTACACCCAACAATCTCCGGTAACTTGTTTCTTCTCAGAAGCGGCGAATTTCTCGGAGGCAATATCTATTCGGTCCGGTTTTCCGAATAGCCGGGATAGCTCGTCTTTCGTTTTGTGTACTTGCGCCAGAAAGTGAAAATACTGTAGCGAATCAGGATAGCGGAGGCCGGGTGCCATCATCTTGAACGGTCCGCGCAACGTGGGAACCAAGCAGTTAAAAACCCGGCAATACAGGTCCGGGTCAGCAGAGGTTTCTGACGCGTGCATGAGTTGGGTGTAGGCCGCATTTTCGATTTCGCGAGGTGACCCGGTGTGCACCCTTACGCTGATCCGAAACGGATTTGAAAGCTGTCGTCCGTATCCCGGTTCGTTCTCAGGGCTGGAGGCAGGAATCTCTTCGAAGAGGGCGAAGGTTAGGTCAGACTCACCTCCCCCGTGCATGGTGAGCAACAGGGTCAGCGCGGTTAGCCGATCAGCAATTGGTATTTCTCCCGCAGAACTAGACAAGACATAGGCACTCGATTGCTTCAACCAGGTCCTTGCTCCAGATAGGGTGTATCTCGTTCCGAGAAGGACTCTGTTAGGAACATTCGTTCCGAGAACCTGATATTTAAAACAAGCTTTCTCAAACTTCCCGGCGGTCAGGTCCAAAACTTCAGCGGGCAGGCCGGAACCAGATAGGCGAATCAAAGGGTCTGACAACGTGATGATGTGGGGACCCGGGGGTTGCTTTGCTTGGTGGTTGGTCTGAGGTAGATCCGGCGATCGTTGGGCCCAAACTCGACCGTTGATGAACTGAGTGGAGTTCAGAAGAGCTAGAAGCGCCACAATGCGGCTGGAGACGATCAGGGGTTGAAGGCTCATCAGTTTCCTTCCTTTGTTCTGACATTTTCCGTATGACTTGCTCGCGCGACCATCGCGGGGCGATGAACTTTATTGCGTGTCATTTATTTACCGTTGACCGCGTCCGCAAGCTTAATTCTTCCATTCCAAGACGCAACTCCGGACCCGGGCGACAGTGTTCTGGCCCGCGAACAGGTTATCGAGCGCATTTTGGGCAATCATCGGCACAATCCCTCCGTCGTTGCACTCCTTCCGTTCTTTTGCCCAGTGAACATCAACCCGTTAACGGCGTGGACAGCCGCAGCCGCCCAATCCGCTCCAGAATCGCCCGGAACAATTCCCGTGGGATCGCCACCTCCGCCATCTGGAAGACCACTTGCCGCGCATGGCGTACCACCTTCGCGCCGATCTTAATCAGTTTCTCCCGCAACGTCGTCAACGTCAAGCGCCGCACTGCTCGGGGCAATACCGCCTGACGCAGGAAGTTGCCCAAGTTGTACGCCGACACAAATAGCTGCAACCGCACTTGGTTGTCCACAAAGTCGTGACAGGACAGTCGCGTCCATTTGACCGCGTTCTTGCCTTCTTTGATCCACTGTTCGGCAGTGCCACGCTGGTTGTAGAACCGTACCACCCGTTTGGCGGACCGACTTAGGTTGGTGACGATGGAGCCGACGCGGGGGAACAGCTCACCTTTGTGCCACCCCACCTTGGCCACCACACGGCGGGCACGTTTCCAATTCTGCGTCTGATACGGGAAGTCCGCATACCAGACCACCGGTGTGTTGGATGGTCGTCCCGCCGGCCGGGTCAACAACGGCTCAATCTCCCGCTGCAACACCTCATTCGCGGGCAGGCGAATGGCATAGCCATAGCATTTGGCTTCCAAGAACTCATACACCTCCAGGTTGGCAAAGGCCGCATCCGCTCGGAAGTAGCGCGGCAACTTCTGGCCGCGATAGCGTGCTACCACCGGCTCCAACACCATCCGCCAATCTTTGGCGCTAAGGACGTTGCCTTCCCGCAACAGCGCCCGTTCGACATCGCCGAACTGATTGAAGAGAACAGTGGGTGGTCGCAGGTGCAGTCGAAATGCCCGTTGTAAGCCGTGCCTTCCTGCTCACCATAGGTTTCGCTGACTGAACTATCCATGTCCAGAATGAGTTCCCGCATCGGCTGGCGGTCTCGCAACTGCTCGATCCACAACCCCGACAACCGCGTCAACTCCGACAGATTCCGCGGCTGCGTCAACACTTCCGTCTCGAAGCGACCCATTTGGCTGGTGGAGGCCGCCGTGTGCTCCGTGGCTCTTCCGCCAACAACCTGCCGCATGGTCGGATCGACCGCGAGCCGTTCGGCGTCATTGGTGTCTTCGTATCCAGCCAGCCGGCTAAAGATCGACTGTCGCAGCAGCGCCACCAGCGAGTGTTGTGTGTTCTTCCCCGTGCGCCAATCATCCAGCAGGCCCCCGCTCCTTGCGGTCAGTTCTAAGGCCGCATCGAGTTCCCGGTACGCCAGCAGGCCCGCATCGGAGTTGACCTTGGAACCGTGAAACTCCAGCCTCAAACGACTATCGAAAATCACCCGCAGAGCCGATTTGTTGGTTGCACCCATTAAATCCTCCGCTTTTTGTCGCTTCAACATCGACCAAAGCCTTTGTTTACGGGGCTTCAGTATATGTCACTAACGTTGACTTGTGAAACGAATCCGGCAAATGTGGATTTGTATTCGCGAGAGGGGGGGGATACCGAGTCGCTTCGAATTAGAGCTGTAGAGACCTGCGAGATACCAA
>DATJBF010000073.1:0-125062 GCA_035515475.1 Verrucomicrobiia bacterium
CCTGTCCCGGGTGCCGAGATGAACACGTTAGTCACGGTCAGCGTCCCCGGCTGGCTGACCGTCGTACTGTCGATGGTGACCGTCCGGGTATGGATTCCTCCAATCAGCCCGGCCTCATTAGTAATCATGCAGGCGGATTGATTGATGGAGGGTGCGCCAAGTTGCCAATTCGACGCCGTGGCCCAGTTCCACGTGCCGCTAGCCGTATTTGACCAGTCATTGGTCGTCAAGGCGGCGTGCGCGATCGGGCCGCAGGCGATGCCTAATAGGACGGCGATGGGTGCGGCGAGTAATCTGGATTTCATGGGTGTGATTCTCCTCGGTGCCAGCTGAACGCCATGGCGGCGATGATTCTGGTGTTTATGTTTGGGCTCTTAGAAATGCTCGTGAGCCATCGTCGGGTTCTCATCGGGTGATTTCTCCTAGGCAACGACGAAGACGCTCCGCGCAGAACGCGGGCATGGAAAGAGCGTTGCGTCGAAATGAACCGCTCTCCGATGCCACTCGCCTCTGCTTTTGAAGTCAGTATGCCACGCACTGCTGGAGGGGGTTTGCGACCTGGACGCCAGCCTGCTCGCTTCTCCAGAGCTCGGCACAATGACACCGATTCGCCAAAAGTCAACTGGGCCCGAAATCGCAACCGCCCACTCGCGGGACCGTGGAAAACAGAAAGGGCCGCGCCCACAAAGCTTGGCCCTACCGCTTACAGACTTTCTTTCAAACAATGTTCCAAGCGCGGCTCCAGGGCATGTGCTTCATCAGCCGCATACGTTATTCGGGCTTAAGCCGCAGAAGTGGTGGGGATATCAGAAACGGGAAGACTTCTTGGGGAAGCCCTATGGATAATAGCGCACAAACCGCTATGGTTTGGATTGCCCGTCGTCAACGAAGCGCACCTGCGGCGGTCATTTACCGGTGGGCACCGCAAAAGCGTTCTCGGGTACCGTCCTCGTTTCCCTTCTCCGTGCCACGGGGTTGCCACGGAACGCTCTTGCGGGAGAAAGATGGGGCAGGGGAGAGAAGTTAGAACAGCCTGAATTAACAGGGGTTGTGTTGGTGGGCCCGGTAGGATTCGAACCTACGACCAAGGGATTATGAGTCCCCTGCTCTGAACCAGCTGAGCTACGGGCCCATCTGGCTGGTGGGAAGATAGGACGCCCGTCACTCGTTGGAAAGCGCAAAACAGGGGAGCGAGCACACGGATCGGCCAGTGGGCATCCCCTCAACCTGACCACGTGGAACGTGGCAAGCCTTCTCCCCGTGGAACGGGGCGAAGGGATCAGTTATTGGTGGAGCGTTCCCAATCGAAAGCCGTGGAGCCGCGATTCGCCATCCAAGATTCGCAATCGGCTCGGCGGAAGCCTCGCCCTCCCGTATTATCGCGCGGCAACCACTCGGGAAAAGTCAGAGCCCCTGGGCTTGGAGGAACCCTTCGACCTGGCGGAGCCGGGTCGGGTGACGCATCTTGCGCAGCGCTTTGGCTTCGATCTGGCGGATGCGTTCGCGGGTGACGCGGAACTGGCGTCCGACCTCCTCGAGCGTGCGGCAATAGCCGTCGCCCAAGCCGAACCGCAACATGAGCACCTTGCGCTCCCGCTCGGTCAGCGTGTCCAGAACATCGTTGAGTTTCTCCTTGAGCAGGGAGTACGACGCCATGTCGGAGGGATTATCGGCCGTCTTGTCTTCGATGAGATCGCCGAAACTGGTGTCTTCGCTGTCGCCGATGGGCGATTGCAGGGAAATCGGCTGTTGGGCCATCTTGAGCACGGCCCGGACACGGTCAACGGGCATCTGCATTTCTTCGGAGACTTCTTCGGGGGTCGGTTCGCGGCCGAATTCCTGGAGGAGTTGTTTCTGCACGCGCATCAGTTTGTTGATCGTTTCGATCATGTGGACGGGGATACGGATCGTGCGGGCCTGATCGGCAATCGAGCGGGTAATGGCCTGCCGAATCCACCACGTGGCGTACGTGGAAAACTTGTAACCACGGCGGTACTCGAACTTCTCGACGGCCTTCATCAGGCCCATATTGCCTTCCTGAATCAGGTCGAGGAACGACAGACCGCGGTTCGTGTATTTCTTGGCGATCGAGATCACCAGACGCAGATTGGCCTCGACCATCTCGCTCTTGGCCTGGACCGCCCGTTTCATCCACGACTTGAGTTCGTCGTGGGCCATCACAAACTCCTCGGTGGTCATGCGGGCGGTCAGTTCCAGCTTCTTCAGCTTCCGCTCTTCGGCGCGCAAATCAGCTTCGGCGTCGGGCGACTTGCGCAGCCGTTCCAATCCTTCAATCTGGAACAGCACCTCGTCGAATTTCTCGCGCACTTCGTTGGCCTTCTCGACGAATTCCTCGAGTACCTTCTGTTTGAAGTAGAACTTTTCAAACAGCTTCTGGAGTCCCACGTCGGCCTTCTTGAACTCGCGATGGAGCTTGGCCTGCTCGCGCTTGCTGAGGCCGGACCGGGCCAGCTTCTCGTAACGGGCGTCCACCTGGCCGTCGGTCTTTTCGATCTGCGCCAACAACCGCGGCAGGATGCGCATGTATTGCTCGCGGCTGTCGATCTTCTTGTCGATGATGACGCGGTCGAACCGCTCCCGCCCGCTCAGGAGTCGCTTGGCCAGCGCGACGTGTTCCTTGGCGGTGAATCCGAAATTGTTGATGATTTGTTTGACGTGGTTCTCGGCGACCTCGATGCGCTTGGAGATCTCGACTTCCTGTTCGCGCGTGAGCAACGGGACCTGGCCCATCTGCTTCAGGTACATCCGAACGGGGTCATCCAGAATATCGAGCCGCGAATCAACCTTCTGGGTTTCCTTTTCCTCTTCGGCCTCCCGCTTGAACCGATCCACCTCGGAGGCATCGATAATCTCAATGTCCATCCCGCGGAGTAGAATGAGGATGGCGTCGAGCGCGTCGGGGGACAGAATGTTTTCGGGCAGAATATCGTTAACGTCACCGTAGGTCAGGTACCCCTGTTCCTTGGCGAGCTTGATCAACTCCTTGATCTTCTCGTTTTTCTCGTCGCGATCGAGTTGCGGCGGTTCCGGAACGGTAGTTCTCTTGCGGCGATTATCTTTCGACATAAACCTCTAAGGGACGCAGAGTAAGTTACCTTTTCTCCAACGAAAGCTGCGCAATATGGTCTAGTTTGTGGCGCAAGTCAAGTACCCGTCGTTGCAGCCGGGCGAGCTCGACCACGGCCAGCCCGGGCCGCTCCAATTGACGACGCAACTCGTGCAATTGCTGAGTCAGCCATCCCCTTTCCAGCGTGGCGAGGCAATCTGCCGCAGCCGCTTCAGGCCGCTTGGCGAGATCTGCGCTCAGGAGCAATTCGGACAAGAGTTGGCTTGTTTCTTCCCGCTGCGGCTGGTTCAGCAGTGTGTTCGGCCCGTTCCAGTGCCCGGCGTCGTGAAACCGCAACACATCCTGAATCAGTTGCCCGGCGACGCTACCGCTCAACCATGCCGCATCCAGTCGTTGCGCCACCAACTCGATCACGCGGTCGTCGGCCAACATGGTTCGCAACAGCATCGCCTCCGCGGGGGACCCGCGCGAACGATCCGCTGCCACTTCTTCCGCGGGAGCAGCCGAGTCAACATCGACGCTTGCGCCCCGGTCCCGCCGGCTGCCGACGAGTTTCGCCACTTCTTTGCGGAGTGCGTCTTCGCTAATGTCCAACTTTCGGGCGGTCTGCTGGGCGTACGTGGCGAGCAGAATGGGGCTCGAAATGCGCGCGAGCCATTCGGCCATTTGCCGCCCGATCTGGAGTTTGCCCCGGTCCGAGTCGGGGTCGTATTGCTGCGACAAACGATCGAGCAGATAGACGAAGAAGCTCGGTGCCTTGGCCAACAACGCCTTCAACCTTTCCGCTCCGAGCGTCTTCACAAAACTGTCGGGGTCGTGTCCTTGCGGCAACACGGCGACGCGGATAACGACGCCCGCGTCCCACAGCGGCTCGGCGCTGCGCACGACGGCGTTCTGGCCCGCGGCATCGGCGTCAAACATTAGCACAACCTCCTCGGCGTAGCGCTTGAGAATGCGCGCGTGGTGTTCGGTCAGGGCCGTGCCCTGCGGGGCGACGACGTTCTCGATGCCGGCTTCGTGACACGAAATCGTGTCGACCTGACCTTCGCAAACAATCGCGCATTTCTCCTCAAGGATCGCCCGCTTGGCCTTATCGAGCGCGAAGAGGACCCGGCCTTTCTGGAAGATCGGTGTTTCGGGCGAGTTGACGTACTTCGGCTGGCCGGCCGCGGCGGGCCGGTCCTTGGCGTCCGTGAGGATCCGGCCGCTGAACCCCACGACGCGTCCCTGTTCATCGGTGATCGGGAACACGAGCCGTCCGCGAAACCGGTCATAAAACCCGTCCCCACTTTCGCGTCGGAGCGCGAGCCCGGCGGTTTCGAGCTGTTCCGCGGAGAACTTCTTGGTCGCGGCGTACTGAAGGAGGGCATCCCACGCGTCTGGCGAATAGCCGAGTCGCCACCGCTGGGCGATTTCGGACGTGATCTTGCGTTTCTGCAGATACTCGCGGGCCGGCGCGGCGCTCTGTTCCCGGAGCAAGTTGTGGTGAAAGAAATTCGCTGCCAATTCATGGAGCTTGAAGAGCGGGTCCTTCTGGTCGCGGGTCGGTTCGCCGGCGCGTTCTTCAAACGCGATCTTGATCCCGGCGCGTTCGGCCAGCCGGCGAACGGCGCCAACGAAATCGAGGTTTTCGTACTTCATCACGAAGGTAAACACGTCGCCGCCGGCGCCGCAGCCGAAGCAGTGCCAGATCTGCTTTTGGGGATTGACGTTGAAGCTGGGGGTCTTCTCTTTGTGGAACGGGCACAGGGCGCGGAAGTTGGCGCCGGCACGTTTCAGGGGGAAATACGAGCCGATCACCTCGACAACGTCGTTGTTCTGGCGAACCTGCTCGAGTACTGAATCGGAAATGAGACCACGCACGGCTACGGGGCGGTTGTTGGCGAGGGCTTGGCATTCGTCGAGCCGGCTGCCTCATAGTTCGGCTCGGGCCGCCGCTTCAGGTCGGGCAGCAATCCCGTCTTCTTCTCTGGAGCCGGCCTCTCGAACATGGCTTTGACCGTGGGCACTTGCGCGGCGACGAACGACCCGAACCGCGATTGTTCGCCGACCTGGCGGCGCCAGTAGTCGCTGCCGGACAGGCACACGAACGCGGTCACCCACGCCATGATTACGAGCATGCGGACCACACCGGCCAAGCTGCCGCCGACGTTTTCGACCAGGGCCGCCAGCTTGAGCTTTTGCACGTGCCGGTGGACGGCGAGCCGCGCCGCGAGCGCCAGCAAATGGACGACCACGGCGATGCTCACGAACGCGACGAGATACACCGCTTCCTCGTTGAGCGGCGAGTGTGCTTGCAGCCAATTGCCGAACGGTTGATAGAACTGGAAGGCGAGCACGATCATCAATACCAGTCCGATGACGCGGATAATCTCGCCCGTCAGCCCGGCGCGGAGGCCGCTCCATAAGCCGTAAATCAATGCCACGATGACAACGAAGTCGTACCAGTTCAGTGCTCGCAAAGCTACAGGACCCCCCACATGGTGCTATGAGCCTAGCGAAAAGGAGCGCAGAATTCTAGACAATTCGCGAGGAACGCGCGGCAAACGGCGTTCTGTGGGGGTCCCGGAGGTCTTGCAGACCAAGCGCCCCGCTTGGCGACTCCATCAATTCGTTTGGGCTTTCAGGTGTAGGATGTAGTCCTCGAAGTCGGCCTGCCAGCGGCCGCTGTCCTGGCCGAAGCGTCTGTGGAAGCTGGCGATATCGTCCTTGCCGAGTTTAAGGTCCTGGAGGTAACGGCGAAACTCGCCCTGCTGGAACCGGTCTCCGTTCGAGTTCAGCAGGTAATACACGAGCGCCCAACTCATTGGGTAGGCAACGTTGGCGTTGGCGTAGAACGTGGAGCGGTCCCACTGGATCAATTGCGCCAGCGGCGGAGCTTGCTTGTTGAGGATCAGGTATTGCGCCAGCATCAGCTTCTGTCGGCTGACCTGGCCGACGTTGAAGTGCGTGCCGGTGACGAAGCTCGTCTCGAAATACTGCGCCATGCCTTCGTTGAGCCACAACGGAATCTGCTGGCCGAGTTCGTAGCCGATGAACTGATGAAATCCTTCGTGCGCCAGCACCCGCCACAGGTTCGCGTCCTGATAGGTGACGAGTTCATAAAACTGGTTGCCTGCCTCGTCCGTCTTGAAATAGCAATAGCCCGCCAGACCGGCGTGGGTCAGCGTCACCACGCTTCCGGCGTAACGGCGGAAATCGTCGGGATTGTCGAACACGATTACGCGGGTACCCTCTTTCAGCGTCCAGTTGTTGAAGTACTTCTCGTACTGGCGCAGCATCCCGTTCATGAACATGTTGATTTCGAACGCCAATTGATGTCCACCCTGTGCGAACACCTGGTAACGCCCCTGGGTCACGTTGGCGAAATCCGCAATCGAGGGCGCGTCCGCTTGTTGTGCCCACGCCTGGCTCGCCGCCAACACGAACGCAAAGCATAGAATTCTTCGGATCATCGCGCTTACTATATCCCAGGTTTTTAGAAACACCACTCCGCCGTGGAAGTTTCCCCCGGGGCCCGGCCGATGCGTTTTGGCGTTGCCCGGCTCGGAGGCGGCACCGGCCAGTTTCGAGTCCGGACCGGCCATCGTTTTCCATTGCCCGACCCCCAGCCACCGGCTATTCTGCGCGGCGGCATGGAACCGACGAAAGATTTGCGCCAACCTCGACTCGAGAAACGCGCCAAACTGCTCGAAGCGGGCATCGACCCGTACGGTGGCCGGTTTGACGTGAGCGAGTCGATCGCCGCGGCGCGTCAAGACCCGACGCCTGACCGCGCGGTGCGCCTGGCGGGGCGATTGATGAGCCATCGCGACATGGGCAAGAGCCTGTTCGCGGACATCAAAGACTGGACGGGCAAGATCCAAATCTACGTCCAGAAACAGGCGCTGGGCGACGAACAATTCGAGTTGTTCAAACATTTCGTCGATCTCGGCGACATTGTCGGCGTGACCGGCAAACTCTTCACGACGCACGCCGGGGAGCTGACGGTCAAGGTGGAGGACGTGACGCTGTTGAGCAAGGCGATCCAGCCGCTGCCGAAGGAATGGTACGGCATTAAGGACGTCGAGACCCGGCTGCGGCAGCGGTACCTCGACTTGATCTTGAACGAGAAAGTGCGCGAGACGTTTGTGGCGCGCAGCCGCGTGGTAGCGGAGATCCGCAAGTTCCTCGATTCGCGGGGGTTTATCGAGGTGGAGACGCCGATGATGCAGCCGATCGCGGGCGGCGCGGCCGCCAAGCCATTCGTGACGCACCACGAAGCCCTGGACATCGATCTATTTTTGCGCGTGGCGCCCGAGTTGTACCTGAAGCGATTGCTGGTGGGCGGCTTCGAGCGCGTGTACGAGATCAACCGCAACTTCCGCAACGAGGGCATCTCCCGCAAGCACAACCCGGAATTCACGATGCTCGAAGTCTACCAGGCATATGGCGACTACCAGACGATGATGGACCTGGCGCAGGGCCTGATCGTTTCCGTCGCCGAAACCATTGCAGACTCGCTGCTTATCAAACGTCCTGACGGACAGGAGATCGATCTCACGCCGCCGTGGCGACGCGTGACGTATCGCGAACTGGTCGAGGAGCGCATTGGGAAGGAGTGGTTTGCACTCACGCCCGAAGACCGCAAGATGCGGGCAGCCGCGATGGGTATCGAGCTCCCGCCCGGCGCGCCCGATTACGAGGCGACCAACGCGATTTTCGAGAAAACGATCGAGCCGACGCTGATCAACCCGACGTTCGTGACGCATTTGCCCGCCGACCTGGTGGTGCTCGCCAAACCGAACAAGGAAGACCCGAGCGTGGTGGACGTGTTCGAGTTGGTCATCAACGGACAGGAGATTGCCCCGGCGTATTCCGAGTTGAACGATCCCGTCGTCCAGCGCGAGCGTTTGCTGGCGCAGGCGGAAGGGCACGCCGAGATGCTCGACGAGGACTTTCTGACGGCGCTGGAGCACGGGATGCCCCCGGCGGGCGGCATGGGGATGGGCATCGATCGGCTCGTGGTAATGCTCACGGGAGCAGAGAGCATCCGCGACGTCATCCTGTTTCCGCAGTTAAGATTACAAACCTAGGAAATCCGAAATTCGAATGTCGAAATCCGAAACAAATTCGAAATTCGAATTTCAGCGATTCTTTCGGATTTCGGATTTCGGATTTCGGATTTATTTGCCCAGATGACGCGTCTTCCCTTCGAGCTGTTCCTCGGGCTTCGTTATCTCAAACCCAAGCGCACGTTTGTTTCGGTGATTACGTTGATCTCGTTGGCGGGGGTGACCATCGGCGTCTGGGTGCTGATCGTGGTCATCGCGGTGATGAGCGGGTTCGACCGCGAGTTGCGCGACAAACTCATGGGCATGTACGCGCACGTCACCGTGACGGGCGGGCTGATCGAACACAGCGACCAGTTGCTGAAGACGGTGCTGGCTACGCCGCACGTGAGAGCGGCGTCGCCATTCGCGATGGGGCTGGTGTTGATCGAATTCGACCGCCACGTCGCGACGCCGTATCTGAAGGGGATCGATCCGCAACGTGAAGTGACCGTCAGCAAGCTTGGCGGCTACATCAAGGAAGGCCGCCTTGATTTGGCCGGCGACAAGGTCGTCATCGGGAGCGAACTCGCCTCGCAATACGGGATTGTCCTCGGCGACAAGATCACGGTCTATTCACCCCGCAATCTCGAGAAGAAGGGGGAAGAGGTTTATCTGCCGATGGAATTGACGGTCACGGGCATTTTTGAGTCGGGCATGTACGAGTACGATGCGGGGTTGATCTTCACCTCGCTGGAAACCGCGCAGGAATTGTACGACCTCGGCAACGCGGTGCACGGAATCGAGGTCACCACCGACGACCCGATCGTTGGTGCCCGGGAAGTGGCGGAGGCGTTGAATAGAAAGCTCCCACCTCCGTTGCGGGCCCAAACGTGGGCGCAGATGAACCAACGGCTGCTCGGCGCGATCCAGGTCGAGAAATCGGTGATGTTCTTCATCCTGACGTTCATCGTCGTCGTGGCGGCATTTGGAATCATGAGCACCTTGATCACGGTCACGGTCCAGAAGACGCGCGAGATCGGGGTCATGAAGGCGTTGGGCGCGGCTTCCGGGAAGATCCTCCGAATTTTCCTGCTCCAGGGATTCATCGTCGGGGTGTTTGGCGTGGCGCTTGGGGTTGGGCTCGGTCTGGTGACGGTGCACAACATCAATCCGATCAACCATTTCCTGTCGCACGTGGTGGGCATCGAGTTGTTTCCGCGCGAGATCTACAATTTCCCGAGCATCCCGGCGTTGCTGACGGTGCGCGATCTGCTGACGATCGGGTTATCGGCGTTGGTGATCTGCACGCTCGCCGGTCTATTGCCGGCGTTGCGCGCCGCGCGCCTCGAACCCGTGGAGGCCCTGCGCTATGAGTGAGGCAGGCGGGGACATTTTGGTTGCGAGGGGATTGCGCAAGACTTACACTTTGGGCGCGCGGCAGATCGAAGTCTTGCGGGGAATTGACGTGCAGGTGCGGCGCGGGGAAGCGCTGGTAATCGTCGGCGCGTCGGGGGCGGGCAAGAGTACGTTGCTGCACTTGCTGGGCGGATTGGATGCGCCATCGGAAGGCGACGTGAGCCTGGATGGCGCGTCGCTGTTTATGATGTCCGGCGCGGCGCGGACCCGGCTCCGCAATGAGCGGATTGGGTTCGTGTTCCAATCGTACAATTTGCTGCCCGAACTGGACGCACTGGAGAACGTGTGCCTGCCGGCGTTGGTTCAATCGCGCATCCGCCACGACGTGGCCGAGCGGGGAAGGGAGTTGCTTCGGGCGGTCGGGTTGGGCGAGCGGGCGGAGCACCGGCCGGCGGAGTTGAGCGGTGGCGAACAGCAGCGCGTGGCGATCGCGCGCGCGCTGATGAACCGGCCCGACTTGGTGCTGGCGGACGAGCCGACCGGCAACCTCGACTCGAAAACCGGAGAGGCGATTCTGGATTTGTTGTGGCAGCTTCGGGAAAGCTCGGGCACGACGCTGGTCATGGTGACGCACGACCAGCATATCGCCCGTCGGGGCGAACGGGTGTTGGAGATTGCGGACGGAAGGCTTTTGGGGTAAGTAACAACAAGACGCGGAGCACGACAGTGAAAATTTTCCTGGATGGCAAATTTGTTTCGGAGGATGAGGCGAAAATCTCGGTTTTCGACCATGGACTCCTGTATGGGGACGGAGTGTTTGAGGGCATCCGCTTGTACGACGGACGGATCTTTCGTCTCGGCCAACACTTGGATCGGCTGTTCGCGTCGGCCAAGGCGATCATGCTGCCAGTTCCGATGTCGAAGGAACAGTTGGTCGAAGCGTGCTGTGAGGCCTGCCGGCAAAACAAGCTCAGGGATGGTTACATCCGGCTCGTGGTGACCCGAGGGGTTGGTTACCTCGGATTGAATCCGTTCCGCTGCAAGAACCCGACGGTGTTCATCATCGCGGATACCATCGAGCTGTACCCGGAGGAAGTTTATCGGAAGGGTTTGAAATTGGTTACGGCGAGCACGCAGCGAACGAATCCGGCTGCGGTGAATCCGTCGATCAAATCCCTGAACTACCTCAACAACATTCTGGCGAAGATCGAAGCAGTGAACGCGGGCGCCATTGAGGCCATCATGCTCAACAGCCAGGGGCATGTGGCGGAATGCACCGGCGATAATATCTTCTGCGTCCGCGACGGCAAACTCGGGACGCCGCCGATCAGCGCGGGGGCCTTGGTCGGCATCACGCGCCAGGTGGTCATGGAGTTGGCCGCGCGACGAAAGATCGAGGCGCACGAGTCGAACCTGACCCGCTACGATTTGATTACGGCGGCCGAGGTTTTCCTGACCGGCACGGCGGCCGAGATCGTCCCGGTAGTCAGCATCGATGGCCGGACCATCGGGTCGGGTCAGCCGGGGCAACTCACCTTGAAATTGACAGGGGACTTCCGTAAGTTGACTGGCTCGGAAGGGACGCCGATCGGCGCGAACTGAGACAATGGTTTGCGACATCTGCAAAAAGGCGGAGGCGACGGTCCACCTGACCCAGATCGTGGACGGCAAGATGTTGAAGGTCGACCTGTGCGAGTCGTGTGCCAAGGAGAAAGGCGTCCAAGAGGCGGCGGGGTTCTCGCTGGCGGATCTGTTGGTGGGCCTGGGCGCAGCCGAGGAGATCAAGGTCGAATCGCCGGGGGCGCAATGTCCCGTGTGTGGGTTTACGCAGGCGGATTTCAAGAAGACGGGCCGACTGGGCTGCAGCGCCTGTTGGGAAACCTTCGAGGCGGGCCTGGCATCGCTGTTGAAGGCGATGCACAAGGGCGACCACCACATCGGCAAGGTGCCGGCGAAGGCGATGCATACCCTGGCGCTCAGTGGCAAGGTCCGGGAACTTTCGGAGCAACTGGAGAAGGCGGTGCGCGAAGAGAAGTATGAGGACGCGGCCCAGATTCGTGACGAAATTCGCGAACTGGAGTCGAAATTGAAGCAGACGGGCTAGCGCGATGCGTTGGCCGAATGATCGAGATGAAGATCGAGGATTTGCTCAAGAACCCCGGTGAATGGGTCCGGGCCGAGGGCCCGAACGGGAAGATTGTCATGTCTTCGCGCGTGCGGTTTGCGCGGAACATCCGCGACTATCCGTTTCCGGGGTGGGCGAAAAAGGCCGAGCGTCAGAAGCTGCTGGAGATGGTTCAACCGGTGGTCGAGGGTTTGCCGGAAATGGCCGAACATTTCGGCGACTCGATGGACAATATCAGCGCCATTGACAAGCAGGTGCTGGTAGAGCGCCATCTCATCAGCCGCGAACACGCCGCCAAGAACGTGGGCAGCGGCGTGGTGATCAACAGTCGGGAGACGATCAGCGTGATGATCAATGAGGAAGATCATCTGCGCGTTCAGTCGATCAAGTCGGGGCTGCAACTGAAGAACATTTTCAAGGCGATCGACAAGGTGGACTCGGAATTGGAGGAGCATCTCGATTTCGCGTTCTCGCCGAAGCTTGGCTACCTCACGGCGTGCCCGACGAACGTCGGCACGGGCATGCGCGGCTCGGCGATGCTGCACTTGCCGGGCATGGTGTTGAGCGACCAGATCAATCAGGTTGTGCAGGCGGTGAACAAACTTGGCTTGGCGGTGCGCGGGTTGTACGGCGAGGGCACAGAGGCGCTCGGAAATGTCTTCCAAGTGTCGAACCAAACGACCCTGGGTGAAAAGGAGTCGGAGGTCCTGGAACGGCTGAACAAGGTGATTCTGCAGATTCTTGAGCACGAAGAGAATGCGCGAATTACCCTGCTTGAAAAGAAGCCAAAATTGATCTATGATCAAATTGGCAGGGCGTACGGCATTCTTAGCAATGCCCACACCATCAGTTCCAAAGAGGCACTTAATCTGCTTAGTTTGGTGCGTATGGGGGTAGATTTGGAGATATTTCCGGCGTCAGCGCGGGCCGCGGTGGATGAATTATTCATCTTGTCGCAACCCGCCCACGTGCAGAAGGCCGCGGCGCGGAAGCTCACCGCGGAAGAACGCGACGCGTGGCGGGCGGAGTTGATCCGCGCCCAGTTGGGCAATATCCCCAGGCCGAGTTTGGGCGACCGACCGCCGATGGATGGCGGCCGGACGGAATCGGAATGAGAGGACGGTGATGGAAATGAATAACTTCACGCCGCGCGCGCAACAGGTGCTCGCGTTGGCCCGCAAGGAAGCCGACCGCTTCAATCACAACTACGTCGGTACGGAGCATTTATTGCTCGGCTTGATCAAACTCGGCCAAGGCGTGGCGGTCAACGTCCTCCAGAAAATGGGGCTCGACCTTGAAACCGTTCGGATGGAGGTCGAGAAACAGATCGGCACCGGCCCCGAGACCAAGATGGTGGGCAACATTCCCTACACGCCCCGCGTGAAGAAAGTCCTCGCCCTGGCGCAGAAGGAAGCGAAACAGCTCAATCACAACTACGTTGGCACCGAACACATTTTGCTCGGCTTGCTTCGCGAAGGGGAAGGCGCCGCCGCGCGCATCCTGAAGTCGCTGGATGTGGACATCGAGCGGTGCCGCAACGAGATTCTCAAAGAGCTCGACCCGAATTTTACCCCCAGCGAGGGCGGCGTTGAAGAAGGCGAAGCCTCCGGCGGCAAGAAGGAACTGAAGACGCCGGCGCTCCGCATGTTCGGACGCGACCTGACCGAGTTGGCACGCAAGAGCGAGCTGGACCCGGTCGTGGGCCGCCAGAGCGAGATCGAGCGCGTCATCCAAATCCTCTGCCGGCGCACGAAGAACAACCCGGTATTGCTGGGCGAAGCGGGCGTGGGCAAGACAGCCATCGTCGAGGGGCTCGCCCAGGAGATTGCCAAAGGCAACGTGCCCGAGATTCTCCGCGACAAACGGGTGGTTACGCTCGACCTGGCGTTGATGGTGGCGGGTACGAAATACCGCGGGCAGTTTGAAGAGCGCATCAAGGCGGTCATGGACGAAATCAAGCGCTCGAAGAACGTCATTCTGTTCGTCGATGAGCTTCACACGATTGTTGGCGCGGGGTCGGCCGAGGGCGCGATGGACGCCAGCAACATCATCAAGCCGGCGCTCTCCCGCGGGGAATTGCAGGTCGTTGGCGCGACCACAATGAACGAGTACCGCAAGTACATCGAGAAAGACGCGGCACTGGAGCGTCGGTTCCAGACGATCGTCGTCGAACCGCCCACGGTTGAACAGACGGTGGAGATTCTGAAGGGACTCCGTCCGAAGTATGAGGAGCATCATCGCGCGAAGTTCTCCGATGAAGCCCTGGAGGCCGCCTCGCGGCTTTCGGATCGTTACATCACGGGCCGCTTCTTGCCCGACAAGGCCATCGACGTCGTCGACGAAGCCGGCGCCCGGGCGCGCATTCAGATGATGACGCGACCCCCGAACATCCAGGACTCGGAACGCGAGATCGAGAAGATCAAGGAAGAGAAAGAAACGGCGATCAAGGCCCAGGATTTTGAGCTGGCGGCCGGCCTCCGTGACAAGGAAAAGCAGGCCCGCGAGCGTCTCGAACAGACCTTGGCCGAGTGGCGTCAGGCCCGTGACGAGAAACAGATTGTCATTACCGAAGACGACATCATGCACATCGTTGCCAAATGGACGGGCATCCCGCTCAACCGGATGGAACAGCAGGATGCCGAGAAACTACTCCACATGGAGGACGATTTGCGGAAGACGGTCGTCGGTCAGGACGAGGCCGTGACGTCCATCAGCAAAGCGTTGCGCCGTAGTCGCGCTGATCTCAAGGACCCGAACCGGCCGATCGGCTCGTTTGTATTCCTCGGCCCAACGGGCGTGGGCAAGACGTTGATGGCGCGGGCCCTGGCGGAATTCATGTTTGGCGACAAGGACGCGCTCATCCAACTCGATATGAGCGAGTACATGGAAAAGTTCAATGTTTCGCGGCTTGTCGGCTCGCCGCCCGGCTACGTCGGGTACGAAGAAGGAGGACAGTTGACGGAGAGGGTCCGTCGGCGACCGTACTCGGTGGTGTTGTTCGACGAAATCGAGAAGGCGCACCCGGACGTGATGAACATGCTGTTACAGATCCTCGAGGACGGCCATCTGACGGACTCGCTCGGGCGCAAGGTGGACTTCCGGAACAGTGTGGTCATTATGACCTCGAACATTGGCGCCGAAATGATTCGCAAGTCGGCCGGGCTGGGTTTCGCCCCGACCAAGGAAGAGCACAGCTACGAAGAGATGAAGGGCAAACTCCTCGACGAGGCCAAGCGGCTGTTCAAGCCCGAATTCATGAATCGTCTCGACGACACGATTGTTTTCCGCAATCTCAACAAGGCCGACATGAGTCAGATCGTTCATCTGGAAGTCGAAAAGGTCAAGGGCCGGCTCAAATACAAAGATGTCGAAATTGTGCTGACGCCGGCCGCGACCAACTTTCTCATCGAGAAGGGCTACGATCCCCATTTCGGGGCGCGCCCGCTGCGTCGCGCGGTTGAGAAATACCTCCAGGATCCGCTCGCCGAGGAAATCCTGCGCGGCAGCATCAAGCCTAACGAGACGGTTGAGGTCACGGTCGCTGACGACAAGCTGGCTTTCGACCAACTCGCGGCCAGCGCGAGTTAGGTCGTGACGCGCGGAATCACGCGTTGTCGGGTGGACGAGCCCGAAAATACAGCCTTTACCCGATAGACTTTTCCGCCCCGGACTTGTTACTCCTGTTCCTGCGTCCATAACGATGGGCGTGTGCAAACAGGGGTGCGACGAGCCGGGCAGCATCGTTGCGACCCCGCCAGCCATGTCAGCAGCACGGGACCAAGGACCGGAGCGTTCCATACCGCGAAGGAGAAATGCGATGATGCGTGGACGACAAGACGGTAAAGGTCAAAGCAGGCGGATCGAGGATGTCGACATGGAGTTGGAAATTCGGCGCTATGGGTTGTTTCAGATTGAGATGACAATTAAAGCGGCCACGAATCGTGAGCAGATTCAGGAGCAACTGGGCCGAATCTCTGAAGTGACCAGGTTCCTCACCGGGCTATCTGGTTGTTCGTCCTCGCTGCAGACGGCGGCGTCGGTCGTGAGCCTCATCCGGGAGAATTCGCGTTTGTACAACTTGGCGACCCGACGGCTGGCTGAACTCGGGCAGAAGTCCGCGGTTTCGTTGGGGCGGCCTGAATGTTTCCACCGGCCGGCGCCGCCATCAGGATAGGTTGGCGAGCGGTCGAGGCGCGCTGTGGCGGCCTGCGGCCCTGTGATTATTTCTCTTTCCACGGGCTTGCGCATGTCGTGAACCTTCTCTATGCTGCGGGGCGATGACTGACGCACTGTCGCGATTTCAAGCCTTCGTGTCGGGGCAGCTCGCGCAACTGGGGGCGATGATGCTGCTGTTGGGGGACATCTTCAAGACCACTTTCACCCGGCGACCGCGCTGGCATGAGACGGTCGAACAAACGTTCAAGATCGGCTGGCAATCGCAGGCGGTGGTGGTGATCACGGGGGCGTTCACCGGCATGGTGTTTGCCGTGCAGACCTATCTGCAGTTTCACAAGGTGAAGATGGACACGGCAGTCGGGCCGGTGGTGAGCGTGGCGATGACGCGTGAACTGGCGCCCGTGCTGACGGCGTTGATGGTGGCGGGCCGGGTGGGGGCGGCGATCGCGGCGGAGTTGGGCACGATGCGGGTGACCGAGCAACTGGATGCGTTGCGCTCGATGGGGACGGCGCCGGTGGATTATCTGGCGGTGCCGCGGTTCGTCGCGTTGCTGGTCGCGTTGCCGTTGTTGACGGCCGAAGCCATGTTTTTTGGAATCTATAGTGGCTACGTTGTCGGCGTGCACATGTGTGGAATCGACGAGGCGTATTTTCTGACGAATATGTACAAGTTCACCGCGGCCAAGGACGTGATGAGCGGATTGATCAAGTCGGTGTTCTTTGCCGTGTTCATCGGTCTGATCTCCTGTTACAAGGGTTTCAATGCCGACGAGGGGGCCGAAGGCGTGGGCCGCGCCACAACCGAGGCGGTCGTCGTGTCGTCGTTGACGGTGTTGATCGCCAATTTCTTCATTGCGGTGATCTTTAACAAGATCTTTCCCGTATGATCCAGATCGAAGGCCTGTGGAAATCATTCGATGACGTGGAGGTGCTGCGTGGGGTGGACTTCGAAATCCGCGACCGCGAGACCGTCGTGATCATCGGGCGGAGCGGCTGCGGCAAGAGCGTGTTGCTTAAGCATCTGTGCGGCCTCTTGCGGCCGGACGCGGGCCGGGTCGTCGTGGACGGCCAGGATATCGAAGTGCTGTCGGAGCGCGAGCTGACGCCGATCCGCAAGAAGTTTGGGGTCCTGTTTCAGGGGGCGGCGTTGTTTGATTCCATGACGGTGTTCGACAACGTGGCATTCCCGCTGCGTGAGGAACGCAAGCTTGGCGAGGACGAGATCATCCAGCGCGTCGAAGCGGCGCTGGCGATCGTGGACCTGTTGAACGCGAAGAACAAGAAGCCCGCTGAATTGAGCGGCGGCATGAGGAAGCGTGCGGCCCTGGCGCGGGCCTGCGTCCCGCAGCCGAAGTACATCCTGTACGACGAGCCGACCACGGGTCTTGACCCCATTCTGGCCGACGATATCAACGATTTGGTGTTGCGCATGCGGGATCACTACCGCGTGACCAGTATCGCCGTGACGCATGACATGGTCAGCGCGTACAAAATCGCCGACCGCATCGCGATGCTTCACGAGGGGCGGATTCACGCGGTCGGCACGCCGACGGAGATTCAGGCGACGACCGATCCGATCGTGCGCAGGTTTATCACGGGAATGGGGGAAACCCAGGAGGAGGTGCGACGTGGCGCAGAAACCGTCCGTTGAAATCAGAGTTGGCATCTTCGTCGCCGTCTGTTTGGCCCTGCTGGCCGGGCTGATCTGGAAATTCGGCAAGTACGAGCCGATCACCAGAAACACCTACGACCTCACCGTTGTGTTCCCAAACGTCGGTGGCATCGTGAAGGACGCCAGCGTGCTGTACGGCGGAATCGTCGTCGGCAAGGTGCGCGATATCCGGCTGGATCAGGAAGGGCTGCTCAAGGTGGACGTGAAGCTCGCCATCTTCAATGGAGTCAAGATTCGCCGGGACGCGAAGTTTGTGATCAACCAATCCGGGTTGCTGGGGGATCGGTACGTGGACGTGATTCCACAAGGTGGCACCGCTGAATTCCTCAAACCCGGCGCAGTGGTCCAGGGCTCGTCCAGCGTGGACCTCAGCGAAGCCATCCGGGGCGTCGTGGACGTGCTGCATCAGGCGGCGGGCACCATCGAGCGCGTGGACAAAGCCATCCGGCGCATCGACGAGACTGTGCTCAGCCATGAAACTCTGGAGCACGCCAGCGCCGCAATCGCCAACGTCGATGCCGCGACGAGCAACACCGTGGCGCTGACCTTGAGCGTACGCAGTGTCGTCGAGGAGAACCGCGGGAAAGTCGACAACACGCTGGCGAAGTTTTCGGAGGCCGCCGACAACTTCAACAAGACTTCGCAGAGCGTAGATGATCTCGTCGCCGCCAATCAGGGCGACATCCGCGCGACGACGAAGAACCTCGCAGAAAGTGCCGAGCGACTCAACGTGATTCTGACCCGGTTGGAACGGGGTGAGGGAACGGCGGGCAAGCTCCTGGTTGATCCCACGTTGCATGACGAAATTGTCAGGCTCGTCCAAAATTGGCGGAAGTACGGCCTGTTGTACAAGGAAGGCAACAAAGCAAGCCCGAGGAGACCCGAAGAATTGCAGCGCTCTGAGGCCGTGCAACCCGCCCGACCCGTCCCCAGCGAACGCGGAACCATTAATTTCGGGACGGACTCCACGAAGCCCACTAAGTAGCCGCATTCAAGCAGCTTACGACGGCCGGCTGGCCTCAAACCTGCTTCCGTTGTCATCGGAGCGATAGGCGCAAGCGATGACACTGTTAGTACTGCGATTGTGTTTTCTGATTTTGTGCGTGCTGGGGAGTTGGTCGATTTCCCAGTTGCACGACGAATGGGCTCTCCATCCGATTCTTGCGATCGTCATCGGCCTCGCGGGCGGCGGCGCGTTCATCGGGATCGATAAACTGCTGAAGGGATTCTCGTTGCGCGGGCTATCCGCGGCGACGTTTGGCCTCTTCGTCGGGTTCGTCATTAGCTACTTCATCGGCAATTCGGTGCTGTTCAAGTTCATCGACGACGAGCCGAAGCTCATTGCGCAGATTGCCATGTACGTCGTTTGTTCCTACCTAGCCATGGTCATCGCCCTGCGGGGCAAGGATGAGTTCAATCTCGTCATCCCGTACGTGAAATTCATGCGGGAGAACAAGCCCGAACGCCTCGTCCTGCTCGATACCAACATCATCATCGATGGACGCATTCAGGAGGTCTGTCTGACCGGCTTCCTCGACGCGGTGCTGGTTGTGCCCCGGTTTGTGCTCGCCGAGGTCCAATACATTGCCGACGCAGCCGACGACGTGAAGCGGGCGCGGGGCCGCCGCGGGCTCGAGGTCCTCAAGGCGTTGCAGCAAAACCCGCGCGTCGAGGTGAAGGTTCACGACAACGAGGTCCCAGAGATCAAAGAAGTGGACGCCAAACTGGTTCAACTCGCCAAGATGTTGCCCGCGGAAATCCTGACGAACGACTACAACTTGAACCGGATTGCCGAATTGCAGCACGTGAAGGTGCTGAACCTGAATGAACTGGCCAAGTCGGTCCGGCCGGTGGTACTGCCCGGGGAGAGGCTCACGGTGCGCCTCGTCAAGGAGGGACGCGAACCCCAGCAAGCCGTGGCGTACCTCGACGATGGCACGATGATCGTGGTCAGCCGCGGGCGTCGGGCTATCGGCCAGGAGGTTGAAGTTACCGTGACCAGCGTGTTGCAGACCGCTGCCGGCCGCATGGCGTTCGCCGAACTCGCGAACGGCAACGGCCGCGTCCAGGACCAGATGCCTTCCGAAGAACGGGGCAAGCTTGCTCCTGTGAGCTGACTTCTGTTAGTCTCCCGCGCATGGTAACGGCGATTGTGCTGGCCGCTGGCCGCTCCACGCGCATGGGCGGCGGTCCTAATAAGCAGTTCATCGAACTCCTGGGCAAACCGCTCATTTACTATTCGCTGGCGGCCTTCGAGCGGTGCTGTGTCGTCGATGCCATCGTGTTGGTGCGACGGCCCGACTACGCGGAACAAGCCGGGCGGATCGCGCGCGATTTCGGGTTCAAGAAGGTTGTGGCGTTCGCCGACGGCGGGGTCGAGCGCCAGAACTCTGTGTGGAACGGTTTGGAAGAGTGCGACGGCGCGACGGAGGTCGTGGCCGTCCACGACGGGGCGCGGCCGCTGGTGACGCCGGCGCTGATCGAATCCACGGTGGCCAGCGCGCGGTCCTTCGGGACGGGCGTTGCGGCGACGAAGGTCGTCGATACCATCAAGGAAGCCAACGCCGACAAGACCGTGATCCGCACGATCGACCGGACGAAACTGTGGGCGATGCAGACGCCGCAGACGGTGCGATTTGATCTGCTGCGGAAGGCCTATGCCAAGGTGTTGGAGAAGAAGCTCGTCGTCACCGACGAAGCGGCGGCTGTAGAGTTGCTCGGGCACCGCGTTGATCTGGTCGAGACACCGTTCTTGAATCTGAAAATCACAGCGCTCTCGGACCTGGCCATCGCTGAGGCGTTGCTCCGGCAACGAGCGTGATGTTATCCTGGGGCCTTTTATGAATCGTGTCGGCATCGGAATCGACGTCCATCGTTTTGCCGCCGGTCGAAAGTGCATCATCGGCGGTGTGGAGATTCCTCACGAGTCGGGACTGGAGGGGCACAGCGACGCCGATGTATTGGCGCACGCCATCGCGGATGCCCTGCTCGGGGCGGCGGCACTGGGGGACATCGGCAAATTCTACCCACCGAGCGACGCGAGGTTCAAGGATATGGACAGCATGGTGATCGTCCGCGAGTGCGCCGAGCGCGTACGGAAAGCCGGTGGCCGCGTCAACAACGTCGATGCGATGATTGTCGCGCAGGCGCCGAAGTTGGCTCCCCATATCCCCCAGATGCAGGAGAAACTCGCGAAGAACATCGGCGTGGGGCCGTCCCAAGTTGGGATCAAAGCCACGACGAGCGAGCACCTGGGGTTTACCGGCCGCAAGGAGGGGATCGTGGTGGTGGCCATCGCGTCGGTGGAGATGTAACAAGATGTCTCTGCAGTTCTTCAACACGCTCACGCGCCGGAAGGAGGATTTCGTTCCGCTACAGCCGCCGCATGTGGGCCTCTACACGTGCGGACCGACCGTGTACAACTACGCGCACATCGGCAACTTCCGGGCGTTTGTGTTTCAAGACCTGTTGCGCCGTTACCTCGAGTACAAGGGTTACGACGTCAAGCACGTGATGAACATTACGGACGTGGAGGACAAGATCATCCGGGCCGTTCGCGAATCCGGCAAATCCCTGAAAGAAATCACGGAATTCTACTCGCAAGAATTCTTTCGCGACCTCGACACGTTGAAGATCCGGCGGGCCCACGTCACGCCGCGGGCGACCGAGACGATTCCCGACATGATCAAGTTGATCGAGACGTTGATCGCGAAGAAACATGCGTACGTGGCGGACGACGGATCCGTCTACTTCTCGATCAAGTCGTTCAAAGACTATGGGAAGCTGGCACGTCTCGATTTCGACAACCTGCAATTTGGCGCCCGGGTGGCGCACGACGAATACGACAAGGAACACGTTGCCGACTTCGCGCTATGGAAGGCTTGGGACGAGAAGGACGGGGCCGTGAAGTGGCCGTCGCCGTGGGGTGATGGCCGTCCCGGCTGGCACATCGAGTGTAGCGTCATGAGCATGAAACATCTGGGCGAGACCTTCGATATCCATTGCGGGGGCGAAGATTTGATCTTCCCGCACCATGAGGACGAGATTGCGCAGAGCGAAGCCGCGACGGGCCATCCGTTTGTCCGCTACTGGCTGCACAACGCTTATCTGCTCGTCGAAGGCAAGAAGATGAGCAAGTCGCTGGGCAATTTCTATACGCTTCGGGACCTGCTGGCGAAGGGGTGGACCGGCCGCGAAGTTCGGTATGCACTGATCAGCGCGCATTACCGGGAGCAACTCAATTTCACAATGGACGGTCTGCAAGCCGCGCGCTCAGCTTTACAACGGATCGACGAGTTTCTGCTGAAGTTGCAGCAAATGGCTCAGAAACCGGCTTCCAACTTTGAGCCGTGTCAGATGGCCGGCGCGGCATTCGTTGGCGCCATGAATGACGACCTCAATATCAGCGGCGCACTGGGCGCTCTGTTCGATTTCATCCGTTTCGCAAACAAACGAATCGTCGAGGATTCTCTGCAACCAGCGGAAGCACAGGACATACTTGAAGAGTGGCAAGAGATCGACAAGGTTCTCGGCTTCGGAATGCCGGCAAGATCCGAAGTTCCCGCTGAGGTTCAGCGTCTCGTCGAAGAACGTCAGGCTGCTCGCCGAGCGAAGAACTTCAAACGCTCTGATGAAATCCGCGATCAACTGGCGAAACTTGGCTGGGTGATCGACGACACGCCGCAAGGCTCGCGCGCCAAGCGGAGCTGATTCGAGGAGCGGCGGGTCCGGGAATCGCTACGCAGTTGGCGTTGGGCTGTGCTTCAGTTGCTCCTCGCGCACCTGTTTCAATCCTTCCTGGATGAAACTCAGAATGACCACCCACACTACGAAACCCAGCACGATTTCTTTGAGATAGAGCGGCGGCTCGAAGTTGCAGTCCCAAACGGCGTGCAGGGCTGCGGCCAGGCCGAGCACGCGCAGGAACCGCAGGTCGCCAAGCATCTTCCACTCGAATTTGCGGTCGCCTCGAACCTTCCAGAGTGCTGCGCCCACGATGGCGGCCCACAGAACGTGTCCCCCGAGGATGGATAACCAGGCGCGGGTCTTGATGACCTGGGTCATGACCTCCGTCGAGGCTGAGTTCCACAAATAGTTGAAGGCGTAGCCGGACGATTCGAACGCGGCAAATCCAGTCCCAATGGCCGCGCCCAGAAGCAATCCATTGAGCGTCCAGCGATACCGGAGTTTGTTGATCACGAGGAGCAACGCGGCGGCTTTACCGACTTCCTCGAAGATCCCCACCGCCACGGCGCCCAGCGAGTTCTCCAGTTTACCGAAGAATTGGTACAAGAACAGGGTCAGAATCAGCGACAGAATCCCGCCCACGAGGACGGCCTTGAGCACCTGGTACAGGGAGATGTTACGCAGCACGTTGACTTCAAAGAAGAGCATTAAAATCGAAAACGGAATGGCAAGAGATCCGACCATCATCAGGCCGGGCAACAGGTTGGTGTTGTTGAACTCGTTCCAGCCGAACAGAAACGCAAAGTAGACGGCGACGGACAACGCAAACGTGCGGAAGAACAGCCACGGCTTGGGCCAACTCGTGTTGACCTGCGCGAGCGGAGGCGTCGTCGTCGGCCCGCCGACGTTGAAGAACGCTTCCACCTCGTCGTCGGCATGTTTGCGGAACACTTCGGAGAACGTGGCGCGAAGATCGAATCCTTGAATCCGTTCGACGCCCGCTACGGAACTGATCTTCTGGCCGAGATTGTCGATGAAATCATTGAAGGCGCGCTCCGACGATCGCCCGGCCAGTTGCCAGGTGGAACGACCGAGGCGGATCTGCTGCTTCGGCTCCAGCACACCTTGCCGGGAGGGATGTCCGTCGACAAATACCTCGGCCGAGCCCGTCGCCTGATATCGCACCTTGCCATCATCCAACCGAAAGGTCGCGTGCCGTTGCGCGACGTCGGGATCATCGCTGAGCATATGGCACTTGGCGGATCGGCCGAGGCTGACCTCGTCTTCGGTGATCGCCAGCCGTTTGCCGGAGTCGGGCCCGGCGATGCAGGTGAATATGACACCGGCGTTCGATTTTGTTTGCGCACTCACTTCCAGCCTCCAGGTTCATGGTCGATTGACAGCGCCACCAACGAATTTCCCGGGCATGACAAAACCGCTCCAGAACATACGCACGGGTCCAGCCTGATGCAAATCGCGGCACGTCGTGCGGGTTGACAAGCCCGCGCCGTTGTGCTGAGTTAAGCGGCCATGGCTGGAGAGGTATCTTTGACGTCGCCGGGTGTGCGCGCGAAGCGAGCGTGATCCGCGGTCGAGAACATGAGCCCGGGAGGCAATTCTATACGGCGTTGGAGGTGGGCTTGGATTGCATTCATGGTTTTGGCGACGTCCGTTCCCTACCTGATCAATTACTTTTGCAGACCGCCCGGGTCTCATTATACCTGGATCATTCCACCCGGACCGGACGATTCACTGGCTTACCTGGCTTGGTCGCAGCAAGCCGCTCGTGGAAGCCTGTTGTTCAAGCTGAAATACACGGCACTGCCTCACGCCCCGTTTCTCTTTCACCCGTTTTTCTTGGTCTGCGGTTGGGTTGGTTCACTTCTGGGGTGTGAGGTCGGCGTCGTCCATTTCATTGCCAAAGCCATCGGAGTGGTGTTGTTCTTCGTGGTGTTCTTCCGGTACATCGACTATTTGGGGCTGGACTCCCGGCAATCGATTTTCGCGACAATCCTTGTGGGAGTTTCCGCGGGATTCGGGTGGCTCGCCTTGAAGTACGGCCTTCGGCCGGATTCCCCGTACGGTTATCCAATCGACGTCAACACGCCCGAGTCAAATACGTACTGGTCACTCCTCTGGAACCCGTTGTTTCCGTTCACCCTCGCGCTTCTGGTGCTCTCAATTCACCTCATGGATCGCGGTACACGCGATGCGAAGAATCGCGATTTATGGCTGAGCGGACTGTGCGTCGGTGTCCTGACTCTCCTGCAGCCCTATCAGGCTCCATTACTTCTGGCCCTCGCGGTCGTGCTTTCGGCGTTGCGCCAGGAAAAAGGCGGGCTAGGTCTCCTGCTCCGCTTCGCGATGGCCGCGTTTCCGTTTGTCTTGT
Source organism: Verrucomicrobiia bacterium (assembly GCA_035515475.1). GTDB lineage: Bacteria > Verrucomicrobiota > Verrucomicrobiia > Palsa-1439 > Palsa-1439 > DATJBF01. The sequence continues at coordinate 24,526 of DATJBF010000073.1, forward strand.
ATCCGCTTCTGGTGGGGAGGCTTGACCCCATCGTGGCCCTGCACAATTCGGTGGGAAAAATGAGGACTCCGGATTTGCTGTCCTGCGTGCTCGGTTTCGGCATTCCGCTGCTCTTGCCTCTGGCGGGCTTGGTAGTAGAAGGGTGGGAACTCGTCTCGCGGTATCGGCAGCTCGTCCTCTGGGTGTTCCTTTCGTTCTTGTTTTCCTGCTTGCCTTTCTGGTTCCAGCGGAAATTCATCTTTGGCGTTCACGTGCCTCTGTGCATTCTGAGTGGGATTTCCGCCGATTGGCTTCTGGCCAGAATTCCGGGAGAGCGGATGCGCCGGTGCGTGTTGGCTGGTTCCGCGCTTCTTCTCCTGCTGCTGGTGACGTCCACCCAGTTGTGCTTGCTCTGGGCGGGGTGGAAAACGGCGAAGGAAAATAAGGGTGGGTTCTACTACATCGACGCCGACACGTTCAATGCTCTGGATTTTCTGAAGCACAACAGCGACCCCGATGACATCGTTTTTGCTACGGAAGCGACGAGCAGCCTCATCCCCGCCTTCTCCGGCAACACCGTGGTTTGGGGGCACTGGGCCATGACGGTGGACTTCCGACGACGGATCCAGTGGGTCTCCGGTGTCCTCGGTGAGCGGTTGGGTTGGGATCGAGACAGGCGTCGTCGAGAGTTCTGGGATGCGGGGATCAAGTTTATCTTTGTTAGCGGCGCGCTCAAACGACGATTTGCCATGGAGGATTTCTCGTGGCTCCTTCGGGGGACCGAGAAGGTATTCGAAAATGCCTCGGTAACCATTTACCGAAAGCGCGACGTGCCGACGCGACCGGCCCCGGATCTGCCGCATCGAACTCGTTGATTGAAGGGGTTCCCGCAGCGCTTGCGGAAACTCTCCGCGAAGGATTCGAGGCGTGCAGGTTGACAATCGTTCTTCATTATGGTGAGTTAGGGCCACCGTGATTGAGGAGTTGAAAGACAAGTTGCGCGGGCTCCACGAACGCCACGAGGCGTTGGGGAGGTACCTTTGACGTCGCCCGGCAGCGCGCGCGGCTGGTCGAGCTAGAGAACATCATGGCCGGTCCGACCTTCTGGGCCGATCAAACGAAGGCGCGCACGATCCTCGACGAGGCGACTGCCATCCGCCGCAAGCTCGATACCCTGGCGGAGATCGAGCGCAAGATTTCCGACGCGCAGGTGTTGATTGAACTTGGCGAAGCGGAGCCCGAGATCGCGAAGGAGGTGCAGGGCGTGGAGCGTCAGGTGGACGCGTTTGAGTTGCAGAGCCTGCTGGGCGGGGAGCACGACAAGTCCAATGCGATCTTCAGCATCCACGCCGGCGCGGGGGGCACGGAGAGCTGCGATTGGGCCGACATGCTCCTGCGCATGTACCGCCGCTGGTGCGACGCGCGCGGTTTCAAGAACGAGTTGATGGATATTCAGCCGGGCGACGAAGCCGGCGTCAAGAGCGTCACGATGCTCGTCACGGGGGAATACGCGTACGGCTATCTGAAGGCCGAGCGCGGCGTGCACCGGTTGGTCAGGATTTCGCCGTTCGATGCCAACAAGCGCCGCCACACGTCGTTTGCGTCGGTCGACGTCCTCGCCGAAATCCAGGATGCCGAAGTCGAGATGAAGATGGAAGACGTACAGATCGATACGTTTCGATCCGGCGGCCGCGGTGGCCAGAACGTGAACAAGGTGGAGACGGCGGTGCGGATGACGCACCTTCCGACGGGCATCGTCGTGCAATGCCAGAGCGAGCGCAGCCAACATCAGAACCGTGAACTTGCGTTGAAAGTCCTGAAGGCCCGGCTCTATGAAAAGCAGCAGGACGAGAAACGCGCGGCGCTGGAGCGGTTTTACGGCGAGAAGGGCGCGATCGCGTGGGGCAACCAGATTCGCAGCTACGTGTTCCAGCCGTATCAGATGGTGAAAGATCTGCGCACGGGCTTCCAGACCAGCGACGTACAGGGCGTCATGGACGGCAACCTCGACGGATTCATCAACGCTTGGCTCAAAGGCGGCCAGCCGAGGCAGCGGAAGAGCGGGGTGGAGGATACCGAAGCGTGAGCGTGCTCGACGAGATCACTGCCGACAAGGAGTCGGAAGTTGCGCAACTGCGTCGATGGGCGGGATCACTCAAGCGCGCCACGGCGGAGCGCACGGACTTCCGGGACTTCGCCGGTGCGTTGCGGTGCGAGGACGGACCGGCGCTCATTGCCGAAATCAAGAAGGCATCGCCGTCGGCGGGAGTCATTGCGCCGGATTTCAACGCGGTTCGCATCGCGGGCGAATACGAGTCGGCGGGGGCGGTGGCGTTGTCGGTGCTCACGGACGAAAAGTTCTTTCAGGGCCGCCTCGAATACCTCGAGCAGATTCGGGGCGTTGTGAGACTGCCGCTCTTGCGGAAGGATTTCGTCATCGATGAGTTGCAGGTGTACGAATCGGCCGCGCGGGGCGCGGACGCGATCCTGCTGATCGCGGCGATTCTCGACGACGCACGGCTCAAGGGCTTCCGTGAATTGGCCGGGCAGATGCGCCTGGCCGCGTTGGTGGAAGTCCACGACGAACGCGAGTTGGGGCGCGCGGTGGAAGCGGGGGCGGCCCTCATCGGGATCAACAACCGCGATCTGCGGGATTTTTCGGTCACGTTGGAGACGACGGAACGGCTGGCGGCCAAGGTGCCGCGAGACAGAATCATCGTGGCCGAGAGCGGCATCAACACGCGCGCCGATGTCGAGCGCCTCGCGAAAGTGGGCGTAAATGCAATCCTCGTGGGCGAAGCGCTGATGCGGAGCGGCGATATCGGCAAGAAAGTGAGGGAACTGCTGGGATGACGAAGTGCTGTTTCTGGTCGTTGCCCCGGGCCGGGCGAATCGTCTCCGTTGGGGCGCGAGATGCGTGGCTTCGCTGAGGACGACCACCGGAAGATGAACGTCAAGATCAAGATCTGCGGGATCACGAACCTCAGCGACGCCCAGTTGGCGGTGGAACTGGGGGCAGACGCGCTGGGATTCGTTTTCTATGCGAAGAGTCCGCGGTACATCAAGGTGCGCGACGCGGCGAACATCTGCAATGCCCTGCCGCCGTTCGTCGCCCGGGTCGGGGTGTTCGTGGACGAGTTGGAGTATGAGATCGAGAAGGCGCTGGGCGAATGCTTGTTGACGGCGTTGCAGTTTCACGGCGACGAGCCGCCGGGCTTTTGTCAGAAATTTGCAGCCAAGGCGATCAAGGCCATTCGCGTGCGCGACGAGAACAGTTTGCGTACGGCGGCCGAGTACGATGTTGACGCTTTGTTGCTGGATACCTACACTGACGAGTCGCGAGGCGGCACGGGCAAGACATTCGACTGGTCGTTGGCGGTGAAGGCGAAGGAAATCGGACCGCCGATTATCCTGTCGGGAGGGCTCTCCGCGGCAAACGTTCAAGGGGCGATTCGTGCGGTGCGTCCGTACGGGGTCGATGTCTCGAGCAGTGTCGAGCGCGAGCCGGGCAAGAAAGACCCGGAAAAGTTGCGAAGGTTCATCGAATTGTGCAAAAGCAGTTGACATGCGTGCCGGACACGGACGGCCATTTCGGGCCGTACGGCGGCCGGTTTGTGCCCGAGACACTGGTGGAACCGCTGCGCGAACTCGCCATCGAGTACCAGAAGGCGCGCCGCGACAAACGGTTTCGGGAGGAACTGGGCGCCTACCTGCGCGAGTACGCCGGGCGGCCGACGCCCTTGTATTTCGCCGAGCGGATGACGCGCGAGCTCGGTGGCCCGAGAATCTACTTCAAGCGCGAGGACCTGCTGCACACCGGCGCGCACAAGATCAACAACACCCTCGGCCAGATTCTGCTCGCCAGGCGCATGGGCAAGCGGCGCATCATCGCCGAAACGGGTGCCGGCCAGCACGGCGTGGCGACGGCCGCCGTGGCGGCGATGTTCGGAATGGAATGCGTCGTGTACATGGGCGAGGTGGACATGCAGCGGCAGGCGCTCAATGTCTACCGCATGCGCCTGCTCGGCGCCGAGGTGCGGCCCGTCACCGCCGGCCAGAAGACGCTCAAGGAGGCCATCAACGAAGCCATGCGGGACTGGGTCACCAACGTGCGGACCACCCACTACGTTCTTGGAAGCGTCCTCGGCGCGCACCCGTATCCGATGATGGTGCGGGATTTTCAGAGCGTGATCGGGCGGGAAGCGCGACGGCAGATTCTGGAGAAGGAAGAGCGGCTGCCGGACCTGCTGGTGGCATGCGTCGGGGGCGGCAGCAATTCGCTGGGGCTGTTTTACGCGTTCTTGGGAGACGAACGTGTGCGGATGATTGGCGTCGAAGGGGGCGGCCGTGGAATCAAGCCCGGCCGTCACGCCGCGCGTTTTCAGAAGGGTGGCGCCCTGGGCGTGTTACAGGGCACGCGGACGTACGTGTTGCAGGACGACGACGGCCAGATCATGCTGACACATTCGGTGTCGGCAGGCCTCGACTACGCGGCCGTCGGTCCCGAGCACAGTTACTTGCGCGACTTGAAACGCATCGAATACACCTACGCGACGGACGACGAGGCGCTGGAAGCGTTTCAGTTCTGCTCGCGAGTCGAGGGCATCATTCCGGCGCTGGAATCGGCCCACGCCGTGGCGTACGTCATGAAGCATGGCCACCGGCTGGGCAAGAATGCGCTCGTCGTCATCAACCTGAGCGGCCGCGGCGACAAAGATGTGACGCAGGCGGCGGAGATCCTGGGATTGGAGTGACACCATGAGAAGCATGACCGGCTACGGGCGCGGCGAGTGTGCCAGGGGTGGATTCAAGTTCACCGTGGAACTCAACTCCATCAACCGCAAGCAGAGCGACATCGCGGTCAATCTGCCGAAGGAATTCGTCGAACTGGAACCGCGCATTCGCGACGAGATCAACGCCCATCTCTCGCGCGGCCGCATCAACGTCGTGGTGGCCTACCACCGCAGCGACGCGAAGGCTGGGGAATCGGTCGAACTGGACGTCGCGCTGGCGCAGGCGTACTACCGCGCCATTCGGAAACTCCAGAAGCAGATCAAGGTGAACGGGTCGCTCACGCTGGATACGATCCTGCGGGCGCCCGGGGTGATGAAGCTCGCGGAGACCTCGGTCGACGCGGAGAGCGTCTGGCCGAGTGTGCGGGTGGCGTTGCAGAAGGCAGTTGCGGCCCTGGTGAAGATGCGCGAAAAAGAGGGCAAATTCCTGGCAGCCGATCTCGCCCAGCGGCTTCGGCTCTTGGAATCGGGTTTGGAACAAGTCAGCCGCGTGGCGCCCGCGGTCATCGCGCGCTTCCGCGAACAGTTGCACGCACGGGTGAGGGAGGCCGGGTTGGACGTGCCCGTGGACGACGAACGGCTGGCGAAGGAAGTCGTGTTCTTCGCCGATCGCTGCGACATTTCCGAGGAAGTGACGCGTCTGGCGAGTCACCTCAAGCAGTTTCACGATTGCCTGAGCGCCAACGAACCGGTCGGACGCACGCTGGATTTTCTCGCACAGGAAATGGGCCGGGAGATCAACACCATCGGCTCCAAGGCCAACGCGGCCGAGATTTCACAACAGGTCGTCAAGATGAAGGCGGAGTTGGAGAAGATTCGCGAACAGGTGCAAAACATCGAATGAACGAACTTCAACCTCCGGCGGCGCGTCCCGGCCTCATCATTGTCGTCTCCGCCCCTTCGGGCGGCGGGAAAAGCAGTCTGTGCCAGCGCTTGCTGAACTGGTCGCCGAACACGGTGTACTCGGTGTCCTGCACGACGCGGGCGCCGCGAGGCGGCGAGCAGAATGGGCGCGATTATTTCTTCCTGACGCCGGACGAATTCGAGCGACGGATCGCCGCGGATGAATTCCTGGAGTACGCCCAATACAATGGCAACTATTACGGCACACCGCGCCAGTTTGTGGAGGAACAGGTGGCGGCGGGCCGCGACGTCCTGCTCGATATCGAAGTGCAGGGGGCCGCGCAGGTGGTCCGGTGCGTGCGCGGTTCACAGGGCTTCGCATATCCCGACGCGCTGATAACGATCTTCCTGTTGCCGCCGTCACTCGAGTTGCTGGAAACGCGGTTGCGGCGGCGGGGCACCGACAGCGAAGAGATGATCCGCAAACGGCTCTTGCTGGCCCAACAGGAAATGGCGCACTGGCGCGAGTATGATTATGTGATTCTGACGGGCCACTTGGACGACGACTTCGAGCGAGGCAAGGCAATCGTGACGGCCGAGAAATGTCGCACGGCGCGGGTTCCGAAAGGCGGCCAACCATGGCAAAAAAACGAACTATCCTTTTAGGCGTTACCGGCTCGATCGCGGCCTACAAATCCGCCGACCTGGCGAGCCGGCTCAAGAAGCTGGGCCACGTCGTGTACTGCGTGATGACGAAAGACGCGACGCATTTCATCACGCCGCTCACTCTGCAAACGCTCTCGCAGCATCCGGTCACGATCGACCTGTTTGAAGGAGGGGAAGGGGACTGGCGACCGAGTCATCTGCAATTGGCCGACAGCGCCGACCTGCTGGTCATATCGCCGGCCACGGCCAATGTCATCGCCAAACTCGCGCAGGGAATTGCCGACGACGCGCTCAGCACGATCGCGCTCGCCCTGCGGCCCAAAGCGAAGGTGCTCATTGCCCCCGCGATGAACGGGAAGATGTGGACTCATCCGGCCACGCAGGCGAACGTGAAGCTGCTTGCGTCGCGGGGAGTGGAATTCATCGGACCTGACAAGGGACTGCTCGCCTGCGGTTACGAGGGCATCGGGCGGCTGTGGGACGTGGACAAGATTGTGGAGAGAGTGCAGCAGTTGTTGGGGTAGGAGCGGCCTCGTCGCCGCGACCGGTCGCAACCGGGAGTTGGCTCATACAAGATTATGAAGGCCGAATCAGTCCGTTTCCTCGTCACCGCCGGGCCGACCCGCGAGTTTCTCGATCCGGTCCGGTACATCTCGAACCGGTCATCGGGGAAAATGGGCTACGCAATTGCCGAGGCCGCCCGCGCCGTGTCGCCGCGGGTTACCTTGGTGAGCGGACCGACCGCGCTCACTCCGCCGAGTGGCGTCGAGGTCGTGTTGGTAACGACCGCGCAGGAGATGGCCGAGGCGGTGTGGAGCCGGTTCGATCAGGTAGATATCTGCATCATGGCAGCGGCGGTCTCTGATTTTCGGCCGAAGAAAACGGCGGCGAACAAAATCAAGAAGGGGTCGGTGGCGGGCGCGCTGGAAGTGGAGCCGACGCCCGACATACTCGCCGAATTGGGCCGGCGCAAGCAATCACAGGTGCTCATCGGGTTCGCCGCCGAGACGGACGACCTCGAGCGCCACGCGCAGGAGAAGCTGGTGGAAAAGCGGCTGGACTTCATTGTGGCCAATGACGCGGCGGCATTCGAAGCCGACACGAACCGCGTGACGTTCATCACGAGCGACGGACGGGTTGAGCGGCAGGCGGAGATGCTGAAGGCCGAGGTTGGGAAGGCAATTGTCGAACGCGCCGTGCGGCTCGTCCACGGGCACCGATCAGTCCGCTGAGTGCGCGGACCCGTTGGGTTTTTGCGTGAGATCGGTACGAATCTTTTCGAACCGGTGATCTTGGCGGAGATTGGCCAGGTCGGGGTCTTTGGTCAACCAGCGGGCGTCGTCGTAGCCGTGCCGTACCGCCTCCCGCAGCGCCACAAACGCCTCGTCCACTCGTTTGAGGAGCGAATAGCTACAGGCGAGGTTGTAGAATACGAGTGGGTTGTCGGGACAAAGCCTGGCGAGCCTCTGGTCGATCTTCAGGCCTTTTTCCCATTGGCCGGACTTGGTGTACGCGTCGCCGAGGATCTGGAGCGCCTCGATGTAGTCGGGGTCACGGTCGGCAATCCCTTCAAAAAACTTGATCTCAAATTCGAGGTCTTGCTTCCGTACGGATTTGCCTCGTGGCGGCTTTGTTTCCCTGATCGGCAACATGGCGATCGTTTTCCCCTGCTACCCTGCGCTATCCCAACCTACGTCGTTGATTACTATACCAGATAATAGCTTCGGATAAAAGTCCGTACTTTTCTGCGGCATTCGCGAATGTGCATCCGCGATGGCCTTCACATCTTCCACGCGCGTCGGGTTCAGGAAGAACGCAAGCTGCGCCTGGCCTGTTTGCACCAACGCCGCGGCCTTCTCTGGCTCCCGCCAGTACGTGACGTTGGCCTCTTCCCGAAGACGAACTTCGTCGACGCCCAGCAACGCTTCCAAAACCCCTACGTGCAGCATTGCCACGTCCAATGTATGCCACAACGGTGGCTTGTTTGTAAACAGGGGAGTTAGCGCGTCGAGATTCCGTGGCTGCACCAACGCAAACCCGGCCGCGTCGCGCATCCCCAAACGAACGGGCGTCGTGGATGTTCCAGCCGTGCCCGCCGCGGCAACCGGGCGGGAACCGCGTTCCTCGTTCATCGCCGCCAGCAACTTCTCCAACGTCGGCTGCGGTTCGACGGCGAAGTTGATCGTCAATTGCTCGCGGAACTGTTTCCCGGTGAACGCGGTGAGGTTGGCTACGGCGCGGTGCGTTGGCAGGATCACGAGGCCGGGGTCGCTCATGTCCACGAGTGTCGCCATCACAAATTCATACGGTGCGGCCGGGTTGGGCTTGTGCGCGGCCGAATGGGCTCGGCATTCGTCGCGAAACGCCAGGGCGGTCTCGTAGCGATGGTGCCCATCGGCGATGTAGAACTTCACGGCGCTCAGCGTATTTCGAATCGCTTCGATGGTCGCGGGGTCGGTGATCTCCCAGAGCTTGTTGGCCACGCCGTAGTCGTCCGTAGCTTCGATGGTCGGGGCCGCGTCTCGTCCACCTGACCGGCCGACAAGCTCGTTGAGGGGAACGCCGGTCGCGGGGTACAGCATGAAAATCTGGCCTTGCTGGGAGCCACAGGCGCGCAACAGGGCGATCCGGTCGGCCTTCGGTTTCGACAGCGTGTGCTCGTGCGGCATGATGATGCCTTCGTCCCAGCGGTGCAGCCGCACGCGGGCGATCAGCGCCTTCCGCGTCCGCCTTTGTTTTGGCGGCACGGCCGCTCGCGCCTGTGCATGGGGCGCGGCAAACGTTTGTTCCAGATAATACAACGCGGGCTTCGCCGAACGTCTCAGGATGCCGTCGCGCAGCCACGCCTGATACAAATCCCGGGCCCGGGAGTACTTGTTGATGGTTTTCGAATCGCCCGCTTCTTCCTTGCCGAGTTCGATGCGGACAAGGTTGTACGGCGACAGCTTCAGGTACCGTTCCCGCATCTCCGGTGTGATCTTGTCGTAGGGCTGCGTCAAGACGTCGTCGGGCTTGACCCGTTGCGTATTGTAGAGGACTCCGTGGAACGGTTGAATTTCAGCCATGCTCTATCCCTGGATAGCGATGCGATACTATGCAGGCGAGGAACCCTCGTCAAGCCATCGAGAAGCTTCTGACGGCCCAACAGCGAGGAAGCGCTACGCGTGATTGTGTGCCGGGCACAGAGTCTGTACACTGCGGCGTCATGAAACCGACCAGAGGCGGGTGGGGATTATTCCGACGCGGTGAGTGTTGGGTTCCAACGGCCCGGGGATGGATCGTGTGTTTGGTCATCGGCGCGGCGCTGGTTGTGGTCGCGACGAAAGAGATTCATCCGTTTCTGGCCGTGAACGAGCCAGTCCCCGGCGGCGTGTTGGTTGTGGAAGGATGGCTCCCCGATTATGCACTTGAGGAGACCATTGGTGAATTTCGACGCGATCATTCGCGCACGTTGTTTGTGACCGGCGGGCCGGTCGAATATGGGGCGCCGTTGGTTGACTTCAAGAGCTCGGCTGAACTCGGCGCTGCGGCGTTGGTCCGGCTCGGGCTGGCCACCAACACGGTTCAAGCCGTACCGGCGCCCTGGGTTCGCCGGGACCGGACGTACGCTTCCGCCGTGACCCTGAAAAACTGGTTGCGCAAACATGGTGTTGCGGAAACGAATCTCAACGTCATCTCTTTGGGCCCCCATGCGCGCCGCACCCGGTTGCTTTTCAGCAGGGCGTTCGGTGACGAATACAAGGTGGGAGTCATCGCGATCAGGGATCGCGACTACGACCCGAGCCGGTGGTGGGAATCAAGCTCCGGCGTCCGCAGCGTTATCGGGGAGACGATTGCGTACGGCTACGCCCGCCTGTTCTTCCACCCGCCGTCGGTACCGGAATGATCGTCCTTCGAGTTCCCTCCGTTCCGTTTCCTTCAGGAGGACGGGCGGGACAGGCGCGCGAAGAATTCCTTCAGACCGGCGCGATACGTCTCCGCGCTGGTGACAAACGCGTCGTTGTGGCCGCCGCGGAGCTCGATGAGTTGCTTGGGTTCGTTGGCGGCCGCCAGGAGGCGTTGGGCATGCCGCAGGTCGAAGAACTCGTCGTCGCGGCTGTGGAAAATGAGCAGAGGCGCGTGGATGCGGGGCATTTTGGCCAGCGTGTCGTATTGGGTGCGGACGAGCCAGCGGACGGGCAGGTACGGAAACATCTTCTGGCCAACATCGGGGACCGACGTGAATGCTTCTTCGAGCACCAGTCCGCCGATGTCCACCTTGGTGGCAAGGTCGGCCGCGACGGCGGAGCCGAGCGATTCGCCATAGACGACCACCGTTAGCGGTTGACAGCTCCGGGTTTTGGTCAGGTATTCGTAGGCGGCTCGGGCGTCACGATAGGTTCCGTCTTCGGACGGTTTGCCTTCGCTACGGCCATAGCCGCGATAGTCGATGATGAACGCATCGACGCCGAGTGCGCCAAAGACTTCGAGTTTTTCGAACCGGTGGGAGATGTTGCCGGCGTTGCCGTGAAAGAAGAGGACTGTGATTGGCGAACGGTGGCCGCCGACGGATGGCTCGTGATTGGCGCTGGGCGGTTGGGGGGCGGGCAAGAACCAACCGTTGATGGGGATACCGTCGGAGGTCGTGAGGGTAACGTCTTCGTACTTGCGGCCAAGTTTATCGGGAGTGGGTTCGATTTCACGAACGGGGTAGTAAAGCATCCGCGGCTCGCTCCAGCGCAGCCACAGGACCAGCGCAACGAATCCGATTCCGAGCAGGAGCGTGATTTGCATGGCGCGGCGTTTCCACATGCGGGTTGACGGCGACGTATAGCACAGTCGGCGCCCGCGGCACCACCCGAAATCGGCCAGGAACTGTCCCAAGATCTGAGGTTTGTCGGGCGCGGCCACCAAGGCGGACAGCCCAAAACGGGTCCCGTGAAGAAATTCATTGACGAATCATTCCGTCTTGACCCGTTGCCTCCTGCGTGATAGCAAGGAGTTGGTAGTTAGCGGTTTTGGGGGTAACCATGCAGTGCCCAAAGTGCAGATCGGTAGACGACAAGGTCATCGATTCTCGCAGCAGCCGTGATGGCGCGCTGATCCGACGGCGGCGCGAGTGCCTGAAGTGTGGCGCACGGTTCACGACCTATGAGGAAATCTACCGCGAGAAACTGCGCGTGAAGAAGCGCAGCAGCCAGTATGAGGAGTTCGACCGGCGCAAACTGCTGGCGGGGATCGAGAAAGCCTGTGAGAAGCGGCTGGTGACCACCGAGCAGATCGAGGCGCTGGCCGACCGGGTCATCACGGAGTTGGAGAACGAGTTCGGGCGCGAAGTGACCTCGAAACAGATCGGCGAACGCGTGATGGATCATCTCCGCAAGCTCGATGCCGTGGCCTATGTGCGGTTCGCGTCGGTGTACCGGCAGTTTCGGGACGCCGAGCAGTTCATCGACGAGATCAAACAAATGGACAAGTCGTGATTCGCGCCAACGACAACATTGCATGGGTCCGGTTTGACGACGGACACTTGGCACCGTTTGACGAACAACGTCTCGCGCTCTCGATCCACAGCGTTGCCGAACGGATCGGTCAAGCGGACTGGTGGCTGGCCGAGTCGATTGCCGCGGCGGTGCACGTGTATGCCACCAAGTGTCGCAAGAACAGCGTGATTCCCAGCGGCGAGATCGCGAAGATTGTTGCGTCGGTTTTGTCGATGTTGGGGTTCGAGGATCTGTCTGTCGCGTACGCCAACAACGAACGGCGCACTGCGATTCATCTGGGAGAACTGGCCGTTCGCGTGGGAACGGCGTTTGAGCTGGAGTTCTTTCGGCAACTGGACCGCGCGCTGGGCGTGGTGGCGGATCGACGGCTCACGGTGTTGAAGGTCGACGGTCTGCGGGCGTGCGTCATGCAGCTGCGGGGAGCAGAGCGTTGGACGGCGGGGTGTCGCCGGTTTGCGGAAGAGATCGTCGAGTACGTGCGGGAGCGCGCGGCCCGATTGCGGCCGTTGCGGGCGACCGGCTTGCAACTGGCCGTCGTGGAGTGATGCTGGAGAGGCGTTCCCGGCTCCGAATCCGCGCGCAGTGAACGACCGGCGCCGGCGCGGATCGTCAAGAATTGCGGCGTGACAGGCGTGCAGCGGGGCGTGGTCCGCCGCCAGCAAGGGGAATTATGGCCGACAACATTTTCGCCAAGATCATCCGTAAGGAAATTCCCGCCAAGATCGTTTACGAAGACGACCGCGTGCTGGCGTTTCGGGATGTCAATCCGCAGGCGCCGGTGCACGTCCTGGTCGTGCCGAAGAGCGATATCTCGCGCATTTCCGAGGCCAAAGTCGAGCAGGAGCCGCTGCTGGGCCATCTGCTGACCGTGGCAGCGGAGGTGGCGCGCCGGGAGGGCATCGACGGCACGGGCTACCGTCTCGTCATCAACAAGGGCGCCCATGCGGGCGAAAGCGTGCCGCATCTTCACGTGCATCTGCTTGGTGGTCGCCAGATGGACTGGCCGCCGGGTTGAGTGCGTGGGTCCGTGAACGGGATCATTCTTTTCGAAGACGAACATCTTCTGGCGGTCAACAAACCCTCGGGCATCAATACCCACAAACCCGACCGATTCGCGCCGGATGGGATCCACGAGTGGCTGACCAAGCGCGAAACGCGTTGGCGAACCCTTTCCATTCTGCACCGGTTGGACAAGGACACGTCGGGCGTAATGGTCTTCGGCAAGACCGCCAGTGCGAACCAATCGCTGGCGCACCAATTCGAGTCGCACCGGGTCGAGAAGACGTACTTGCTGTTGTCGGCGGCACGGCCGACCCGGCTGCGTTTTCGGGCGAAATCGCCCAATGCCGTGACTGAGTTCGCGTTGTTGGAGCAGCACGGCGAACTGTCGCTTATCGAGGCGCGACCGGTCACCGGGAAGACGCATCAGATCCGTCGCCACGCGGCTGACAACGGATTCCCGATTCTCGGCGATGAGCTGTACGGTGGCCCGGCGGCGCCCCGGTTGATGCTTCATGCCCATACGATCGCGTTCGATCATCCCGCCTCCGGGCAGCGCGTGTCATTCACAGCGTCGGTCCCGCGCGCCTTCGACGAAATCGATCCACTGATCGCGGCCCTGGAGTTTCGCGAGGTGTTGTTCGACAGCGACACGAACGTCTGTCGCCTCATTAGCGGGGCAGCGGATGGATTCCCGGGAGTGGTGGTCGACTCCTATGCGGGTCACCTGCTCGTGCAGTGGCAGACCGAGTCAGCCACCCGGGGCAAACCAGAATTGTTGGGGCGTCTGACGGGACAGCCCTCGGTCCGGGCGGTCTTCGAGCAAATCGCGACCAAGCAGAGCCGGACGCCGCCGCAGTGCGTGTGGCGTGACGGCAGCAGTGTGAGCCGCGATGCAGGCGCAGGCCCGGCAACGGGTCGGCGCTTTGCCGAGGCGCCGGCGCCACGGCTGATGGCTCGCGAATGCGGCCTCACGTTTCTCGTCAACTTCGGCGAAGGATTGTCGACGGGACTTTTCCTCGACCAACGGGAAAACCGACGCCGGCTGCGGGCCACGCGTCTCGAGGGGAAAACCGTGCTCAACACCTTCGCTTACACCTGCGCTTTTTCGGTCGCCGCGGCAAACGCGGGTGCGGCGACGACGAGCGTGGATCTGTCGCGGAATTATCTGGAGTGGGGGAAGGACAACTTTCGCGCGAACGATCTCGATCCGGGCGCGCACGAGTTCGTCGTTGGCGACGCGTTCGAGTGGCTGAAGCGGTTTGGCAAACGAGGGCGATCGTGGGACGTGGTGATTGTCGATCCGCCGACGTTTTCGACGACGAAACGGGGCCGCGTGTTCCAGGCCGCGCGGGATTACGAGGATCTGGCGGCGCTGGCCATGCCGCTGGTGGCGCGGGGAGGTCGGTTGCTGTGCTCGACGAACCAGCGGACGCTCGAAGCTGAAGATTTCGAAAAGTGCATCCGCGCCGCGGCCCGCCGCAGCGGGCGGGTCATCGAGTCGGCAGAGTTTGAGACGTTGCCGTTTGATTTTCGCGTGGCGCCGAGCGAGCGGCCGTACCTGAAGGCTTGGTGGATACGGCTGGATTGATGTACTGCTGGAGCGTCGGCGCGAACGTGTTGCCCACCCAGAGCGTGGCGCCGATACCGGTCGCCAGCAAAAGTGGTTTGCCGAACGGCGAGAAGCTGATCGTTGTTGTCTGCTGCGGTTCAGAAACAGTGGCGGACACCAGGGGGAACAGGTGCTTCGCGATGGTTTCGGATCGGGGCAACTTCGTCAGATCCAGGAAGTCATTCGTTCCCAGTCGTGACAGGCCGGGAGTTCCCTGGACGTACAGCGGCTCGAACAGGCCGCGGAGGTTGGCGTAGACGTAGGAGGATCCGTTCGTGGGAAGGCGCATCATGGACCGCGTGTACAGTTCGCTCTTCGTGAGGGTCGGCCCGGCCTCTTTCGTCCGGGCGAGCAACTCCCGAGCGCCATCGGGCGTACTGGCCAGAATGAAGAATTGATCGGTCGTCGCGTAGGTCGGCGCGAGAACGGGCCCGCCGATGTGAACGGTGCGCAGCTTCAGTCCGGCATACTCGGTTTCATCCCAGGGAAACCGGGTGTCGTCGCCCAGCGTTGCTTCTTTGAGCGCGTCCATGACGCCGTCGACGGCGGGGCGGATCGCAGATGCGTCGGCGATCTCGCTCACGACGGCGAGGGTTGGGGCGGGCGCTCCCGAAGGCCAGTGCGCCATCAGGGCGAGTTCGGGGCCGAATTTCTGTAAGACATCCTCGCGAATGTGAATGCCGCGGTTGCTCAGGGCCTGCTCGAATTGTGTGAGCGCCGGCATCACGCTCGCGCTGCCCGATTGCGAAAGTGATTGCATCGCGTCGTCGTAGAGCGCGGCCAGATCCGCCGACCTGACGCAATACACGAGTGTGTCGGGGCTGGTCAGGGCGAGGGTCTTGCGGCGGGTGGGGGGAGTGGGTTTGGCTTCCGGTTTCGAGTAGCCGACGAACCCAACGTCCTCGATGCCGCCGTCGAGAAACGCCATGCTGGACGCTGAGGTCTGAATCCGGGCGAGGTTTTCGAACATCCGTGAAGTTTGCGGTGCCAGCGCGAGGAGCGGACCGAGAAGATTGAGCAGTTCCTCGGTATTGAGGTAGGCGAGGAACTCGTTGTGTTTGGGGGCGTGACCGAGGACGTTTTCGTATTTCGCGCTGGCGGCCAGCGGCTTGAAGTCGCGCGGGGGCTGGCCGACGTAGCAGGCGATCACATCGCGGAGCGCGTCTTCGCCCAGCGTGAAGACCACCAGCGAGTTGAGCCAGGCGTGGCAGACCTGCACGCCGGGCTGCGGTTCCCAAACCGAATACTTCACGCCGAGATGTTTTTTATCCTGAAACCGGCCCTTCGGATAGGACCGTTTGAGGTTGTTTTCCAGCGCGTAGAGGGCGGCGGTGGCCTCCATCCGCTTGTGACGCGCGTCGACGCCAAGAACGAGGCCCGGACTGAACGCGGGAAAGATCGTGACGTGGGTGACGGCGAAGAAGGCTTCGCCTTGCATGGCGTTGAGGATCTGGTTGCCCAAGCCGTTGGCTTCCCTGGGTGCTCCCAGATCGGCGGCCATGCCCTGCACTGCCGCGAGCGGTTTTTCGAGGAACGCCTGGACTTCAGGCTCGTGCCAGAGGGCATACAATTCGGTCTTGGCAAAGTCGTCGCGTGCTTGGGAAAAATCGGGAACGTCCAGAAACAGGAGCGTGGACTCGGGGAGCAAGCTGGCGGCTTTCGGCGCCGGCTTCCCGAGCATGAAATAGAGCAACACCGCCGCCACAACCGCGGTAAACAACAACAAGATGACGACGATCTTCCTCATGTCGGGCGTGCCCGCCACGCGGCGCGGCAACGGGCGCGGATGCTAGTCGCTTAATAAACTGAGCGTCAAGGAAATAGGCCGTTCGCAGAAGTATCGACGTGCAAAAAGATGGGAAACGCGGTATGTTCAGGGCCGTTTGCTGAGGGCTATGCGGGTATGAAGGGAACTCGATCTGGTGGCCGCCGCGGATGGAACGTGGCGTTCGTGTGCCTTTTGGTGCTGGTCGCAGGCGCGGCCGGCGCGCGCGCCGTGCTGTTCAAGTCCACGGGCGACCCTAGCTACAACACCACCGCGCCGACCGGGTCCCTCACCAACAGCGGTTGGCAGTACGAAGGTTCTTGGAGCAACTACTTGGCGACGCCCATTGCACCGCGGTACTTCATCGCGGCCAACCATGTCGGCGGCCAAATCGGAGACATTTTCACATTCAATGGCTACGCCTATCATACGGTGTGGGTTACCAATACTCCCGGGGTCGATTTGAATGTATGGCGTGTCGCCGAGACGTTTCCGATCTACGCGTCGCTGTACACCAACTCGAACGAGGTCGGCAAGCACTGCACCGTTTTCGGTCGTGGCACCCAGCGGGGCAGTCCCGTCATCGTCAGTGGGAAGACCAACGGTTGGAATTGGGGTACGGAGGACTTTGTGGAGCGCTGGGGCGAGAACGACATCGCGGCCGTCGCATCCGGTGGCTATCTGTACGCGACATTCGACGCTGGCGGTAACTCGAACGAATGTGATTTGTCGGTCGACGATTCCAGTGGCGGATTGTTCATCCAAGACAGCGGCGTTTGGAAACTGGCGGGGATTCATCACACCGTGGATGGCTACTTCAGTTATACGGGATCGAGCACGGATGAATTCATCGCCGCATTGACGGACTCGCGGGGTCTCTACTACGGCAGCGGCACAAACTGGACGCTCATCGGCGGCCCGACGCCAGTTCCCACTGGCTTCTACAGCACGCGCATCTCGGCGAATGTGGCTTGGATCAACAGCGTGATCGATTACCTGCCGGGCGATGATTTGCAGATTACGAAGGTCCAGGTGATCGGCAACGATATCAGTGTCAGCTTTGCCTCGGGATCGAATCGGCTTTACCATGTCGACCGCCGCGACGATTTGGGAAGTGGTTCCTGGACCACGTTCACAAACAACGTCGAGGGCACGGGCGGGATAGTATCGGTCCTCGATACGAACGCCGCAACGCTTCCGCAGCGGTTCTACCGCGTCGGGCTCATCCAGTGACGCTCGCTTGACACTTTCGGGCGATTCCCTATACTGCTGGGGACATGCAGACGGACGAGCCGGGGGGACCAAGGACTACCGCCCGCGTCGAGCCATCAGTGTTCGACGTGAATCTTTCACACGCATTGCGGCATCCCAACCGCATGGGATTGCCGGCTTCCAGCGTGGGGGATCGTTTCTCGTCGACGGGCCGCGGGCCGTGGTCAACGGTCGCGGATGCGGACTGGAACGATTGGCGGTGGCAGTTGCGCAACCGCATCGCGACGTTGGAGCAGTTGTCGGCGCTGATGCCGTTGACGTCCGAAGAGCGCGAGGGGGTCGTGTTGGCGGGCCACAAGCTGGCACTGGCGATCACGCCGTACTTTTTCAATCTGATCGACGTCAACGACCCGAACTGTCCGATTCGCCGCCAGGTCGTGCCCCGCGTCGAGGAGATGATTCCCGCCCCGTGGGAGATGATCGACCCGTGCGGGGAGGACGAGCACATGGTGGCGCCCGGACTCGTGCACCGGTATCCGGACCGGGTGTTGTTTCTCGTCACGGATCGTTGCGCCGCTTATTGCCGGTATTGCACGCGCAGCCGGGTGGTGAGCGGCGTGGGGGATCAACATCTCGAAACGGATTTCTCGGCGGCGATCAATTACATCCGCGAACACCGCGAAGTGCGCGACGTGTTGTTGAGTGGCGGCGACCCGCTGCTGTTCAGCGACGAGCGGCTCGAGCATTTGCTGTCGCAGGTGCGCGCGATCCAGCATGTCGAATTTCTGCGGATTGGGACGCGGATCCCGATCTTTTTGCCGCAGCGGATCACGCCCGAGTTGTGCGCGATGCTGCGGAAGTATCATCCGTTGTGGATGAGCATTCATTCCAATCACCCCAAGGAAGCGACGCACGAAGTCAAGGAGGCGTGCGCTCGGCTGGCGGATGCCGGCATTCCGTTGGGGAATCAGACGGTGTTGTTGAATGGGGTCAACGACGACGTCGCGGTAATGAAAGAGCTCATGCACAAGCTGCTGATGATGCGGGTGCGGCCATATTACATCTACCAGTGTGACCTGGTGAAGGGCACGCACCACTTGCGGACGAGCGTCCGCAAAGGGCTTGAAATCATGGAAGCCCTGCGCGGCTACACAACCGGCTACGCCGTGCCGCAATATGTGATCGATGCGCCCGGTGGGGGCGGCAAAGTGCCCATCGGGCCGGAGTACGTGTTGGCGCACGATAAAGAACGCGTCATCATTCGCAATTACGAAGGCAAAGTCTTCGAATACCCCGAGTTGAACGAGTTGCCTGGTGTCCCTCCTTCACCCAGTGAGACTTGCCCCGACAGCGTTGGGGCTGGTGCAGAGCCTGCTGTTTCATGCGCTCAGACTGCGGAGACGGGAAATGGACGCCATCGCACGACGCTCGACTGAAATTCACTTTGGACTCGCCTGGAACTGGGAACACGACAAGGATTTCGTCAACCTGCTGGACCGGTCGTGCCTGCAGTCCGGGCTGAGCTGTTACCTCGTCGGCGGCCACAATCTTCAGCAAACCTACCTCGAAGTCCAAAACGACGAACGCCGGTTCCTCTTCTTTCTCGACCGCGCCAGCGATGAGGACCCGCGGTTTCTGCAATTCAATCAACTGCTGCAGTCCAAAGGCACAAAATTCATCAACGCGCACCATCATTACCAGCGCTCCATCGACAAGGCCAACATCCACGGCGAGTTGCTCGCCCACGGCCTTCAACTCCCGTTGACCATCATCCTGCCGCCGTACGATAGCGAGCCGGGTTTCGATCCCCGCGTGATCGAGCCGCTGGCCAAACCGTTCGTCGTGAAACCGTCGCGCGGCAGCGGCGGGTTCGGGGTCATGATCGGGGCGACCCGGCCCGACGACGTGATCCAGACCCGCGCCAAGTTCCGCAACCAGCGCTTTCTCGTTCAGCAGCGGATCGAACCGCAGATTCTGGGGGGCCGGCGGGCCTGGTTTCGGGTCTATCACGTCTGCGGCCAGATCATTCCGTGTTGGTGGGATGACACCACGCACAAATACGGCGTCGTCACTCCCGGCGATGGCGGGGTGGTCAACACCGAGGAACTGCTGCGCATCGTCCGCATCATCGCCGAGGTTTCACAACTCGACTTCTTCAGCACCGAAATCGCCCTCGACAAGGATGGCCGTTACGTCGTGGTGGATTACGTCAACGATCCCTGCGATATGCGGCCGCAGTCGAAGCACTTCGATGGCGTGCCGGACACGATCGTGCGGGTGATCGTGGGCTGTATCACCGATCACATCAAGAAACTCAAGCCCGTGCCCGTGGCGATCGACGACGAAGCCCGCTGGTGGCCGTAAACCCTCGCCCTAATCCTGCCCCTTGAAAGGGAAGGGGATCGCCTCCTCGCCCCGCTTGCGGGGAGAGGATCAAGGTGAGGGGTCACTTTTCCATCATCAACTGGATCGCCACGATCACTCCGAACGTGACGACGGCACCGCGCAGCAGCCGGGCTGACATCCGTTGGGCGGTGTGGGCCCCGACGAATCCGCCGATCACGGAGGCCACGGCCATTCCGAGGGCGATCTTCAGCACGGCCGCGCCGACGACGATGAAGTAGATGGCGGCGATGCCGTTGATGAACATGGCGAACAGATTCTTCATCGCATTGGCTGCCTGCAAATCCTCGGGCAGAAAGATCGCCATGGCCGCCAACATCAGGATTCCGATGCCGGCGCCGAAGTAGCCGCCATACACCGCGATGACGAACTGGCTGAGCCACAGGGCCACGGCGTGCTTGCGCGGATGGGCGGCCGCGCGCGCCGACATCCACCGGCCGATCGGCTCGTTGGCCAGCAGCAAGCCACAGGCGAGAAAAATCAGGTACGGCACGATGAACCGGAAGGCCTTCTCGGGTGTCTGTAACAGCAGCACGGCTCCGGCGACGCCGCCGAGCAGCGACGGCAGAAGCAACGTCCAGACGCGGACGCGGTTCTCGGCGAGTTGACGGCGGTACGTCCACGAACTCATGGCCGAGCCGGGCCAGACCGAGCAGGTATTGGTCGCGTTGGCGGCAATGCTCGCATGCAACGTCGGCATCAGGCCGCTGTAGAGCAGCGTGGGAAACGTGAGTAACGTGCCGCCGCCGGCGACGGCGTTGACGAATCCGGCGCCGAACGCCGCGAGGATGATCAGCCAGTAAACGTGCATGATTGGTTGCGCAGCTTAGCAAACTTCTGATAGCGTCACAAACATGCCATCGGTGATTCTCAAAAGGGGCAAGGACCGCCGCCTTATCGTCGGCCATTGCTGGGTGTATCAAGGCGAGATTGACAAGATCACCGGCGAACCCGGGGACGGCGACCCCGTGGACATTCGCGATCACAAGGACCGCTTTCTCGGTCGCGGACTGCTCAACACCCGGTCGCGAATCACCGTGCGGCGGTTTACCACGGAAAAGGAAGAGATCGACCGCGATTTCTTCCGGCGCCGGATCGAAGCGGCGCTGGAATACCGGCGGGAAACCACGTTGATTGGCGATGCCAACACGTTCCGGGTCATCTCGTCCGAGGGCGACCTGCTGCCCGGTCTGATTGTCGACCAATACACCGACCACCTGGTGCTGCAGGCGCTCACCCTCGGCATCGACCAGCGCAAGAAGATGCTCGTCGAGTTGCTGCGGGAGATGTTCCAGCCACAAGCGATTGTGGAGCGCAGCGATGTTCCGAGCCGGAAGCTGGAAGGATTGGGAGAAACCAAGGGCGTGCTGTTCGGCGAGACCGAGGCCGTCGTCCGCCTGCAGTTCGACCATTTCTCCGTCGAGGTCAATCTTCTCGAAGACCAGAAGACGGGCTTCTTCCTTGACCAACGGGCCAACTACGCCGAAGTGGCGCGCCGTTGCATGGGGAAGCGCGTGCTCGATTGTTTCAGCTACCACGGCGGCTTCGCGCTGGCCGCGGCCGGGGCCGACGCGCAGAGCGTCGAGGCCGTCGAGATCTCCGAGCCAGCGGTCGCCCGGGCGCGCAAGAACGCCGAGCTGAACGGGCTCACGGGCAGGATCGAGTTCGTCGGCGCCAACGCCTTCGATTTGCTGAAGAAATACGACGGCGATAAGCGGCGGTACGACGTGATCGTGCTGGACCCGCCGTCGTTCACGCGCACCAAGCAGAACGTGGACGACGCGGTGCGGGGTTACAAGGAAATCAACCTTCGCGCGCTGAAGATGTTGCCGCCCGGCGGTCTTCTCGCCACGTTTACCTGCTCGCACCATATTGGCGGCGAATTGTTCAAGTCGATCGTGCTCGATGCCGCCGCCGATGCCCGCAAGACCCTGCGGCTCGTGGACGTACTCACCCAATCACCCGACCATCCGATTCTGCCCGCCGTGCCGGAAACGGAGTACCTGCGCGGTCTGTTGCTTCAGGTGATGTGATCTTGAGCGTAGGGCGGCGGCGACGCGGCGACGTCGCCAGAGTCGAATCAAACTGCTGTTCCTGGCGTTTCTATTTCGCTGGGCCGACAAACTTGCCCTGTTTCCAAAGCCCGTCCTCGACCTTTCCGTCGGGATAATGCATAACGCCTTGGCCGTCCGTTTTCCCATCCAAGAATTCGCCGACGTATTTGCGGCCATCGGGCCAGGTCATCGTGCCGCTGCCCTCGGGTAATTCGACTCCGTCTTCGACGACCTTCCAACTGCCCTGGTATACCCGCCCATCCGGCCACATAATCGTCCCGCCGCTCGGGCTGCCATCGAAGTTCCAGGTTCCCTCTTCCTTGGTTCCATCTGGTGCCACCCACGTACCGCTCACCTTATACGCCTTGCCGTCCCGCCACTCGCCTTGTTGGTGCGTCCCATGCAAGTCCGCAACCGTTCCCTGGCCACTCGGGAGGTTCCCAATCGTTTCCCCTTCGTAAATCGTTCCGTCAGGCAAGACGACATGGCCGTGCGGATTGACTCCGAGGCTGCCCAGCGTGTCTGCGGATTTCTCGGTGCCTGACAGTGTGAAGTCCGGCGCATCGCCGAGCGCGTGTGCCGTGGCGTTCGCCGCCGGATGCGTTTCTGCCGTCAGCCCCAGCGTGGTGGCCGTGCCGTTGGTGCCACCGCTATTGCGTCCGGTAGCGGGCTGTGCTTCATGCGTCGGAGATGGCGAACCCTGGTCGTTCGACTTGGCGCAGCCCCCCAGAAACAGGAGCAGACCCAGCATGGGCACCATGATCAGTAAACCGTCGTGTCGTTTCATCGTTTCGTCCTCAGGCTGGCCGGCGTGTGCGTGAGACCGAGGCCAGCTCGTTTTCGGTCTCTCATATCACCGTTGCGTATCCGCCTCAAGCCTGGATTGGTCATCATTCCCAGTGGACGGAGGCGCCACGGCGGCTATACTCTCGGCGCATGTCCATCATCAAATTTGGCACCTCTGGTTGGCGGGGAATCATCAGCGACGCATTCACCTTCGGGAATGTGGAGTTGGCCGCCCACGCCATTGCGCAGCATTTGAATGAGAATCCGCCGCGCGACGCGAAGAGGCTGCTGATCGTGGGGCATGACACCCGTTTTCTGTCTCGCGAGTTCGCCAGGCGTTGCGCGGGAGTCATCGCCAGCCACGGCTTCGAGGTGTTGTTGACCGACCGCGACGCGCCCACACCGGTGATTTCGCATTCGATCCGGGTCCACCGGGCCGCGGGTGGCATCAACATCACCGCCAGCCACAATCCATTTGAATGGAACGGGCTGAAGTTCAACGAGGCGAACGGCGCGCCGAGTTCGCCCGAGACCGCAAAGGCGATCGAGACGAAGGCGGAAGTGCTCGGTTCCCGGTTTCCGGTCCTCAGTTCGATACGGAAGGTGGCGGCGGGGCGCGGACCCGGAGCCGCAAGTCTCCGGTCGCGAATCAAGGAGTTCGATCCCCGGCCGAAGTATTTCGCCCAACTCAGGAAACTCATAAACTTCGCGGCACTGGCGAAGCGGCCGAACGCGGCGGTGGTCGATCTGATGTTCGGGACGGGCCGCGGTTACCTCGACGAACTGCTGGCGAACCGCGGCGGTTGGACGGTCGACGCCCTCCACGGCGAAGTGGATCCTCTCTTCGGCGATGGGCACCCCGAGCCGATCAGGGAGCACCTGGGCGAGTTGCTGGCGCGCCTGAAGAAATCACGGGCCGCGCTCGGCTTGGGGCTCGATCCCGATGCGGACCGGTTTGCCATTGTCGATCGCGACGGCACGTTCATCAACGCCAACCAGATTTTGGCGTTGGCGCTCCATCATTTGGCCGGAAACCGCAAGTGGACCGGGGCGGTGGTGCGGACCGTGGCGACGAGTCATTTGGTGGATGCGGTGGCCGCTGAGTTCGGGGTGAAAGTGCGCGAGACGCCGGTCGGATTCAAGTACATCGGCGCGGTGATGGAGACCGAACCGGTCATCGTCGGGGGCGAGGAGAGCGGTGGCCTGAGCGTGAAAGGACACGTGCCCGAGAAGGACGGCATTCTCGCATGCCTGTTGATGGCCGAGTTGGTCGCGTACGAAGGCAAGGCGCTCGGCAAAATCCTGAAGGAAATTCAGACGAAAGCGGGCGGGATCATCAGCGATCGCATTAACCTGCAGGTGACGTCCGAGCGGAAGGAGAAATTGTTGCAGCGGTTTGCCAGTGGGCTGAAGCGGTTCGCCGGACGGAAAGTTACGGATACCGTTACGACCGACGGCCACAAATTCCTGCTCGGGGATGGTTGCTGGGTGATGTTCCGCGCCTCGGGCACGGAACCCGTTTTCCGGTGCTACCTCGAAGCCCGAACGAGGGATCAAATGGCCGGATTCCGTCGGGCCGCATGGGAGTTGGTGAAATGACGAATCTCCGACGGCGCTGGCCGACCCGAATTCTGGCGGCACTGGTCGCGGCGGTGCCGGTGCTGGCGCTGCACGCCACCGAGGTTCGCAGTGACGATGTCATTTACCTGGCGGAATGGGGCCCGCCGTCCTTGCGCCTGAAGGCGCTGTATCGCACCCCGCTTACGTCGACGCGCGACCGGCGGAGCATGATCGCCTACCTCGCGGAAGGACAGCCGGTCGAGGTCATCGGCTTGGGCGACAAGCAGGATTACGTCAAGGCGCGCGTGGCGATGGGCCCCGTACAAGGGTGGGTCGATGCCGACGCGTTGGAGGCTCCGTCCACGGAGTTTATTGCCCGGCTGCGCGACCGTCGGCAGAAGGCGGAGGCGCATCGGGATTTGATCGAACGCCACGAGGTGGTTACCGGCATGACCCGGGCCGAAGTGCGCGCCAGTCTTGGCAAGCCGGACCGCGTATTGCGGCAGCGTACGGAGCCGGGCGACAAGGAACAATGGGTCTACATCACCTACAAATACCTGCCGCATTACGGCCAGCGCGACGACGCGGCCGGGCAACCGCGACCGGTGGTGAGCTACCGGCGGGTACAGGCGGGCCAGAAGGTCATCAGGTTCCTCAACGACGAGGTCGTCGGGATTGGCGACGAGCCGACGGAATCATCGACCGCGCCGCCGACTGCTGCCGCGCCTTGAAGGATGCACTTGATTCACCCCGCGGCTGGCCGTATCGTAGGCGGGTCGCACGACCCAAACATTGTAAAAGAAACGTTATGACCATAAGACGCGTTACCATTGCTATC
The DNA here is from genome assembly GCA_035515475.1 of Verrucomicrobiia bacterium. Taxonomy (GTDB): domain Bacteria; phylum Verrucomicrobiota; class Verrucomicrobiia; order Palsa-1439; family Palsa-1439; genus DATJBF01. The sequence continues at coordinate 49,519 of DATJBF010000073.1, forward strand.
ATCATAGTTCTTCTGGGGATCAACCTCGTCGTCGCCACGCGGATTTACTCGGAGGCCGCGACCAGACAGGACAAGGACAACCCGTATACCGAGATGGAACTCATCACGAGAGTGATGGAGTTGATCCGCAAAGAGTATGTGGACGCGGATAAGGCGACCTACACGAACCTGACGTACGGCGCGTTGAAAGGCATGCTTAATTCGCTCGACCCGCACAGCCAGTTCATGGAACCCCAAGTCTATCAGGATATGAGGGAGGACACCGAGGGCAAGTTTGGCGGCTTGGGGATTGTCATCAGTATGTCGAAGGAAGGGTTCCTCACGGTCGTCGCACCGATGGAGGGCACGCCCGGTGCCAAGGCCGGGTTGTTGCCCGGCGACCGCATCATCAAGATCGACGGCAAGATGACGGACAAACTGAGCCTGCAGGAAGCGGTGCGGCAGTTGCGCGGCGATCCGGGAACCAAGGTCACGATTACCATATTCCGATCCCGGGCCAAGGATCCCGGCGAGAAAATCAAGGACTACACCATCGAACGGGCCGAGATCAAGGTGGACAGTGTGAAGGACGCGAAGATTTTGACCGATGGCATCGGCTACGTGCGGATCACGCAGTTCAACGAACCCACGGCTGACGAATTCGAGAAGGCGCTCACCAAGCTCGAAGGGGAAGGGATGAACGCCTTGATTCTCGACTTGCGCAACAATCCCGGCGGCCTGCTCGAATCGGCCCGCCAGGTGGCGAGCAAATTCGTGCCCGCGGGCGATCTGATCGTGTCCACGGAAGGCCGTGACCCCGCACAGAAGAGCGTCTATCGCTCCGACCGTGGGAAGAAACGGCTCAGCATGCCGTTGGTCCTCCTCGTGAACGAGGGCAGCGCCAGCGGCAGTGAAATCGTGGCGGGAGCGCTTCAAGACCTCCGGCGCGCGGTGCTGGTGGGCGAAACAACCTTCGGCAAAGGTTCCGTCCAGAGCGTGCTCGCGCTGCCGGACGGATCGGCCATGCGGTTGACCACCGCGAAATATTACACGCCCAGCCATAAGGTGATCAACGAACACGGCGTGACGCCCGACATTCTGGTGCCCATCTCGGAAGAAGACGAACGCAAGCTGCTGGAGCAGCGCGCCCGGGCCGGTGTGCCTCAGGACGCACTTGCGGAAAAAGTCGAACCGATCGCTGACGTGCAACTCGACCGCGCGATTGACGTGATCAAGGGCGTCAAACTCTTCGCCCGGCAGTCGAAGCTGGCGAAGCAAAACGGCAATGTCGCGACGGCGATGACCGCGGCCGCAGCCACGCCCTAAATCGCGTCGCACTCATGGCTCGCGGTTGGGAACCGTGAAAATACTGGGCGTCGAGACCTCTTGCGACGAAACGTCCGCCGCCGTCGTGCGGGAGGGCCACGAAATCCTGTCGAACATCGTCAGCTCGCAAATCGCCCTCCATCGCCCGTACGGGGGTGTCGTGCCCGAATTGGCGTCGCGCAATCATTTGCAGTTGATCGACGCGGTCATCCGGGAGGCGCTCGCGGAATCCCACAGTCCCATCGAGCAGATTGACGCCGTGGCGGCCACGTACGCTCCCGGGCTGGCGTCGTCGCTCCTGATCGGTCTCAACGCGGCCAAAGGGATTGCGTTCGCCGCCGGCAGGCCATTCATCGGCATCAATCATCTCGAAGCGCATTTGTACTCGCCACTGCTCGTCCCGCCTTGGAACTCTTCAACTCTTCAACGTTTCAACGATTTGTTTCCCATGATCTCGCTGATTGTCTCGGGCGGTCATACGATCTTGGCGCGCGCGACGGCCATCGGTGAGCACGAAATCCTTGGCCAGACAGTTGACGACGCCGCTGGCGAGGCGTTCGACAAGGTGGCGAAGCTCCTCGGGCTGGGTTATCCCGGCGGTCCCGAGATCGAGCGGCTCGCCGCGCAGGGAGATCCTGCCGCCATCGCGTTTCCGCGGAGCATGCTTCAGGATCCGACGTACAACTTCAGTTTCAGCGGCCTCAAAACGGCCGTGCTGTACTATTTGCGAAAGCACCCGTCGTCGGTCGCCGATCACCAGTTACTGGCCGACATCTGCGCGAGCTTTCAGGAGGCCATCGTGGATGTCCTCGTCGGCAAAATGATTCGCGCGGCAACGGAGTTCGACGTGACAACTCTGAGCGCCTCGGGCGGCGTCTCGGTCAATCGCCGGTTCCGCGAAAAGCTGGGGAGCGAATGCACCCGGCGCGGCTGGCAACTGCTGCTGGCGCCGCCGGGTTTGTGCACGGACAACGCCGCGATGATCGCCGCATTGGCGTATCACAAGCTCCGGGATGGCCAACGGAGCGAGTACGCGCTTGATGTTTTCCCGTCGATCGGGTTGGGTAGGGGGACCATTCGATGAAAGCACGCCTGATCGTTGCCGATAGCGAACGCGACGCGAACATGCTGTATGCGACCGGGATGTTCGTGCCCGACCCGTTCATTTGGTTTGCGGTGCGGGGCACGAGTTGCGTGGTGATGAGCGACCTGGAGATCGACCGCGCCCGGAAACAGGCCACCGTCGACCGGGTGCTCTCGTACACGCATTATCACCGCCGCCTCAGGCGCCAGGGCGTTCGCGAGCCGCGATTCAGCGACGTGCTAAACTGCGTCCTGCGCGATTTCCGCATCCGTCAGGTCGAGGTGCCCGCCAGTTTTCCGATTGGCCTGGTAAAGAAGCTGCGGGGCGTTCGTGTGGCGGTAAAGCCAGATCCCTTTTTCCCCAATCGCGAGATCAAGACGCCATCGGAAATCGCCCGGCTTGCCGCCGCGATGCGATTGTCCGAAGACGGAATGCGCGCGGCAATAGACCTTCTGCGGAAGAGCCGGATTGGCCGCGCTGGATTCCTCTACCGGCAGAAACGGAAACTCACGGCGGAGGACGTCCGGGGCGCGGTCGACTCGACGATCGCCGGTCTGGGCGGAATCGCGGCCCACACGATTGTGGCCTGCGGCAACCAGGGCTGCGACCCGCATGAGACAGGACATGGCCCGTTGCGGGCCCACGCGTCGATCATCGTCGACATTTTTCCGCGGGACATGAAATCCGGTTATTTCGGCGATATTACGCGGACGGTTGTCCGTGGTCGCGCCAGCGAGGCGGTGAAGCGCCTGTATGCCCTGGTCGGGAACGCGCAGGCGCTGGCGTTCCGGAAGCTGCGCACCGGTATCAACGGTAAGGACGTTCACGACGCGATTCAGAAACTGTTTGCGGATGCAGGCTACAAGACGGGCCGGGTCCGCGGGCGGATGCAGGGATTTTTTCACGGCACGGGGCACGGTCTCGGACTGGAAGTGCACGAGCGACCGCGCGTGAGCACCGTGTCGGAGATATTGCGGGCCGGTCACGTGGTGACGGTTGAGCCCGGATTGTACTACTGGGGCGTGGGTGGCGTGCGGCTGGAAGATGTGGCCGTTATTGGCGACCGCACTGCCCGAAACCTCACCGTGTTCCCGAAGCAACTTGAGATTTAGAGGGCGGTTCCGCTTGAACGTACGCCACCAGTGTGTAATCTAAGGGCAGCAGGAGCAGACTGACTGTAATGTTGAATTCAGGAATCACCTTTTTGCTGGTCATTTTCGCGGCCATCGTCGCCGTGATCGCGCAGGTGCGCGTCACGTCGGTCGTCAACCGTTTCTCGCGGGTGAGGACCCGCCGCGGCGTCACGGGGGCGGAAGTGGCTCAGGAGATTTTGAACGACGCGGGTATTCACGACGTGGAAATCACCCGGGCGCAGTCGTTTCTGGGCGACCATTACGATCCGACCAAGAAACAATTGTGTTTGTCGCCGGGCGTTTATGACAGCGATTCGGTGGCGGCGGTCGGGATTGCCGCACATGAGACAGGCCACGCCATCCAGCATGCGCAAGCCTATGCGCCGCTCAAGGCGCGCATGGCGATCGTGCCGGCCACCATGTTCGCGTCGCAATTGCTCCCGCTGGTTGTGATCGGCGGCATCTGGTTTCAGATCATGGCGCTGGTCAGTCTGGGCATCGTGGTCTACGCGATTATGACCGTCTTTCAATTGATCACGCTGCCCGTGGAATTCGATGCGAGTCACCGTGCGAAACAGATTCTGTTGCGGAGCGGGATGGTTTCCACGCAGGAAGCCGACGGGGTCAACCGCGTGCTGAACGCGGCCGCGTGGACGTATGTGGCGGCGTTCATCTCCTCGTTGGCGTGGCTGCTGCAGTTGCTCGCCATCCGCAGTTCCCGCGATTGAAGCGGTCGGGTTTCGTCCACCGCTGAAAATTCTTTTGACAAGGCGAGGGGTGTTGTTTACGTTGGCCAGCGGCTTCTCACGGGACAGGACACTTAATGGCTGAATCGCACACTGGTCATGTCATATCTCACACGGGCCGGATTCGGTATCCGAAGGGTTTTCGCCCCCGCCGTGGCCTGAATTGGGTGAGCCTGGGGCTGATGTACGCCTCGTACTACGTGTGCCGCTACAATTTCCGATTCGCCACGCCCGGGATGGTCGACGAGTTCAAGTTCGACAAGTTCCAGATATCCGCAATCCTCGGCGCGTGGTCGGTAGCCTACGGCTTCGGCCAACTCATCAACGGTCTGATTACCGACCGGATTGGTGGGAAGAGGGCCATGTTGTTCGGTGCGACGGCCACGATCATCCTCAATCTGATTTACGGGTTCGCTTCGTTCGTGGGGACATTCTCGACGTTCGCGCTCATCTGGCTGTTGAACGGCTATTTCCAGTCGTACGGCGCGCCGAGCATGGTCAAAATCAACGCCGCCTGGTTCAACCGGACCGAGCGGGGAACCTTTGCCGGCATTTTCGGGTTCATGATCCAGTTGGGGCAGGTCACGATCGGCGCGCTCGCACCGATCCTGTTGGCGGGGTTTACGATCGGCACGTGGACGGTCGCCCGAGGCGAGTGGCGCTGGCTGTTTCGGGTCCCGCCGTTGATTACCGCCCTGTGCGCGATCAACATGGCGATCTGTGCGAAAGAGACGCCGGAGGAAGCGGGGTGGCCCGGCCTCGTGCACGACGAGGTGGACTCCAGCGGTGGCGTCAGGATTGGTATCGCCGAGTGTTTCCGGCGCGTGTTTACCAATCCGTTGATCTGGTTTTACGCGGTGGCCTACGCCTGCACGGGGGCTGTTCGCAGCAGTTCCGACCAGTTGGCGGTGCTGTTTTTCGATGAAGTCCTGAAGCTGCGCATGGAGAACAAGCCGTTTGCCGAGATCTTCACGGTGACCTACGCGGTGCCCATGGTGGCCGTCATCGGCTCACTCGTATCGGGAATCATTTCCGACAAGTTCTTCAAGGGCCATCGTTCGCCGGTGGCGATGGCGTTGTATTTCATTCAAGCCGTCCTCATCGGACTGGCGGCGCTGGTGTTCTATTCCGGGGCGATCCGGCCAACCGGGGTCGGCATCTTTCTGGGCTGCTTCTCCCTCATCCTGATTTCCCTCATGGTGAACTCGACGCACTCGCTGGTCGGCGCGGCAGCGCCCATGGACATCGGCGGCCGCAAAATGGCAGGGTTCGCCTCCGGGGTAATCGATTCGTTCCAGTACTTTGGCATGACCATTTTCCTCCCGGCGACGGGTTGGCTCATCGACCATTATGGATGGAGCGTGTGGTTTCCAACGATGGCCGCATTTGGAATCATTGGCGGGGTCGCCATGCTGCTGGTCATGCGCAAACAGCGAGCGCTCGGCCACTTCGACAATTAATCGCTCGCCGGCGCCGCTTTCTTCGCTGGCGCCCGGAGCAGGGCGCCGAGGTAATCCCGGTTCAGCTTGGCGATGAAATTCAGGCTGATCCCCTTCGGGCAAACGGCCTCACACGAGCCGGTGACGGTGCACGCGCCAAACCCTTCGTGATCCATGGCGTCGACCATCGCCAACGCGCGGCGGTCCTTCTCGGGTTTGCCTTGCGGCAGCAGATTCAGATGCGACACCTTGGCGGCAACGAAGAGCATGGCGCTGGCGTTCTTGCAGGCCGCCACGCAGGCGCCGCAGCCGATACAAGCGGCGGCGTCCATGGCCAGGTCTGCATCCGGTTTGGGAACGAGGATCGCATTCCCATCGGGCGCGGAGCCGGTAACGGCTGAGATGAATCCCCCGGCCCGGATGATGCGGTCGAACGCGCCGCGATCAATGACCAGATCCTTGATGAGGGGAAACGCCTTCGCCCGGAACGGTTCGACGGTAATGGTGTCCCCGTCCTCGAAACTGCGCAGGTAGGTCTGGCAGGTGGCGACCTTGTATTCGGGGCCGTGCGGCTCGCCGTTGATGACGCACGAACACATCCCACAAATGCCTTCGCGGCAGTCGTGGTCGAAGGCAATCGGATCGTCGCCGCGTTTGGTAATCTCCTCGTTGACGACGTCGAGCATTTCGAGGAACGACATGTTCGGATTGAGGTTCGTGGCCTCGTACTCGACGAACCGTCCCGGGCTGCGGGCATCTGGTTGTCGCCACACTCGAAGCTTGACGTTCATCACTTGTAACTCCTCGTCGCGAGGTGGACTTCCTCGTACACAAGGGGTTCCCTGTTCAGCGTTGGCGTCTTGCCGGGGCCGGAGTATCCCCACGCCGCGACGTACGCATACTGCTCATCGTTGCGGAGGCACTCGCCGTCCGGCGTCTGGTGCTCCTCGCGAAAGTGGCAGCCGCAAGATTCATCCCGCATGAGCGCGTCGTACACGATCAACTCGGCGAGCTCGAGGTAATCGGCCACGCGGCCGGCACGTTCGAGCGACTGATTGAGTTCGTCGCCTTCGCCCGGGACCCTGACGTTCTTCCAGAACTCCTCGCGCAAGCCGGCGACCAACTGCAACCCTTCGCGGAGACCGGTCTCGTTGCGCGCCATGCCGCAGTGCTCCCAGAGAATCTTGCCGAGCTGCTTGTGGAACTCCGTGACGGTCTTGTGCCCGGGGATCGACAGCAGCTTCTGGATGCCATCCGTCACCTGTTGTTCGGCGCGCTTGAATTCGGCCGCATCGACTCGGGGACGTGATTGGCCCTTCTGAGAGTCGAGATAATCGCCAATGGTGTAGGGGAGGACGAAATAGCCGTCGGCCAACCCCTGCATGAGGGCGCTGGCACCCAGCCGATTCGCGCCGTGGTCCGAGAAATTGGCTTCCCCGATCACGAACAGCCCCGGCACGTTACTCATCAGATTGTAATCCACCCACAGCCCACCCATCATGTAGTGAATGGCCGGGAAGATGCGCATCGGCGTCTGGTACGCGTTTTCGTGCGTGATCTCGTGGTACATGTCGAACAAATTGCCGTATCGTTCGCGAATCGTTTCGATCCCCAACTCTTTAATCCGTTGGGAGAAATCGAGATAAACGCCGAGCCCGCTTTCACCGACGCCGCGGCCTTCGTCACACACCTGCTTCGCCGCGCGCGACGAAATATCGCGTGGAGCCAGATTGCCAAAGCTGGGGTACTTGCGTTCGAGGTAGTAATCGCGCTCGTCCTCGGGAATCTTGTTTGGCGGACGTTTGTCGCCTGTCTTCTTCGGCACCCAGACCCGTCCGTCGTTGCGTAACGACTCGCTCATCAGCGTGAGTTTGGATTGGTAATCACCCGAGACCGGAATGCACGTGGGATGGATCTGGGTGAAGCACGGGTTGGCGAACAGTGCGCCCTTCCTGTACGCGCGCCAAATTGCCGTGGCGTTCGAGCCGCGGCCGTACGTTGAAAGGTAATAGGCGTTGCCGTAACCGCCCGTGGCCAACACGACCGCGTCCGCCGCATGCGACGAGATTTCCCCGGTGATCATGTTGCGGGTGACGATCCCCTTGGCGTGGCCGTTGACGACGACGAGGTCGAGCATCTCCGTGCGGGGGAAGATCTTCACCTGTCCAAGTGCCGCCTGCCGCATCAACGCCGAATACGCGCCCAGGAGAAGTTGCTGGCCCGTCTGGCCGCGGGCGTAGAACGTGCGGGAGACCTGCGCGCCGCCAAACGAGCGGTTCGTGAGGTACCCGCTGTATTCGCGGGCGAACGGCACGCCCTGCGCCACGCACTGGTCGATGATGTTGACGCTGACCTCGGCCAATCGATGGACGTTGGCCTCGCGCGACCGAAAATCGCCGCCCTTGATCGTGTCGTAGAACAACCGATAAACGCTGTCGCCGTCGTTCGGATAATTCTTGGCCGCGTTGATCCCGCCCTGGGCCGCGACACTGTGGGCGCGGCGCGGGCTGTCTTGGATGCAGAATGATTTGACGTTGTAGCCGAGTTCCGCGAGGGTCGCCGCCGCCGAACCACCCGCCAGTCCCGTGCCGACCACGATGATTTCGTATTTTCGCTTGTTGGCGGGGCTGACGAGCTTGATCTCGTTCCTGTGGTGTTCCCATTTCTGGGCCAGTGGTCCCGTGGGAATTCTGGGGTCGAGGTTCATATCATTTCACCACACCCGCCAGGACCGCCGCGGGGATTGAGACGTAGCCGAGAAAGATGAGGATCGACGCGGCGATCCCGAAGACGTTGATGCGTGCCGTCCACACTTCATCTTTCAATCCCAGGGACTGAAACATGGACTCGATTCCGTGCCCGAGATGCACGCACAACAAACCGATGCTGAGCGCGTAGAAGCCGGAGACCCAGGGGTTGGAGAAGCCGATCACCATCATGCGATACACGTCGTGGCGCCCGAGGGCATCGTGCAGGTCGCGAAACTCGGGGTGCACCACCATGAGCGTGTAGTGCGCGAGGTGAAACCCCACAAACGCGAAGATAATTGCGCCGCTCCAAATCATCGTGCGCGAGGCCAGGGACGCATCGACGACCTTGTTGACCTCGTAGCGCTGACCGCGTGCGGCGCGGTTCTCGATGGTCAGTGCGATGGACGTCCAGATGTGGATGATTACGAAGACCAGCAGCCCGATGCGGGCGGGCCAGAGAATCTCCGGCGTGGTCTGCAGGAAATTTCCGTAGCGGTTGATGGCTTCCGGTCCGAGAAAGACTTGGAGGTTGCCCAGCAGGTGGGCGACCACAAACAGAAACAGCCCCGCGCCTGTGATCGCGGTCAGGCATTTTTTTCCCAGCGAGGACGCAACCAGCCGTCGGGCAACATTCATCGGTGACAGACGTCTTGTTACTGGAAGACGGCATGGAATGCCAGATTATTTTCCGCGGGTGCGGGATGGCCGGGCCGCAGCCCAGGAGGCACTAATGCGGCCGGAGTGCGGCGATGCGATCGCGCTTCTGATTGTAGGCGAGCTTGCGGAAGTGGCGGATCTCGGCGGTGCGGCGCTTCGGAGAAAGCCGATCGAGGTGACCCGCGTAGCGGCGCGCCAGTCGATTCGTCTCGCGATAGCGACGGGCGAGACGGGGATCCTCGAAGGCACCGGTGTCATGGTCGAACACGCACGCCCTGAGCCAGCGGCGGTCAGCGTCCGTCACCTGCGGCGGGTTGTTGAAGAACGCGCAATACTTTTGGAGTATCAGGTACGTGTCCACCTTGGCCTGGAGTTCGAGGTCGCGCACGAAGGTTTCGTTGTGAATGTCGCGGACGCCTTCGCGGAACTTCAGTGCCGCGTGCACGGCGTGGTCGAGTTCCTCGATGAAGACCATGAAGGGCAAAATATTGTCGTCGTTCAATCCGTAGGCGGGGTTGCGTTCTTCGAGCGCTTCCACGACGCTGGAATCGTAGTGGATTCCCAGCCGAAGATTTTCGTTTGCCACCCGCAGAAAGACGCGTCCCAGATCCGAGATCTGCGCGGCGCTGGTGCCCGCCATTTCTGAAAGAGTCCGGTTTCGCGAGGGGGTCAACAGGAACTTCTCAAGATTCACGCCGGTCGGGCCGTACGTGCGCTCCAGCAGAAGTTGGATCTCGCGAAGCAAAGTCATCCCCCACGGAATGAGCAGCTTAGGTGCCACGGCCTTCCAGCCGGGGAGCCAGTAAAATACTGACCTGGATGGCGGGCCAGTGGACCGATACTTCGTCGCTTGCATTTTCGTCCATCTTCGTGCATAGAAAGGCTGGAGCGTGAGAACTCTATGAATCAACCGAAAATCATTGCGTGGCTGAAACCGAGTTGTGGCTGGAGCAACGGCGTCCGGGCCGTGCTGCGGAAATACCAACTTCCCTTCGAGGATCGTGACGTCATCAACCACCCCGAGCACTATCAGGAAATGGTGGCAAAGAGCGGGCAACCGTTACAGCCCACGCTGGAAATTGACGGCCAGATTCTGGCCGATGTCAGCGGAGAAGAAGTTGAGGGTTGGCTCATCCAACACGGTTACGTCAAGCCCAGCAGCGAATCGACCGACGTTCCGACGAACCAGGCCTGCGCGGATCACCCGGCGCCGACGATTCAGGTTGGACGACGTTAGGGGGGCGTCGCGGCGCAGCGCTCGGCTCAGGCGATCTTTGCCGCGCGCAACACTTTCTCCGCGAGCTCGGCGTCGGCCACATGCACGATGACCATCGCGGGCTGGTCGTAGGCGGCGGCCGAGGCGTACATGTACTCGATATTCACGTGCGACTTCGAAAAGATCGATGCGATCCGGGCCAACTGACCGGGTTTGTCCGAGACGGTGACTCCCAGGACCGCGGATTCCGTGACGTTGTAGCCCAGCTTTTCGAGTCCCCATCGGGCTCTGGCCGGATCGCTTGTGACCAACCGTACCATGTTGAGGTCGTATCCCGAGGACGAGTCAATGGCGATGAGGTTGACGCCCGCGTTGGCCACTGCCCGCAGCGCTTGGGCGAGTTTGCCGGGTTTGTTCGGGGTGACGATCGTTGATTCTTTGAACACTTTCATGACGCGCCTCCACGTGGTACAACGACGACGTGATGTCTAAACCATCCCGGTACGTCGGGCAACATCTTTTCATCGGATTGGCAGGCACCGAACTCACGCCCGAGAGCCGTCGCCTCCTCCATACCATCCAGCCCGGTGGCATCGTGCTCTTTGCTCGCAACGTCGAGTCCGCGCCACAATTGCGCGAGTTCTGCCGCGCCCTGCACCACGAACTGCCGTCGGGCTCGTCCATCGCCATCGACCAGGAGCACGGCCGCGTCAACCGCCTCCGGAATATCATCGGCGAGGCGCCGACGATCGTCGACCTGAAGAAGCCCGGCGATCCGGCGCCGGCGGAGGATTTCGGCCGGACCACCGGCCAACGGCTGCATGAGTGGGGCATCGATATCGATTTCGCCCCCGTGCTTGACCTCGAATTGTTTGGTGCAAAGGCCGACAACGCGCTGAGTGGGCGTTGCTGGGGTCGGACGGCTGACGAAGTGACCCCCTGGGCCGGTGCGTTCCTGGACGGGCTGCAAGGCGCCGGCGTTCGGGGGTGCCCGAAGCATTTCCCCGGTCTGGGCGCTGCGACGCTCGATTCGCACGAGAAGTTGCCGACGATCAGCCGCACGCGGGAACAGCTGCTGTCTGAGGACATCGTACCGTACGTGCGGCTGATGCCGCGGCTGGCCGCCATCATGGTCGGACATGGGCATTATCCCGCGTTCGATCCCGGCGCGGCGGTAAGACCCGCGTCACTTTCGCGGGCGATCATCACCGACTTGTTACGCCAGCGACTGGGGTTCACCGGTCTGGTGGTGACCGACGACATGGACATGGGCGCCATCTCCCAGTTTGGCACGGTCGAACAGGCGGCCGTTGAGGCGGTCAATGCCGGCGCCGATGTTGTGCTGGTCTGTCACACTGCCGAGAAGATGCTTGCGGCACACGACGCGCTGGCGCATGGCGTCGAGTCGGGACGGATCACGTCCGCGCGGCTGGCGGAAGCACGGGAACGGATTCGAGGGTTCCAAGGGCTGCGGTTTGCGGGGAGACGGTGACTGCGCGACTTGTCATGCTGAGCTTGTCGAGGCATCTCGCTCGTTCGCGAAAGAGCATTCGAGAGACCCTTCGCTACGCTCAGGGTGACAGGGCGGACGGATAGGATTCTGGTGAACTGGTCCGAACAATTCAACGCTCGCATCGTCCGCTGTCGGCTTTGTCCGCGGCTGACGGCGTATCGGGAGCGAATTGGACGCGAAAAGAAGCGCGAGTTTCGTGACTGGGACTATTGGGCCAAGCCGGTGCCAAGTCTCGGAAGGCCGGACGCGCGGTTGCTCGTCATCGGCCTCGCCCCGGCGACACACGGCGGGAACCGCACCGGCCGGGTGTTCACGGGCGATTCTTCGGGCCGGTGGCTCTTCCGCGCGTTGCACAGGGCGGGGTTGGCCAGTCAACCGACCTGGCAGCGCCGCGACGATGGAATGAAGTTGCTCGACTGCTACATCACGGCGGTCATCCACTGCGCCCCGCCCGACAACAAGCCGTTGCCAAAAGAGATTGGCAACTGCAGCCTGTACTTTGACGAGGAATTACAGCGGCTGAAACAAGCGCGCGTCGTCGTCACCCTCGGCAAGATCGCATTCGACAATTATCTGAAAGGGCTGCGACGGCTCGGGGTTCAGTTGCCCAAGCCATTGCCGCGGTTTGCTCACAATACCGTGCATCAAATCGGCGAAGGTTTGCCGCGACTCATCGCCTCCTACCATCCCAGCCGGCAGAACACCAACACGGGCAAACTCACCGAGCCGATGTTCGACGCCGTGTTTTCGCGGGCGAGGATGATTCTCGCCGGTTAATGCGACGCCGCGTCCATGTACGAGCAGGCGTAAATCGCGTTCAACTTGAGGGCCTGGGCTTTCTCCATCAGCTCAGGGCTTTCGGCACCGGGGTTGACCCACAATTCCTGGCAACCTTTCTGGGCAATGTCGTCGAGTGCCTGGATGCCGAGCGCAGGCGGAAGATAAAGACTGACGCGGTCGAGCGCGGCTGGGACGTCGAGAATGGACGGGTAACACTTCAATCCTTCGATGGTGTCTTCTTTCGGGTTGACCGGGTAGACGTCGTAGCCGGCCCGCAGATGGGCGTGGATGGATTTGTTGCTGAATTTGCGGCGGTCGGCGCTGGCGCCGATGATGGCGACCGTGGGTTTCATGGCACACAGCTTAACGCACAGGATTGAACCTGCAACGTCCAACTCTCGTGGTGACGCGACCGAGGGTGGTTTACTTTTTATGGAAAGCGGGTATGATGCGCGCCGGGTTGCGGAGCGTTTGAGAGGAGGCACGTGAATCAAGGCAAAGAAACCTGGGGAACTCGGGTCGGAGTCATCCTGGCGGTCACGGGGAGCGCGGTTGGGCTGGGCAACTTTTTGCGGTTTCCCGGCAAGGCGGCGCAGTACGAAGGCGGAGCGTTCATGATTCCGTACTTTGTGGCGCTGTTTCTGTTGGGGCTGCCGATCGCGTGGGCGGAGTGGGCAACGGGGCGTTATGGCGGTGCGCGCGGCTACAATTCGCTGCCAGGAATTTTCCGGGTGATGTGGCGCAACAAGCTGTCGCCTTATCTGGGGGCCTTGGGGGTGTTGGTTCCCGTCGCGATTTACATGTACTACGTATACATCGAGGGGTGGTGCCTCGGATACGCGTGGAAGTTCGCGACCGGCGAGATGGCGCTCGGGCCGGAGCAATCGGCCTACGCCCGGTTCTTCAGCGAGTTCGTCGGGTTGAACAATCACGGAGCCGCCTATGATTTTACGACGATTCACTTTGCTGGTTCCGCCTTGTTCTTCTTGGGCGTGTGCTTCGTCATCAATTTCGTCCTGATTTACCGCGGCTTGAGCAAGGGCATTGAGTGGTTCTGCAAGTGGGCGATGCCGGCGTTGGTCCTGTGTGCGCTGATCGTGCTGGTGCGGGTGTTGACGTTGGGCACGCCGGACCCGGCCAAGCCCGACCAGAATGTGCTGAACGGGCTGGGCTTCATGTGGAACCTCGGCTGGGGTGACAAGACGATCTGGCAACAATTGAGCGACGCGCAGATGTGGCTGGAAGCGGCCGGGCAGATCTTTTTCTCGCTGTCGGTGGGCTTTGGCATTATCTGCTGTTATGCCAGTTACCTGAAACCCAATGACGACATCGCGCTGAGTTCCGTGACGGCGGTGGCCGGCAACGAGTTTTGTGAGGTGGCTCTTGGCGGGCTGATCACGGTGCCGGCGGCGTTTGTGTTTCTGGGTACGGTGGGGGTCATGGCCGCGACCAAGTCCACGTTCAATCTCGGGTTTATCACGTTGCCGATGGTGTTCAACACGATGCCCCTCGGGCAGTTCGCTGGCGCGGTGTTTTTCTTTCTGCTGTTTCTCGCGGCGTTGACCAGTTCCGTTTCGATGCTCCAACCGGCGATTGCTTTGCTGGAGGAAGGGCTGGGATTGGGGCGGCGCGCGTCGGTATCGTTGTTGGGCTTTATCACGGCCGCCGGGAGCGCGTTTGTGGTTTATTTCTCGAAGGATGTAATCGCGTTGGACACGATGGATTTCTGGGTGGGATCGGTCTGCATTTATATCTTGGCGACGATTGAAGTGCTGCTGTTCGGCTGGGTGCTGGGAATTGAAAAAGGCTACCAGGAGCTCGAACGCGGGGCGGAGATTCGGATTCCCCGGTTTGTGATGTATGTGATCAAATACGTGGCGCCGGTGTACCTGTTTACCGTGTTTGCCGTGTGGCTGCACCAGATGGCCGGGGCCTACGTCCAGAAGATCGGTCACGACCCGGTGGTCGCCATGACCGTGGGATTCATCGGCTTGGTCTTCGCGTTGGCCATTCTGCTCACGGCACAATCGGTCCGCCGTTGGAACCGGATCGACCCGCTTGAGAAGGAGACGGACACATGACTATCGGTGGCTGGATCATCATGATTGTGTCGGTGGGCTTTGTCACCGGGTTTCTCGGATGGTGCATTTACCGGGTGGTCCGGGAGCCGGAAGCCCCCAAGAAGCTGCACGTCCAAGGCGAGATCGACACGCACGATCAGGACTAGCAGGCTTCAAAATTGCCTCCGTCGTGCCGCGCAACACCACGGCAATCCGACCCGCTCATTGAATTACGAGTTGGCGAATGCTGTAACTGGTTGCAGCGACCGGAGAATCATCGGTAACGGACGTTTTCGCGCGGTCGATGATTGGCCGCGACGGACCGGTCCGAAAGGAAATCCCGGTGAAGCCGGCCGCCGGCCCGGTCAATGGCTGCCCCTTGGTGAGGGGTGTGTCGCCCATGAAAAATGTAAACCTGCCGGACCGCGCATCGGCGACGATCCGGCAGGAGAGCCAGTCGCCTGTGAAATCCGTCTTCGTCAATTCCCAGCGAACAGGGCACCGGCTGGCCGATCCGCCCAGCAATTCGACTTCCAACGGAGCGTCACCCGCTTTGCTGGTCATGAAATCGAACGACACGGTGACGTTTCGCTTTGGCGGGAAGAGGCGCACCGCCCGGGCGTAATCATACGGATCGCGGTCTTCCAGATTCACGCCATCCTTCACCACTTCGGCCGGCGCCCATTTCGGGCTGTAGGTGTTCCATGCGTCGGCGTTACTCGACAGCGGGATGCGGCTGACCCAGATATCTTCTTTGTTGACGCTGTAAACGACCCACACGGCGTTGTCGGCCCACGAACCGTCGCCCGACCATTCGGAGATGCCGCGCACGTATTGCGGGCCGACGTTCTTATGTAAACCGACGTAGCGTTGCAGCGGCAACTCGCCGTGCACCACGCGCATGTCGCGGAACGTGACACCGTCGTTGCTGGTGACCATCACCAGTGGAAAACGATCCTTCTGGTCAGGGTTGTAGACCAGCACATAGCGGCCGTCGCACGTGTGTTGTCCCCAAACCTTGCCGGTGCCGGTCACCAGCGTTTTGGGGATGACCGGCTTCGACCATGTGGCGCCATCGTCCTTCGAGACGGTGACCCAGCCGTACTTGCAGATGCCGACCAGTGCGCCGTCCTTGCGGTGGAACAGCGACATCGCTTTCAACTTCATATTCTTGTCGTCGGCCGCGTGCCATTTCATGCGGCGGTCGCCCAGCAATGCGCCGTAATCTTGCTGCTCGAGAAACGGTCGATTGGCGAGCAATTGGTTGCACGCCTGGACGAAACCCATGTCGGTAGAATTGGTGAAGGACTCCCCGGTCGACGCCGGTGTCGGCGTCAGAAGTGTGTAGTACGGGCCGAGCGTGTGGTCTGGTAAAATCTCCCGGACGACCAGCGTGTCTCGGTTCTTGTCGGTCAGCCTGGTCTCATCGCGGCGGAGTCCCGCAATGGCCAGCATCCGGCCATTTGGCGCATGAAAGAACTGCATGCGCAACGGCATCGACACACCTTGCGGGAACAGTTCGGCAGGCACGGACCAGGTAACGCCGTCCGACGACGAGCTATACACCTCGTGCCAAGGCCAGGTGTCTTCATCTTTCTCCCCGGAACTCCACGCCACGTACAACCGGCCTTTCCAGCAGGCCATATCGACGTGGTGATTGTAGGTCCAGCCGTTGCCATCGGTGGCCGCGTGTTTGTCGCTCGTGGCCCGAAAGATTTCGATGTTTCGAACGCCCGGGACCGGGGGCAGGCCTCCATCGGGTAGGTTGAGGTCGAGCAGGCCTTGCTCGGGACCTTGGATCACGATCGGGTCGCCGAAGGCGGTGGCGACAACGAGCGGCAACAGAACGATTGGCAAACGCGATCTCATCCGACACCGGCGCACGAGCGACGGCGCGTTCATTATACCGAAAACCGACGGCTTGCCAATTGGTGGGCCACGTGTTACAACCGCGCCGCACATGCTGAAGCAGCAGCAGACGATCAAACACCCCGTGTCGTTTTCGGGCATCGGCATCCACACAGGTTCCAAGGTCAACATGACGTGGAAGCCGGCGCCCGTAGACCACGGTATCAAATTCGTGCGGGTCGATCTGGACGGGAAACCCGTCATCGAACCGTGCGTGGCGAACATTCGCGACGTGACGCGCTGGACGACCATCGGCAGCGACGGCGCGGTCATCCACACCGTCGAGCACGTGTTGGCCACGCTCAACGGTTACGGAATCGACAACCTGATCATCGAGTTGGACGCCAACGAACCGCCCATTGGCGATGGCAGTGCGTTACCCTACGTGCAGATGGTCAAACAGGCGGGCATCCAGCCGCAAGAAGGCAAACACGAGATTTTTCGGCCACAAGAGACGGTGCACGTCGAAGTGGGCGATTCGCTGGTGGTCGTCGTGCC
This sequence comes from Verrucomicrobiia bacterium, assembly GCA_035515475.1. Lineage (GTDB taxonomy): Bacteria > Verrucomicrobiota > Verrucomicrobiia > Palsa-1439 > Palsa-1439 > DATJBF01. The sequence continues at coordinate 66,608 of DATJBF010000073.1, forward strand.
GAGCGACCAGCTACGCATCAGTTGCACGATCCACTACGGTAAGCCGGGGTTGGACGCGCAGTTTCTCAGCCTGGCGATCGAACCCGAAACGTTCGAGTCGCAGATTTCGGCGGCGCGGACGTTCGCGTTTTACGAGGATTTGCAGCATCTCATCGATCACGGTCTGATCAAAGGCGGCAGCCTCGAAAACGCGGTGCTCATCCGCAACGAGAGTGTTCTGGCCACCGAGCCGCTGCGGTTTCGTGACGAGTTTGTGCGGCACAAGATTCTCGACGTGCTCGGCGACATCATGCTGCTCGGACGCCCCCTGGCGGCGCACATCATCACCATCCGGCCTGGCCATTCCTGCAACGCGGAGTTGACGCGGGCGCTGGCCAAACTGATGGAGAAAGAGCAGCCCGCGCCGGTCCCGTTTGTGCCACCCATGCCGTCCGAAGGGCCGACGGAACCAGCGATGGACATCATGCGACTGCTGAACGTGCTGCCGCATCGGTACCCGTTCCTGTTGGTCGACCGGATTCTCAAGGTCGAGGGCGAAGAGAAGATCATCGGCTTAAAGAACGTGACGATCAACGAACCGTTTTTCCAGGGACATTTCCCCGGTCATCCAATCATGCCGGGGGTGTTGCAATTGGAGGCGATGGCGCAGGTGGCGGGCGTGTTGATGCTGCGGTCGGGCGAGAACGCCGGCAAAGTCGCGTATTTCATGAGCGCCAACAACGTCAAATGGCGCAAACCCGTCCGGCCCGGCGACCAACTGATCATCGAGATCGAAATGGGCCGGGCCCGGGCCAAGATCGCGAAAGCCAAGGGCACGTGCAAGGTCGCCGGCGAAGTGGTCAGCGAAGCCGAAGTCATGTTTAGCATCGTGTAGGTTGACGGGACGATCAAGATTGACCCATCAAAAACCTCAAGAGATCAAAGGCGGGAGGTCATCATGAGCGATGTCGACTGCCTTTTCTGCGGACAGAAGGCTGTAGGTTTTTTTGCCCGGAGTTCGGTTCTGGCGGTAAAGGCGTTGAGTGCAAATACTGCGGGGCATACGGAATAACCGAGGACTGCCTAGTTCTCCATCAACGTCGCGATCCCTCTGATTTGGCAAAGCTGGCCTGCTACGTGAAGGAGAATACCCTGCGGCAGCTTCCACGCCCTATCTTCTTTTCATCTCAAAATTCGGTTCGGACTACGTCACCACCTGGCAGCGTCGGCTGGGACGCAGCGGTTGACGCATTTCCCAAGTCAATCGCCGAGAGACTCGATCGGGCCCTGCTCAATCTCAACGCTCATACAAAACATCTCGGTGACCACGTCGACGTAGCTGACCACGCAAGAAGCATGGTCTTCGCTCTGAACACTACTGAGATGGATTTTCTTCTCAGCATTCTCCGCGAAGAGGATTTGGTGGAGGCAACAGCGGTAATTGCTCCTTTCTCAGGATTCACGGTGAAGATATCTGCCAAGGGATTTAATAGGATCGCCGAATTGCAGCGAGGGGCGCCATTGAGTAAGCAGGTCTTCGTTGCGATGAAGTGTGATCCATCGCTGGATGACGTCTATGAAGACGGAATCAAAGCCGCAATCGAGAAGGACTGCGGCTACGATTCATTCAGAGTGGATCGAGCGGAATACAACGAGGACAGAAACGATACAATCATCGCCGAGATGCGGAAAAGCAAATTCATGGTGGCAGATTTCACCGGTCACAGGAACGGCGTCTACTTTGAAGCTGGCTTTATGTTGGGGCTGGGACGGAAAGTGATCTTCGCCTGTAAGGATGGTGAGATAGGTGAAGCACACTTCGACACGAGCCATCGAAACCATGTGTTGTGGAAGGACGCAGCCGATTTTCGGGAGAAACTCAAGCTGCGCATCCAAGCAACCATACTTCCGTAGGCGGTTGCCCTGCGCGACGTTGCGTAGGTGCATGGCCGGTACATTCCACTTGGAGATGAGCGCCGCCACCGGATTGGTGACATCCGTGTCTGCCTCAGCTTCGGGATGGGAGCACCGGAAGAAATCAAGCCCTACATCGAGACGAGTGTGCCGAACATGTTGTTCCACGACGATGCGCCAGACTTGCGGCGTATGACGCAGGAGTTCTTCGCTTGGGCGAGGTTGTGCGCCGACGAGTTTTATACTTCGGTCGTGACAGAAGATGAAATCATGCGCGCTCCTCTCCCGCGTCGTTTGTTGTCCGCATTGAAGGCTTTGAGCCCCGAAACACTGACCGTGGGTGCGCAGGCGCGGGGATTGGGCCGGTTGTATGTTCAGGACGGAATTATTCCCGCGCTTCCTCGATGACGCACTGCATGTGGCGGTAGCGGTTTGCCACCGGCTGGACGTTGTCGTAAACTGGAACATGGAACATCTGGTCAACGTGCGACGCATCGAGAGGATCAATCAGGTCAATCTACGCTATGGGTTCCCATCCATCCGAATTCATACGCCGAGAGAGGTGATGGAGTCATGAAGAAACGCCGCGAGCCAGAGGCGTTGAGGGAACTCCACCGGATCCGCGAACAAATATATCGCGAGGCGAAGAAAGCAGGACTCGACCGCTACTACGGCAACCTGGACCAGAAGGCCGGTTGGCTGTTGGGCAAAAGCAAGAAAACACCTCGCGCCGCAGCGATTCGGGAGCGACGCGCCAAATACAAGGCTCGCTGATTCAGCGTCGTGTCCCGCCGAGCGTGGAGCGTCTGCTGATTGACAAATCACGGTGTTGACCGGAGGTAGGCGCTGATGTACAAGGAGCGCGGGGAAGTCAATCAGGTTCGCATGTCTTCGGCGAAAATCCATCCGACTGCCGTTGTTGATTCGCACGCGCAACTTGCCGCGGACTGCGAAGTCGGGCCGTATTGTGTGATCGGCCCGAACGTGAAGCTGGGGGAGGGGTGCCGGCTGCATTCACACGTGGTCATGGACGGGCTGACGTCCATCGGACCGCGGTGCGAGTTCTTTCCGTTCGCCTGCATCGGGCTGAAAACTCAGGACTTGAAATTCGCGGGAGGGAAGTGTTATCTGGATATCGGATCGGACAATGTGTTCCGGGAACACGTGACGGTTCACACGGCGACGGGCGACGGATTGCACACGCGGATCGGGTCGCACAACAATTTCCTGGCGTATGCGCACATTGCCCACGACTGCGTCGTCGGCGATCATGTAATCTTCAGCAACTGCGGGACGCTGGCCGGACACGTTCTGGTGGAAGACTATGCGATTGTGGGCGGGTTGGCGGCGATTCACCAGTTTTGTCGGATCGGGACCATGGCCATTATTGGCGGCTGTGCCAAGGTTGTGCAGGACGTGCCGCCCTACATGATGGCCGATGGCAACCCCGCCGAGGCGCGCGGGGTCAACAAGGTCGGTTTAGAGCGCAACGGGGTGTCCGAGGAGGCCCAGCGCGCTTTGCGGGAGGCGTTCAAGATAATGTTTCGTGGGGGGTTGACAGTCAGCAATGCTTTGGATAAGATACAAGCTGGACTTCCGGCCACCCAAGAACTGAGACATTTTATCGACTTCTGTCGCAAGTCTGAACGCGGAATAGCCCGATAGGCTCAAAGGCTACGTCCATTCATGGCGATGTTGAATCGTAAGCCGATTCAGGATTGGGAGCGTGTCATCGAGTTTGACCTCGCGCACGCGACGGAAGCGGCCGCGCTGAACGCCGCGCAATGGTTCGGCCGCGGCGACAAGAACGCAGCCGATCAGGCGGCGTGCGACGCGATTCGGGGGATGTTCGACCTCATCCCGTGTTGCGGCGAGGTGGTGATTGGAGAGGGGGCCAAGGATGAGGCACCGGGGGTGTTCCTCGGCGAGCAACTCGGGACTTGGGAGCCGGGAGCCGTGCCGTTGGATATTGCGGTGGACCCGGTGGACGGAACGACGAACCTTTCCAAGGGGTTACCGAACGTCATCGCGGTGCTGGCGGCCGGCAGCACGTACGATGGGTTGGGGAAATCGCTGAGGAATTTACCGAGCTTTTACTCGGAAAAGTTGGCGTACGGTCCGCGAGTGCGGAATTACATGCTCAAGCAGGGCGTGGAACAGGTGAAACTGGAAGCACCGATTGAGGAAAACGTGCTCCTGATTGCGAAGATCCTGAACACGCCAGTGAACGATATGACCGTCACCGTGCTGGATCGTCCGCGACACGAGCCGATGGTCAAGCGCCTCCGCAAAGTGGGGGCCCGGCTGAGGATGATCGGCGACGGCGACGTGGCGGGCGCGATTGCGCCGAGTCTGCCGGACAGTGTCACGGATTTGTATGCCGGCGTGGGCGGCTCGCCCGAAGCGGTGTTGGCGGCGGCCGCGTTGCGTTGTCTGGGCGGCGACATGCAGGTGAAGCTGTGGCCGCGGGACGATGCGGAGCGCCAGCAGCTGGTCGAACAAGGATTTGAAGGGGAACTGAACAAAGTGCATTACGCGGAGGATTTGGCGCGGGGAAGCGGGATCGTATTCTGCGCCACGGGGATCAGCGACAGCCCGTTGCTGCCCGGGGTGCGGTTTATCGGTCATCAGGCCATCACGCACTCGATTCTCATGCGGGCCAAGACGCGCACCGTCCGCTACATCAAGGCGGTGCACGATCTGACAACCAAAACCATACGCTTGCGCTCGACGCGCGCGGAGCAACGATTGTGAACGAGACGGAACAGCAACAAACACAGCAGCAGCCTCCACCGCAACCAACCGGCACCACGGTCCGTGGCGTCCTCGAAGTCGGCGAGAAAGGGTTCGGCTTTCTCCGCAACCCTACCCGCAGCTTCCAGATCAGCCCGACCGACATTTACGTGTCGCCGGACATCATCCGCAAATTCAAGCTGCGGGCCGGCTTGGAAATCGAAGGCCGCGCTGTGCCGCCCAAGAAGGGCAGTCCCCAGTTGGCCGAGATCTACAAGATGAACGGTCAACCGCCCGACAAGTGGGCGGCGCTCAAGAAATTCGACGATCTCACCAGCCTCAATCCCAACGAACGGTTCATCCTCGAAACGGTCCCGGATCGGTTGACGACCCGGGTCATGGACCTCATCGCCCCCATCGGCAAAGGCACCCGCGGGTTGATCGTGGCCGCGCCCCGCACGGGTAAAACGACGTTGCTGCACCACATCGCCGACGCGATCCTGACGAATCATCCGGACGTCCACACGATGGTGTTGCTGGTGGATGAGCGTCCCGAGGAAACGACCGACTTCCGGCGCTCGATCAAGGGCGGCGAGGTGATTGCCTCCACCAACGACCAGACCATCGAGGAACACGTCCGCACGGCCAAGATGGCCATCGAACGCGCCAAACGCCTCGTCGAGTTTGGCCGGGACGTCTTCATCGTGCTGGACTCGATCACGCGTCTCGCCCGGGCCTTCAACAACTACATCGGATCCACGGGCCGGACCATGACGGGGGGACTCGACGCCCGCGCGATGGAACAGCCGCGGCGCATCTTTGCCTCCGCCCGCAAGGCCGAAGAGGGCGGCTCGCTCACGATCATCGCCACGGCGCTGATCGACACGGGCTCGCGCATGGACGAGCTCATCTTCCAGGAGTTCAAAGGCACCGGCAACCTGGAATTGGTGCTCGACCGCAAGATCGCCGAACAACGCTACTGGCCCGCGGTGGACATCAACGCCTCCGGCACGCGCCGCGAGGAATTGCTGTTGGCGCCCAAGGACCTCGAGGGAATCACCCGACTCCGTCGCGCGCTCAGCGGCGCGCCACCCGTGGAAGCCATCCAGAAGTTGCTCAACGGGCTTGGCAAACTCAAGACGAACAAGGAATTCCTCAAGGCGATGGTCGAAGCCTGACCGCGCGTTCATGGGGCGGGTCCGGGACTACACCGAAATCGTGCGCCGGCTGCGCGCATTGCCGCAGGGCGAGTGGCGGGTCGACCAGGCCGGGACCGTTTGGGGGTATCCCTTCTATTGCGTGCGCCGGCACATCCACCGGCGAGCGCCCACCATTTTCCTGACAGCGGGAATTCACGGTGAAGAGCCGGGCAGCGTCGAGGGCGCGTTGCGTTGGTTGGAGAACGGCGAGTGGGCCCGGTGGCGTGTGAACTGGTTGGTGTTGCCCTGCATCAATCCCTACGGCTGGGAACGCAACCAGCGCCGCAACGCCCAACGCCTCGACATCAACCGCCAGTTCCGCGATCCGTCCGCGTGTCCCGAAGCCGGGCTGGTCCGCCGGTTGGTTCGCGGACAACGGTTCCTGTTCATGCTGGATTTTCATGAAGACGTGGACGCATCGGGTTACTACCTTTACGAGCTTCGAGCCGGCCCGCCGTTCATCGGCGAGCGCGTCGTTCGGGCGGTGGGAAAGATCATCCCTATCAATCGCGACAAGGTGATCGACGGCAATCGGGCGACCGGGGTCGCCTTGATTCGCCGCGAGGGAACGGCGCGGGCGCTGCATCGTCGTCGTCGCTGGCCGATGGCGTTCCACGTGTTTCTGAATTGCACCGACCACGTGCTGGGCAGCGAGACGCCCGTGCGATTTCCGTTGGAGCGACGGGCCGCGGCGCACAATGTGGCGCTGCGCACCGCGCTCGCCGCGCTGGCCGGACCGCGTTAGCCGAACGGCATTTTCCTTGTTGAACTCTTTGCTTGCGTGCTAACGTTTCTTTCATGTGTCGACGAATTTCGTTCGCGTTGTGTTTGGTTGTGGCGTTGCCGCTGAGCGCCCGAGGGCAGTTGTCCGTTCAGCTCCAGATGGAGCGCGATGCCCGGCTGTTGTACGAATCGATTCCCGTTATCGTCACGATTCACAATTTCTCCGGACGCACGATCGAACTCGGCGGTCCGGAGAACGTTCACTGGCTCAGTTTCCTGATCGCCGATGACGCCGGCGAAACGATGTCCGAGGTGGGAACGCGACCGGTGCTGGAAGCCGTCCAGATCCCGCCGGGCCGGACGCTGAGCCGCACGTTCAACCTGCTCCCGTACTATGACCTGCGTCAACGTGGCATTTACACGGTGCGGGCCGTGGTCGACAGCGCCGGGGCGCGCGCGTTCTCGCCCCCGGTCAAGTTCACCATATTCAACGGCCGAGAGCTGTGGCGGCAAACGGTCGGCCTGCCGGTTCCGCCCGGCGAGACGAACGAGGAATACCGGGTCTATTCGCTCGTCACGCTGCGCGTGGGGCACAGCGACCTGCTGTACCTGGGCGTCCAGGACGAGGCGCACAATCTGGTTTACGGCATGGTGCCACTCGGTCAATCCCTGTCGTTGAGTGAGCCGACGGCCCGGGTGGACCCGGCCGGCAACGTGCATGTGCTGTACCGCAGCGGCCCGCGCTCGTGCGGCTACGCCGAAATCGATCCTGAAGCCAGGACGCTGAAGCGGCTTGTGTACTCCGATTTGTTTTCGACGCCACAGCTCGTTGCCCGGGATGACGGCTCAGTGGTTGTTCTCGGTGGCGAACAAACCTACCCGCGTGTGGAACACGTGATGAGCGATAAGGAACTGAATCCGCCGTCCCCGCCCGAAAAGCCACGGAAGAAGAAGTGGTGGTGGCCGTTTGGCCCGGCAAAATCAAGTGGAGCCGCGGCAACCGCCACCAATGCGCCGACCAGCAACGTGGGTCCGGAAAAGTAGCCAGGTCGCCGCGCGGGAGCCGAACTCACGCGGCCGCGTGGGCTTGCGGACAACCCTCGAGGGTGGCGATCGCCTGCTCGTCGTTGCTGGTCTTGAATACGGCGCAGAAATGGTCGCCGCCCGATGCGGAAGCGTACGAGTAAAGGATCTCGACGCCGGCCATCCCGAGATGCGCGCCGATTCGCGCCGCCGCGCCCATTTCGCCGGTCGCCCCGACGAGGACCACGGAGTTTGCCTTACAGGGAAAACCGGCGGCTTGCAGTGCGGCCTTGGCCACGAACGCATTGTCGGTGACCAGGAGAATCACCAGTTCGTCGCGGTCAGAGTAGGTGCAGTAGGCGAGGACGTTGACCTGACGGGCGGCGATGGCAGCGAGCACGTTCCCCAGTGCTTCAGGTTTGTTGCCGACGCGAACTGCCAGTTCCACTTCCTTGCGAGCCTTCGCCATGGCATCCCCCCTCACGCTTTCGTAAGCATACCATTTCCAGCGCGAGGTGCCAATGATAAAATCAGGTGTCGCCGGCGCCTTGGGTTAGCTGACGCGCGTGTCGGTCCCGTACGCTTCGACAGGCGGACAGGTGCACACCACATGGCGATCGCCATAGACGTTGTCGACGCGGGCGACCGCGGGCCAGAATTTGTGCTCGCGCGTCCACGGCGCGGGAAACGCCGCTTGCTCGCGGCTGTACGGGTGCGGCCATGTGTCGGCCGCGACCATCGCGGCTGTGTGGGGGGCGTTCTTCAGTAGATTGTTGGTTCGATCCATGGCCCCCGACTCGATGGCTTCGACCTCGGCGTGAATGGAGATCAACGCGTCGCAGAAACGGTCGATCTCTGCCTTCGATTCGCTTTCGGTCGGCTCCACCATCAGCGTGCCGGGCACGGGCCACGACATGGTTGGGGCGTGAAATCCGTAGTCCATCAGCCGCTTGGCGATGTCCTCAACCTCGATGCCCGCGCTGGCTTGGAATGGGCGGCAATCGATAATGCATTCGTGGGCGACCAGGCCCCGGCTGCCTCGGTAGAGTGTCGGGAAACATTGTTCGAGGCGCCGGGCAACGTAGTTGGCGTTGAGGATGGCGATCTTCGTCGCGTCCGCGAGGCCATCGGGTCCCATCAGCGCGATGTACATCCACGGGATGACCAGGATGCTGGCGCTGCCCCACGGCGCCGCGGAGATCGCGCCGATTCCTTTCGCACCGCCAACTTTGGCGAGCGGGTGCCGGGGCAGGTAAGCGGCGAGATGTTCCGCCACCGCAACGGGCCCCAAGCCCGGGCCGCCGCCCCCGTGAGGGATGCAGAACGTTTTGTGCAGGTTGAGATGGCAAACGTCGGCCCCCATGTCACCCGGGCGGCAAAGCCCAACCTGCGCGTTCATGTTCGCGCCGTCCATGTACACTTGGCCGCCGTGCTGGTGAACGATCTGGCAAATCTCCGCGATCCCTTCCTCGAACACGCCGTGGGTGGAGGGATACGTCACCATGAGCGCGCCCAGCCGGTCGCGATGCGCCTCGGCCTTGGTACGCAGGTCGACGACGTCGACATTGCCTTGTGCGTCGCATCGGACGGAGACGACCTCGAACCCCGCCATCACCGCGCTGGCGGGATTGGTGCCGTGGGCCGAGACCGGAATCAGGCAGACGTCGCGGCGTCCTTCGCCGCGTTGTTTGTGGTATTGGCGAATCACGAGCAATCCCGCGTACTCGCCCTGCGAACCTGCGTTGGGTTGGAGCGAGACCGCGGCGAGACCGGTTAGTTCGGCGAACCACGCCTCGAGTTGCTTGAACAGGGCCTGATAACCCGCGGCGTGCTCGACCGGGGCGAAGGGATGCAGCCGGGAAACCTGTGGCCAGGCGAGGGGCATCATCTCGGCGGTCGCATTCAGTTTCATCGTGCAAGAGCCCAAGGGGATCATCGACGTCGTCAGCGACAGATCGCGTGATTCGAGCCGCCTGATATACCGCAGCATTTCATGTTCGGTGTGGTGGAGGTTGAACACGGAGTGAGCAAGAAACGGGGACGTGCGAAGCGCGAGGGGCGGCGAGGGCCGAGAAGATGGGGCGCAGCCGAGGGTTTGTATTAGCTGATCGACATCGTCGTCGGTGGTCGTTTCGTCGAGTGAGATGCCGACCGTTCCATCCCCGAAGTCGCGGACGTCGACGGCGGGCGGCGCCTTGGCGCGGACGCGGATCGTGTCGAAGAACGGTTCGTTGCCGACGCGGTCAACGGCGTCGGCGAGCTTGCGCGTCAGGACGTGGACTCGCTGGGCAATTCCTCTCAGGCCGTCGGGGCCGTGCCAGACCGCGTACAGGGAGGCCGCGACCGCGAGGAGAACTTGCGCCGTGCAAATGTTGCTGGTGGCTTTCTCGCGGCGGATGTGTTGTTCGCGCGTCTGCAGCGCCAGCCGCAGCGCCGGTCGGCCTTGTGCGTCCTTCGACACGCCCACGAGCCGGCCAGGCATGTGGCGCTTGAACTCGTCCCGGGTCGCAAAAAACGCGGCATGCGGCCCGCCGTAGCCGAGCGGCACGCCGAACCGCTGGGCGCTGCCAACGGCGATGTCCGCGCCGAATTCGCCGGGCGGTTTCAACAGCGTCAGCGCCAGCAAATCGGTGGCGACGACCGCGGCGGCTTGGCGTTCGTGGACGCGGCGAATGAACGGCTCGTAGTCGTAAATGGCGCCGTCGGTCGCCGGATACTGGAGGAGCACGCCAAACACCTTCTCGGTGAGTGCGAGTTGGCGGTGGTCGCCCACCATGACTTCAATTCCGAGGGGTTCCGCCCGGGTCTGTACGACGGCAATTGTCTGGGGGTGACACGTGCCCGAGACGAAGAAGGTATTTCGTCCGTCGCGCCCGTGCAGGCGGTGGCACATCATCATTGCCTCGGCGGCCGCAGTCGCTTCATCGAGCAGCGACGCGTTGGCCACCTCCAGACCGGTGAGATCGGCGACCATTGTCTGGAAATTGAGCAGCGCTTCGAGCCGGCCCTGAGAGATTTCGGCCTGATAGGGTGTGTACTGCGTGTACCAGCCGGGGTTCTCGAAGACGTTGCGTTGGATGACCGGCGGTGTGAGGCAATCGGAGTAGCCCATGCCAATATACGACCGGTGAACCTTGTTCCTCGACAGGAGCGCCTCGAGTTCGGCCAGCAACTCAGATTCGGCGCGGGCCGGTGGAAGCGAGAGCGGCCTGGCCAGCCGAATCTGCCGTGGCACGGCGGCGTCGATCAGCGCGTCGAGCGTCGGAAACCCGACGACCCGCAGCATCTCCTGAACGTCGTCAGGACTCGGGCCGATATGCCGGTTGGCGAATCGCTCAGCGCGTTCCGTCTTCATGCGCCGATGTGATGGGCGTAGTCGTCGGGGCTGAGCAGTTCGTCGACTTCCCCGGGGTCGCTCATCTTGACCTTGAATATCCAGCCGTTACCGTACGGGTCCTCGTTGAGCAATTCGGGGGCGCCGCTCAATTCCTCGTTCACGGCGATCACGTCGCCCGAGACCGGGGCGTAGATGTCGCTGGCGGCCTTGACGCTTTCGACGACGGCACATTCCTTGCCGGCTTCGACGCGCGAGTCGACGGTGGGCGTTTCCACGTAGACGACGTCGGTCATCTCGTGCTGTGCGTGGTCGGTGATGCCCACGACCGCCACGTTGCCCTCGACCCGGACCCATTCGTGCGATTTGGCGTACTTCAGGTTTTTCGGAATATTCATATGTTTCTCTTTAGAAGTGGTTTCTGTTCGACCACCGCCGGAAATCGCCGGCCGCGAATCTCGATCTCGATCGCCGTGCCGGCGTGCGCGACGCCGGCCTCGACGTACCCCAGGCCGACGCCTGTGCCGAGCGACGGCGATTGTGTGCCGCTGGTGATTTCACCCACCGTGCGGTCGCCCACATAAATCAGGTAGTGCGGCCGCGGCGGCGGCGATTTGTCGGTCATCTTGAATGCGACGAGCTTCCGTTTCACCCCTGCCGTCCTCTGCCCGCTCAAGGTGGCGCGCCCGATGAAGTCGCCCTTGTCGAACGACACGAACTTGTTGAGCCCCGCTTCCAGCGGGGTGGTCGCCTCGGTAATATCGTTGCCGTGGAGCGGATAACCCATCTCCAGCCGCAACGTGTCGCGGGCGCCGAGGCCGCAGGGCTTGATGCCGAACGGTTGTCCGCGCTCGAGCAGTGCCGACCACAACGTCCGGGCGTCGCCGGCGTCGCACACGATTTCAAATCCGTCCTCGCCGGTGTAACCGGTGCGTGCGACCCAACACTGTTGGCTGAGAATGCCGAGGCGCGCGATCCCAAAATGGGGGATTCCTTGCGCTTCCGGAAGCACGTTCGTCGCGGCGGGTCCCTGCAGCGCGACTGCCGCCATCTGGTCGCTGAGGTTGTCGAGGACGATGGATTTTGTGGTGCGGACGTTCATCCACGTGAAATCCTTCTCGATGTTCGCCGCGTTGACGACCAACAGGAACACGCTGGGTTCGACGCGGTACGCGATGAGATCGTCGATGATGCCGCCGGTGTCGTTGCACAGCAGCGTGTATTGTCCCTGGCCGACGCTGGTCTTGCAGAGGTCGTTGGTGAGCAGAACGTTCAGCGTCGCCTCGGCGTTCGGTCCCGCGACAAGGAATTCGCCCATGTGCGAGATGTCGAACAGGCCCACGCGGGCGCGCACGGCGGTATGTTCGTCGATGATCCCGGTGTAGCAGGCCGGCATCTCCCAGCCGCCGAATGACACCATTTTCGCGCCGCGCCCGACGTGCGCGGCATACAACGGCGTGCGCTTGAGGCTGGCGGTGCCGTGCATCGCGCCGCCACGTTAACGACGGTGTCCGGGCGTGTCAATTGAGGAATGGCGTTGACTGGATGCGATCAAAAGTGATGGGCAGAACCCTCACCCTGACCCTCTCCCTTACACACCAAGGGAGAGGGGATCGCCTCGCCCTGCCGGGGAGAGGCCGGCCCCGCTGTCGTTCGCGGGGACGGGTGAGGGGCTTTGGGTCGCCACACGCATCGTGGTGTGTCCATCTTCTTTACTTGGCGGAGTAGGCGATGCCCGTTCTACTCTGGACCAATCCCAAGAATGGACAGGCGGCTTGCCTGTCCTACGTTGAAGCAGCCGCCGGGATAAGGCGTTACCACGTCTGCTCGGCGGAGGCGGTGACGGCGCCGCCGAGTTTGGCGATCATTCCGTCAGCCCAACACTTCCGCTGCGTCCGGCTCCTGCAGTAGCTGGCCGTCCACAACCATTGCCCGGGAACACGGCGCCTTCAGAACGAGCACGAGGAAGGAGGCTACAGGCTGGAAGAATCAGCTTGGCGAGCCGTCCAGATCTGATACACTGGCTCCGAGCTAGGACAGAATAGTTGCATAATCGTGGGGGTTTGGATCATCTGGGGAACGTCGAGTGAGACGCGTTTCGGCTTATCCGGTTGTCGGATTGCTCTGGATGCTGCCTCTGTTTGCCTCGGCCCAACAAATCCGGGTGATGCAGTGGAACGTCGCCGGTAACCTGGGAAGCATCACCAACAACAAGAGCGCGGCCGCCCAGGCGATCGCCCGCATCGTCAACTACAACCAGCCGGACATCATCACGTTTTGCGAACTGCAGGATAACGGGACGCTCAGCACTGCCGCGGCCATGATTGACTGGGTGACCAACAACGTCACCTGCTTTGGAAGTCAGACGGGCGTCACGTTTTGGGTCGACATTGCCGCCGAGGGCGACGGCTTTATCCGGAACGGCTCGATCAGCCGCTACCCGATTTCTCATCCCCTGACCTACAGCGCCGGGCCGCGTGGGATGGAGTCGTTCCAGGTCCAACTCAGCGGCACGAACACGCTGGAGGTATTCCACGTGCACCTCAAATGCTGCGATGACGGCTGCGGTACGAGGCAGACCGAGGCCGAGTTGGATGCGACGAATGTGACCGCTTGGGCGGGCACGAACTCATTCGCTTACATTTTTACAGGCGACTGCAACGAATCTGAGGACCCGCGCGACACACCCGAGTGCGCCATCACGAGCACCTATCACCCCATCACCACGCTCGAGCAAGGCGGCGGGCTGGTTGATTATGAACCGACCACGCTGGATGGTGACTGGAGGACGTGGAGCACAGGCGATCCCGCGCCATTCACGAACATTCGCTTCGACTATGTCCTCGCCGCGACAAACCGTCTCGCCCCTGCCTCGGGATACGTGTTTAGCAGCATGGACTGGGCGAGTCACGGCTTGTACATTGACACCAGCCCCCAGAACCTCGCCAACGACAGCCAAACGGCCTCCGACCACTATTGCGTGGTTGTCGATTACAGCTTCCCGACCGTCGCCCCTGATTTCACAGTCACTCCGACCAACGACCTCGCGGGCATCGGCGATCCCGGCGGGCCGTTCGCGCCGGCGAGCCAGACCTACACGCTCGATAACACGAACGCAACGGATTCTTTGAACTGGAGCGCGACGAAAGCCGCAAACTGGCTCGATCTGTCAGCCACCAACGGCTGGCTGACTGCCGGCGAGAGCACGAACGTCATCGTCTCGGTGAACACGAACGCTCTGGCTTTGTCGCCGGGAATTTATCGGGACGCGGTGGTGTTCCGTGATATCCTGACCAGCGGCTCGGTGTCCCGGGCGGCGAACGTTACCGTTCGGTTCCCGGCGAGTCTGGCCGTAAGCCCCGCGACAGTGTTCAGTGCCAGCGGGATGGTCGGAGGCCCCTTCAATCCACCGAGCGTGACGTATACCCTCAGCAATACGGGCAGTCACACGCTGAGTTGGGCGGCGGACAAGACTGCAGCCTGGATAGATCTTGCGTTCACCAACGGGATCATCGCAACGGGCGCGGGTACGTCGCTGGTTGTTTCCATCGACAGCTCGGCCGGCACATTGGTGGGTGGCAATTACACCGACACGATCGCCTTCGTAAATCTGAGCAACGGAAACGGCACCGCCAATCGCACGGTTAGTTTGAGCGTCCGGACGCCGCTACCGCCAACCTTGTCGGTCAGTCCAAACGCGTCATTCAACCCTGCGGGCCTGGTCGGCGGTCCGTTTAATCCGTCCAGTTTCACATACACGCTCAGCAACAGCGGCAGCCTCTCGTTGGATTGGGCGGCCAGTGCGGGCACGACTTGGTTGAACTTATCCACTGCGGGCGGCAGCTTGCCACCAGGAACAAGCGTGGTTGTGACCGCCTCGTTGGCGAGCGCGGCCAACAATCTGCCAAGCGGGACATACACCGATACGATCGGCTTCACGAACCTGACAAACGGAATTGGAAACACAAATCGCGCCGCCAACCTGGGGGTGTTTGCCACTGCCGGCTTCTTCGACGCCATCGAGAACGGCACGAACGGCTGGGCAGCAACCGGATTGTGGCACATTGTGGGGACCGGTGCGTGCTCGAATTGGTATAGCCCCACCCATTCGTGGTATTACGGTCAGGATACGACCTGCGACTATAACACCGGTACCTACAGCTTCGGCAGTCTCACCAGCCCGACTTTTCTGGTGCCGACAAACGCGGTCCTCACTTACTGGGGTTGGGAACAAGCGAACAATGCGTCCGATTATCGATGGGTCTACCTCGTCACCGACAACGGCCAGTCGTGGAGCCTCGTTTACCAGTCGACGAATGATGCTTCGGCGTGGTACCCCAAGGTCATCGACCTGAGCGCGTTCGCCGGCAAAGCGGCGCAACTTGCATTCAGCTTCTATTCGCTGGCCGCTTCCTCCACATTCCGTGGCTGGTATATCGATGACGTTCGGGTGGCCGCGCCCGGACCACCCACGTTGGCGGTGACGCCGGCAACGGGGGTGAGTGCGACCGGGCCTCCGGGAGGTCCGTATGCACCGGGGTCACGGGTGTACACGCTCATCAACGTCAGCCGCGGCGTCTTGGCGTGGTCGGCCACTGCCAGCGACAGGTGGTTGAGTTTATCTGCGACGAACGGCACGTTGAGTATGGGCGCAAGCACCGATGTCACGGTGAATATCAACGCGAACGCGAATGGGTTGGGCGGGGGCGTGTATTCCAACGTTGTCAGCTTCGTAAACGTGACCAGGGGTGAGGGCACAACAAACGTATTGTGGACGTTGTCCGTTACCGGCCCTGTATTGCCCGCTGTGCTGACAGTCAGCCCAAGCGCAGGGTTGGATGCGAGTGGACAACAGGGCGGTCCGTTCACACCTTCCTCCCAGCCGTACGCGCTGAGCAACGCGGGCAGCAGCACCTTGAGCTGGGTGGCGGACGTCAGCAGCAATTGGCTGAGTTTGTCCGCCGCGAACGGCATGCTTGCCAAAGGCCAGAGCGTCACTGTCACCGCGAGCGTCAATAGCTTGGCCCAAACCCTTCCCGCCGGCTTCTATTCCAATATCGTAAACTTCGTCAATCTGTACGGCGGCAGCGGCACCACATACCGTGTCGCCACGTTGCTCGCGCGCGACGATATTCCAGACGCGTGGCGGTTGCAGTATTTCGGTCACGTGGACCCGCGTTCGAACGACCTGAGCCGGGCCAGCGACGATGCCGACGGCGACGGCATCTCGAATCTGCAGGAGCTTCTTGCCGGCACCGATCCGACCAACCGGGCATCAGCATTTCGGATCACTTCGGTAACGCCGGAGGGCGACGGCTTGCGGGTGACGTGGACGTGCGTGGCGGGCCACACCTACGCCTTGCAAGGTACCACTCGGAGTGTTGCCGCAGCCTACACCAATACCTTCTTCGACATCAGCCCGACGATCACCGCCGGCGGCACGGGAGAATCGATCACCAACTTACTGGTGTCGGGGGCGCTGACCCGGACGGGACCGGGCGCATCGGGCGCCATCACGCTTCCCACCGGTAGCGACCAGTCGTCAACGCAAGTGACGGTGGAAGTGTCGGCGTACGACACCCGCGGACTGGCCGGCGCTTGTGGCAATCCACTGCCGATGAGCAATCTGGTGATGGTGGGCACGTTCAGCATCGACGAGCCAACCATCAAATCGAACTTTAGCGCGGGCGACATCGGGGCCATCCTGGCGGCGTTCACGCCGTGCGGGCCGCCATTCGCCGTCGGGGACGGAACGGGTGTGCTGGCGACGTGGGACGTATTGCGGTACGGGGACAATTTCATTGACCAGCGGCTGTACCTCGTGGCGATGGACCGGCCGAGCGTGTCGGAGGCGACGCAACTGGGGATCTTTACGGGCCCGTCTTGGGTATTGCCTGCCGGCACGAGCGACTTCGGAATCGATCTGGAAACCGCGACTGACCTTGTGATCGGCACGTTGGGCGGCTCGCTGACGATTGATTGGGATGGCCCGTGGACATTTGACGATACCGCGCAATTGGCGCCCATCCCGATGGCCGCCCGCTTCTACCGCGTCCGGATGATGCCATAAGGCGCCAGCCGTTGCCTTCGAACACGCGAGAACAGTGTTTTGATCCTGGCTTGGGCAGGTTGACAATTTGGTTGAGTCGGCCCGCGAAACTTACTACGGTGGAGCCCGTGAGTGATCGGATTCCAGTCCAAGCCATCGTTGTCGAAAAAACTCACGTCGGCAAGGTGAACTTCCCCGCCTCCGTCCCCGAGCGGTTCTTCGAGTTGATCCGGTTTCCCGAAGATCTCTACGAGCACGTCGAGAAGATGGGGTTGACGCAGCGGACGGTGAAGTTCCTCCTCGCGGCCTTGAATGGCAAGTGGGCGCTCTCGGCCTCGATCGATCTGCAAGACATAGCCATCAAGACCGCCATGCAGTATTCGGAAATGGACGCCATCGTGCGGGATTTGCTCGAGAAGAACTACGCACGCTTCGACAAGCGGCTCGACCTGTACCGGTTTTGGGTCGCGTTGTTGTACGTGAAAGGCGTCCGCTTCGAACTCGCCGAGGAGTGAGCTGCCCCACGCCGGCGGCAGGACCAGCGCGGAGTTTGCCTTCCGCGCGTCCTACTGGTATCCTGTCTGACGCCGATATGAAGTCACCACCACAGAATCAACCGTTCCGCTTTCATTCCATCGAGGAATGCCTGGAGGACATCCGCCAAGGACGCGTCATCATCGTCACCGACGACGAGGACCGCGAAAACGAGGGGGACCTCGTCATGGCGGCGGAAAAGGTGTCGCCCGACTCGGTGAACTTCATGGCCACCCACGGCCGGGGGCTGATCTGCGTGCCGACAACCGAGTCGCGGCTCAAAGCGCTGGGGATCGGCCGCATGGTTCAGGAGAACCGCGAGAACTTCAAGACCGACTTCATGGTTTCGGTCGACGCGCGGATCGGCATCACCACGGGCATCAGCGCCTATGATCGCGCCCACACGATCCGCGTCCTCGCCAGCCCGAACTCGACCCCGGACGACCTGGTTTCACCGGGACATGTTTTCCCGTTGCAAGCGCGCGAGGGCGGCGTGCTCCAGCGCGCCGGGCACACCGAGGCCTCCATCGACCTCGTGAAATTGGCGGGCCTGTTTCCGGTGGTGGTCATTTGCGAGATCCTGCAAGAGGACGGTTCGATGGCGCGGCTGCCCGAGTTGATCAAGTTCCAGGAACGATTCGGCCTGAAGATGTGCAGCATCCGCGACCTGATCGAGTACCGCCGGATGCGCGAGAAACTCGTCGCGAAAGAACAAGAGGTCAGTCTGCCGACGGCGTTCGGGGAGTTCAAACTGCACTTGTATCGCTCGCTCGTGGACGGCCAACATCACGCGGCGCTCGTCATGGGCGACGTGAGCGGGAAGGAAAACGTCCTCGTCCGCGTCCATAGCGAATGTCTGACCGGCGACGTGTTCGGCTCCCAGCGGTGCGACTGCGGAGAACAATTGCACGACGCGTTGAAGCGGATTGCCTCCGAGGGCGAAGGCGTGCTGGTGTACATGCGGCAGGAAGGACGGGGTATCGGGTTCGCCAACAAAATCCATGCGTATGCGCTTCAGGAGAAAGGACTCGACACGGTCGAAGCCAACGAGAAATTGGGGTTCAAACCGGACCTGCGCGAGTATGGCCTCGGCGCCCAGATCCTCGTCGACCTCGGCCTGCACAGCATTCGCCTGCTCACCAACAATCCGAAGAAGGTCGTCGGCCTCGAAGGCTTCAACCTGAAGATTGTCGAACAAATCCCGATTCGCGCCGAGCCGACGCCGCACAATGCGAAGTACCTGGAAACCAAGCGGGAAAAACTGGGACACAAGCTGTGAGAAATTCGAAACTCGAATATCGAAACTCGAAACAAGCACGAAAATCGAATCGGCAAAGACGACGCGGGCGATTGTTTGTTTGTCAGCTTGCCATCATCGGATTCGTTTCGGATTTCGGATTTCGGATTTCGGATTTATAGGCCATTATGCTGCGCGCCAAGAAAACCGAGCCGCGACTCTCCGCTGCCGGCTGCCGCTTCGGGGTGGTCGCCGCCCGGTACAACGCCGATCTGGCCGACGCGCTTCTGGCGAACTGCTTGGACACGCTGGCCAAAGCGGGTGCCGACACGCGCGACATCAAGGTCGTGCGCGTTCCGGGCAGCTTCGAAATCACCGCCGCCGCCGCCAAACTGGCCCGGAGCGGCGCGTGCGACTGCCTCATTGGGCTGGGGCTTATCCTGCAGGGTGAGACCAGCCACGCGCACCATATCGGCAACGCCGTGGCGCACGGGCTTACCGATATCGCCATCCAAACGGGCGTGCCCACCGTGTTCGGCGTCGTCACGGCCGACAACCGGAGGCAGGCGCGGGTCCGCTGCGTCGGCGAGCAGTACAACCGCGGTCGGGAGGCCGCATTGACCGCGATCGAAATGGCCCAGCTATGGAAAAACCTGTGAAAGGACCGGGGAAACGCCGGCTGGCGCGCGAGTTGGCGGTGCAGTTCCTCTATCAATTTGAGGTGAGCGGCGGCGCGATCGAGGAAGCGCTCGCGTTGTTCTGGCAGACCCAGCCCGAGGTGGGCGATCCGGGCCGCCGGTTCGCCGAGGAACTCGTTCGGGGCGTCGTCGAGAATCGGGCGGCCATCGATGAAAAGATCGCGAAGTACACCGAGCATTGGGACCTGCCCCGCATCGCCGCGGTCGATCGCAACATCTTGCGGCTGGCCATCTACGAGATGCTGTATCGCGACGACATCCCGCCCGTGGTCAGCATCAACGAAGCAGTCGACATCGCCAAGAAATTCTCGACGCGCGAGTCCGGCGCGTTTGTCAACGGCATTCTGGACCGTCTGAAGGCCGATCTGACCCGGCCCTCGCGCACGGCCGCGGGCACGGGGCGCGAGTAAGAGAGTTTTGGAGGAACAGAGGAATGGGCCCGGTAGACAAATCCCAGAGGCGGGCACTCCGGCGGTCCAACGGTTCCTTTGCCGATCTGCATCTGCACACGCGCTATTCCGACGGGACGTTCACGCCTCACGAACTTGTCCAGCAGGCCGCACAGCGGGGCTTTGCCGCTGTTGCAGTCACCGATCACGACACGTTGGACGCGGTCCCGGAGACGCTCGCGGCTGGCCAGGAGTTCGGCATCGAAATCATCCCGGGTGTTGAGATGACGACCCGGGTCGGGACGGAAGAGTTGCACATCCTGGGGTACTTGTTTGGCGCGTCGTGGCGCGACGCGAACCTGGGGGCCGTGCTCGACCACGCGAGGCGCATCCGCCAGCAACGCGTCGAGCAGTTCGTGGACAAGCTGAACGCCTTGGGCGTGGCGCTGACAGTGGACGACGTGTATGCGTGTTCGGATTGCGGGACGATCGGCCGACCGCATGTGGCCATGGCGCTGCAGAAGCGCGGCGTCGTGGCCAGCGTGGACGAAGCGTTCGCCCGGTTTCTCAAGCGCGGCAAGCCCGGGTACGTCGAACGCTACCGAATGGAAGCTGCGGAAGCCATTGGCCACATCAGGCGCGCGGGCGGCGTCGCCGTCATCGCCCATCCCGGGTTGAACAATCTCGACAAACGCCTCCGGGAAATGGTCGACCAGGGTCTTGGCGGAATCGAGGTGTGGCACACGCGGCACACACCGGGCCAGATCAGGCATTACCTGGAGATGGCCGAACAATTGGGCGTGTGCGCCACGGGCGGCAGCGATTGCCATGGCCCGGTTCGCGATGGCGTGCTTCTGGGAACGATCAAGCTGCCCTACGAACGCGTCGACGCCCTGAGACAGCGGGCTGGCCAACGCTCCCCGGCGCCAACACCCTGACGCCGCGGATTTTCTTGAATCTCTTCCAAAAATTCCGGGACGGACTGCGTAAGACCTCGTTGAAACTTGCCGCCGAGATCACGCGCATTGTCACCCGTGCTCCAACGCTGGATGCCGAGGCCCTCGACGAACTGGAGGCGGTGCTCATTGGCGCAGACATCGGGGTGGACACCGCCACCCGCATCATCGAGCAGGTTAAACAAGCCAGCCGGGAATCAGGCACGACGGACGTGTTTGGCATCGCTCGGGGCGAAATCGAGCGCGAGTTGGCTGTAGGACGTGGTTCCAGCTTGTCTGTTGAGGATGCAGGGAGCGGCAGGACGCCGATCCTGCTTGCGCGTGCAGTCGCTCCTCCCACGGTCGTCCTGCTCGCCGGGGTCAACGGCACCGGCAAAACCACGTCGGCTGCCAAGCTGGCGCGGTGGTTGAAGGGGCAGGGGAACACGGTATTGCTGGCTGCCTGCGACACATTTCGGGCCGCGGCCATCGAACAGCTCAAGATCTGGGGCGCCCGCGTCGAATGCGAAGTCGTCGCCGGTCAATATGGCGCCGATTCCGCGGCGGTGGCGTTCGACGCCTTGGGAGCTGCGGTCAACCGCGGCGTCGATTACCTGGTCATCGACACCGCGGGCCGGTTGCATACGAAGAAGAATCTAATGGACGAAATGAAGAAGATGCAGCGGTCGCTCCAGAAGAAACTGCCCGCAGCGCCGCACGAAGTCTTGTTGGTCCTCGACGCCACCACCGGCTCCAACGCGCTCCACCAGGCCCGCGAATTCCACCAGGCGCTCGGCGTGACCGGTCTCATCGTCACCAAACTCGACGGCACCGCCAAAGGCGGCATTGTCGTCGCCATCGCTCGCGAGCTGAAGATCCCCGTCAAATTCATCGGCCTCGGCGAGCAGATGGATGATCTGCAGCCGTTTGATGCCAAACAATACGCGGCCGCGTTGTTTGAACGTCCCCGGGCGTGATGCCTAAAAGTGCTCGACGGTATCGCCCGCAACCGGTAATGGAGGGGTCGTGAGTCGGTCCCGCCGTGGAAAAAAGGCCAAGGGAATCAGAAGTCGGAGCCAGCCACAGAGCCTTGCCCGACCGCTGGACGAGCGCGCGTTTGCCGTCGCTCTGACGGCATCGTACTTGGTGGTGGCGACGCTGGGCGCGTTGCACCACGAAATGTGGCGCGACGAATTGCATGGCTGGCTCCTGGCGCGGGGCAGCGCGACCCTCGGGAACGTGTTTCAGGTCACCCGTTACGAAGCCCACTTCGTTTTGTGGCGCGTGTTCCTGTTCGGGATCACCCGATTCACCCACAACCCGCTCGCCCTGCAGCTGTTCAGTATATGCCTGGCCACGACCACTGTCTGGATCGTGGCCCGGTTCAGCCCGTTCCGCAAGGTGGAGAAATGCCTGCTGAGCTTCGGGTACTTCTTTCTCTTCGAATACGGCATCATCGCGCAAGACTACACGATGATTGTGTTGCTGATGGTTTCGTTTTGTGCCCTGTACCGGCGGCGTGAACGAAATGCCGTGGGCTTGGCGGTCGTGCTGTTCTTACTGGCCAACACGGCGCCGTACGGTTTTCTGATCGCGTTGATATTCTCGGCGTTCCTGGTGTTCGACTGGATCCGCGAAGAAGACGGCCAGGGTGTGCGGATGGCGGCGCATTGGCGCATCAGTGCGCTGATTGTGTTGGCGGGATTGGCCTGTGCGACGCTGCAGTTGTTCCTCATGAAAACGGCTCCGGGCACTTCATGGAAACATCCGCTCACCGCAGCGGGTCTCGAGACCGCGGTCCTCAACATCTGGAGGGCCTACGTTCCGGTTCCGGTGGGTTTCCCCCATTGGACCCGCTGGGGGTGGGGCAGCAATTTCATCGACGCAGCCCGCATCGCGCCATCGGTCAAGGTGGGTCTGGCGCTCCTGTTGGGTCTGATCTCGACCGGCCTGCTGTGGAAGAGACCGGCGGCGTTGTTCCTGTACCTCGTGGGCGTTGTCACCCTCGTGACGATTCAGTTCGTTGTGAACGTCGGGGCCCCAAGGCACCAAGGTTTTTTGTTCGTGTTGTTTGTCGGCTCGCTGTGGATTGCGGCCGATTCGGCAACAGGGCAATCGTCCCGTCTCCCGCTGCAGGGGCTGGAAGAGTTCTTTCGCCGGTGGCGGAGCCCGTTCGTCGTGGGGCTGCTGGTGATCCAGGCGATCGTGGGGGGATACGTATTCGGGGTCGACTGGAACTACGACTTTTCGGCGAGCAAACCAGCCGCGCGGTTTCTTCGGGACAGCAGTCTGGCGCAGCTGCCGATCGTTGGGAGCCGTGAAGCGCATGTGGCCCCGTTGGCGGCCTACTTGGACGGGCCGATCTACTATCTGGAGAGTGCACGGTTCGGCACGTATGCGGATCTCAGCAGGCCCGGGGAAACGATTTCCGCGCGGCAGGTGATCAGCAAGTCGCTTCAGCTTGCCCGGCAAATGCACACCGCCGTGGTGCTGGTTCTCGATTGTCGCGCCCTTCAATTGAAAGACGGGGGCACCGAAGTCGCGCCGGCGCGGATCACTGCCGAGGGCACGGTGTTGCCGTCGGGAGCACCCGACCGCTTATCCGCCGGCACGATCACTTTCGTGAAAACATTCGTTTGCTTTGTTGATGAGGGATACTTCATCTATCTCATCCGGCCGAACTGACACTCTGCCCCGGTCGCCCTGAAGTTTTCTCGGAGGACCGACTCACCTCGGCCCTGTTGCGAAGGCCAGAACCGAGCCGCACTGATTGCCGATCATGGTTGCCGGCTTGTCCGTGGCGTCATGTAGAACCACTCCATGATGGACGGACGATGTTCAGCCAGGAGGATTCGTCGTTCGGCCAATGTGTAGCCCTTGAGTTCGTCGTAGCCATAGGAATGGGCTTTTTGGATGTCATCGACACTCTGAATGTCCCTGATCACGTGGGTGTCTTGGAACCGCTGCCGGATTGTTGGGGATATTTCGATATCGATGAAGTCGTGGGTTTCTATCAACAGATCATGGTGCGCAAGAAACGGGACGATTTCTTCGGTGAACAATTCTTTCTCGTAGCCTTCGCAATCGCTGATGATGAGGGCTCTCCCCGTAAACGGAATCGATCGAAGAGCGGCTGGATCACAGAAGGCCCCCGTAACGAGTCGGTCACCCACTTTGTTCGCTCGGGCCAGCTGCCGGCACAAGGGAACGGCTTCCGCACTTGTATCGTAGGCAAACACCCGGGCGGTCGGAATTCGCCTTGCCAGGCCAACCGCGTAATAACCCTCCGCGCACCCGATATCAACGATTTCACCATACGGCTGAGAGCAGGCGTCTTCCAGGATTGGCTGGATTTCCTTTTCGTATGAGCCAAGGATCTTGGGGACGAACGCGTTTACGACGGATCTCTTTTCCGCGAAGTCAGGGGGATATTCCATTCCCGCGAATGGGCCGTGCTTCACCGTCAGCTCCGGCGAAATCGCCGTGATCGCATTCTGGAGGAGAGCGTCGACCTGTCGTTTGGTCGTGCTTCTCTGCCATTTCGCGTATTCTGCTGCGGGGATCACGGTGGCGTTTAGAACCGTCCAGATGGAATCGTTCTGGACGGCACGACCCAGGGTCCTGCGGATCAGCGATTTCATAGCACCCTCGTTCTGCTGGCAGTACGATTAGCACAAGCTGACCTTGCCATCTCACCACGATTGCCTCGAAAAGACAAACCCGAAGCGGACGAGTTGGCTGTTGGGGTGATCCCCGATGGCGGATCGCGAGGGGCCGGGTTTGCGGCGCCAGGTTCTTCTCCTGCCTTGGCGGAATCGGAATGAAGATGGTAGAGTCGGCAGCATGGCGTTCAGCAAGGACGACGAGCAATTCATGCGGCGGGCGTTGGCGCTGGCCCGATGCGGATTCGGCAAGACCAGTCCAAATCCAGTAGTCGGCGCGGTACTCGTCAAACACGGGCGGGTCATCGGCGAAGGCTGGCACAAGCGCGCCGGTGGGCCGCATGCGGAGGTGTTTGCATTTCGAATGGCCAACGCCGCCAGGACTCGCGGACGCGACGTCCGCGCCAGCACCCCGCCGCTCGCCGCTCGCCGCTCCACGCTCTACGTGACGATGGAGCCGTGTAGCACGTGGGGGAAGACGCCGCCGTGCACCGACGCCATCGTTGCCGCGGGTGTGAGGCGCGTCGTCGTGGCGGCGCTCGACCCAAATCCGAAGCACAACGGACGCGGGTTGAAGATTCTCCGTCGCGCAGGAATTCGGGTCGACGCCGGGTTGCTGGCCGACGAGGCAACCGCCATGAACGAGGCGTTCAACAAGTGGATCGCCACGGGAACGCCGTTCGTCATCGCGAAAGCGGCGATGAGCCTGGACGGCAAGATCGCGACGCGAACGGGCGACGCGCAGTGGATTACGAGCGAGGCGGCGCGGCGCGAGGCGCACAAACTACGGGCACGGGTCGACGCCGTGATGGTCGGCGCGAATACAGTCATTCGCGACAATCCGCGGCTGACGCTGCGCCATGGCGTCCGCGGCAGGCAGCCGTGGCGCGTGGTGGTGGACGCGCGCGGCCGGTCGCCTTGCCAGGCCCGAGTTTACACCGATAGATTTCGGCATCGGACGATCGTGTTCACGACGCGGCTGTCGTCGTCGCAATGGCGGCGGACCTTGGCACTACGAAACGTGGTCGTTATCGTCGTCCCGGCAAAGAAGGGGCGCGTGCATCTGGGCGTGGCGTTGCGGGAACTGGGCAGAATGGAATCAACCAACGTGCTCATCGAAGGCGGGAGCGAATTGCTCGGCTCGCTGTTCGACGCGCGGCTGGTGGACAACGTCGTTTTGTTCTACGCGCCGGTCATTATTGGCGGGCGCGACGCGGTCACGGCGGTGGCGGGCGAAGGCGCTTCCCAGGTTGCCAGGGCGATCCGGCTGGTTGATTGCCATTGCCAGCCGATCGGCAAGGGCGAAATGCTGGTCGAGGCACGAGTGGCCTGATGATTCTGGTTGTCGGACTGTCCCCGGCGTGGCAGCGGACGCTGGTGTTCGCCAAGATGATCCCCGGCAGGGTCAACCGCGCCCGGCACGTCAGCGAGGCGGTCTCGGGCAAAGCCGTCAACGTGGCGCGGGTGGCGACGATTCTGGGCGCCGAGGTCAGGTTATTGACCGTGGCGGGTGGCGCGCGCGGACGATTGTTGCAGTCCGAATTGAAGCGTGAAGGACTGAGGGCCCACGTCGTGCCTGTGACAGCGGAGACCCGGATTTGCCAGACGTTGCTGGACGGCGGGTCGGCGACGGAGTTGGTGGAAGAAGCCGGGCCGTTGAGCCGGCGCGAGGTCGAGGAGGTCATGCGCGTGTTTGCCACCGAAGTGCGCCGGGCCAGGTTGGTGGTCCTGACGGGAACCGTTCCGGACGGTTGTGGCAGCGGGTTCTACGCGCGGTTGGTGGATGAATGCCGAGTCCGTGCCGTGCGTGGGTTGATCGACGCGCAAGGAGGGCAACTGCGGAATGCGCTCAGGCGAAGACCGTTTTTGGTGAGGATCAATCGACAGGAACTCGCCGCGGCCACGCCGGTTGACTGCCGTGGCCGGGCGGGCGTTCGACGGGCCGTCGGCGCGCTGATGCGCGGCGGCCCGCAATGGGCGGTCATCAGCGACGGCGCGAACGCGGTTTATGTCGGCGAGAATCCCGACCGGCGTTTGCGCGTCCTCACGCCGCCCCAGGTGACCGCCAAGAATCCGATCGGCTCGGGGGACGCGATGATGGCGGGCCTGGCCGTCGGGTTGTGGCGCGGGCAGTCCGTGCTCGACGCGGTGCAACTCGGCGTGGCCTGCGGCGCGGCCAATGCCCTGACGCCCGACCCCGGCTTCCTGCGTGTGTCCGATGTGAGAAGACTGTGCTCGACACACAACAGGCGGGTCCCTATCGTTTGAGGCATGTTCACGGGAATTGTCGAGGAAGCGGGACATGTCGAGCAGATTCGGGCGGGCAAACGATCGACGGAATTGACCATTCGGGCGCCGAAGATCGGGCCGTCGTTGCGCGTCGGCAACAGCGTGGCGGTCAACGGCGCCTGTCTTACCGTCGTCGGAACCCGCCGGGGCGTGTTGCGGTTTGACGTGCTGAACGAAACGTTGCGCCGCACGAACCTTCAATTTGCCCGGACCGGGTCGCTGGTCAACCTGGAGCGTCCGCTGCGCGCCGATGCCCGGCTCGATGGACATTTCGTGCTCGGTCACGTGGATGGACGCGGCACGGTGCGGCGCTGGGAGCGGGTGGGAAAGGATTACGTGCTCGAGGTCGCAGCGCCGGTGGCCGTGATGCGGTATATCGTCGAAAAAGGCTCCGTAGCCGTCGACGGCATCAGCCTGACCGTGGCGGGGGTGGGACGCGGTTGGTTTTGCATCTGGATCATTCCCCACACGCGGGCGGTGACGAACCTACAAGCCCGGCGGGCCGGGGATGTGGTGAACCTGGAAGCCGATATTCTCGGGAAATACGTCGATCAACTCCTGCGCGGGCGGCGCGCCCGGCGTTGACACTCGAGACGGCGGCCTTTACACTTGTTGTTGTGAAAGGAATTGATGCTGCCGGTTCTCGAGAAATTATTGGTGCTGCAAGATCGTGATCGCCGCATCGCACAACTGAAGGCTGAGCGCACGCGCATTCCCGAGCACGCGCTGGCAGCCGAGGAGCGTCTCAAGAACGAATCCACCCACCTCGATTCTCTGCGGGAGGAAGCGAAGCACGTCGAAACCGAACGCAAGAAGCTGGAAATCGATGCCGAGTCGCGCCGGGGCCAGATTGCGAAGTACAAGACGCAGCTGTTCCAGATCAAGTCCAACACGGAGTACCAGGCCCTCCTGAAGGAAATCGCCAAAGTCGAACAGGAGATTGACGAGGTCGAGACCCGCGAGTTGGGACTGATGGAGCAGATCGACAAGTTGCAGCCGGCGTTGAAACGAGAGCAGGTCACGCTGAAAGAAGTTGCGGCAAAGACGGAAGGCGAGAAGGCCGATCTACAGAAACGGGCGACCGCGATTGAGAGCGAGTTGACCCGGTTGCTGGCCGAACGTCAGAAGCTGGCGCAGGAAATCGACGCGGACGCGCTCCGTCGGTACGATCGGCTGATGCACAGCAAGAACGATTTCGCGGTGGTTCCGATTCGCAACGGCAACTGTGGCGGGTGCCATTTGCACATTCCGCCGCAGCTCGCGCACAACGCGCGGCACGGCGACGAACTCATCAGTTGCGAGTATTGCGGCCGCATTCTATATTGGCAGCCGGAATGAGCCCGACGATGTTCGGGCTCGTCTTTCGCGCGGCGAAGGACCCGTTGTTTGAAAGATTTTGGAAGGGCGGATAGCCGCTGTCCCGAAAACCTTCGGGATGGAGGAAAGTCCAGACTCCACAGGGCGCGATGCCTCTCGCAAGCGAGGGACGCTGGTCCCGCTACGGCGGGACAGGCGGACGGATAGTGCCACAGAAAACATACCGCCAAGGAAGCTGTCAGCTTTCAGCTCTCGGCAGTCAGCCGAGCGGTTCGTGGAAGGCGCCGCACGCTGAAGGCCGATGGCTGATAGCTGGCAGCTTTCCGGTAAGGGTGAAAAGGCGAGGTAAGAGCTCACCGCGTCGACAGCAATGTCGGCGGCACGGAAAACCCCATCGGGAGCAAGACCAAATAGGCGGCAAGACGCGGCCCGCGTCGTCACCCTCAGTCCGCCTCACCGGGACGGGGTGAAAGCCGCGGGTACAGGTCGCATAGATAAATGGCTATCAAAAACAGAATCTGGCTTACGGCCCTTCCAATGAACGGACGGCGGGGGCGACCCGGTGGGTTGCCCCCGCAACCATTTTCACGGATGCGGTACCCACTATTCCTCGATCTAACCGGCCAACCCGTGGTCGTCGTCGGCGCGGGCAGAGTCGCCACGCGCAAAATCCGCAGCTTGCTGGCCGCCGGGGCGCGCGTCACGGTCGCCAGTCCGACGGCGACCCCGGCCATTCGCCAACTTGCCCGGAGGAACCGCATCCGCTGGCTGCAGCGGCGTTATCGCCGGGGCGATCTGCGCGGGGCACGGCTGGTGGTTGCGGCCACCAACAACCCGGAAACCAATGGGCGCGTCTGCGCCGAGGCCAACCGGCGCCGATTGCTCGTGAATTGCGTCGCGCCGCCGGCTGCAGGGAACTTCATCGTGCCGTCGGTGGTGCGCCGCGGCGGCGTTTTGCTGGCGATTTCCACGGGCGGCGCCAGTCCGGGGTTCGCCAAACGGTTGCGCAGCGATCTTGAACGGTTTCTCGGGGACGGTTATCCTGCCCTGCTGACGAAGATGGCGAAACAACGGCGCGCCCGCGTGAGCGGCGTAGGCCGCAACGCGGCTGCACGCCGGCGGTCGCGCCCTGCCAACGCAGGGTAGGGCCGGCGGGCCCAGCCCGGCGAGGAACATGAATGATCACTGACCGGACATATCTCTGGCTCGCGCAGGCGTTTTACGCCGTGAGCTGCCTGATCACCGTCCGCCGACTCCGCACCGGCCAGCGCGGACCGGGCGGGCAACGGCTGAACTACGTGGTGATGACCATTGGGTTTGTGTTGCACACGACCTTTCTCTATCTGCGGGGCCAACATCTGGGACGCTGTCCGTTGACCAATCTGTTCGAGACGCAAGCGTTTGCCGCCTGGGCCGCGGTGTTGTTCTTTCTGTTGATCGGGCCGTCCTACCGCGTGTCGTTTCTCGGTGCCTTCACCGCGCCGTTGGTCCTGGTGATTTGTCTGGCGGCGTTGCTCTCGCCCATCGACGTGCTGCACGCCCAGCCGATCACGCGCAGCGCCTGGGTGGAGTTTCACGCCGCGATTGCCATTGTCGCCTGCGGCGCGTTTGCGTTGGCGTTCGTCACGAGCGCGATGTACCTAGTACAGGAGCGCCAGCTCAAGACCCGGCGGCTGACGTCGTCGTTTCTGTTGCTCCCGTCGATCGAACAACTCGACGTGATCAATTTTCGGCTGTTGATCATGGGATTTGGGATGCTCACGGTGGGGATGATTGGCGGGATGGTGTCGTATCGAATCGTCGGGCATTGGCCGACGCCGAAGATCATCTGGGCGGCGGTGGTATGGTTGCTGTATGGCACGATCGTGCTGGCGCGGGGCCTGTGGTCCGTGCGAGGTCGGAAGGTGGCGCTGATGTCCATGGCGTCGTTCGCCGTCATGTTGGTCGGTTTCTGGGGGGTGAACCTGTTGCATCCATGAACCTCTTCCTGGTGGGTCTGAATCATCGCAGCGCGCCCGTGGAGGTTCGCGAACGGTTGGCGTTCGCCCGGTCCGGGCTGGGGGAGGCGACGCAATTGTTGTTGGGTGCCGCGTCCTTGCACGAGGCGGCGATTCTCTCGACCTGCAATCGCGTCGAGATCTATGCGCTCGCCGGCGACGCCGGCGACGCTGCCAGGGCCGTGCGCCGGTTCCTTCACGACCACCACAAGCTGAGCAACTCGGTGGATGGATATCTGTACGAACACCGTGACGACGGATGCATTCAGCACCTTCTCGAAGTCGCTTGCGGTCTCGACTCGATGGTGCTGGGTGAAACGGAGATTCTGGGACAGGTCAAGGACGCGTATGACATCGCGCACCAGGCCGGCGCGACGGGGGTTGTCTTGAATCGGCTGTTTCAGAAGGTATTCTCGGCGGCCAAGCACATCCGTTCCGCGACGGCCATCACTCGCGGTTCGACTTCTGTGGGCGCTGTGGCGGTCGATCTCGCCGAAAAGATCTTCGGCAAACTCGGCAAATGCACCGTCATGGTCATCGGCACCGGCGCGATGAGCGAGGCCACGGCCCGCGCCCTGCAGAGTCGCGGCGCCGGCTCGATCCTCGTTTGCAGCCGGTCACAGGAACGGGCCGAGGCGTTGGCCGGCCAACTTCAGGGCCGGGCGATCTCCTACGACCAGTGGCCGAGCGAATTCCCGGCGGTGGACATCGTGATTAGTTCGACTGCGGCGCCCCATCCGATTGTCACGACGGAGAAACTGGTGCCGCTGATGAAGACGCGCCGGCAACGCCCGTTGTTCTTGATCGACATTGCGGTGCCGCGCGACGTCGAGCGGGCGTGTGGCGAGTTGGAACACGTGTACCTGTACGACATCGATGACCTGCAGGAGATCGCGCGGGCAAACAGGGCGGCCCGCGAACGGGAGATCACGGCGTGCCAGGCGCTCATTGCGCAGCACCGCCAGCGCTTTGTCCATTGGCTGGAGAGCAATCGCGACGCCATCGAGGAGCGCTACCGTCGCCGCGTCGCGAGCACCGCGTTCACGGGTCCCGCGCCGACACCGGCCGCATGAAACCGCTGATTATCGGGACGCGGGGCAGTCCACTGGCGCTGGCGCAGACTGGCATCGTGCGTGGGTTGCTACAGGACGCCAACCCGGGTCTGCAGATCGAGATCAAGACCATCAAGACCAGCGGTGACAATTTCACGAACCTTTCGCTGGTCGCGGGCGGAGGAAAGGGACTGTTCACGAAAGAAATCGAAGAGCAACTTCTCCGCGGTGAGATTCACATGGCGGTGCATAGCCTGAAGGATTTGCCAACGATCCTGCCCGACGGATTGATGATCGGGGCTGTGCCGCCGCGCGAGGACCCCCACGACGTCCTGATCTCAAAAGAACGTGGACCCACCCCTGACCCCTCCCAAGAGGGGAATTCCGGAGCCGGTCTCCCCTCCACCGGAGGGGCCGGGGGTGGGTGGATTCAAAAACTGCCCCCGGGGGCGCGGGTGGCGACGAGCAGCCTGCGGCGGCGCGCGCAACTGCTGGCACGGCGGCCCGACCTGCAGATCGAGGAGATCCGTGGCAACGTCGAGACCCGGTTGCGTAAGCTGGCCGAGAATGACGCACTCCAGGCCTTGATTCTGGCGGCGGCGGGATTGCGTCGTCTGGGTCTGTGGAAGAAGGAGGACAGGTTTGAGTGGCGAGAGATCGATTTTGCTGAAATGATCCCGGCGGTGGGGCAGGGGGCGATTGCGTGCGAAGTGCGGGAGTCGGATGATGAGACGCGGGAAATCCTGGCGCTCATTAACGACGCGGACGCCAACGCGTGTACGGCAGCCGAACGGTCGTTTCTCCGGGCGTTGGGCGGCGGTTGTCAGGTGCCGTACGCGGCCCACGCTACGGTCGATGGCGAGCGGTTACGGCTGATGGGCGCAATCTTCAGCCCCGACGGCAAGCAGGTGAGCCGCGTCGAGGCAATTGGGTCGAAGGCGGACCCGCGTGGGGTGGGCGAGCGCGCAGCGAAGGAGGTTTCATATTAAGAACCCGACGCCATTGGCTTTTCAGCTACCGTCCACAGTTCTAGCATAGCCGAGTCTTGAGAAGTGAACTCACTTGCTGGTAGGCGAGACGGAGCGTAACTGCTGCCTGTTATTGGTTTCCCGAGTTAACTCTTGGCGGGCTGCAGCTGCGGCGATAGAGTTGAGCATCAGATGGAGCAAAAGGGCAAAGTCTATTTGGTTGGCGCTGGGCCCGGAGATGCAGGCCTGATTACGGTTCGTGGAGTCGAGTGCATTCAGCTCGCCGACGCGATCGTGTACGACAATCTGGTGAATCCGTCGCTGTTGAAGCACGCGCGACCAGATGCGGAAATTATCTTTGCCGGAAAGACGTCGAAGAAGCACACGCTCACTCAGGACGAGATTAACGCGGTGCTCGTCGAAAAGGCCGGCGCGGGCAAGGTCGTGGCGCGGCTGAAGGGGGGCGATCCGTTTGTGTTCGGCCGGGGAGGCGAGGAAGCCGAGGCAATTCTGCGGGCCGGCTTGGAGTTTGAGATTGTACCCGGCATCAGTTCGGCGGTTGCGGCGCCGGCGTACGCGGGGATTCCGGTCACACATCGCGAGATGGCTTCGGCGTTCATGGTGATCACCGGACACGAGGACCCGACGAAGGAAGCGGGACGCGCCTCCTGCCCGGCAGAAACGACAATGGACAGGCGGGACGCCTGTCCCACCGGTGACGGGCTGGAAGCCCGCGCTACTGTAGATTGGAAACAGGTTGCGGAATTTCAGGGTACACGAGTGATTCTGATGGGTGTGGAGCGGATCGGCCGAATCGCCACCGAACTGATGGCCCAGGGCGCGTCCCCGGAAACGCCGGTAGCCATGGTGCGCTGGGGTACGACAGGGAAACAACAGACGATCCAGGGGACATTGGCGACGATCTCCGATGTCGCCACGACGGCGGATTTCAAACCGCCGGCGGTAACGGTCATCGGCGAGGTGGCCCGGTTGCGGGAGAAACTGAACTGGTTCGAGCGGCGTCCGCTGTTCGGCAAGCGGATTGTGGTCACCCGGAGCCGCGAGCAGGCCAGCGAATTGGTGCGCCGATTGAGCGATCTGGGGGCGGACGTATTGGAGATTCCGACGATTCGGATCAAGCCGCCGCAGAAACTCGCGCCGTTGCGCGAAGCGATTGCGAGCCTGGGCGAATACGACTGGCTGGCGTTCACCAGTCCGAATGGCGTGGACGCGTTCTTTCGCGAGTTCTTTGCGAGGCACAAGGACATTCGTGAGATCGGCCCGCTGAGGATCGCCGCCGTTGGGGCGGTGACGACGCAAAAGCTCGCCGACTTGCATCTGGAGGTGGACTTGCAGCCGGCGGAATTCACCACCGAGGCGTTGCTGGCGGAATTCAAGAAGTCAGTGAGTTGTGAGAACCTGCGGTTCTTGATGCCGCGAGCCGATCTCGCCGACGAACGGCTGGCGCGCGGGCTGGAAGCGCTCGGCGGCATCGTGGACGATCTGGAGGCGTATCAGACGGTGCCGGAGACCGAGGATCGGAACGGTCAGCGGGCGCGCTTGTTGGAAGAAGGCGCGGATCTGGTGACATTCACCAGTTCATCGACGGTGACCAACTTCTGCAATTTGGTGGACGTACCGGCCTTGCGCGCGCGGTTTCCGCAACTGCGGTTTGTCAGCATCGGTCCGCAAACCTCGCTGGCCGCGCGCGAGAAAGCGTTGGAGGTCGCGGCGGAAGCGAACATCCACACGATCCCCGGTTTGGTGGACGCGATCGTGAACCTGGCGGTGGGCAAGGCATGACGAAGGAAGAGTATTACGACCAGGGTATGACGGAGTTCTCGATAGCGGAATTCGACAAAGCCATCGAGAGCTACCGCAAGGCCGTGGAATTGGATCCGGGCTACTTTGACGCGTGGCACGCTTTGGGAATGGCCTACCTGCGGGCGAACCGGATCCAGGACGCCATTGAGGCGGGCAAACGCGCGGTGGAGATCAGCCCGAACGACATGCTCGCGCACACGAGTCTGTCGATGTACTACATGAAGGCCGGCGACAAAGCGATGGCGGAAAAGGAAAAGGGTCTGGCCACGGTGCTGTCGTGGGGCGGAAAGGTGGATGGGCTGGAAAAGAAAGCGGAGTGATGGAGTGGCGGAGTAGTGGGGTAACGGAATTCCAAGCCTCATCCGTGTTGCCTACCAAATCTCCAGCACTGCATTACTCCATTTCTTTCCCTCACTGAAACATGTACGCGGGCAGAAAGTACAGGCGGCCGGATTGCAGCTTGAACTGGTTCGGCGTCAGCTCGATCTGGATCTTGGTCCGGTCGCTCTGCCCGGCGAATCGGAGCAGATTCCGCAGCGAAAACGGCGCGATGTAGCGAATGACGCGGGCCTTCTTGATCTGTGCGAGTTCCTCCGCCTTATCGACCGCATCGTCAAAGTAACCCAGTCCATCCACAAAGCCGGCGTCCAGCGCCTGCTTGCCCGACAAGATACGGCCGTCGGCCAAACCGTTTTTCAGGTCATCGACCTTCATCTTGCGCTCTTCGGCAACGATGCCGACAAACTTGTCGTACACCTCCATAATCAAGCCCTGCACCATCGCTTTCTCGTCTTCGGTCGGTTCGCGGGTTGGGTTGAGAAGGTCTTTGTATCGGCCGGACTTGAACGTGTAGAACTTGATCCCCACCTTGTCAGCCAATCCATCAATGGTGAAACTCTCCAGAATCACGCCGATGCTACCCGTAATACTCAGTTCGTTGGCCATGATGTAGTCGGCGCCCACGGCGGCGTAGTACGCTCCCGAGGCGCCGACCGTATCGATGCTCGCCACGACCGGTTTCTTCTCGCGGGCCGCCACCACGGCCTGATAAATCGCATCGGAGGCCACGACCTCGCCGCCGGGCGAATTGATGCGCAGAATGATCGCCTTCACGCGCTTGTCGTCGACCGCCTGGTCGAGTTGATCTTGAATGTCGCCCACCATGCCTTCTTCGCTGGTGGCCCCGTCCTCGGCGGAACTGATCACGCCGGTCAGATAAATCACCGCGATCTTGTTCCGGGTGTCCTCGTCGCCCTGGACGAACTGCTCCTCGTAGCGCGCCTTGTGGTGTCCGACGACGATCTTTTCGCCGGTCCCGAACATCATGCCGAACAAGATGAGGTTGCCCAACACGCTGACGAACAGGAAAAACGTGATGATGACTGCGTACACAATCCAGCCCGTCCGCTTCGGTGACGAACTCTGGCCGACGACAGGGGGAAACGTATCCATGCCCAGTACATTGCACGACGCTGGAAACCGCCGCAAGTGGAAAAGCGAATTATCGGTCCGGCACCTGTAGCGGCGGTCTGTGACCGCCGTCTCTTCAAAAAATCAACCATTTCGGCGCTCACAGAGCGCCGCTACCGAAGGGCCGCGTCACCGCAGTTTTCGGGCTTGGAGCGCGCCGTCGATTCGCTTAACCTGCTCCCGCCATGCTGCTGGTGATCGACAACTACGACAGTTTCACCTACAACCTCGTGCAGTACTTGGGCGAGCTTGGGGTCGAGATGAAGATCTTCCGCAACGACGAGATCACGCTCGACCAGATTCGCGTACTAAAACCCGAGCGGATCCTGATTTCGCCGGGGCCCTGCTCGCCGCGCGAGTCCGGGTTGTCGAACGACATCATCAAGACATTCGGCCCGACCATTCCGACGTTTGGCGTCTGCCTCGGCCACCAATGCATGGGACACGTGTTCGGCGGCGAAGTCGTCCGGGCCGACCGGTTGATGCACGGCAAGACGTCACCGATTCACCACAACGGCCGCGACCTGTTCCAGGGCATGCCCAACCCGTTCACCGCCACGCGCTACCACTCCCTCATCATCAAGCGCGACACGCTGCCGGACGTGCTGGAGATCACCGCCGAAACCAAGCCCGAAGGTGAGATCATGGGCGTTCGCCATAAGAAATTCCCCATCTGGGGCGTCCAGTTCCACCCCGAATCCATCGTTACCGAGAACGGCAAACAAATCCTCACAAATTTCCTGAAACTGACGGCGTAACTTCGTCTGCGTTGTCATTCTGAGCGCAGCGAAGAATCTCCGTCGTTCTGTTGGCAAGGAGAGAGACCCTTCGACAAGCTCAGGGTGACAGCCTCCGAAGGACGTGCGGGTGCCTGTAGCAAACACGAGGCTTGCTACCCAGCCAATTGCCACGCGAGCCGCGGGCGCTGCATCTGGCCAATCGGGCACACGCGGCTGACTCCCAGCTTGATCAGTTCGCCGGCGAACGCCGTCGTGCGTCCGTCCATCGGCGCCAGGCCGGCAGTGGAGAGGCTGGAAGCGAACCGCCGCATGAACTGCGGGATGGATTCCAACCGGGTGACCGGCTTGACGAACACCACGCGGTTCAGGCACGACGGCGTAAACATCGGATCTTCTTCGTAAATCACCAACCAATCGTTCGTGCCGCCGCCCGCCCACACGGCAACGCTTTTGTCCGATGCAGACCGGAATTCATATGCGCCGCGGAGCTTGGCGACCTGTGCGGCTTCCTCGACGGAAAGCTCACCGCGCGGCACCCGAGCCTGATACGACGCCATCGCTTCCGCCAACGCCGCCGCAAACGCGCGCGGGCTGACCAGTCCGCCGTCTTCGACGTAGAACGCGTGCGGCGACAAGCAGCCCTGTTGGTCGTAGACCGATGCATCGAACGCGGCAGCCTCGGCGAGTCGTGGCAGGTTCTCCTTGGTCAGCACCGCCTTCCCGATCACGGCAAAACTGAGCTTGTGCCCGTAGCCGAGAAAGTGCGCATCAGGCCGGGTCATCCGTCGAATCGACGCGATCGTCTCGTCGTCGCCATAGGCAATCACGGCGTCAGCTTCCGTCAGCGCGGCCCGGGTTAGCGTGACCTCCTCGCGTCGCCAATCCAGCACGGCCGCGCACCCGGCCAATTCCGCGTCGACTGCACGCACGGACTCGACGAACAAAGCGGGGAACACCGGGTCGCGGCTGGAGACTTTGATCAGATTGGCCGACTTGGACAGCAGTCCGCAACAAATACTCGCCAGGCCGGGCGCCGGCACGTTTCCCGCCAGAAAATGAACGATGATCTGCGGATGTTGATGAGACCGGGAAGCTCGACGGCGTTTTTCCCGCTCACCCGAGATCGCCGAGGCGATCCCGGCCTCTCCCTCGTTGGCGAGAGGCGAACCAGACGACAATAATTCGCGTAACGCATGTTCGGTAATTGGCGCGAAAGTCAGATCGACTGCCTCATTCACCATGGCGCTCGAAAAACCGGTGGTGGCCGGTGCCTGTTCGACGGCGCGTCGGCGCCACGGGCTGTCGGCAGCGAGCCAGTTCTTGGCTGCTCGAGCCAGCGCAGCGGCGATCGCGTCGGTGCTACGAAGCTGCACGCGGTCCCGCGCTTCGCGCGTCCGAAGGAT
This sequence comes from Verrucomicrobiia bacterium, assembly GCA_035515475.1. Taxonomy (GTDB): domain Bacteria; phylum Verrucomicrobiota; class Verrucomicrobiia; order Palsa-1439; family Palsa-1439; genus DATJBF01. The sequence continues at coordinate 104,077 of DATJBF010000073.1, forward strand.
TGCCTCGTGGATTTGTTCGGTTGTTGCGGACATTGTTTCGAGATGGTGGCACGGGCGTCTCTGCCGGTGTCGAGTCAATACACGCACAGGTACGGAGGCCTGTGTCCCCGATCGATGGCCCGGTTACGCTACAGTGTTCTTAGCGTCTCCGCGTTGAGCGAGCAGCCGCGCACTTCCGCGCCGGCGGCGCGGCCGAGAACCTCGAAGGCGTCTCCTCCACCCGTGACGCCGAGGTCTTCCGTTTGGAGGCACAGCGCGCTCCACAGGTTGGCCAGATCGTAGATCCGAATCAGGCCGCGCTCGCCCGGGTTCGCTTCCTCCCCGGTCGTCGGGTCGGTAATCAGCACGCGCGACCACGGCGGGGCCAGTTTTCGGTCGGTCTGACGGCCCTCGCGCAACGTCTGATCGTAGAACTGCGTGCTCAACTCGGTCATCCCGTACTCGTTGACCACGCGGGTCGGCGGGATTCCGAGGCAGTTCTCAAATTGTCCGTACAACTCTTTCTTGGACAGCTCGCGCGACCGGCTCTTGAATCCGCCGGTCTCCATGGCCCGGCTGCCGTCGGCCATCTGGAATCGCAAATTGTGTTGCGCCAGATAATCGAAGAAGTGAACGAACGCGAACGCCGTTCCGAGAAGAAACACGGGTTGACCGGCCCGCTCGTGTTCCCGCAATGCGGACGCCAATGGCTCCGCGCGCAACTCGCCGCGCTCCACGTAATGGGCGCTTCCCACGGCGCCAAACTCACGGACCACCACGTCCATCATGTGCGACAACGACGATTGCAGCGCCTCTTGGAGCGGCGGAGTCAGCACCAGCATCGGCAGCCGGGCATTGTCGGGGAGCAAATGCGGCGCGAAGGCGTGCGTGATCGCGGCGTCGTACAATTCCAGCGTATGGAAGAAATGCCGTCCCGGTTTTTGCCGGGTCGTGCCGCTGGTGTGAAACTCGGCCACGGCGTCCTCAGCGGGAAAGCAGGCAAGAGTAAAATCCCTGAAGGCGCTCGCCGGCACGGCGGGGATTTGTTTCCAGTGCGAGACCGTCTCGGGAACGCATTTCTGCTGTTCACAGTAGGCGCGGTAGACGCCGCACCGTTCGTACTGGAACTCGAAGACGGCGCAGGCCAGCCCGTTGAATTCGTCCTCGGATGCGGGCTGGGCCACGCCGCGGGCCATCAGGGCGAGCACGCGGTGCTGGAGTTTGAGAGCGGTTTGATCCATGTGTCACCTGTAAACGTTCGTGCTGGTTTACCGCAAACAGCGCGCCAAGAATGCGTCCTTCCGGCAGAATTGTCAACGAGTTGAAAGAACCTTTGCCACACCGGCCAGGCAGTAGTCCAGTTGCCGCTTGGTAATCACGAGGGGCGGTGTGATTCCCAAGACCTCGCTTTGAGGGCCTTCGGGGATGGCAATGATGCCGCGGCGAAGCAATCGTTCGCACGCATGCGACGCATCACGGATTTCGAGTCCCAACATGAGGCCTTTGCCGCGGATTGTTCCGAGGCGGGCCGCCGCGTGCGAGAAATGGCGGCCGAGCACGTTGGCGCGGTCGGCCAGCCGCAACCGTTTCATTTCGGCGACGGCGGCCAATGACGCGGCGCAGCCGAGTGGATTACCGAGAAAGGTGCTGGTGTGAATCGCTTCGCCATCCGATTTGGGCCAACTGTCCATCACCTGGGCGCGACCGATACACGCCGCGATGGGAAAACCGCCGGTCATGCCTTTGCCGACGCAGACGAGGTCGGGGACGACGCCCCAATGTTCGCAGGCGAACCAACGCCCTGTCCGGCAAAAGCCCGAGTACACCTCGTCGAAGATGAGCACCAAACGATGGCGATCGCAGAACTTGCGCAAGCTCGGCAGGAAATCGTCGGGCGGAACAACGATGCCTCCGCGTCCCTGAATCGGTTCCACGATGACCGCGCCGTAGTCGTCGATGCGCGTCACCTCGGGCAGGCAACCAAACGGCACGTGCGCGGTGAAATGGCCGAGTTGTTTCGAGAACGGGCGGCGGAAATCGGCCCGCCAGGTGGCATCGAGCGCGCCGTAGGTGAGGCCGTGATAGGCGCCCTCGAAGGCGATCACGCCGGGACGGTTGGTATGAATCGCCGCGGTCTTGAGCGCGGCCTCGACGGCTTCCGCGCCGGAGTTCGCGAAGATGACCCGGGCCGGCGAGGTCGGTCCGCGCCTGGCCGAGACGCGTCGACACCACCGGCCGAACGTAACGGAAACAAGTTCGCGAGCGAGCCGGACCTTCAATTCGTTCGGGTGGACATCGCCCATCGCGTGCATGAGTTGCTTGGCTTGGGCCTGAACCGCCGCAACCACGCGAGGATTGTTGTGGCCGACGCTGGCGACACCGAATCCAGCCGTGAGATCAAGATAGCGGTTGCCGTCGACGTCCCATACGTTTGCCCCGGCGGCGCGTTGCCAGAAGATGGGCCAGTTGCGCGAGACGTACGTGATGTTGCGCGATTCGTGGAGATGCAGTTGCCGGGCGAGCGCGCGCGACCGCGGCCCGGGGATCCGGGTCTTCAACAGCGGAAGCCAATCATCCATTTCGTGTCACCCTGAGCGTAGCGAAAAATCTCGCATCGTGAGAGAGATTCTTCGCTTCGCTCAGAATGACAAATCACGAATGCTGATAGATCCTGCAAAAGGTCTTCCCCGGCTCCTGGTCGACGAGCAAGACGAAGTGGTGAAATCGCATCGCCTCGACGAATTCGTCGACCGTGATCGGCTCGTAGTCGGCCTGGGGTTCATCGAACAAAATGCTCAGGTCCGTGTCCGTCCCGCGGCGCCGGGCAGGCGTGCCGTGGCGCTCGGCGATCCAGTTCTCAATCTGTTCCGGTTTGACGATGACGCGCAGGGACATGGGAGGAAATCAGAAATGGGTGATGGTTAGTGGTTGATGGAAGACGGGAGACGGTTCATGCGGACACGCTAGACGCCACGGGCGTCCGTACCCCAGATGTATTTGTGCCATTGCGTTTGCATCCGGACGGGGAGTCTATCGGCCAGAATCCATTCGGCAAGCGTTTTGAGCGGCAGCTTGTCCCACACGGGCGAGAACAAGACGGTGCACACGGTCGCCAATTGATGTTCGGCCAGCGCGCGCTTCGCCCAATCGTAGTCGGCGCGGTCGGCGATGACGAACTTGACCTCGTCTCTCTTGTCGAGGTGACGGATGTTTTCGTAGAGGTTTTTGTCGCACTCGCCGCTGCCGGGGCATTTGAGGTCCATGATCTTGACGACGCGCGGGTCGACTCCGGACACGTCGACCGCGCCGCTCGTTTCCAGCAGCACTCTCTTGCCGAGATCGCAGAGGCGCGTCATCAGCGGAAACACATTCGGCTGCAACAGCGGTTCGCCGCCGGTGATTTCGACGAGTGGACAATTGTATTCCAACACCTTCACGATCACGTCGCTGACCTTCATGGGCCGGCCTTCGTGGAACGAGTACGTCGTGTCGCACCAGGTGCAGCGAAGATGGCAGGCTGTCAGCCGCACAAATACGCAGGGCAACCCCGCCTGCGAGGACTCGCCCTGGATACTGTGAAAGATTTCGTTGATGACAAGGGTGTCGGCCACGAGCCGACGGTATCAAATCGGTGCGGGTCCGTCAATTTGGGCCGGGGGCGGGACCGGCGGGTGGCTCAAATTGACTTCGCGGCGAACATGGAGATATTAGCGCGGCGGTGTCGCAGTTTCCGGTCTGTGCGACGGGGAGGGATCGGATGAAGCTTTACATGGAGACGACCGTACCGTTGTTGTTGTTTGCCGATGACGCGCCGCATCGGCGTGCGGTCACGAAGATATTCCTGAAATGGATCGAGCAGAGCGACGACAGAGTCCACGTCTCCTCGTTGCTGGAGGAAGAGATTGCCCATGCGCCCCCGTCGGTGGCTGCCACGCTTATCAGCCAATTGCAGAGGTTGCCGCTGATCATGCTGGAGGCCCCACCCGAAGCCCTGCGGTTGACGGACCGCTACCTCGCGGCTGGGGTCGCTCCCCCGGAATTCAAGTGTGATCTCCTGCACGTGGCGATCGCCGTTTGTCACGAGCTGGATATTGTGCTCAGTTGGAACGCGCGGTCCATTGCCAACATTTACCGCGTGGCGCGGATTTGTGAGGTCAACGCGCGGCTCGGGCTGCCGCCCATCCGCGTCCACACCCCGGAAGTGGCCATGAGCCTATGAGAGCGCGGCCGAACCTGACCCTGCCGCAGCCCGTGATCTTCAGGGAACTTTATGCCATGCGCCTGAAAGTGCACGGCAAGGCGGCGCGTTTGGGGTGGAAACGATACCTGGCAGAGATCAACGAGCGCGCGGGACATTTGCTGGGCAAATCGCCTGTGCCATCGCCGGCAAAACCAGGTCATCGGCCGCCCTTGCGGCCACTCGGGGTGCTGCACAAGGCCCCGGCGGCCCGACGAACGCTCCCCACCCAAGCCTGCTAGACCATGCATCCCGGTCGGGCCCTCCGGGGCTGTCGCCATCCGATGCTGATGTCGAAACAAATTTCCCGTGGCGGTGTCGAATAACATTGCTTCCCCAGCGGGGAACGTGAATAATCAGATGGCGGCTCGCGCAACAAGGAGGCGCGATTGCGGCTCTCGATTCGAGGGGGCAAGATAGACTATCAACCGAGGTGTCGTATGAAGATTGTGAAAGTAGTGTGGGGGCTGATTCTCTTCGGAGCATTGGTCGTGGTCGTCCAATTGGCTGATCTGCCTCAGGATTCTCCCGCCGCGAAGTTCCAGCGCCTACCTGACGTGAGCATTCGCAACATCGTGGAGGCCGAATGGGCCGTGGGACGGACCGAGTCCGCCCTGTTGCTGCTGGACTACATCGTCGAAAACAATCTGCCGGAGAAGGAAGCGGCTGTCGCGGCCCGTCAGAAGATCTTCGCGCAACTCGGGACCGAAACCTCGCCGGTGTTCCGGCTCAAGGCGTCGGGGTGGGCGGCGGCGCTCGCCAACGAAAGTTCGTTTGACAGTCTCGCGGGCAACACGTTGGCCGACGCCGCGTTGTACGGGGAGATTGCCGAACTGGCCCGGCAGGGCAGCTTCGATGGAAGCCAGGACGATTTCACTGCGGCTCTGAATGACATCCGCGGCATGACCAGCGTATTCCCGCCCGCCGAAGGCGCGATTACGTTGGCGAAGGCGGCCCGCCGCGCCGGCGCGATCAACGAGTCGCTCACCAAACAATTGCAGCAAGTGTTGGGGTTGATGCAAACCGACCCGAAATCGGCGCTGGCGGTGGAGAAGTTCAAGGACAACTTCATGCCGCTGTTCGAGTTGGCCAAGCGCTGCCGCACCTGGGGTGAGTTTGAGACGATCTTGCAACAGGCCGACAGCACCGACCAACTGAAGGTGCTGACGAAGATGGCGTCGATGTCGCCGGCGATGGCGAGGCACCTCGGCCAGGTCTTGTCGCTCGCGGCCTACGACGGACGGCCGACGGTATCCGCGTGTCTGGATCACATCATGCAGCAGGGGCCGAAAGGGCTGGACGCGTTGTATGCCGCCGTTGCCAAGGGAACGGCGGGTTTGAAGTTCGTGGTCGCCAATCCCACGTTCATGCCGCAGGGCTTGGTTCCGGCCACGAAATCGCGGCCCTCGGCGCTCGAATCCTTGCAGGAGAAGTACCAGGCGCTCCGGTTCCAGTATGGCGCCGGCGTGGCGGCGGTGAAATACCTGGTCATCATGGTCCTGTGCGGTCTGCTGGTGCTGGTCGTGATTCCCGGGCGATATTTGGAGAAACTGATCGCCCGTCCCGGCGGGCCGATCGCCGCGCCCGGAGCGGTCCACTATCTCTTGTCGGCGCTGGCGGTGGGCCTGGTATTGAGCATCTTGATTTATTTGCTGTCGCTGGCCACGCGGCCGGCGGTGCAACCGCCCGCAGTCGCCGCCGTGGGAGGCGAAGCTCCCGGGGCGGCCATGGCCGACGTGACCGAGAACGCGTTCTTATCCGGAACGGTCGTGCTCCTGTCGTTGGTTGTCCACGTGGTCGTGTGGTTCTTCGTCAGAGGCAAGATCCGCGTCGTCGAAGACGGTGAGAGCGAGACGCCGGCGCTGCGCCTGAAACGGCTGGAGAACCTCGACATCTTTCTCGATCTGCCGTTGTTTACCGGGTTGGCGCTGACGGTCATCGCGCTCATCCTGATCGCGTTGAACGCCGGTATGAGCCGGCTGTTTGCGTACACGTCCACGGTCGTCGGCATTCTGTCGGCGGTATCGCTGCGGATCCGCTACGTCTATCCCCTGAAGGAGCGCCTCATTCAGGCCAAATAACCGGCGCGCATCGTGAAGACGTCCATCCTGATTGTGATGCTCGATTTTCTGGTGTGCTCGCTGTTGCTGTTCGTGATTGGCACCGGCGGCGAGCAGACCCGGTACGCGACCTCCGCACCGCCCCCGGTGCATGAGGAATTCTCGCCGGCGGCCATCCAGGCCCAACAGGATGAGTGGAATCGCGATTACGAACAGCAAACGCTCCTGGCCCAACTCAAAGCCGAGACGGCGGAGAAAGAGCAACTCCGTGCCCAGCTGAATGAGACCAGTGCCACGCTCGCCGCGCGCGAGGCGAATCTCAAGGTGTTGTCGAAAGAAAAGGCCCGGGTCGAACAAGCCAAGGCGCAGACGGAGCAGGCATTGTCCAACGTGGAGACGCAACTGACGCGGGTCAGTGCCGAGCGGGAGGAACTGCAGCAGGAGGGCGAGGCCGCCAAAGAGAACCTGGCCAAACTCCAGACTGAATTCACCGATTTACAGGCCCAGCAGACCAAGCTCCAGCAAGAACGGGCCGAACTGGCGCGGCACGCGGAGCAGTTGGGCCAAACGGTGGCGAGCCAGCAGGCGACCATCAACACCTTGAGCGGGGAAGTGGCCGCGTCACAGGCCCGGATGGAAGCCCAACTGACTGATATGGCGCACGGCGAGCAGGAAATGAGCTCGACCTTGACCCGGCTCGATGCGTTCGCGCGGACGCTGCCCGCAACCGTCCAGAAGAACGTAGCCGGGGTTGGCGAGCAACAGCAGGCGATCCAGCAATACCTCGCCGCCTTGGCCGACAACGTCAAAGACCTGCAGACGGGTTTGAATGCCGACGAGAAGGCGCAGCTCATGCAGGTCGTTGCCAACGTGGCCAAGGGACAGCAGGACCTGCAGGCGCGTCTCGACACGTTGATCAAGGGCGGGCAGGGCGAGCAGATTGGCCAGAGCCTGACCACGATCGAAGCCGGCCAGGAGGCGTTGCGTCAGCAGACGGCGAAACTGGGCGAACAGATTGAGTCCATCAAAGCGCACGGCCCCGGCCCGTTCAAAGCGGTCAAGGGAGCGCGGCTCGAGTTGGTGACGGCCATCGCGAGGCGCGACGCGCGCGACAGCACCACGTCGAGGTTCCGGTCGACGGCGTATCCGCCCGTGGTCAACGTCGACGGACGTTCGTTCATCGTGGCCAATTCTCAGACGTTAGGCTTGGCGTGGTGGGGAATTGCGGACGATGGCGAACTCACCGAACTCAAATACACCGTCACCCGAGCCGGCGATCCTCCGTGGTCGAGCCCGCTGACGGCGTCGGCGTGCGCGGTGCGTGCCGACCCGCACGTCATCGTCATCGAAGTGGATCGTCCCGCGCCGGGACTGACGGCGATGGAGTTGGCCGGGCCCGACGCAGTTCTGCAAACCGACCAGCGCAAGCTGCACGTTTTCAAGAGCACCGCCGCGGGTTTGAGTTTTGAGGCCGACACGTCGCCTGATTTGTCCGACGCGCGCTATCTGGTGGTCAAACGCCAGCTTCGGGGTGTGGCCGCGTGGTTTGAGAACCCGGCCAATCGGGCCGACGTGGGTGATTACGTGGTAACGGCGGATGGCCGGCTCGTTGGCATCATGGTGAGCCGGGAGAGATGCTTCATCCTCAGCAAAAACAATCTCACGAATTGTGCCGTGACGCTGCCGCTGGCTGACAAGGAGCAGTTCCAACAGGCCGTCCAGCAGTACCGGTCGGTCAGGTAGGGCTCCGTCGTTAGCCGCACCCTTTAGGGGTGCGTTCTGCCTTGTGGACCTCGACGAACCCGATTGCGCAGGCGTAAAGCCTGCGGCTACATGCCCGGTTCTGCGGCCGCACCCTTTACGGGTGCGTCTGGGAAGTCGGTCGTGTAGCCGCACGCCTCAACGCGGCTTCCAGCAGCTGAAGGTCTTTCGGCAACGCGGCGGTCCACGTCATCCGCGTCCCGGGTTTGTCCGGGTGTTCCAAAGTCAAGGTCAACGCGTGCAGCGCCTGACGTGGGAAATCGATCCGCCGGCCTTTCGGGGCGGCGCCGTGATACTTGGGGTGATAGGTCCGGTCGCCGACCAATGGGAGCCCCGCATGGGCGGCTTGGGCCCGGATCTGATGTTTCCGGCCCGTCTCGAGCCGGAGCCGCAGCTTGGTGATGGCGCCTCGGCCGGGACCTTGCGGGAATTCCGCAATCACTTCGTAGTGCGTGATTGCCTCCATGACTTCGGCATGAGGGTTCTTGGCTGGCGCCGCGGAGATAACGAACTGGCGGAGTTCGTCATCGCTGAGTTTCAACCAATTTCGCCACGTGCCGTTAGGTGACGGTGGCCGGCCTTCGACGTACGCGACGTATTCCCGTTGCATCGTGTGTGCTTTCAACTGGTCGATCAACTGCTGGCGTGCGGCCGGGTTCATCGCCATGCAGAAAACACCGCTGGTGTACTGGTCGAGCCGGTGGACGGGCAATGGTTCAAGGCGGCGATACACCGGCGGCAAGGATCGGCCGGCAATTCCGCGGTCGTGTGCCCGGAGTTTGCCGGCCAGAAAATCGGCAAGGATGCTCAACGCCGAAAGATCGTCGGGCTCCGCCGGTACCGAGAGCAGACCGGGCCCTTTGTTGACGACGGCGAGCGCGGCGTCGAGGTAGAGCAGGGTGACCCGCGGATGAATCTGCCAGCCGGCCGGCCCGCAATCCAGTGCCGTGGCACGGCGGTCAAGTAACGTCAAGGTGACTGGTGGACTGGAAATCGGTTGATTGGGTCGGCGGATGACGACGCCGTTGACGCTGACCCGGCCGGCCGCGATCCATTGTTTGGCCCGTTTCCTCGGCGTGTCCGGATGTTTCTCCAACAACCACTCCAAGAGTGGCCGCGGTTGGTCTTTGGTGGAATCTCCAGGTGGCATGAGTGCGTGTCGATCAATACTACGCGGCCATGGCAGTGCCGGCAATCCAGCCGGTGGTCCAGGCGGCCTGGAAATTGAACCCGCCCGTGACGCCATCCACGTCGAGCAGTTCACCGGCGAAGTAGAGGCCTGGACAGAGCCGGCTTTGCATGGTCCGGAAGTTCACCTCGCTCAACCGCACGCCGCCACAGGTAACAAATTCCTCCTTGTTCAGGCTCTTGCCGGTCACGGGCAATTCCGTGCGGATCAATTGCTGGAGCAGACTGTGCTGGGCCGACCGCGTGAGCACGCCCCAACGCGTGTCCCGCTTCACTCCCGCGGCGATGACCAATTGTTCCCACAGCCGGGCCGGCAACGGCGGGACTGGCGCGTTCACGACAAGGCGTGCGGGCTGCTGGCTGCGGCGCCACTGCAGTTCGGTCGCAATCTCTTCCTCACTGAGTTTCGGCAGCCACTGCAGATGCAGCGGAAATCGGTAATCGAGATCATATAACTCACGCGCTCCCCACGCCGAGAGCCGGAGGATCACCGGGCCGCTCAACCCCGTGTGGGTGACCAGCAGCGCCCCGCGCTCGCGCAACCCCGTGCCCGGTACCGATGCGTCCACCGATTCGACCGAGACCCCGGCCAGTTCGCGCAGCCACGGCGTTTCCAAGTGGAACGTGAACAATGACGGCACGGGCGGCTCCAACGTGTGTCCGAGCGAGACCGCCAACTGACCGCCCTTCGCCGTGCGGCAGCCGCCGGTCGCCAACAACAGCCGATCGCAGAACAGCGTTTCGACTCCGGTGGTCCCCTCTCCCTTCCCCGAAGGGAGAGGGTCAGGGTGAGGGTGTGTCGTTTCGTTCTCATCGGCCGGCCCCCTCGCCTTGATCCTCTCCCCCGGATCCGTTCGGGGGAGAGGAGAGCGCCCTGATAGCGTCAGCTTAAATCGATCATCCGCAAGCCGTATCACCTCATCCACACCACAATCGGCGCGAAGTTTTACGCCGGCCCCTTTGGCCGCGCCGACCAGGCAATCGATGATCGTTTGCGACGAGTTGCTGAGCGGGAACATCCGTCCATCGCACTCGGCGTTGAGCTTCACACCCCGGGCTTTGAACCAGTCGACCGTGTCGCGCGCCTGGAATCGTTGGAATGGCCCGATCAACTCCTGTTCGCCGCGGGGGAATCTCGTGGCAAAATCCCGCGGATCGAAGCAGGCATGCGTCACATTGCAGCGTCCGCCGCCCGAAATCCGGACTTTGGAAAGAAACTCCGCTGACTTCTCCAAGATCGTCACCTCAGTGCCCGGTCGCGCTTCGGCGCAGGTGATGGCCGCAAAAAAGCCCGCCGCGCCGCCGCCGACCACAATGACCTGCCGTGAACTCATGTAAGCACAACCTTAAACTCGAAATTCGAAACACGAAACTCGAAACAATGAAGGCAAATTCAAACGGGGCAATGGTTCGGACAGAACTGTTCGCCGTGGTTAAGTATTCGAGTTTGTTTCGGATTTCGGATTTCGAGTTTCGGATTTGCTTTGCGCGTCCGGCCGCTCACGATACAACACCGCCACGTGCCCGACGATCCAGACCAGTTCACTGTGCGAGCGCGCCGCGATCTCGGTGGCGAGAGCTTCCTTCTCCTCTTTGAACGCGGTGAACTTGATTTTGATGAGTTCGTGGTCGGTCAACGCCTGTTCGACGCTGGCCAGCAACGCGTCGGTCACGCCCGCTTTGCCGACGTACACGACGGGTTCAAGCCGTTGCGCCAGCGCTTTCAACTGCCGGATCTGTGGATTGGACAGGGGCATCGTGTCGAAACCGTGCAAGACAAGATGAAACTTCAGCCACCGAAGGTCAATCGGAATGGCTGCGTAGGCGCAGGCTTTGGGCGCCTCTGGATGCCACCACCAATTCAGCCGAGTGGTGGGACCTGGGCCGGTTTGGTAGGGCCGCGCAGCAGCGCGGCCCTACCATGGCCACCGCTGCCCCGGCCACCGATTCGCCACGCGCGAAGGCCCGCGAGCAGAAACGGTTTGAAGCCGAAGCGCGTCAGGCGCGCTCCCGCGAACGACAAGCCCTGCAACACGCCGTGCGCGAACTCGAAAAAGAAATCGCCCGGCTGGAGCAACTGCAAAAGGAGTTTACCGCCGAACTGGAGAATCCCGAGACCTACCAGAAACCGGGCCGGGCGGTGGCCGTTAATCGCGAGTTGAGTTCCGTTGTCGAAGACTTGGCGCGCGGGAACGTGGATTGGGAGCAGGCCGCCGAGCGGTTGGGCGCGTTGGACTCCGTCTCGTAGCGGTGCGCGCGATTCTGTAGCCGCACCCTTCATGGGTGCGCGGTGGCTATTCATCGCAGGCTGAAGCCTGCGGCTACTCCAGCCCGACCGAACGCCGGGATTCGTTCTTGGCGGCAAGTTGGCATTCCGAGTAGCATGCCATCATGAAGCTACCAGATACGGTTCGGATTGAGTCGGGACGAGGTGGGCTGCGGCGGGTGCTGGTCAACACGCCGTCGGCAGAGGCGGAGATCTATCTGCACGGGGCGCACGTCACCCGCTTTCAGCCGCGCGGACAGAAGCCATTGTTGTTCATGAGCGCGAAGAGCATGTTCGAGCCGGGGAAACCGATTCGGGGCGGCGTGCCGATTTGTTTCCCGTGGTTCGGTCCACGACAGGACGGGCGGCCAGGCCCGGCGCACGGGTTCGCGCGGCTGGTGGAATGGGAACTCACGCGGGCGGAGATGGCGAGCGATGGAACGGCCGAGATCAACTTCCGATTTGTGTCGAACGCCGCCGCGCGCGAACAGTGGGACGGAGATTTTGAACTGAATTACCGGGTAAAAGTCGGCACAGCGCTCGGCTTGGAGTTGCGGGTGCGGAACGCATCCAGCCGGCCGATTCGCATCGAGGAAGCGTTGCACACGTATTTGGCGGTCAGCGACGTGCGGGAGGTGAGCATCGAAGGGCTGGCGGGCACGACCTATTCGGACCGCGTGGGGACCCCGCACACGGAGACCGAAGGCCCTGCTCCCATTCGCATCACGGCCGAGACGGATCGGATTTATTTGAATACGCGTTCGACGTGCGTCGTCGACGACCCCGGTTGGCAGCGGCGGTTGGTGGTGGAGAAAACAGGGTCGGATGCGACAGTGGTGTGGAACCCGTGGATTGCCAAGGCGAAGGCGATGCCCGATTTCGGCGACGACGAGTGGCCCGCGATGCTGTGCATCGAGACCTGCAACGTCCGCGAGCAGGCCGTTACCATCGCCCCCGGCCAATCGCACGCCATGGGAGCGGTCATTCACTCGGATGCGAGGTTGCCTTGACATAGGACGTCCAGACGTCTACTATTCGCTCGATGAGTAAACAGCAAGCGAAGTACGCACCCGGACGCGTTCGTGATGCGATCCTGCGGGTGTTGTCGCTTAGCTCAAAACCTCTCTCAGTCCAGCAAATTCAGGAGCGAGTCTCTCAAGTCATTGGGCCAACGCCTACCTCGTCGGTTCGTTCCTACCTCCGTCTGAACACACCTCAGTCCTTTGTTCGTGAAAATCGGGGCGTATACAGTGTGCGACGCGTGGCGGCGCTTGGAGTTCAACGGACCCTGGTGGAAGCAGAAGCTTGGCAACCTCCGATGCGCATTGGGAACGCTCAACTCGTTCACGCTGATTGTTTTGATTGGCTGGAACAACAGAAAGATGATGCGTTTCACGCTGTCCTCACTGATCCTCCGTACGGGTTGCATGAATACACCCCGGAACAACAGGCCAAACTCAGGAATGGCAAGGGGGGAGTGTGGCGTATCCCGCCATCCTTTGATGGTCACGTCAGATCTCCTCTTCCTCGATTCACGACGCTGACTGCTCAACAACTCGAGGAACTGCGCGGTTTCTTTTTCGTATGGGCGCGGCTCCTGTTGCCGAAGCTGGTGCCCGGGGCGCATGTCATCGTCGCGTCCAATCCACTCTTGTCTTACATCGTGGCCGGCTCGCTGGCTGACGCAGGTTTTGAACGTCGGGGTGAGATTATCAGGTTGGTGATGACCATGCGCGGTGGCGACCGGCCCAAAGCAGCGCACAAGGAGTTTCGGGAAGTGAGTGTGATGCCGCGTTCGATGTGGGAGCCATGGCTCGTGTATCGCCGACCATTGGAAGGTCGGGCGCAAGACAATCTGAGAAAATGGAAAACAGGCGGCCTGCGGCGTCCCACCACAGATCGACCGTTTGGCGACGTCATTCCGTCGTCCCCGACACGAAAGAACGAACGATCGCTCGCCCCTCACCCCAGCCTTAAACCTCAGGCCTTTCTTCGTCAGGTTGTTCGGGCGTTATTGCCTTTGGGTGAAGGGGTGGTGTTGGACCCATTTGCCGGCGCAGGGTCCACCTTGGCCGCTGCGGAAGCGGTTGGGTATGACAGTATTGGGGTTGAGAAAGACCCATACTATTTTGAGATGGCGTGCAAGGCCATCCCCAAGCTTGCACGATTCCACCCCAACGGGAAACCTCAGAGTCGGTAGATCCAGTTCTCCCGGAGTTTCTTGATGCCGTCGCGATGGAGTGTGGCAGTTCGTGTCCCCAATTCCCCACGCGGGTTCCTTCTGAAATCGTCGATGGTGACTCTGCCCAAGTAAACCTCAGTAAATGTCATCGAGCAACGGTCACGAGCCGGTTCTGCGGCGTGTCTGGATATTTCTTCGGCAACCACTCCAGCAACGGCCGGGTTGTTGTGTTAATGGAAGTTCCCGTCATCATGCGTCGGCGTCAACACAGGACTGGAGCCGACACCAGTCAATTTGAAGCCGGAATCGAGTCCAGCAGTTCTTGCATGGTAACGCGGTCCATCCACTTCTTGATCGGAATCAGTCGGCGGCTGCTGACAAGGTCATTGTAGATTTTTTCCATAAGACTCCTTGGATTTTGCCGAACCTCTTCGGGACTTTCATGCATCAGGCAGAGCCGTGTTTTCGCACGAGGATTAAACCATTCGGTTAGCCGCATATTAACTCCGAGATCGTTCCAGCCATAACCACACATGGCAATCGTGTCATGTTCTTTCAACAACCTGTGAAACCAGAAATGCATTTCGGCGATGATACCAAAGCCGTAATTGATAATCTTATTGTATGTACCAGCCAAAACAACGGGCCCGCCAAAGACATTTTGTAATCGCTCCCCTTTTTCATTTTGCCAGCGATGTGGGTCCCCGTTCGTGGGAATTCCACAAAACGGACCTTCAGTATCGGCGAACATGAACCAATCGATCGAACCATGGAGTTTGAAGACCCGCACCTTTGTATCGCTTTCAAGAAGCCTTGGATCGAAGCGCCTAACGGTACTACGGCCAACCGCTTGGCCGAAGCCATCGGTAACATCTATCTGTGCTGCCGAAGCGTGCTCCGTCAGAAACCGCTCGACCAACACATCATGATTGAGCGTGCAAATATCGAGACGCTCGATGTCTGGTGATGACGCCAACGCTTCTACAAGTCCTAATCCTTTGATCTCTCTTGGCGTCGAGAGTTTCTGTTCGACTACGCACTGGATGAGAGTGCAGGTTCCTATCAGCATGTTTAGAAATGAACTGTGATTGGGGTTGTTTCTCGGGATTCTCTCAGACATCACCTCCGTCTTAGCTTTGATCCCCGTCAAGAAATCAAGAATGGCTGGATTGAGGATTCGACCCTGCTCGTCATCCCGTAGTTGTTGGACGAGATAATAGATATCCTCATAATTGGCTTCTTGACCGCCTCTCAATGCATAATAGCCATCGGCATAGGCCTTGAGGGATTTCAGGAAGCATTGGAGGTCGAGCGTTGGATCTCGATGGTCCCTTGGTGGGCCCGGACGAAATGATATTTCGTCTAGGTGCCAGGATTCATTGAGCAAGGAATCAGTTATCTCTTTAGCCCTTGGCAGCCCAGACGGGACGGAAATGCCTGATCCGAGGAATAACATCAGTTTCATTTGCTTATCCTTGCCCCGTCGAGGGACATCCACAACCGCCTTGTTTCAATGCTAGGATTCGGGTCGCTTTGCTGAGGTGTGCATTCAGAGGCTTGTTTTCTTCTTCGTTTCCAGAAGTCTGTTCATGTTAATCCCGAGGCCGAACAAATTGGGCTTGAGTTCGAAGTACTCCGAAACTACCCGAATCCTTTCTAGGAATCCTCGGATCTTTGAGGGTGCTGGTGTCTTCCCCGATTGGCTCTGTTGCTGGTCTATAAACTCCAATAGCGTTATGCAGAGTTCGTCTCGTTGGGTGCGGAAATACAAGAGGGGCAACTCGATCGCCTTAAGTTCTGACACCAACTTGCGCGCGGCGACGGCATCCCCAGCCTTCACGCTAAGTGATGCAGCACTTCGATAGAACTCCAGCTTGCAGTTTTCAGGAATGCCCATCGCCCCGAGGACTTCCAAGTCTATTTTCGCCCTTGCTAGATCGTCCGCGCTTACAAACGCTTCCATTCGATAGATGAGCGGCAGGACTCCTGGATTTTGATTTTGCGCTTGAGTTAGGCAGTCAATGGCGTCGGGAATATCGCCCTTGTGCAAAAGCAACAGGCCCTTCTGGCATAGAACTTCCGAAGCGCCTTGAGAGGTGAGGTCTTCTAGTGCAATCTTGTTGAGAAATCCCAATGCTCGTTCGAACGCCATCAAATCCCCACTCAACATCCCCTGAAACGCCAGCGCTTGAGCACAGACGATGCAAGCGTGCAAATCGCCATCCTTAGTTGCATTGGCCACTGCCGGCAAGTAAGACCCGAGTGCTTCGGCTTGAAGCTTTTCCGCTTCATCAGACTCACCAACAATGGCAGTCATCATTGCCTTCACTGTCGAATACTGCAACTTTTCCGCCGACGAGTCAGCTAGTGAGAGTATCCTGTTCACCAGTTCGATACATTTGCTCGGAGTAATTGATCCGCCGCGAACCTCACAGTACATCTGCAGTAAACGGAGGTCCCGGATGTCTTTATGGGATGGCCACTTTGCGAGAATCTTGTCGGCCAGCGCTGGGTCATCAAGGCGATGAATCAGCCAGATGCATTTCAGGTATGCCATTCGCTCGTCCAAAAGTGGCAGTGGAACTGTTCTCGCCAAGTGATCAAAGGTATGAACGATGGCCTCTCGCTTGCCCTGCTTATCGAGAGCCCAAGCAAGGCGATCTGCGATCTCATCGAGTGCGTCGATGTCGATCTTAACCAACACAGCGGGTGCTCCAGCCCCACGCCCAACTAGAGGGAGCGTGTGTCGAGCGACTAAGCCGACATAGTGCGTAAGTTCGGCTCTCCAAGCGCGCTCTGCGGATTCGTAGTCCTTGGCACGTAGTAGCTCGGGGCCTTTGCCCACAAGACCTTCGTTGTCACGACAACACTTGCGAAACTGAAGTCCACTACCGCATGGGCATGGCGTCCGCGAATCGACCTCCCATCTCGGCGTTGGGAACACAACTTTTGAAGACAGCTTGGTCACGAGGCCATTATGTGTCGCAAGAGGCAGGTCACAACATCAAAATTCCCCGCCGCGTGAGGGCTACCGGACCGCAAGAATGCGGAATTCCTAAGCGGGGCCGTGGGTTTGGAGTTTGATGCGGTCGCCGGCTTTCTTGTCGATGAGTTCTTTGCCCAAGGGCGAT
Source organism: Verrucomicrobiia bacterium (assembly GCA_035515475.1). Lineage (GTDB taxonomy): Bacteria > Verrucomicrobiota > Verrucomicrobiia > Palsa-1439 > Palsa-1439 > DATJBF01. The sequence goes on from DATJBF010000073.1 coordinate 120,881, forward strand.
TCGGAATAGATTGGTGTGGGTGCCGTCCGATCATGGAGCATTGACCGCATTGCGGCCATCGGTTACTGTGGGCAGGTCATGATTGTTCCGATCTCCAAAATTCAGGTGCGGCAGGATGAAAACGGTGTGTGGATCGCCAAATCAAAACTGTTGCCGGGCTGTCACACGCATGGACGCGACCGTGGAGAAGCCATCCTGCGGTTTCAGGAAGCAGCCAAGGCACATCTGGAAGCCTTGTTGGAGACAGGCCGCCCCATTCCGCCCGCGTTTCGTGACAAGTTTGTTCTGACGGTTTAGGCGTGGGCAAGTATCCCTCTTACAACTGCCGCCAGTTGGAGCGTCGCCTCCGGGAGATCGGCTGTGATCTTGTCCGCACGAGCGGGAGCCACCGTCACTATTCGAACCCGTTCCATCCCGAACGATTGATCACTTTCGCCTACCATGCTGGTGACGTGCCCCGGGGAATCATTGCAGATATCGTCGACGACCTCGGCATCTCCCGAGACGACTTCTACTTCAAGAAGTGGTAGCCGGACCATTAGCCCTCGAAGCAGGGATCGAGTTCTTATGAAAGAACGAATAAAGCGCAAGCCTGCAATGAGTCCGGCTCAGCAGATCATCTATCGGATCAGCGAACTTCGTGATTTGTCGCGCAAGCTCGCGCGAGCAGGTTTCGAGGCCGGTCTGCATACTCACGATCCCGACCGGTTGCCAGCTGCGAACAAGGTCGCGGAACGTCGCGGGGTTTACTCGACCCGCAGACGACCGAGGTAGGAAACTACCGCACCGAAACAATGCGGAATTCCTGGGCCGGACCGCGGGTTTGGAGTTTGATGCGGTCGCCGGCTTTCTTGCCGACCAGTTCTCTGCCGAGCGGCGATTCGGGGGTGATCACGAGGATTTCCTGCCGGCCGACTTTTATCTCCGTGCCCCCGCTTTTCGGGCCGAGAAAGTAGAACGTGCGAGCGCCGTCCGATTCGAGTTCGACCAACGCCGTGAGATCGATGGGCGTTTGGGCAGTGAATTCCTGCAGCTTGAGCGACACGTATTGCGCCAGCGCCTGCTCGATTTCCGTGGCCTGACGCGATTGCGAACTGGCGATGTAGGCCGTTTCGAGTCCGCGCGTGTCATATTGGTCTTCGGCCTTGTTCTGTTCGTTCGAGGCGTCGGCGTGCATGGCCCGGGCGGAGCCGGCCAGCGTTTCCAGCGCGCGGCCCAATTCCTCAATGATCTGACGAAGAATGCGCGGTTTGGAAATCATTTGAACATCATAATAACCGTGGCGGCATTGTAGTTGATTGCTGGTCAATGCGCCAGACCGGGGACGCGGGGCCGCAGCTAAATCCGAATCTCGAAATTCGAAGCCGAGTCCGCGAGACGCCGAGGGGTCAGGGCGGCAATCCGAAACAATCGGGAAAATTCAAAAAAACAATCGTCAAAAACGGCCGCCGCGCGATGCTTTCTTGGTTTGCCGCATTTGGAATTCGGATTTGTTTCGAGTTTCGGATTTTGAGTTTCGAATTTCAGCATCTTCCAACGGCGGGAGACCGGTACCGTACACCGTACGTGAACGCAGGCTGAAGCCTGCGGCTACTCTAATCCAACTGATCGCCGGGACTCTTTTTTCTTCGCGTGATGCTTCTTGTTATCGAGCATCCGCTGTTTGGCGCGGCGGCTCCGGCGTCGTTTTTGCCGACGGATCTTCTGGATGCGGGCGCGCTCGGCATCGACGTAACCCTTTTGCAGCGCCTCGATCTTGTCGAGCAGGAGCCGGCGGGCGAGGAACCGGTTGAGTCCCTGTTGGCGCGTGGCCTGGCATTTGACCTGAAGATGTGTGGGCCGATGGAGCAGCATGACGCAGGTAGAGGTCTTGTTGACGTTCTGGCCGCCGTGTCCGCCCGAGCGGACAAACGTCTCGTCGATGTCGGCTTCGCGCACGCCGAGCGCGGCCATACGCTGCGCAAGCTGGGTTTCCTTTTCAGGGCTGACCGGGAACGCGCTCATGGCGAGCAGCGTACTGGTGGACCGTCTTTGGAGCAAGCGTCTTGCGATCAGTGGCAAGTTGAACGTTGCGGGGTCGCCGGGGTCAACTCAGTCGCCGGGGTCAACTCAGTACTCGGGACAGGTTAATCATGATCGCTCCCGCGCATGTGACGAGGGATTCGTCGATAACTCGCCTCCGCCAAGGCTGCGGCGGGCAAGGCTCGGAATGACATCGCCGGGCTCGACTATCCACTTGTAGCAGTGTGGCGCTTGGCTGTGTGTTGTGGTTACTGCGGACGCGTCGCAGCGCGTCCCTACCGAACAACCAACGGCAATAAACCCACGAAATAGAAAAGGCCGGGGCGAACGTCACATCACCCCGGCCTTCGCGGGGCTTCTCTGCCTGGCTTACGTGGTGGACGTCAGCCGCTGACCACCAGCGGTAGCTAACGACGGATAAGACTCGACGCTGGAATCATCGATGAGATAAAAACCCGCAGCGCAATCCATGAAAGCTCTCACCGACTGCTTTGGCCGGCTCGTTCGCCTCACCGACGAGCGGTTGGCTCACATTCTCGAACACCCTGAAATGGCCGGCATGGCGACAGAGATCGAGCGAGTCCTCCGCCAGCCGCAGATGGTTCGTCGCTCGCGTTCGGACGCAACGGTGCGGTTATTTTACGAGTTTTATACCCAGACGGTCCTGGGTGGCGCTTGGCTGTGTGTTGTGGTTAAGTATCTGCCGACGGATGCGTTTGTCGTCACGGCGTACCTGACCGATAAACCGAAAGCCGGAGAGGATTTATGGCCGACAAAGTAAAAATCTGGTTCGATGCCGAAGCGGATTACCTCGAAGTCCAGTTTGCCGAGGCCGCCGGCCGCATGCAGGAAACCCGGCACGACTCCGTCATGGAGCGGGTGGACGCGCAAGGTCGCGTGATTGGCTTCAGCGTCATGGGCGTGAGCCGCTTCAAGAAAGACAAGCCGCTGGAAGCCGAGCTCGTCTCGCCGGCGAATCCGGTAATTGTGCGAGAGAAGCCGAAGAAGAAGTACGGGAAACCGAAGACAGACGAGTGAGTCACCTTAAGCAGCCGTGCTCGACTCACCACTCGTAACAGAGTACGGCTGCGGTCCGCGGTCGAGAGGCTGGCGCGGAAACTTGCAGCGATCGGCATAGTAGAGAGATGCTTCGACCCATTCGGCAGGCTCGGTTCGACTGCGCTCCCTTCAACAGGCTCAGGGCAGGCACCGCAGGCAGGGCAGGCAAGTTTAGCAGGACAAAGAGGAGTCGAGGGCGATCACGGCCAAGACCGAAGCTCACGCTTCGGCTACAGTGTCAGAGGGGAAGAATTGACGAAATAGAAAAGGCCGGGGCGAATCTTACTTCACCCCGGCCTTTGTGGTGTTACTCCTACGGACTCAGACGGCGGTTGCCGTCGGTGTTGCTTGCGCTTCATTCCCATTTCCATCCCCGTTCCCGTTTGACTTCCTGGTCAACCCCGACCAGCGGGCGCTCTTCCGGACGTAGCCCATTGATTGCAGCAACGGATGATCCGGACCGTAGTTCGGATCGCATTTTACGCCATTGACGACCGCTTGCACGGCCTCCATCGACGCTTGGTCGGCGTCGTCGCGCTGCTCCACCATGGCGACGCGTACCGAAGAGAAGGAACAGCGTCCCTGACTACGGGATCACTGTACCGGCGCGATGGATACCTGTACCGGCGGCCGGGATCACTGTACCGACGCGACGGAACAACGTTCCCGAGCGAGGGAACAGCTCCCCCGCGTGGGAGAGGAACGTTCCGAAGCTACGGATGATCTCACCGCCCCGGGGGATGACCACTCCGAGCCGAGGGATGAGCTTCCCCGACGAAGGGATAATCACTCTGGACAAAAGGATGACTGTTCCGACGGCGCGGATGGTTCGTCCTTCGACGCGAACTATTTGTTCGAGCGCTCGGTCGACCGCGAGGGTCGCGTGTGACCGCGTACAATTTTCCGCAGAAGGTTGGCCAATTTTCTGCAGAGAAACGGTGAGAATCGTCATTCCCCAACACAGACCTGTCCAAAATAATCTTTGGAAAGGGCCTCCGTTTCGGGTGATAACGGTTGATGGAAATGCTCGAACCATCAACACCCAGCCACGGAGGCCATTGCCATGGTACGTTGTGCCAGCCTGTTCAGCCAAGTCCTTTC
>DATJBF010000074.1:0-39680 GCA_035515475.1 Verrucomicrobiia bacterium
GTCTGACTCCCGCGCAAGCGGGACTAAAGGCTCGAGGAAGACGACCTCGTTGATAGGCCAGGTGTGTAAACATGGTAACATGAAGCTGACTGGTACTAATCAGCCGTGCGGCTTGATCACTTGAATTTTCAGGCGATCGGCAATCGGTCGTCGGCGATCAGCCACAAGCTGAAAGCTGATAGCCGAAAGCTGAGAGCCTGGAAGAAGTGATTTGATCCAGCATCCCGTTGCAGTCGTGCCCCTCCTGTGTGCAATTGTCAGAGAATTGTTCTTTGAACAGTAGCTGTCAGCCATCAGCAGTCAGCCGTCACCTGGCTGAAAGCTGAGAGCCGAAGGCTGATAGCTTGTTTCCTTTCCCGGTGGTCTTGCCGCGGTGGTCCCACCCGTTCCCATTCCGAACACGGCCGTGAAACGCCGCAGGGCCGATGGTAGTGCCTGTATAGCTTGCGCGAGAGTAGGTCGCTGCCGGGGTAATTTATGAAAGCCCGTCCCGAATTTCTTCGGGACGGGCTTTTCTTTTCCTCTCAATCTGTCATCCCGAGCCAGTCGAGGGATCTCAGCCTCACCGGCTGAGTCGGAGCCGGTGCCGGTGCGAGGCGCCTTGTGCTTGGAGGGCCATCCCGCCACGGCAGGATCGTAGCCGCGCCCGCTGTAGCGGCGGTCTGCGACCGCCGTCCGCCACCATCCGTCGTCGCCCGTCTCACAACATTTCCTACTAATCTACCTACTGACTTACATGATGTGGTCATGTAGGATATTGCACCATGAAGTCAAACTACAAAACCGACACGATCTATTTCACCGTCAAAGGCCAGGTGGTCATCCCGCGCTGGCTGCGCAAGGAGTTCGACATCGAAGAAGGTACGCGCGCGATCGTGCAGGCCACCCCCGAGGGGATTCTGCTCAAACCTGTGACCAGGGCCCGGATCCGTCGGCTCCGTGGCATCCTCAAACGGAAGCCGGGAGAGAAACCCTTCGCGCAGGAGTGGGCCGAATACAAGGCCGAGGAGAAAGCGCTGGAAGAAGCCAAGTATGCCCGCCTCACCGGTTCTCGATAGCTTCGCCCTGCTCGCGTTCCTCCGAGACGAACCCGGCGTAGAGACAGTTGCCTCCATTCTGGAAAAGGCGGGAGCGCGCGAACAGCCCGTCCACATGACCGAAGTCAACTACGCCGAAGTCCAGTACATCGTCCGCCGCAAGGACGGCGAGGCCGCTTGGGGCGTGGTGGCGGGCGAATTGGTCGCCATGCCCATCCAGTTTCACCCCGCCGACGGTGCTCTGGCCGACCTTGCCGCCGACTTCAAAGCGCGATTCAAACTCAGTCTCGCCGGCGCCTTCGCCGCGGCACTCGCCAAGCTCCGCAACGCGGAACTGATCACTGGCGACAAGGATTTCAAACAGGTCGAAGACGAAATCAAAATCGCCTGGCTGAAATGAAACGGCAGTGGAACTCCGCAGAGCTGGCGGTAGTGCCTGTATACCTTGCGTGAGGGCACGTCACTGCCGGGGTAGACTTGAAAAAGCCCGGACACATTTCTGTATTTGGGCTTTCGTTTTCTCGAGTTTCCAATCGCCGGTGTAGGACCAGTGACCTCACGCGGCGCTTGCCCGCGCGGCAATGTAGGAGCGGCGTTCCGACTGCGATCTTGCCGCTGGAGTGGCGGTCTGTGATCGCCGTCGTCTGTACCCTGAGCTTGTCGAAGGGTCTCTCTCTGCCTAGCCGGATTATCAGTCGTCGCATTGGTGCCCTCCCTCCGCTATACTCTGGTGGCATGATCGTCGGGATGTACATGACGCGGGACGTCGAAACGATCGCCCCCGACACGACGTTGATCGACGCGATCCACACGATGTCGCGCCGTCAGATCCGGCGCCTGGTCGTGACCGACGAGGGCAATATCGTGGGTATGGTCGGCCACCGCGATCTGGCGTACGCCTTCCCCGACCACATCAACCCGTTTTCTCCCGTGGCGGTTACGAGGACGGCGTCGGCTGGCAAAGTGAGGACGATCATGAAGCATCCCGTGATCACCGTCGAAGAGGACAAGCCGATCGAGCGGGCCGCGGCCTTGATGACCGAACACCACATCAGTTGCCTGCCGGTGACGAGCGGAGGCAAACTCGTGGGGATCATCACCGAGTCGGATATCTTTCGCGCGTTGGCCAAAGTCCTGTCGGACAAGGGGGACTCGGTCAGGATCACGTTTGATCTCACGGAGAGTGAAGATGTCTTGTCGTTCCTGGCAAGGACAATCGAAAAATACGATCTGACTCTTTCGAGCTTTATCACGTTTCATGACAACGACCGCCGGTTTGCCGTGGTGAGCGTCCACGGCCAGCGAGTGCGAAGTTTGGTGAACGAATTGTGGCAATCCGGACACCGGGTCGTGAGCGTTCTTCAATCAGCCGAGTGGGCTTGAGGTCCATGGCTGCTCGGGCTTGTCCAACGAGCGGAGATTCGTCGGGTCGAACCGCGCGGCAGATCGCGCGTCCCCTCGACATGTTTGTCGGCTCGCGGGAACAGAATCGTACGCCGCGCCCAACAAAATGGTTCAACGGCGGGCGCACGTCTCCACCACCGGTCGCGAATCATGCACTCACCACCTCACGATGTGGCTTCGGCACGCGAGTTGCGTTGCGTGATCATCCGGTGGCAATCGGCACGAACAACAAATCGATCGTGGGCGGCTCGGACACGAAGAATCCCGCGCGGCGGCGCGCGATCACCCCGGAGTTCACCACGTCTCGCGTGGCACTTGGGGCCTATACGTCGCCGCCGACAACCCCGGCGACACAACCTGCAACAACACGCAACTCGCACCCGCCGCGTATCCTTCACCCCGAGTCGCCCGCGTCCACGCCATCGGACTTGATTGCTGACCTGCTCGACGAACCTTGGGGTTACGCCCCCACGCACCAGAGCGACAGGGGCTGGCACACTCTGCTGTAGCGTGTTCCCTTCGGAATTGTAGCGGCGCTCGTGACCGCCGAACTTTCTGCCATCAAATCGGCGCTCACAGAGCGCCGCTACAACGGATTGACACATGTTCGCCCGTTTTGACTTCCGCCGGATGATTCCCTACACTGCGCCGCCCTGAGAGGCGCGCATGGCTAACTGGCAAACCGTTCTCGTAAAAATCGCCGCGATGTTTCTGGTCATCGTCGTGGGTTGGGCGGCGCGGCGCCGCGGATATCTGGCCGCGGCGACGACGACCGTGCTGGGCCGGTTCGTGGTCGACGTGGCGCTGCCGGCGCTCGTGTTCACGGAAATGCTGCACTCGGTAACGGCGGCAGCCTTGCGCGAGGCATGGTTTGCTCCGTTGCTTAGCGCGGCGCTGATCCTGATCGCCTATGTCCCGGGCGTGCTGTTCGCCTCGGTGTTCAGCCACGGAGCGCAACGAAAGACGTTCGTGTTTCTGGTGTCGATCCCGAACTGGCTGTTCCTGCCGCTGCCGATCGTCGATGCAATGTACGGCGACGCCGGCGTGCGGACGTTGTTCCTCTACAACGTCGGCGCGCAACTCATGCTGTGGACCTTCGGCGTGTGGATCCTGCACGGGGGCGTAACGGCGCGCGAAGCGGCCCGCAACATCGTGACCAACCCCGGCCTGATCGCGACGGCCGCGGGGATCATCGTGGCGCTGCTGGTCCCGTCGTCGAGCCAGTGGGAGACGATGACGAGCGCGACTGGCACACCGTTGAATCTGCTGGCCGGCGCGCTGGTGCAGGCAATGGCGATGGTGGGCAGCCTGACCATTCCGGTGTCGTTGCTCGCGATCGGTGCGCAACTCGGCGACCTCGAACTGTACGTGCACCGGCCCTCGCGCGCGTTGTGGGGCGTGCTGGTGGCTCGCTTGATCGCGGGACCGGTCCTGACCGCGGTAGTTGGCTGGTCCGTGCTGCGGGCCGGCGTACGCATCCCGGAAATCCCCCGCATGATTGCCTATCTGACGGCTACGATGCCCGTGGCGATTTCCTGTAGCGTGTTCACGGAACGATTCGGCGGCGACGTCTCACTCGGTGCCCAGGGAATCTTCTACAGTACGTTCTTCAGTCTGTTGACCGTGCCCGTGATTTTCTTTTTGATCCAAAGGTTGGGGCTGTAAGTGTCAGGACACGCCGTCAGATCTCGTGCTCTTTCTCATGCTCATGCTCTGATGATTGCGGGAACGAGGGTAGGAGCACGGGCACGAGCAAGGGTCGGACGAACTACTCCCACAGCGGGCTGGGGTAAGCGCCGCCGGCGACGAGGGCGCGGATGCTGGCGGCGACGCGTGGTTGATCCTTGCGATAGGTGACGCCGAACCACGAGTCAGGGGTCCGCAAGACTTTCAGCCTCACTTTGCCGGAGTTCACCAGCGAGTTGATCGCACTCGGGATGAAGAACTCGGCTTTGTCATCGGATCCGCGCTTCTTCAGGAAATCAGCGAACAGCTCGCGGAGCTGGTCGAACAGTCCCGGCCGGAATCCCCAGAGATTCATCGACACGATTTCGTCGCCGGTGAGTTTATGCGTCGCGCCGGATTCGTCCATGTACTTCGCGCCCGAGCCCTCTTTCTCAATCTTCGTGAACTCGGCGATGGTCTTGAGGCAACCGTTGCTGTCGCACGAGCACACACCGCGAGACACGGCGCCATGCTCGGACAGCGTGTTGCGGAGTGCGAACCCGACCATCGAGTAATCTGAACTCCCCGACGTGAGTTGGTCGTGAAGAATCTTGTAGGACGCAGCGCCGTAGAAATCGTCGGCATTGATCGCGGCAAACGGTTCGCGAACCGCATCCGCACCCATAAGAATGGCATGCCCGGTGCCCCACGGTTTCTGGCGAGAGGGCGGGACGGCGAAGCCGCGGGGTACCTTGTGGAGTTCCTGGAACACGTACTCAACGGGCGCTCGCTTCTCGTACTTGCGGCCGATCGTCTGGCGAAACGCGTCTTCGATGTCGTGGCGGATGACGAACACGATCTTGCCGAAACCGGCCCGCAACGCATCGTAGATCGAGTAATCGATGATCGTCTCGCCGGCGGGGCCGACGGGGTCGATTTGTTTGAGTCCGCCGTAGCGGCTCCCCAGGCCTGCGGCCAGAACGAGGAGCGATGGTTTCGGGGCCGCGGAATGGGTTTGTTCTTGCAAAACCATGTCTGACTCCTAACAATTCTGAGGCCTGCGTGCAAGAACAGGTCGAGCGCGATGCAATCATTTCAATCCCCGGAAGAACTGCCGAACGGGAAGGCGGTATGAGCCAGGACGACCAAATCGACGTTAGCGTGGTGATTCCCTGTTTGAACGAGGCGAACTCGATTGCGCTCTGCATCGACAAGTCGCTGAAGGCGTTCCAGGAGGCGGACATCCGCGGCGAGGTCGTGGTCGGCGACAACGGATCGACGGACGGCTCGATCGGGATCGCGGAGCAACACGGGGCGCGCGTGGTGTCCGTGAAATTGAAGGGCTACGGCCACGCATTGCGCGGCGGAATCGACGCCGCGCGTGGTCAGTTCATCATCATGGGCGATGCGGACGACAGTTATGATTTCAGCGAGGTGCCGCGGTTCGTGACGCAATGGCGCGAGGGTTACGAGGTCGTGATGGGCAACCGGTTCAAGGGGGAGATCAAGGCGGCGGCGATGCCCTGGCACCACCGGTACATCGGCAACCCCGTGCTCTCCGGCGTTCTGCGCGTGCTGTTTCACGCGCGGATCGGTGATTCGCATTGCGGCATGCGCGGATTCACCAAGGACGTCTACAAACGGATGGACCTGCGCACCACCGGCATGGAATTCGCCAGCGAGTTCGTCATCAAGGCCACCAAGCTCGGCGTGAAAATGACGGAGATCCCGGTCACCCTCTGGCCGGACAAACGGGGGCGGCCGCCGCACCTGCGCAGCTTTCGGGACGGCTGGCGGCATCTGCGGTTCATGCTGTTGTACGCGCCGAACTGGTTGTTCCTGTTGCCGGGCAGCGTGCTGATGGGTCTGGGCTTGGCGCTCGTGTTTTGGCTGTTGCCGGGGCCGCGGTGGGTCGGCCGGGTCCGCCTCGACATTCACACGATGTTCTTCGGGATGCTGTTTGCGATGCTGGGCATGCAGATCATCCTGATCGGCTTGTTCGCAAAAGTTTACTGTCACTCCGAACAGTTCGACGTCAACACGCGGTCGCTCGAGCGCTGGCTCAAACGGTTGCGGCTCGAACACGGCTTGATCAGTGGTGGCCTGCTCGCGCTCGTCGGGCTGGCGGGCGACATCGCTGTGTTCCTGCACTGGGCGGGACGGGGTTTCGGCTATCTCGAAGCGCCGGGCAGCGAGATGCGCGCGCTGATTTTTTGGTCGTTGTGGTTTTTCCTCGGCGTGCAGATCTTCTTTGCGTCGATGTTCCTCAGCATGCTGGGCGTCAGCCGGGGCACCTTTATCGGCGACAAGGATTTTATCCAGTAGGGCGATGTCCCCAATCCCGATTACTTCCACGATTCTGGTCACCGGGGCGGGCGGCTTCATCGGCCGCTCGACCGTCCCGAGCCTGTTGGCCCACGGCTATCGCGTCAAAGCCATGGTGCGCCGTGCGGGCCAGGCGCCGTTCGAATCGCACCCGCGCCTCGCAGTCGTCCGGGCCGACATGCGCGACGCTGATTCTCTCACCGCCGCCCTGCAACAGGTCACCGCCGTTGTGCATCTGGCCGCAGCGAAATCCGACGAGAAAGACAGCGAGGATGTGAACGTTGGCGGCGCGCGGCGATTGGTCGAGGCGTGCCAGCGCGCGGGTTGCCGTCGTCTCATCAACATCAGCACGCTCTCGACCAAGATCGCGCGCCAAGGCGCCTACGCCCGCACCAAGAGCGAGGCGGACCGGATGTTCCGGGAATCTGGCCTGGCCGTGACCACCTTGTTGCCGAGCGTCGTTTACGGCGAAGAACTCGACGGCGTGTTCGGCACCATCGTCAAGTTCGTGCAACAACTGCCGGTCGTGCCGGTGTTGGGAAACGGCCAGTGGATCTCGGCGCCGGTCTACATGGGTGACGTGTGCGACGCGATCATCGCCTGCTTGGAGCGCGACGTGACCATCGGCAGGACCTACGACTTGGGCGGCGCGGACCCGGTCCGGTTTTCCACGTTGATCGACAAAATTTCCGGGGCGCTCGGCATCCGGCGACGGAAGATCTTCATTCCGTTTTCCGTCGCGCTCGCCGTGGCGCAGGTCGTGACGCGCCTGCTTCCGAAACCGCCCATCACCATCAGCAACGTGCTCGGCTCCAATCAGGACGTTGAGATCGACATCGACCCGGCCCGGCGTGATTTCGGATTCAACCCCATCGACCTCGATGGGGGCATCCGGCGGGTGCTCGGCCCGCAAACGCCTGTGGCCGGCGCTCCGCCCACCGGTATGGACGACGCCGCTCTCGGTCGGGAAGCGAGATTGTTTGGCCGGTACCTGCTGGGGGTTGGACCGTCCGACGAACTCGCGGCGCGGTACGCCGCCGCCAACCGCGCCTTGCTCGCCGGCGAGCTGGTCGGTCCGGAGGTTGCGTACGCGTTGCGGCATCCGTCCGCTCTGCCGTTTCTCGATGCCGCGTGCGCGCTGCTGAACCCGGCGTCACTCCTGCGCAAGAAGATTCTCATCATGACGGCGGTGCTCGAAGCGTCGCCGGCGCATACGGACTTCTTCCTCAAACCGCCTCCCGCGCCCGTCGCGATGCTGTTGGGGCTTGCTTGGCAGGGAATTCGTGCTGCGGCGAAAGTGGCGTTGGGTCTTCCCCTTTACCTCGTGGCGCGGCGTGCGAAATGAACGATTCTTCGGACATCATTGTCGTGGGCTCCGGTGCCAGCGGGGTGCATGTCGCCTGGCCGCTGGTCGAAGCGGGGCTGACCGTTACGATGCTGGACACCGGCGTTCGGGACGAGGTGTACGAGCCGCTGGTTCCGGCTCGGCCGTACACGGAGGTCCGCTGCGCCGACGCGCGGCAACATCGTTATCTGCTCGGCGACAACTTCGAAGGCATCCCGCTCGGTCAACTGGGCGCGGGACCGCAGCTGACGCCGCCGCGCCAGTTCGTGTTTCGTCATGCCGAGGCGTTGACGCCGACCCGTTCGCCCGAATTTGAGGCGGTCGAAAGCCTCGCCCTCGGCGGGTTGGCCGGCGCGTGGGGTGCGGTTTCGTTCCCGTACCTCGACGGCGAACTCCGTCAAACCGGGTTGCCGGCGAACCAGCTTCGGAAGCATTACGAAACTGTCGCGCGGCGCATCGGCGTCAGCGGGGACAGGTCGGACGATCTGAGTCGGGTGCGCGGACCGTTGGAGGCGTTGCAGCCGCCGCTGCTGCTCGACAGTCATGCGGAACAAATCCTGGCGCGATACGAACGCAAGCGCGACGCGTTGCACCGGGCCGGCTGCTACGTCGGGCAGACGTTGTTGGCCGCGTTGACGCGCGACCTCGGCGAGCGCAAGGCGCACACGTATTACGACATGGATTTCTGGTCGAACGCGGGCGGCAGTGTGTACCGGCCCGCGCTCAGCGTGAAGGACCTGGGCCGGTCCGCCAATTTTCGCTATCGGCCGTCGTATCTGGTCGAGACGTTTGCGGAGAGCAGTGCTGATGCGGTGCGGGTGCGCGCCCGATCGCTCGCGAGCAATCGCGTGGAGGAATTCGAGGCGCGCCGCCTGATCTTGGCGGCCGGAGCACTGGGCACGACGCGGATTGTGCTGCGGTCGCTCGGGCAATACGACGTGCGCGTGCCACTGACCTCGAACCCGCACAGTTACATTCCGTGCGTGCACTATCGCAGTCTTGGCCGGATGCCACGCGAACGGCGGCACAGCCTCGCGCAGTTGACCATGGTATTCGACCCGACCGGCGACCGTGAGCATCTGGTGCAGAGCCAACTATACTCCTACGGCTCATTGATGCTGTTTCGGCTGCTGCAGGAACTGCCGTTGCCCTACCGCGAATCGCTGCGGATCATGCGCGCGTTGGTGCCGCACATGGTCATCTGGGTGGTGCAACACGAGGACCGGCCCAGCCCGGACAAATACTGCGCGTTGCGGCGGAACCGCGAGGGCACCGGGGATTACCTGGAAGTGGTGTACCACTTGTCGCCCGAAAGTCAGCGGACTCGGCGAGCCAACGAAAAACGCATGGCCGGCTTCGTGCGCCAGCTTGGCTGTCTGCCGATCAGGACGGTCAACACGCCCGACGGATCGAGCATTCATTACGCCGGCCAGTTCCCGGCTACCGTCGCTGACAAACCGTTGAGTACGACCGTCAACGGCCGGCTCCGCCCGACCCGCACGGTGTACTTGGCCGACGGGTCGGCGTTCGCTTACGTGCCGGCCAAGGGTTTGACGCTGACGTTGATGGCGAACGCCAACCGCCTCGGGGAACACGTGGCGCAGGCATTGAAACCAACCGGCTCCGCCCCGGCGCCGTCCTGACCCGCGCGCCAGGAAAGAACTTTCTTGTCGAGCCGCGCGCGAGCCAGTAAAAGGCGGCTGCATCCCGATGAGCGACCCAGGGTCAGTCCGGCCGCCGACGCGAGGACGGTTTTCGGTAATCGTTCCCACGCTACAGCAGGCGCGGTTTTTGGGGCGGACCCTGCAAAGCATATTTGCCCAGGACGACGCCGATGTCGAAATCATCGTTCAGGACGGCGGGAGCACGGATGGGACGACGGAGATTCTCCAGCAATATGTGGGGCGGTTGCGTTGGGAGAGTCGACCCGATGACGGGCAGACTGCGGCGATCAACGCGGGATTGCGCAAGGCGACCGGTGAATATCTTTGTTATTTGAATTCCGACGACGTCTTCTATCCGGACGCGTTGCGGAAGGTGCACGGGTACTTCGTGGCGCATCCGGAAGCGGACGTGATTTACGGAATGGCGGATTTTATCGACGAGCAAGATCGGCTCATCGGACCGTTTCCCATCCAACCTTGGAACTACGCCGATCTGCTGGAAACGAACTTCGTCTCTCAACCGGCGTGCTTCTGGCGGCGATCGGTTTATGACCGGTTTGGGGCGTTCGATGAAACCCTGCACTACACGATGGATTACGAGTACTGGCTGCGCGTGGGCGCATCGACGCCCTTCCATTTTCTGGCTGAGCGGCTCGCGGCCAGCCGCTGTCATCTTTCGACGAAGACGTTCGGTCAGGGTCTGCGCTCGCACACAGAGATCGTTGCCTTGTTGCAGCGCTACAACGATGGTCGCGTTCCTCCCCGGGCCATTGCGTCCTATGCCCGGCACCGGGCCGGCGTGCAATTGGGCCAGGGATATGGGCCGCTGGTGGAACGGAGCCGGTTCGCGGCGAGCTACTGGTACCATCTGGCTCGTCTTGCGCCGAAGGTGACCCGGGGCGGCGGCCGGCTCCTGCTGCAGAGAATCGTCCCGCCGTACTCGAGTGCCCGCCGACGCACGGAGGATCCGGCGGGTTATCTGAAGGCTGACCTGGCGTTGCAGATCGCCCGGCGAGCCGGGGAACGGGTTGCTTGACTGAGCAGTCGGGGCGGCTATTATCGAGCCGGAGGTTGGAAGCTTCTTCGGAGGAGCGGAGGGCGCCGAATTGGTGGATTCCGCGGAGCAAACAGGTTGCGTGAGAACGATCGCCGATAGACCACAAGCGGGTCCGGCACCGGCCGCAGGAGCGACGGTCGTGCGATCGTTGGGAGCACGCGGGCGAATCCAAATTTCCGTCGTGGTCCCGTGCTACAACGAGGAGGCGATGCTTCAACTCCTCTATGGCCGGTTGCGCGGGGTCGTGGACGAGTGGGGTGTCGATTACGAGGTCATTCTGGTCAACGACGGTTCCAGCGACCGGACCGGGGAAATCATGGATGCGATTCATGCGGCAGACCGCCGTTGGAAGATGATTCATCTCGCCCGCAATTTCGGTCACCAATTGGCCTTATGGACCGGGCTGCGTGCCGCTCAAGGCGACATTGTGGTGGTGTTGGATGCCGATCTCCAGGACCCGCCCGAGCTTCTGCCGAAAATGTTCCAGAAATGGACCGAGGGTTACGACGTCGTGTATGGCGTGCGCCGTCGTCGCAAGGAGAACGTGTTCAAGCGGGCCGCGTATTACAGTTTTTACCGGCTGCTGTCGTATCTGGCTGAAGTGGAGGTGCCACTCGACAGCGGCGATTTCTGCCTGATGGATCGGAGCGTTGTGCAGTTGATCCGGTCGGTACCGGACCGGCGCCCGTTTATCCGGGGTTTGCGGGCGTGGGTGGGGTTCCGCCAGTTCGGCCTGGAGTATGATCGGCAAGAACGGGCGGCCGGGGAGGTCAAGTACACGTTTCGCAAACTGGTCCAGCTGGCGCTGGACGGGATTTTCAGTTCGTCGTTGCGTCCGTTGCGGATTGCCACTGTGTTGGGAACGATCGTCTCGGCATGCGCTTTTTTGGGAGCCGTGTTCACGCTGCTGCAGCGCATTTTCGCGGCGGAGTTCAAGAAATGGGGACTGGAGCCGGTGCCCGGATTTGCCACCACGGTCATCTCGATTTTGTTCCTCGGAGGAGTCCAGTTATTGTGCGTGGGCATCCTGGGCGAGTACATCGGACGGATTTACGAGAACGTGAAGGGCCGTCCGACCTGCGTCGTTTCACGAACCGTTGGCCTGAAGAATCCACTGGCTTCTGAGTCCGAGGCCTCCGAGTAGGCGGGCGGATGGGCGGCACGAAAGTGGCCATCATCGGCGCCGGCGTCACGGGGTTGACCGTGGCCCGCAAGCTGGTGGAGGCCGGCTGCGAGGTTGTCGTGCATGAAGCCGGGCCGATCGGCGGATTGGCGGCGGGCTTCGAATTTCCCGGAATTCCCGGCACTTATCTGGAGAAGTTCTACCACCACGTTTTCCGGTCCGACCGGCTGGTGGTCAGGCTTATCGAGGAGTTCGGACTGGGACCCGATCTGGTGTGGCGGCAAAGCCGCACGGGCGTATTTGGACGTGGCCGCCTGTGGTCGCTGGAAGGGCCATTGGACTTGCTGCGGTGCCAACCAGTCGGCAACGTCCTCGATCGGTTGAAGATGGGCCTGAGCCTGCGGGTGTTCCAGCAGACGGAGGACTGGGAGCCATTGGACGCGATCACCTGCGAAGAATTCTTTCGCGCCCGGGGATGTCTGGCAGGTTACCGTGGGTTATGGGAGCCATTGCTCAAAGCCAAGTTTGGGGAGGCGTACCGCGATATTCCGGCGGCCTTCCTTTGGGGGCGAATCTATCCCCGAAGTCGGTCTCGTGAGAAGGGGAAGGAAAGTTTGGGCTACCTGTTGGGTGGCTTTCCGCGGATGACGATTGCCATGGCCAAGGCCGTGGAGCAACGCGGTGCGCGGGTGGAAGTCGGCTCACGGGTCACGCGCATCGAGCGACTGGGGCCGGGAAGGTTCCGCGTTCGCGCCACGGCTGGCGAGGAAACATTCGATCGGATTGTCTGGACCGGTCAACCATCCGAGTTGGGGCGCCTGCTGGAGCCGGCGGAACCTTCGCTTGATGAAAAGGCCGGCCCCATTCGGTACATTGCCGCCTGCTGTCTGGTGCTCTTGTTGAACCGGCGGCTCGGGGATTACTACTGGATCAACAACCTCGATCCCGAAATCACGTTCGGCGGCGTGATCGAGCACACGAACCTGGTCGGAACGGGGATTTACGGCGGCTTGCACGTGGCGTATGTGATCAACTATCTGAACCCGCAGCATCCCCAGATGAAATTGGACGTCGAAGAAGTGTTTCGCCTGCATCTGCCGTCACTGCGGAAATTGTATGCCGACTTCGATCCGTCGATTGTGGAGCGGAAATTTCTATTCAAGAGTCCGGCGGCGTCGCCCGTGTATGATCGCGGGTATCTGAAACGGCTCCCGCCGTTCGTGGGTTGGTCGGACGGCATCGGTTTATTGGGGATGCCGCAGGTTTATCCGATGGACCGCAACATGAACCACTGCATTCACGTGGCTGAAGAAGCGGAGATCGACCAACTCCTCAAGTAAGGTCCCTGCGCTATCGGAACGCCACGGGCTGCATTCAATCCGTCTCGACGATGTCCAGTAACGGCACTCCGTGTCGTTCCACAACGTGCAACGTATGGCCCCAAGTCACGTTGGTTCCCTGCCGCTGGCGGCGGATGACAAAATAGAGCCGCGCCCGTTCCCCCGCAGTCGCCCGGCGAAATCGGATGCCGTTGGCCGAGGTGGATTGCAGGAAATAGTCCGTCTGCGCGGGCTCGCCGCTGGCAGAGTAAAGAACCTCGGTGACGTTGTTCGGGTGGTAATTGTCCCGGGCCCAGAGCGCCGCCTCGCGCAGTGCGGTCGCCCAATAATCGAGATCGTAAAGGTCGTTGGCGCGGGCCAACCCGCCGGCCACGACGCGATTGAAATAGACATACTGGTACGGATGGAGCGTGCGCATGTCGACGACGGTCAGGACCACGGACCCGATAACAATCCCGCCCCACGTGCGGCGCAGCACGGGCTGCCGAAGTAGTTCGAGCATCCACCAAATGCCGCCGGCGGCGAGAACGATCACCGGCGGCAGGATGAAGAGCACGTGTCGCAACCCGTCGTAGAGGTTGGAATGCAACGCGTAGATGGTAGCCAACGGGAGCAGGGAGGCGACGATCAAGGTTACGATTGCCGGGGTGCCTCTCCAGGCGACGAACTGGCGCCAGTGCCGGGCCCGCGCAGCGGCGACAACCAACAGTCCGCACCATCCCAACAGGACGAATTCGGGCATGGTGTTGACGACCAGGTTGGGCACGTAGCTCCAGGGGAGTTGGGGCGCTTTCAGCAACTGGCCGTTATAGAAGACGTAGCCATTCCACCCGAACTTTGAGAACTCTTTCAGGGCCAGGAACGGGCCGTGGATGGGCTTTGCCCAAGCGTATGGCCAGAATAAAATCATCAGGCCCCACGTCAGGCCGAGCATCCCGGTGCCAATCAGGGCGCACTTTCCCAGACTGACGAGATGTTGGAGTGAAAACCTGGTCCGCCAAACGGCAAGCGCAGCCGCGGCCACGGTCGCCAGCCCCAGAACACCGATGAGGATCAGTCCGCCCACGCGAATTGCCATCGCGCCACCGATCGCCAAGGTGGCTTTCAGAATCGTTGCCAGCTTCCACCGCGGATATTCCATCGCGAGGTCGGCGATGTATCGGACGCTCACCAAAACGAGCGCGGCAAATGGCAGATCCTTTGGATTGATGAATTGGTGGCCGTAATACACCGGGGTCAACGCCAGAAAAACAGCCGCGGTTACGCCGACACGCGGGCCGAAGGCTCTCCAACCAAGGCGCAACCCCGCGTAGACGCCCAGCAGGCCAAATAGAGCGCTCGTCAGATTCGTGCCTTCGAGCCAGCCCAGGGAAAACGTCCTGGTTACGACCGCCGCAAGGATCAGGAACAATCCGCCGTACGGATGAAGCCAATGCGTTTGCGCCGTCTGGTCGTGTCCCCACGTGCGGTAGAAGCGGACGACGGTTTCTCCGTATTCGTGGTAAGACGGCTGATCCCAACTCATCCCGTAATCGCGGAAGGTGGCGACGATCAGCAGCGCGTACAGGCTCAGGAAACAAACTGCGGCAATGCGCCACGGGCGAGTCGCGGACGATCTGGCCGACGCGGGCGACGGGAGACTTTCCACGGTCTTGTCGCGCAGTCCCTGAGAGACAGATGACATCGGGGGGTGTTCCACGGTGGCGGCATCATACCGTTTTGGGCGGAATGCGCCAGCTTGAACCGGTCCCCAGGCTGACGCTGGGATGAATCAGCGTTGCAGTGGGGCGACCTCGATGCGCAGGTTTTTCACGGCGACCGCCAACGGCCGCTGGTCCGGCGGCAGCACGGCGGGAGGATCCTGGCTCACGAAGTCGATCAGGTTATCTCCCTTCTTGAGCGTTACTCGAACAGGCGACAAGGAGTGGGCCGCCCATTTTCCCGCGCGAATTTCCAGACTGTCCACGTTGGTTCCGTTGGCAACCACGTCGATGTGATTGGTCGGTCGAGCCGAATAGATCTCACCGCTCAGAGTGACGGTCTCGTCCGCTGACGCCGTCACGGCGACCCGCCCGCGGCCCGCTGTCCAGCACAACCAGTCGTCGCCGTTGTGCTCAACCTGGTGCCAGCCCGAGAACAACGTGAAGGCAAGAGAGTTCTTTCCGATCGCGGGAATCACCGCCGGGTCCGTGGCCAACCACAGGAACAACCCTGAATCAGTCTCTCCGTATTTTTTGATGGGGATCAGATTCCGTTGTTCTGGCAGTGAACGGTTCAGAGCCAGAATATAGACGAACCCGCACCGGTCCCGTGCGGCCAGTTGTCGGATACGCGACGGATCAATTTGCGGAGACGGGAGGATCCGCAGGCCCCGCAACTGCAACACGGGCAAGACCCAGGAGTTCCCGCCCGCGGACAGCAGCACGGGCGTGCGGCCAATCTGTTTGCGGCGCGCGTCGAGGTCATCAATAATCTCCGACATGGCCGGTCGTTCTTTCAGAGTCATCGATCGCCTGTCCGTCACCGAGCACCAGAGGTCCCGCGGTGTCTTGTTGAAGGAATAGAGCGGGAAAAGAACCGCGGCGCCCACGGCCACCAAGAGAAAGCCGCCTCGTCTGAGAATGCCCCAAGCTCCGGGACCGGTGAGGAAGATTGTGCCGGCGAGCGTGAACAGCAGGAACGGGAGCATGAGGAAGCGCATGTTCCAGGGCATCCAGGCCACCGTTGCGCATAGGAGGATGAGACTGCCGAATCCGGCCAGGCAGAGTCGCCAGAGAACATCCCGGACCGGGTGTGTGAATAGAATCCAGACGGCCAACCACAAGCTGATGGTGCCGAGCGGACCGAAAGCACTGCCTGATTCCCAGCCGTTCTTGACAAACTCGAGGTTGGAATCGTTGAAATCCGGACGGTATCCCTTGTTTTCGAGGTGGAGCGTTTGCAGGATGGTCCGGCAAATCGTTTCCAGCCGGGCCGTGAAGGGGCTGTGCGGGCTGACGAGATCCTGGCCGAGGTCCGTGGAGCCGATAACGTAGCGAATGAAGTTCGCCAATGTTCCGGCGAAGCCGTCGTGGTTGGCGTGGCTGACGATATGGGGCGTTCCGATGGGATTGCCAAAAATTCTTTGATTGTTCCAATAGGTCTCGATGCTTCCCAGGAGGACAACGCTGAGCAGCGAGACCCCCAGGAAGCGCATGACCATTCGTTTGTCTGATCGGAGCCGCCAGACCGTGTAGGCCGAGAGGAGGATGAAGAACGGCACGCCGGTGGATTTCGCACCGGCCGCGAAACCAAGACCGGCTGCCCCGAAAAAAAGGAATCGGAACAGTTTCTCCTGTTGGAAGCGGTAGAGCGCGTACACCCAACAGCCGATGCCGAACACGACGCCCAAGTCGTTCTTCGTGCTGGTAGCCTGGAACACAACCGTCGGCAGCGCCAGCATGGCTAGGCAGCAGTACCAGGCGGTCCGCGCGTCAAAGCGCCCCGACACCATGCGGAAGACGATCACCATCAAACCAATGAAACAGGCGAAGCTGGGCAGGGCGCAGCCCCAGCCCAACGACAAGAAGGGAAAATGAATGGCGTCGAATCCCCAGGGAAACGCCACTTGCCGGTCCGCGTTCCACCCCGGGTTTCCAAAGAGGCCACCCTGATTCGCGATCAGCAGCCGTGCGAGGTTATAGGCTTGGGAATCCCAGATGGTCACGGGAACAACCACTGCGTAGGCGGTCCAATAAGCGAGCAGCACGAGGACCGCGACCTGGACGAGTCGAGTCTCGGTGGATCGGGTTGTTGATGGATCCGGTCTCACTTTAGAATCAGAATCAGTCGCGAGATTACCGACAACGCAGCGAGGCAAATCAAGATGACGAAGGGCAGGTTCTCCAGACGCCCACACCATCGCGTCCATCGGGCGACTCTCTGTATACGGCAGGCCGGGTCCATGGATATCAGTGCAGACCGATATTGTTGACTTCCTTGGGCAGGGTCAATCGCAAACCCGCGGCAGCTCGAGAGGGAGAATTGGATCGAACACTCAGTCGAAGATCAACGAGCATCGACTTCCACGAGACGCAGATTCTTTATGGCGACCGCCAACGGACGGGGATCCGACGGTTGAACGAGCGGCGGCTTCTCGCTGACGAATTCGATGGAATTCTGTCCCGACTTCAGCGGGAGACGCAGGGGCCCGAAGGATCGGAACGCCCATTCGGGCCAGTCGACCGCCAACGTCTTGATCTTCTCCCCGTTGACGATCACGTCGACGTTGTTGGGCCGCCGGGCGGACAGAATTTCGCCGGAGAGGCTGCCGGTGGTTTCTCTGTCCGTTTGCACGATGAGACGCCCGCGGCCATCGGTCCAGCACAGCCAATCCCGTCCGCTGCGCTCGACCGGGTGCCAGCCGGAGGCAAACTGGAAGGCGAGAGCCGCCCGATCCGGGGGAATTGCGCCTTCGGGCAGGAGTTTGACCTGGAGATCGGAGACCCCCAGCAGCAAGGGGCGGCGGTCGCCGTTCGGTTGTTCGAGCACGGTCGGCTTGTCCTGTGGGGTGAGACACACTTCGCTGAGTCCTGCATCCACGGGAAATGAGATTGCGACCTGCGGATATTGCTCGATGAGAACGAGACGGGAGTATTTGTGCGCGGCTTTCAGCAAGAGAGTCCTCTGGGGAGACCCCGGCGCGCTGGGACCGGCCTCGGCGTGAAACGTGATGAGCGCCGTGCCGGCTCTGGTCGACCGGATGCTCAGGCAGGTGTCGCCGTCTCCGATCCAGAAGAAGGGTTTGCCGTCGACCAGTTCCAGTCCATTGGGATTGTTGACGCCGGCGAGTTCGACGTGGTCTGGGCTCTCGCGGTTGACCGCACGGGCCTGTTCTTCGGCGGGCAGGCGGGCGGCAAACAGCTTGCGGACGGCTTCCTGGGTGGCGTGCGAACCATCAAAGAAGGCAGTCTCGTCGAGTCCGAAGTCGGCCGGATTGTAGGACCCAACGAGCGTGAGACCTTTGCGTCGGGCCAGTTCTTCATAGTACTTCTGTTCCCCGACGATGATCCGGTCTTGCGGTGAGTCCACCATCAACGCGTAGGCTTTCGGGTGGTAGGGCGGCAGATACAGCACGGCGCGAACGCCATCGTGCGCGAGTTGATCGAGAAACGCTTCGAGGACCTTTTGGCATTCGGGATCGATGCTCTGGGGAATACCGGCGGGCTTCCGGGCGTATTCGATGGCCAGAGCCGTGACGTGTTCGCGGTCCCGCGTGTGCTCGACGTATTCGGGATAAATGGCGCTGCCGTCCGTGAGCAGGGTTTCGCCCATGGGGAGCGTGCCTTCCTGCCAGACGAAGCAACTGTCCTTGTGTTCCGTCGGATGCCTCAGCCGGTCCGCCCACGTGTAGAAGGAAGTTTGAAAATAGCCGAGTGAGAGGAACTCGGAGAAGTCCGCGCGAATGCTGCTGCGGATGTCCATCGGCCGTGACTTCCCGCGGGTGGGGGACAAGACCCAGCGTTCCAGTTGCTGTTTGTGTGCGTTGAGGGTTTTCCAAACGGACGAGTAGTCGCGCATCAGGATCCACGGACTCAACTCCACGACTGCGATGGAGGGGATCAACCTCTTCTGTCGGTACATTTGGTAGATGGCCAGGTAGTCCACCAGGCCGGCGCCGGCGATGCTGTTGTTGAAGAACGAGAGCGTCGGGAAGGAATCGGAGCGGATCAATTTGGAGCGGCTCGAACCGAGGACCAGCACGTCCTTTCGTGTTTTCAAGCCGTCGACGAAGAACTTGATGTAGGCGGCCTCATTCGGGTTGGAGATGTTGGTCACGCGTTTGCCGTCGAGAACGAGTTGCGCGATGTCGTATTCGTACTGGTCGGCATTGCGCAAGTGGACCGGATCCACGAACCAGTTGAATCCGACCACCATGAGGGGAACGGGAACGAGCAACAGGGTTTTGAGCCAGAATCGTTTCATGGCGGTCTAGAACTGGAAGTAGATGAACGCGGACTGTTCGAACACGCCCAGAAGCAGGATGTTCAAGACCATGGCGTAGTAAAGACCCCAGCGCAGCCAGGCTGGTCGACCCGAGAGCAGATGTTCCACCGTTCCCTCGCGCTGCGCAATCTGAATGAGTTCGAGTGCCGCGACCTCTGCGGCGGCGATGGCGAGAATGTGGAACCCGGTCAAGTGGGGGAAAAGAATCTTGAGCTGGAGATTCGAGCCCAGGGTCGCGAAGAGTTGTTCCGACAACATGGTGAGGCTGGTGTTTCCGTAGCCGCGGAACAGGTGCGATCCGATGTACAGGGCATTGGATAGCGTATTTGCCCGAAAGAAGATCCACGCGAACGAAGCCAGGCTGAAGGTGCTGGCGACCTGCAGGGCCCCGCGGAACGTGGGCACCCGATCCAGCCCAAGCCAACGAACGAGGCGGCCGCGGAAGTTCCGCGTCCAGATGGAAACCACCACGTACATCCCGTGGAGCCCGCCCCAGATGACAAACGTCCAGTTGGCGCCGTGCCACAGGCCGCTGACGAGGAAGGTGATGAGCAGGTTGCCGTACCAGCGTCGCGGGGCCACGCGGTTGCCGCCGAGCGGGATGTAGAGATAATCGCGGAACCACGTGGACAGCGAGATGTGCCAGCGATGCCAGAACTCCGCGACCGATTTGGCGGAGTAAGGGCGGTCGAAGTTTTTCCGGAAGTTGAATCCCATCACGCGAGCGGCCCCGATGGCGATGTCGGAGTAGCCCGAGAAATCGCAGTAAATCTGGTAGCCGAACGCGAGGGTTGCCAGCAGCAGCAACGGTCCGGGGTAGTCGGTGGGGTGGTTGAAAACGGGGTTGGCCAGATGCGCGAACCGGTCGGCAATAACCATTTTCTTGAAGAAGCCCCAGAGCATCAGGCGGAGTCCGCTCACGCTCCGGTCGTAGTCGAACGTGTGCTTTTCGTGAAACTGGTGCAGCATGTTCTGTGGTCGCTCGATGGGGCCGGCGACCAATTGCGGGTAGAACATCACGTACAACGCGACGATGCCGAAGTGCCGCTCGGCCCGTTGATTTCCCCGGTAGACCTCGATGGTATAGGCCATCGATTGGAAGGTGTGGAACGAGAGCCCGATGGGCAGGATGATATTGAGCGCCTTGACGGGGTAGTTCCAATGCAGCCAGGCGGCCAGCGCGGCGAGGTTGGCGTCCAGAAAATTGAGGTACTTGAAGGTCGCCAGCGCCCCCACATTGGCACAGATGCTGGCCACCAGGAACCGTTTGCGCCGTGCGCCCTGCGAGCCTTCGATCAGAATGGCGGAGAAATAGTCGACGACGATGGTGAAACACAGAATGAGTATGTAGGCGGGGATGAACACCATGTAGAAGTAGCAACTGGCTGCCAGCAGCCACGCCCACCGGTAGCGATGGGGCAACGCGAAGAACCCGAGCGTGACGATGGGGAAAAAGAAGCAAAACTGGAGCGAATTAAATAGCATACGGGTGAATCTGTTGGGGCAGCTTACCTCGGCGGATCTCCCCGGGGCGGCAGCACCGGCCACTCGTGGTCACCGAGCCTGAGGGTAAGGTTCTTCACCGCGACGGCCAGCAGCCGGTCGTCATTCGGCGGCGTGAGCGCGGGATTGCGGCTGGCGATCTCGACCACATTTTCCCCGGCCTCGAGGGGAAGGGCAACAGGCGGAATCTCCCCAAACGAGTCCCAGGTGACGTCGATCGTCGCCACGCGGTTGCCGTTGACGGCAATCTCGGCGTTGTTCGGGTGTTGGATGGAGTACAGTTGCCCCTGCAGACGCGACTCGCATCGTCTCGGGCTGGGGATGCGGATTTCGCCGCGGCCCGGAGTCCAGCACCACCAGTCGGACCCGCTTCGTTCGACCCCGTGCCATCCGTTGGTCAGGCGCGGAAGTCCCTCGGCGGGACGGGCGGCGACGAACGTGCATTCGTATCGGAACTCGTCGCGCTCGGCGAGCGGGCCGAGTACCGCCTTGTGGAGCGGCGCCTCGTCGTCGAATTGCGCATGGTGTTTCGCGTTGTCCCACGGATCGGCAAAGAAATGGGTAACGACCTCGAGGCCGGCGATGCGCAACAGTTCCTGCAATTCGTGGAACGAAAAAATGTGCCGGTGGCGGCTTTCGATCGGCTCGGCAAAATCAACATCGGGATACGTCATCCCGTTGAGCAGGTAGAGCACGCGGTGCCAATGTTGCATGTTTGGCGTGGACAACAGCAGGTGTCCGTCGGGTTTGAGAACACGATTGATTTCCCGAAAGAGGGAGAGCGGCGATTGTTGGAAATGCTCGACCACTTCAAAACAAAGGACGGCGTCGCACGAGCGCGACTCGGCAGGCAGCGCGTCCCGGGTGAGGTCGCGCAGATACACGTCCATCGCGTGCCGCCAACCGCCGCTCTGTTCGTACACGGCGGTGAACTTGTTGCGTTTGTCCCGTGGACTGTACGTGCTGCCGACGACGTCGGCCTGCAGGAACCGCGCGAACAACAGTTCCAGTTGGTTGGGCATGCTGCCCACGCTGAAGATCCGCGCGCCCTGGGGAAGCAGCGGGGCCAATCGGTTCATCACGAGGGCGAACCGCCGGGCGTGCGTGCGCGCATAGAATTCGCTGGCGCGCTGCTGCTCTTCGGTCAGGGCCAGGTCGTGGCGCCGGAGGCTCAAGCAGAGATCGAGGATCTCCTCCTCGCTCAGGGACGCCGGCGTTGCTGGCTCAGCTCTCGTCGAAGGGGATGCGAGCATTGGTGGTTTCCCGGAATGGCGATTGACGCACGACCCTGGCGGCGCCGAGGTCTTGGGTCGGGTGTTCCGGCGCTAGTACCGATTGACGACCGCTTCCTTTCCTTTGCCGCTGACGATTTGGTCGTAGATCCAGGCATACGTCTTCTCCAGGCCGTCCCGGAGGGGAATCTTCGGTTCCCAGTCGAGCATCTTGCGGATCAAGGTGTTCTCGCTGTTGCGGCCGTTGACGCCCTTGGGGGCGTTCAGATTGTACGCGCGCTGCAGTTTGACACCGGCGATGTCTTCGACGATGTCCACCAGTTGGTTGATCGAGACCTTCTCCTCGCTGCCGAGGTTGATGGGGAAGGTGATCTGTTCGTCGTTCATAATCGCCTGCGTTCCGCGGAGGCAGTCGTCGATATACATGAAACTCCGGGTCTGGTTGCCCGAGCCCCAAATCTCAATCTCGTGCCGGCCGGCCAGTTTCGCCTGGATGACTTTGCGACAAATGGCCGCGGGAGCCTTCTCGCGTCCGCCGTCGAACGTGCCGTGCGGGCCATAGACGTTGTGGTAACGCGCGACGCGGGTCACCAGGCCGAAGTCTTCCGTGAAATGACGGCACATCCGTTCGCCAAAGAGTTTCTCCCACCCGTAGCCGTCTTCGGGCATGGCGGGATAAGCATCCTCTTCCTTCAAGCCCGTGATGCTCGGATCGGTTTGCTTGTCGTGGGCATAAACGCAGGCCGACGACGAGAAGAAATAACGGCGCACGCCGGCGGCGCGCGCGGCCATCAGCAAATGGGTGTTGATGAGAACGCTCAACATACACAATGCCTTGTTGTTCTCGATGAATCCCATGCCGCCCATGTCGGCTGCGAGGTTGAAAACGAAAGCACAATCCCTCACGGCACGCTGGCAAGCGGCTCGTCCCTGCAAGTTCAGACGCAGGTTCTCCACGTCGTCGAAGCGCTGGTACCAATGCTTCGGGGGCTTGATGTCCACCGCGCGTATCTGGGTGTATCCCTGACGGCGGAGGTCGGCCACGAGATGTCCTCCGATGAATCCCCCGGCCCCGCAAACCAAGATTCGTGCATTCTCTGTTGGGGTCATAGACTCGTTCTCAATCAGTGTTTGTCATGCTTCGCAGGGGAAGCTTATCCGCCGCCGTCCCGCCATTTCAAGGGCAAAGCATTCACGTCGACCCGGCAACGCCCGGCGACGGCCCAGGGCCCTTGCGCAAGAGCAGAGACAATCCCTTGGTCATCAATTCGTCGGTGCTGAACGGCACCAGCCGGGTCAGGTACTCCGCAATCGTCCGCTTGTGGCCAGTGTCCTCGTCCGGTAGATCGCACATCCAGACGATCTCGAGCGGGGAACATCGAAAAACTTCCTTCAGTCTCCGGATGTCGAACCGGTTGATCTCGCCGCCGTGATAGATCCAGCGGATGGCCTGTTCCACGTCCAATGGACCATCATCCGGCCAGGGTTGCGTCGCCAAGGCAGCGCGCATCTGGGTCTCGGTCAGATACAAGTGGCCCCAATCAGGGACCCGTTTGCCGATTGCTCCCAGATGATGCAGGTGGTGGCCGTACGATGCCGTCCAGACCGGCTCGAACGTGACGAGGGCGACTCCTCCCGGGCGCAGGACCCGGTGCATTTCCACGAGCACACCGGCGGGATCGAGGAAATGCTCGAAGGTGGAAATGGTGAGGATACAGTCGAACGCCTCATCCGCAAACTCCAGACGACCGGCATTCATGCGTGTCAATCGACCGACGTTTCCCGCGTCTCCGACGAATTCCACACGGGGCGTTTTCCAGTGGCGTTCGATGCCGAGATCGACGCCTTCGTATCGGCGAACGCCCTTCGTCAAGGCGGCTTCCAGGGCATAGGCATGTACCGAGGCGCCCACGTCCAGCATGGTCCGGTCGGCGAGCGGACAAACGTTATTCAGGTCGTCGATCATCGCATGATTGTAGCGGCGGATGCTGGCGAGATGTGCCTGCGACGCCACCTCGGAACGGATGATTTCCTGCAGTTCGCTGAATTCCATTTACGCCCACCCCGCTCTCAGCCGGCAAGTACGATCGTTTCCAGCACCAGAACGCACAACTTGCGGTCGTCGGGCACCCCGGTGACCAGACGCGGAATGAAATAGGGCCGCGTTTTCAATTCCAACATGACGGATTCTTTGTCCCGGGGGCGATCCACCACCGCTTCAATGTTGAACTGGCCTCCCGCCACCCGACGTTCCCTGGCGACCTTACGGCCCTCGATGAACAGGCTGACTTCGATCTGGGAGTGGTGGCCGCCGGGTTGCGGACCATGTTCGAGCACAACGATGATTTTCGTGCGGCGGTGCGGAAGCTTGACCTGTTCGCGGTAGACCGGGCCGACCCAGTTGTCGCTGTACTTGCCGGCGACGGCCGGGGCATCGTCGTTCTGCCTGCGGAACAGCAGGGACGAAAGACCGGCACATCCCTTTTCAGCCAGCAGCGGCTGCAACAGGCGGTGCCACGCCATCGTGGGGGAAAAGCGCGCGGTCTGGAATGTTTCCCAGACTGCGGTTGCCATTCGGTTGTGGTCCCACGATTCCTCGGCGCGGTGGGCATGATGCCGTGCCCGCTCGTGCCAGTGCCGCCCGTGAATCCAATGCGAGATCTCGCAACGCCATCGCAGTGGATGCCACCACGGACCCCAGTGCATGCGGCTGTACCGGGTCATGATGTCCAGCCAATCCTGCTCGGTCTTGTTGGCCGACACGGACGCCGGGTGCATCCGATACATGGCCCACAACTCGTCCACTCTGTGGAACTTGAAGTGGCGGGTGAATCGGCACCATTGGAGGTAGTCGAGTCCGTGGTTGTGGTTCTCGTCGAAGTCGCCACAACGTTGATAGACGGTCCGGTGCCAAAAGGTGGCCGGCTGCGGAATGGCGTTGTAGCCACGTTTCCAGATC
Organism: Verrucomicrobiia bacterium; assembly: GCA_035515475.1. GTDB lineage: Bacteria > Verrucomicrobiota > Verrucomicrobiia > Palsa-1439 > Palsa-1439 > DATJBF01. Next base: position 24,640 of record DATJBF010000074.1, read on the forward strand.
GCCAGGTGATCGAAATGGCTGGTGAACTCAGCCGGATGCTCGGCGCCAACATAGACCGATCCCTCGCCCCCGAACAGACAGCGCCCAAACACGACGTACCGGTCTTGGGCAGGGTCGATTTCTCGCGCGACCCGCTGCAGGCAGCCGGGGTAAAGAGTGTCGTCCGTGTTGAGGTAGCCGAGAATCTCACCGTTGGCACGTCGAAATGCCCGATTCACAGCCTGGGCGTGACCCTTGTCCTTCTCGACGTAGAGCTGGAACGTCCCCGGATGCCGCTGCACAAATTCCCGCGCAATTTCGACAGCGCCGTCCGTCGATCCGCCGTCCTGAATAATTACTTCCAGATTGGGGTACTGCTGGTCGACCAGGCTTTGCAGCGTTTCGCGGATGAAGCGTCCCTGGTTGAACGAAGGCACGGCAATCGAAATCAACGGAAGACTTCTCATCGTTCAGCCTCTATCCTGAGCCAACCTCCTCAAACACCCGGCGATACACCGATAACGTTTTTACGGCGCCGAGTCGAGCAGAAAACATCGGTTTTCTCCGGGCACCGGCCGCCCGCAACTCGGCCCGGAGCGCATGATCGGTCGTCACCCGGAGCAGGGTGCGGGCGATCTCTTTGGCGCTTTGTGGATCAAAATATACCGCCGCATCACCGGCGATTTCGGGCAGCGAGGTGGCGTGCGCGCACGCGACCGGGCAATCCGCGATGATGGCTTCAGCCACGGGCATTCCAAACCCCTCGAACAACGACGGGAACACCACTGCATCCGCCCCCCCGTAAAGCGCCCGGATTTCCAGCGTCGAGCGGTACCCCAGATGGACGATGCGCTTCTCCAAGCCCTCCGCTTGGATCAATTCGCGGGCGGGGTGGTGCTCCTCGAACGGTTTCCCGGCAAACACGAGTTGCATGTCCGCCGGCAATTCCGCTGCGATCAACTGGAACGCTTCGACAAGCTGACGGTGGTTCTTGTGGGGCCAACAATGCGCCGGATAAAACAGAAAGCGGCCCCGAAGACCCAGGCGGGCGAGCACGTCGCGCCGGTCCCGCTCCGCCACCTTGAGCCAGGCGGCCCGCGAAGGGATGTTCCACACGGTGGTCATTTTCTCCAACGGCACGTGATAACTCTGATGCACGTCCTGCCGCGTGTACTCGGAGATGCAAAGGATGTGTGCGGCGTGAGCGATCGATTCGCGATACAGGGCTTCACGTTCTGTCCACGCGTCGGGCGAGAAGAACCCCGGGAAATGGACGTGCTGCAGGTCGTGTACGGTGAGCACGTTGGGGAACGCCCGCATCTCCGGAAACGAATAGCTGCAGAGGGAATGGACCAGGTCGAAATCCAAACGGTTGTACCAGCGCAGCGCGCGCATCTCCGGCGTGCGGAGAGGCGGCCGCCGAACCGATTGGGCCAACAGGTTGACCAGGCCCGCGTGAAGAGCCTCGAATCTCGCCTCCTCCCTGTCGGTGAAAAACCTCCGGCAACGAAAACCTGGGGGAAAGGTCCACTCATAATAGGCGCTGCGCGGACAGAGAATCCGATAATCGTTTTGGTGATCCAGTTTGGAAATCTGCGCGACCAGTTCGTGGGACATCTGTTCGACGCCGCCCGCTCTCCCGATTCTCATCCAGCGCAGGTCAAACAGCAGTTTGTACGGTCGCTGTCGTTTGATGTGCACCGCCCGGCGTACCAACTCCTCGAACTTGGGTGCGGCAGCGGGGATGGAGTTGTAGGTGAGCACGGTTTCCCTCGCCTGGGCGGCCATGGTGCGGCTCGGAGCGCACAGTTGCTCGATCACTTTGGACGCGAACCGGGCCGGATCGTCCGCCAGCCAGCAGTTTTCGCCGCTGGCCGCCTGGGTGCCTTCCGCTGCCATGGTCGTGCAGACGACCGGGATCTCCATCGACCACGCTTCAAAAATCTTCTGCCGCACTCCCCCGCCGAATCGCATCGGCACGACGTAAACCGACGCGTTCCAGAAATACGGGCGAATATCGGGGACGTTGGGGTGAAGTTCCACACCGGGTGCGGCGGCGCAGGCCCGCTGCAATTCGGCGTCCGGCAGCAAGCCGACTACTTGAAATACCGCGTCGGGCCGGTCCTGGCGAATGATCGGCCAGATGTGCTCGAGGAAGTACGATACCGCGTCCACGTTCGGGGCATGAGAAAGATGGCCGGTAAACAAAACGACCGGTCGCCCGTCCCGGCGCCAGCCGTTCGGGGCCGGCGTGTAGTAGTCCGTATCGACCGGAATCGGCGCCACGCCCAACTCCGACGCGTGCTGGAACAGACTGACCGCGCGCTGGCGGTCGAGTTCCGAGACGAACCCGACGACGTCCACGCGGCGGCAATGGCGACTTTCTTGCTCAAACACCGCCCGTAATTCGCGTCGTCCAATACCGCTACGCCGCGACTGGTGCGCTTGCCGCCGCAAAGCATCCGCCCGCACGTCGTGGAGATAGGCAAACTTGGCGGGTTGCGACGGGAGATAGTCGAGCCACGGCTCGATGTTGGACTGAATCAGCGCGATCACGTGCCAGTGGCGGTCCGCCAGGGCGCGGAGAAGCTGCGGAGCGCAGTTGGCCAACGTCGCCACCTGCCGGTACGCGTCCGACGGTTCTCCCTGCAGGCGAAGCAGGCGCAGCAGGAGAGTTTTGCGGGCGACGATCGGGAGGTGCTCGAGCCAACTCGCCAACCGCGCGGGCGGATCCTTTTGGGGCGGCAAGGGCGCCGTTGTCTCCACCGCTCTCGGCCAAAGGTAGGAACCGCAGAGAAACTTCTCCAGATTGGCGACTCCGGCGGCGGGGTAATGCGGGTGCAGGGGGGCCACGACCCCCACCCGATGCTGCTGCGCGGTATGACGCAGGTTGAAATAATCGTTCCCGTTCTTCCCGGGAAAGAACGGGAGGTCAGTTGTTAGAACGAGAACATTGCCCATGGCTCGGGAACGGTTACTTGGGCCACAAACCACGCGGCTTCAGGAAACGAAACAGCCAGTGTTGTTCGATTGCCAACAAATGGAGTTGGTACTCTTTCAAGCGGGCCCGCGCTTCCTCCAGCGATGTTACCGCGCTGTCGAGCGCGCGCGCCTGTGTGTCCAACCGGGCGTGGGCCGTTTGAAGTTCCCGCGTGAGCGTCTCATTCGAGCGCTGCGATTCCTCGAACGCCGTCCGCGCCCGATCCAACTCGCCCGAGTATCTTTCGATCTCCGCGGACAGCCGCCCTCGATCGGCTTCCGCGGCGGCGAGATCGTTCCGCGTCTTGTCCAGGCGCGTCAGAAGCCCGGCTTTCTCCTGTTCGAACGCCGCCCGCTGGGTCTGGATCTCCTGCGTGTGCGCATCGATCGCCGCGCGTTGTTGCTCCAGTTCATTCGATAGCCGCGATCGCTCCGACTGTAACGCGCTGATCTCGGTGGCGGTTTGCTGGCCGGTTTCCGTCAGCTTCGTGGACAACTGCTTGATCTCCTGCAGCCAGCGGTGAACCTCTCCCTCCAACTCCGCGATCCGTTGGCCCTGTTGTTGGATTACCACCAGCCGTGCCGCCCGGTCCGCTTCGCTCTCGGTCAAACGGTCTCGCAGTAGCAAATTGTCGCGCTCGATCAGGGTGCGCGCCCCCCCGGTGGTGCTGGGGAGGCGGTTCTTTGAATAGGCCCGGTAGTGGTCGAAAATCTGATCCAGCCTGCCCGCTTCCGGTATCTCGCTTGCGTCCAAGCCCGCTCGGCCTGCTGCCTCGGCCAGCACGTCGGCGTATCCGTCGCGGACGAACACCGCGCGGCCGAGCGTAAACAGCGTCTGCTTGATTTCCCCGGTGGTGAGGATCTTTTCCCAGCAGTTGATCGAGTGCGTGTGTGGTTCCTCGTGCTCGAGGATCTTCTTGTCGCCCATCTGCGCGTCCTTGTACGCTTTCATCAAGACGCGGTTGGTCCCATACCGGTGCAGAGATTTGACCGGTGGCAAGCCGATGAACCGGCACAATTTCGCAATTTGCGACGCCGGGTCCCGAACCAGATCTTCGTAGCGCAGTTGGTACTGGTAGGGAGTGCCCGACGCAAAATAGGCGGACAGCAGGGCAAAACTGATCGTCGTATCAAACGAGTGCGGCGAGGTCACGTCGCCGACGATTTCGTCGATCGTCAGGTTCCAGGTCTGTTTGCAGGAACTCACCACGTCCAGCGGATTCCGCAGGAGCCGGACCTTGAATGCCTTGGGGAACAGTCGCTCGAGCCAGGGGAGCACATGGTAATAGCGGGGGGTCTTATCGACGAACACCTCGCGGTGCGCTTCGCGCAGCCAGGAATTGTACGCGGCGAGCGCAAACGCTCGGACGGCCTGGTCGAACAGTTGGTCGGGTACGCTGTCGTTCCACGCCGCCCCGGCAAGCCCGTGGTCGTAGGCCGCAATGATCTCGGAGTCTGGCGAGCGCAGGGCGCCCAACGGCAGCAACAGCCACGGTTCGGGCGGACACAACGCCTGAGGATGGTTCGCCAGCATCGCCCCCAGCAGGGTTGAACCGGACCTCGGAGGCGAGAGAATAAAAACCAAACCATGACCGTCATTGCGGACCATTATGTTTGCCTATTTTACCAGCGTGAGATCACGAACCACGTTCGCAATACCCACATCGTGAAACGATCCCGTCACCAGCAGCTTGATCGAGTCCACCTGTCGGCACAGGAACCGATCCTCATCAGGGTAGGAGCACCCACAGGAGAAGAAATAATGACCCGGGCCAAGCGGGAGCAATAGCTTCCATTTGACCGTCACCGATTCTCCCGCCTCGAAATCCCCGGTCCTTCGTCCCATCATAAACGTGTTGGTCGACGACACCACCACCCCTTGAACGTTCTTGATTCTCAGCCCAAAGACCGGGTCCTTGATCGCGGCCGAAAACCGGAGCGAACAACAATAGGTAAACTCCGAACCGGACGGGATCGTGGAGACGGAGACGCCGTTGTTTTCGAACCAGATCTTGGTGAATGCGGCCTTGCCGTCGCCGTAGATCAGCGGCGCGCCGCTGGTATTCTCGCCGAACAACAGTTTCTGATACAGGTCACAGATTTGGGAGGCCGGACCGGAGCCGAGACACTCCCCATGTTCGAGTAACAGGGCGGTCGTGCACAGGTTCGTCACCGCGTTCAGGTCGTGCGAAACAAATACGATCGTGAGTGCGAGTTCGTGAAGTTCCTCCAACCGTCGGAAACACTTTCGCTGGAACGCCGCGTCCCCGACGGCCAGGGCTTCGTCGATGATGAGGACGCTGGGGTGGACGCAGACCTGGACCGCGAATGCCAGGCGCACCAACATGCCGCTGGAGTAGATCTTGGTCGGCTGATCGATGAAATCGCCGATGTCCGCAAACGCGGCAATTTCGTCGAACCGCGCATCGATTTCCGGTTTCTTCAGCCCGAGAATCGAGGCGTTCAGGTAAACGTTCTCGCGCCCCGTGAATTCAGGGTTGAACCCCGATCCAAGTTCCAGAAGTGCCGCCACCCGGCCATCCACGGCGACCTCGCCCTGGGTGGGCATCAGCGTGCCCGCCATGATCTGCAGCAGCGTGCTCTTGCCGGAGCCGTTGCGCCCGATGATGCCGATGGTCTCGCCCTTCCGCACGGACAAGGAAATGTTCTTCAAGGCGTAGAAATCCTTGAACGATTGGCGGGAATGTCGCCCACACCAATCGCGCGCGCGGGAGGGCAAAAAGGGCAATTGGCCGATCTGACCCAGCAGAGGCCCATGCAAGCGCGCCGACGGCGATGACCAGATGGTATACGCCTTCGAGACGTTATCAACTTGGATGGCCGTGTCAGAATTCACGTCTTGTGTATCCGAGATGGTTCTGTAACAATCCCAGATTATGCTGAGCAGCGCACAATCTGCGAGCAAGAAAATTTCTCTCGCGGAACTGGTGCTGCCCTGGAACATCGAACGCAACCTGCGTCGGCATGGAACGCTCATCCAACAGTTCGTCAAGCGCGACGTGTTGAGCCGGTACCGGGGGTCGTACCTCGGCATGCTGTGGTCGCTGCTGCGCCCGTTGTCGATGCTGGCCCTGTACACGGTCGTCTTCGGATACATCTTCCAGTCGAAATTGGGGAACCACCCGAATGAGTCCAAACTCGACTTCACCCTGGCGTTGTTCTGCGGACTGATCCTGTTTGATTTTCTGGCGGAATGCACGTCCCGCGCGCCGACGCTCGTGCTGTCCAGTCCCAACTACGTCACGAAAGTCGTGTTCCCTTTGGAGATACTGCCCGTGATGGCGGTGGGAGCCGCCCTGACGCAACTGGTGATCAGCTTTGTGCCGTTGTTCATTGGGTTGGTGTGCGCGCACGGGACCATTCCGTTGACGGCGTTGTATCTGCCGGTCCTTCTCGTGCCGCTCATTCTGCTGTGCCTGGGACTCACCTGGCTGTTGGCCAGTCTGGGCGTGTTCGTGCGCGACATCAACTCGGTCGTGCCGGTGTTGTTGATGATCGTGCTGTACGCCAGCGCCATCTTCTATTCGATCAGCAAGGTGCCGCCCGGTTTGTTGCCCATCGTGCTGTACAACCCGCTGGCGGCGGTCATTGATGAAGCCCGCAACGCCGTGCTCTGGGGGGTGCCACCGGACTGGCCGCACTACAGCCTCATGTTGGCCGTGAGTTTCGTGGTATTGGTGGTCGGCTACGCCTTCTTCATGCGGACGAAAAACGCCTTTGCCGACGTGCTCTAGGCCGGCGCGCCGTTCGGTACGATCACGCCGTCCTGCATCTCGTGGACGAAATCACTGGCGCGGGCGATCTGCGGGTTGTGCGTCGCCAGCAGCAAGGCCTTGCGCTCGCGCTTGACCAACTCGGTCAGCAACGCGAACACGCGCTCCGAGTTCGCGGTGTCGAGGTTGCCCGTGGGTTCGTCTGCCAGGAGGATCTTGGGATCGTTCGCCAGCGCCCGGGCGATGGCCACGCGCTGCTGTTCGCCGCCGGACAGATGGTTCGCCGGGCGGTTCAATTTGTCGCCCAGCCCCACGGCCTCCAACAGCATCGCGGCGCGGGCCCGCATTTCGGCGAGACCGAGCACGCCCAGCCGCCGCATCGGGATGGTGACGTTTTCCAGCGTCGTGAACTCGTGCATAAGGAAGTGGAACTGGAACACGAACCCGATCAATTCGTTTCGCTTCTGCGACAGGTCGTTGTCCGACAGCCCGGACACGTCTTCGCCGCCGATGATGATCCGGCCCTCGTCGGCAACGTCCAGCAATCCCAGCACGTACAACAACGTGCTCTTGCCGCAACCCGACGGGCCCACGATGGCGTGGACGGAGCCGACTTCGATATGCAGCGAGATCCCGCGCAGCACGTGGACGCGCGATTCAAACTCGCCGAGGTACCGGTGCACCCGGTCGCACGCCAGCGCCGCAGTCATTGCCCCGTCCCCCGCAACACGTCCACGGGCGCCAGTTTGGCCGCGCGCCGGGCCGGGAAGTAACTCGCCAGAAACACGCCCACAAACGCGATGGCGACGGCGGCCACGTAGTGGTGCCAGTTCCACGAGACCAGGAAATGTTCCGTCGCGAAAAACCCGCGCATCCGGATCGGGATCCGCGAGACGCCCCAGGTCAACAGCGCGCCGAGCAGGCAGCCGACCACCGACCCGATCACGGCAACCAGCAACCCCTGCCAGAGAAAAATCGCGCTGATGTCGGCCCGCCGGTAACCCATCGACCGCAAAATGGCGATCTCCCGCACTTTCTCCAACACCATCAACGTCAGGATGTTGAAGATGCCGAACCCCGCCAGCACGATGATGGTCGAGACCGTGATCGCCGCCGAGTAGCGGATCGCCTTGAAGATTTGCAGGTTGCCGTGCTCGCGTTCCTGCCAACTGCGCGAACGATGCTGCAGCAACTGCTCGAGGTGCGCCGCCAGTTGCGGTGCCCGGCCCGGGTCGCGCAGCTTGACGATGATGAACGAGACCTCCGACGGTTTGCCCAGCAAACTTTGGGCGACCCGCAAATGGATGAACCCGCGTTTCTCGTCGATCAGGTTGTCGCCGGTGCGGAAGATGCCGCAGACCTCAAAGCTGCGCGGTTCCCCGCTCGGCCCCCGGATCGTGACCGTGTTCCCAACTTGGACCCGTAACTTCTGCGCGAGCAGCGAACCAAGCAGCAGCCCCGATGATTTCTCGCGAAAATCGCCCAGATCGCCCGCGATCATGTACTGGCGCAGGTCCGTGGCCTGCAGTTGCGCATCCAGATCGATGCCCTGCAACCGGAACACTTCGCTGAGGAAATCGGTCTCCAGCGAGACGCTCCCTTCCAGCACCGGAGCGCAGGCGACGACGTTGGAGAACTCGCGGATCGCCCGCATCACTTCGTCGGCATCCGTGATGCCTTCGTAGTATTTACGCGGTTGTTGGTCCTGGACGATGACCGTCCCGCCGCCGGGCGGCTGGACGATTCCCGAGTACCGCGCCTGGAACCGGTCCTGCACCAAAATCGAGCCGGTCGTCCCGAGCACGGTCCGGATATAGAACTGCTCGAAGCCCTGGGTCTGTGCCTGCGTACAGATAAAAAATGCCACGCCGAGAATGATCCCGCCCAGACTCAGGATGATCGCCTTCTTGCGATGGCCGATGAACCGCAGCGCGATGTACAGCGGCGATGGCATCTTCTAACCGGAAAACTCGAATGTCGAATCCCGAAATCCAAAACAAACTGGAAACGCGAAATTGGTTCTCACTTTACCTTTCGGTCATTCCGATTGTTTCGGATTTCGAGCATCGGATTTCGGTTTTTTTTGCCGAGATTACATGTTGATCGTAATGGCACGGACGCGCTGCCCCGGTTTGAACAGGTCCTGATCGGCGACGATCACCTGTTCGCCTTCCTTCAATCCGTCGAGGACCTCGGCCCGTTCCAGGTTGCGAAACCCGATCTTCACGGCGCGTGGTTTGACGATGCCGTCTTTCACCACCAGGACGCGGTCGGCCAGTACGGCCCGCGACGGAATGATGAGGGCGTTCTCGCGTTTGCCGGCGATGATGTTCATTTCCCCGGTCATCCCCGACATCAGGTTGGGCGGCGTCTTGTCGAGCGTGAGCGTGATGGTGTAACGCTGGTTGTTGGCCGTCGGAAGAATCTGGTCCACGGTGGCCGTGAAATTCTGATTGGCGTACGAATACAGCCGCACGGCAGCTTTCATCTTCGGCGCGACCAGCCCGACGTCTTCCTCGTTGATCTGGCCTTCGAGGTACATCGAGTGCGTCGCGACCGCGAACGGCGTGCCGCCGTCGCCGATGAATTCACCGTTCACGCAGTTGATCGCGCTCAGGTAGCCATCGATCGGCGCGGTCAGGAAGCACAGGGCCTTGCGGTCGTGCAAGACGCCGGCCTGCTCGCGCATGATGGTCACGACGCGGTCCAGTTCCACCTGCTCGGAGCGGACCCGTTCCTGCAGCGACTGCACGTCGTTGCGGGTGCGCTCCAAATCGCTGGCCGGCACGTTCTGCATTTGGGCCAGCTTTTCCATTCGCGCCAGCAGCGCCTTCTGGGTGTTCAACTGCGGCTGGCTGGGCGGCCCCAACTTCAACCGTTCCTCGGCGGCCTGCAAATCCGTTTCGGCTTTGGCAATCTCGCGGTCGAGGTCGTCGTTCACGATCGTCGCCAGCAACTCGCCCTGTTTGACGTCCAAACCGACGAAGGTGTTCGTCAACACGGCGTTGGAGAAGTGGATGTTGCCGCTGCAGCGGGCGCGGATGTTCATGGTGAGCGAGGACAGGGCCTTGACCGTGCCGTAAACCGCCGAAATCGCCGTGCCGCGTTGCGCCACGTAGACTTCCGCCACCGGCCGCGCCGCCCACAAGCCATAGAGGATGGCTGCCGTCGCCGAAACAATGAGCGCGGCGAGAATGACGGTTCGTTTCATGGTGGAATTGACGAGCGATACTACTGGCAGGTATGCGGCAAGACAAGCGCAGTCATCGGACGACTTCGGTGCGGTACTCGAGATAGCGGCCCGTGGCCCGATCCAGGTCGGCCCGGGCGGCTTCGTGGGCATACGTCGCGTCCACCAGGCCCGCGCGCACGGAGAGGAGGTTGCCCTGCGCCTTCAGGAAATCAAATTGCGTGGCTTGCCCGACCGCCACCTGCGCCTCGATCATTTTCAGGTTTTCCTCGGCGGCTGTTGCGGACTCGAGCAGCGCGGCCCGGCGGGCATCGGCGTCTTGCAGATTGCTCTCGATGCCGGCCAGTTCGCGCGGAACGTTCTGCTTCAGTTGGTCGAGGGCGATGGCATATCCTTGACGCGTGGCTTCGGCCCGGCGGCTGGCCCCCGTGACCTGCCCGTTGTCGATCACGCGCCAGGTCATCGCCACGCCCGAGCGCACCTCCGTGGTGCGCGTGTCCTGACCGGGGACCACGCTGCTTTGCTTGCTGAGGAGCGCGTTCTCGGGGAGAAACAATCCCGACGCGGTCAGGGAGATGAAGGGGAAGTAACCAGCCCGCGTCACCAGTTTGTCGTTCTCGGCGGCGTCCACCAGCGCTTGCAGCAGTTTCAAGTCGGCTCGGTGCTGCAACGCGTAGGTGGTCAACTCGGTCCAATTCGGGTCCAGGGGTTGGTAGCGCAGCGTGCCGACGGGTTTGGGCAGCCGGACCTCCCGCAGGCCGTTCGTCGTCTCGGTCGGTTCGCGTCCGCACAACTCGGCGAGCCGGGTGACCGCGGAGAAATACCGGCCGCGCAGGTCGGCGAGGTCGCGAGCCAGGTTCAGTCGTTGGATCTTCGCCCACGCCAACGCCCCTTCGCTGCCCGTTCCGACGTCGTAGCGCTGTTGCTCGCTGGCGACGTTCGCCTGCAGCCGCTGGTCGATCTCCTCGTGCAACGCGATGAGATCGCGGAGATACAGCGCCTGCAGGAACGTCACCTGCGCCTCGTGCAGCCGCTCCGTGACTTCGCGGTTGAAGCTCTGTTGCGCGGCGACCACCTCCAGTCGGCCGCGGCGCAGCGTGGGCGGAATCCCCACGTCGACCAGCGGCTGGGAAAACTGGGCGGACAGGATGCCGAACGGTCCTTCGGGAGAATAGAGCGTCCCGTACCGTCCGCCGCCCTGCACTTGCGCGGCCAGTTGCGGCAGAACGCGCGACCGATACACGAGCCGGTCGCCCAACGCCCGCTCGACGTCCACCCGCAACCGCTGGATGTCCGGGTTGCGCGTCAGCGTCTGCGTCAGGCAATCCGCCAGCGTCAGGTCGTAGGTCTCGGCCTGCTTCTCGATTTGGGCGACGGCGGGAAGAGCGGCGCCGAACAGGCAGAGAACCGTAGCGAGGATGGCCGACTGTAGCGGCGCTCTGTGAGCGCCGTTCGGTCGTTTTCCGGCCGAATTGCGGCGGTCACGGACCGCCGCTACAGCCAGAGACGACTTTCTCCAACGCCTACCGGCGGGGATAAGCCTCATTTCAATTCCGGCCCCTTCACCCGGTCGTTCGTAATCTGCAACTCGCTACCCATCGCCCGCTGCAACTGCGCCAGGGCCACGTTGTAATCGAACCGCGCCGACAATTCGGCCGTCTGCGCGCGGGTCAGGTCCAGTTGGCTCTGGAGCAGTTCGAGTTGGCTCGTCAGCCCGATCTCGAAGCTGGCGGTCGTCAGTTTCAGCGATTGCTGGGCGAGTTGGACGTTGGCCGTTTGCGTTTGGATTTGCTCCTCGGCTTTCTGCAGGTCGCGATAGGCCCGCAGCACGTCAGCCTCAATGGTGCGGCGGATCCCGTCGTACGAAGTCTCGGCGGCGCTGATGCGGGCCCGCGTGGCGTTCAGCCGGCCTTTCGTAGCCAAGCCGTCGAAGAGATGCCAGCTCACCTGCACGCCGGCGACGTAGCCATTGTAGTAGTCGGCGGGCAGGGTGCGGTCGGGTTCGCTCACCGCGTCGTACCCGCCAAACACGTCGATATGCGGCAGCAGTTCGCTGCGGTCGACGGCCAGTTGCCGTTTCTGGACCTTGATATCGTTTTCGCGGGCCGTAAGCTCGGGACGCTGGATGAGCGCGCGCTCCAGGCAGTCGTTCACCTCCAGGGACGTCTTCTCGTAGGTCAGTTCGCCGGCCACGTCGAACGGCACATGGTCCTGATCGATGGAATAAGGAATCGCGAGCAGTTCGCTCAACCGCAGATACGAATTGCGGAGCCGGTTCCGTGAATCGACCAGCGCGGACCGTTCCAAAGCCAGATTCACCTCGGCACGCAGGACGTTGAGTTTCTGGCCGGTGCCGACCTCGAGCCGGGCGCGTTCGTTCTTCACCTGCTCGCTGAGGAAATTCACGGCCTGTTCGTGGACGGCTACATCGGACTGGTTGCGGAGGATGTCGTAGAACGCGATACGCACGTCCAGGATGACCTGGTCAACCGTGGCCTGGTAGTCGAGCAATCGGGACGCCTTTTGCAGGCGCGCGATGTCCATCTGTCCGCGCACGGCCCCGCCGGAATAGACCGTTTCGGTCAGGCGAAGGTATACGCTCCAGATGAACGGGCGCCGGTTCGGGCTGGCCCCGGCGAGCGTGGCGTACCGGGATTCGAGTTCCTGGTAATTGCCATAACTGGTGAGGCTCGGGAGGAACCCGGCCCGGGCCTCGACGATGGCCCCCGCGGCTTCTTCGAGCCGTTTCCGGGCGACGAGCGCATCGGAGTTCTGACGCAGTGCCAGATCGATGCACTGCGACAGTGTGTAGTGCGGGCGCGACTCGGCTTGGACGACGTTGGAAAACACGTCGGGTTGCGCCCGCGCACACCAGGTGCCTCCGAACGCGATGATCAGCCCCGACACCAATGTCGGGGTCAGCCCCCCAACTTTTCCTCGCAGCGGCAAAGTGCCGTCAGTTTTAATGACAAACCGTTCCTTTGCCAACGACTTTCGCCGCGCGGGCGCTTCACTTGTTATCGACACCTTACGAATCGCAAGCACGACAAACGGCTGGAGCCGGAGCCGCAATCTGGGCTATGATGCCGCGGGACGGATTGTCACCCAGAGTGTCAACGGCGTCGTGCATACCAACGTCTACGACAAGACCGATCAACTGCTCGGCAGCAGCGGGTCATACGCATACACCGCGACGTATGATCCCGTGGGCAATCGGCAGACTGCCGATGGGTGGACGTACAGTGTGAACAACCTCAACCAGTACACCCAGCGCGCGCAATCGGGCGCGACCAACAACGTGACCTACGACGACAATGGGAACGTGGCCAGTTTCCTTGGCCTGAGCATGTCACACGACAGCCAGGGGCAATTGGTCTACGAGGACAGAGCCCGGGTCTGGCTGGACTACGATTACCGGCGGTTGCGGGTGGAAGAATCCCAAGAGTTCTCCGACGATGACTGGGAGTACACCAGCTTCACCTACGATGCGCGCGGGAATCTGCTGGATCGCAACGTGGATTATGGGGAGACCGAGTACGTCTACGCCGATGGGATGGACGAAGCGGTGCTGGTGCGCACGGGCGATGGCTACGGGATGGATCTGTACGCACTGGTGGCCGATCATCTGGGCACGGTGGTGGCGGTCGTCACCGATACGGGAGACGCCTTGTTCAGCAGCGATTATCGTCCGTTTGGAGACGAGCCGGTCTCGTCAGCGTTCGGCGACGGGTTTAGCACGCTGGGGTTCACGGGCCGGGAGTACGACGAGAACATGGGCCTGTACTACTACCGCAACCGCTGGTACTCGACCGAGTTGGGCCGGTTTCTGGAGCCGGATCCGATTGGACACGGTCCAGTCGCTATTAGAACCGGTGCGTTACAGAAGATGCTGGCGAACTACGTCGGAGGACCCTTCGATGGGCAGCAGGCAGGTAAGAAGATCGGCATGATCGCTCAAGTCTCAACCCGTGTTAGCGGGAGGGGGATACTTGGGCCAGTTGAGAGTCCGAATGTATACAACTATGTCGGGAACAACCCGGTGGGGAGAACTGATCCTAACGGGGAGTGCTTCATTTGCGGGGTTCTAGTAATAGGCGGGTTCATTGGCTTCATTGCATGGTTCTATGTGGAGGTATTGTCTCCTCCCAATGAAGAAACTCAGCCAAACACGCCGGAAACCCCATCTTCCCCAACCGAGAACATGCCACCGCCCACGAGTCCTTGTCCCCCATAAAATGTTAACGGGATTGCCACGATCGCGTGAGGACATAATGAGAACGGTCATCGGTTCGTCAGGCACAATCCCCGCACTCTTCCTGTTGCTGAGGGAATCACACCGCGCGACACTTCGAGCCGGATGGTCGAGGCCTTTACTGTTAGTCTTTCTGTGCTTGGTAATTACGTTTGGGCTGGGGGCCTTACTCAATACGCATGACACTCCAAAATGTGACCAAAGGCAGTGTGTTGCCCAGAGCGCTATCGTACGGTCGTTGGAGCGACGGCTGGAGGTGGCCTCGTCTTGGGAGGTTCAAGAGAACTCCTGAATATTTTGGGAGTCGACTACCTTGAGGATTTGCTATGGATAAAAAGGTGGGAATAACGTGCGTTAGCACGTCAGGTCGCGGGCGGGTGCAAAGTTGGAGTTCTTGCTATGAATAACACGATCCGTGCGGTGTGTTTTATCCTAGGCATCACTGGCGGGCTGCTCTTGTGTATGGCATGGATTGGGGTCAAGCGTTGCGATGTTCCACGTTGGACGTTGCACTTGTGCGGCTTGATGGGGGTTCTTTTCATTTGTTGGGGCGGCTGTGGACTTGTTCAATTCTATTGGTCGTCACACATTACGCGGCGCTCTGTTTACATGCTGGAGCATTATCGCCTCACCTCTGGCGGTGTTGCCGCGGGATTGTTCATTGCGTTGTGTATCAGCGGGCAGCTTCACCGCCTCGTCAAGAAAAGACCTGATGCGGGGGACAGAGCTGACAAAGCGTGAGACCCCGCAAAGGAAGGGAAGTCTAACACTGCTGTCCAAAATAATCTGATTTTGGACAGATAGCGGCTGTATTTCGGCCTGTTTTCATTGGTCTGAGGCCTGCCTCAGGATGAGGTTGTCTGTCGTTGTGGCTGGATGCTGTCCAACATCAGCCAGGTCTGGAGAG
>DATJBF010000075.1:0-20540 GCA_035515475.1 Verrucomicrobiia bacterium
GCCGTGCCGCCGCGTGAACGCGCTTGGTGGCAACGATTGTGGGAGAAGATTCTGAGCCCCATTCCCAACTGCCATGCAGTCGAAAACCGTCCGACGTTCAATGGTTAAAATGAGCTCCTACTGCATAGTTCCGGCTAAGACCTCGTAGAGTCCAGCTATGGGCAAGTCCCATCATTAACCAATGCACGCGACGACAAAGCTGCGATTCCTGTTTGGGCTGACGCTGCTGGCGGCGGCGACGGTCTCACAGGGCCAGTCGCCGATGGATTTCTTTCGCGCTTCGGGACGAAACATTCTGCCGCCGAATGGGACCACCAATTTTGTCATGCGTGGCATCGCCCTGAACGCCTGGCTGACGCCCGAGGCGTACGCGTGGCAACTCACCCAGCCGGATGCCGACGGATATACATACTTGGGTTCGTATTCCGACATCAAAGATCGCATCAGCGTTCTGCTGAACAGCGCTACGGATGAGCAAGCGTTTTGGAACGCGTATACGTCCAACTACGTAACAGGTGTGGATTGCGCGCTCTTGAAATCCCAGGGCTACAACGTCATCCGGCTGCCGTTCAACCACCGGATGCTGAGCACGCTCGGTCCGACGAATTCCTACCTCGAGAGCGGTTTTCAGGTGCTCAGTAACATGGTGCAATGGTGCAAGGCCAACGGGCTGTACGTCGTCTTGGACATGCACAGTGCCCCCGGTGGACAATCTGCCGATGCCCCGGCGGACCCCGAGTCCACGCAGTGGACGTGGACAGGAAGCACGTCGAATCAGGTGGGGGTCGCGTGTCTGTGGACCGACACTGGCAACACTTCGGGGCGGACGTCGGCCCAGAACAAACAGCGGACGATCGACATGTGGAAGGAGATCGCGCGACGCTTTCGTACCGAGACCCAGGTTGCCGGCTACGATCTTATCAACGAACCGGTCTTGCCGGCGGGGGTCAATACGTCCACGATGAGAACGTTGTACTCGAACATCACCGCGGCGATCCGCCTCGTCGACACCAATCATCTGATTCTGATTCAGGGAAACACGTACGCCAGCAGCACGAACGGATTGGGTCCGATGAATTGGGATCCGCAGACCAATCTGGCATTGGTGTTTCACAAGTACTGGAGCACAAACTCGCCGGCTTCCATACAGCCCTTCACCTCGTTTTCGAGCACGTACAACGTGCCGCTGATCATGGGAGAGGCCGGCGAGAATTCCAACCCATGGAACTACGAACTCAGGCAGTTGTTGGAGACCAACAGCCCATCGATTGGGTGGCTGTGGTGGGACTGGAAGAAAGTCGACTCCATTTCGGGGCAGTATTCGGCGAAGGTCACCTCGAACTATGAATATGTGATCACCAACTTCCGCAAATCAGCCAACTCGACCGTCGTCAAGCAGGGGCTGATGGAGATGGCCTCGGGCATTCTCACCACGAATTGCCTGTTTGATCCCGGATGGGTGGCTTCGCTGGTGAGCCCGCAGTTCGGCACCACCTCGGTGCCGTTCGCATCTGCCGTCCCGCTCCCCGGGGTCATCTACGCCCCGAATTACGACGTTGGCTACCAGAACGTCTCCTATTCCGACACGGATACGGAGGCCACGTCTCAGGGCCAAACATGGAATTACGGCTGGACCTATCGCAATGACGGGGTGGACATCTACTACCCGACCAGCCCCGATTCCGACCCGTTGAGCATCGGCTACTACGTGGGTCAGACGGCCGATGACGAATGGCAGAAATTTACGGTGAATGTGACTACCAGCGGGAACTACCAGTTGGCGTTTCGCGTGGCCACGGGGAGCGACGGTGGACAGATTCAGCTGCTGGATGGTGCGACCTCATTGGCGTCACTCACCGTGCCGAACGTTTTTCCGGGGCAATGGGAGCATTTCTTCACAATCACCAACACCGCCCTGACGTTTCTCGCGGCCGGGACGCATACACTGCAACTGAAATGGATCAGCTCGCCTGCAAACGTTGCGTGGATTGAGGTGCGGCCTTGTGCGGGCATGGAGGTGACCGGGCCCGTCTCTGGCCCCACATCTGTCAGTGCCGGGCAGAACGGCGTTCCATACTCGGTTGGCGCCACGGCCGGTGCCTCGACGTATGCGTGGACCGTACCGTCGGGCGCCAGCGTTGCCAGCGGCCAGGGCACACGCTCGATTACGGTCGACTACAGTTGTTCGTCCGTCTCCGGCGTCGTGACAGTCACCCCGAGTAGCGGCGGCGGATGTAACGGCACACCCAGCAGTCTGCCGGTCACCGTCGTCTCTGTGGGCGCGGCCGGTGCCATTACGGGGCCGGCATCCGTTTGCGCCGGGCAAAGCGGAGTGTCCTATTCGATTTCAGACGTCAGCGGCGCGACGACTTACTCTTGGACGGTGCCGACCGGCGCCAGCGTCGCCAGCGGCCAGGGCACAACTTCCGTCACGGTCGATTGGGGTTCAACGCCGGGCGACGTGACGGTTACGCCGTCCTCCGACACGTGCAGTGGCACGGCCAGCAGCCTGGCGGTGGGTATCAGTACCGCACCAGGTATCATCGGGCAATCTGGTTCCCAGACGGTTTGTGCCGGCGGTCAGGCCAGCTTCGGGGTAACAGCTACAGGGGGCGGTTTGACGTATCAATGGCGCAAAAACGGCGTGCCGTTAAGCGATGGCGGGACGGTCAGCGGGGCAACTACGACCAACGTGACGCTGATGGCCGTGGTAGCGGGCGATTCGGGTAGCGCCTTTGATTGTGTGGTCAGCGGCACGTGCAGTCCGGCGGCCACATCCAGCGTGGCGGCGTTGACGGTCAACACCAACCCAACGGCGTTCAATGTGACGGGTGGCGGATCGTACCCGGCGGGCGGTGGCGGCGTGCCGGTGGGGTTGGATGGATCCCAACTCGGGGTCAACTACCAACTGCAGTTGGACGCAGCCGACGTCGGTTCGCCGGAGGCTGGGACGGCGGTTGGGCTCTCGTTCGGCAGCCAAACCGCGACGGGCACCTACACGGTGGTGGCGATCGACGGCACCACGGGTTGCACAGCGCCGATGAACGGCAGTGCGACGGTTACGGTGACACCGCCGACTCCATACCAGCAATGGCAGTTGGAATATTTTGGCTGCCTGGATTGTACGCAAGCCGACGCGGAGCAGGATCCCGACGGCGATGGGCAGAACAACATGGCGGAGTTTCTGTCGGGCACCAATCCGACCAACAGCACTTCCGTGTTGCGGATTATCTCGGTGTCGCAAGTGGAGATGAACATCGACGTGAGGTGGAGCACGGCTGGCAATCACACGAACGCCCTGCAGGCGGTTTCGGCCGGCGCAGGTGGCAGTTACACAAATGAGTTTGAAGACGTTCTTGGGGCGGAGCAGATCATCATTTCTGGCAGCGGGGATACGACGACCAATTATGTTGATGTGGGGGCAGCAACCAATCGGCCGTCGCGCTTCTATCGGGTGCGGCTCGTGCCATGAGCGGGAAGCGCCAGCCCTCGCCAATCGCTCGAAGAATCAGCGGAGCATCTCGGGCGGCCCGCGTTGCGGCCTGATGAAGCGCCCACGGGGCACGCTCGCGGCCGTCGCGCCCGGGCCACACGAAGATCCAAATTGACGTGAGCCAGAAGAGTTCTCGCCGGACTACTTCCAGCCGTCGGAATCGAACTTCGACGTCTTCAGGTCGGTCGTTGCCGTGGCCACGTAGTGTTCTCTAGTCACAAATTCGACGTGTCCGTCAACGTAGCCGACATTGATTCCGTCGTGCGGGAACCAGCTGGGCTTCCAGTCCTGCCAAGCCATGTCATAGATGAGCACCGCATTACAGGGCTTGGATACCGCCGTAATCCGCCGACCCGGCGGCCTGACTTTCGGCAAGTTACCATCGGCTTCGGCAGCAGCCCAGTAACAGTTG
Source organism: Verrucomicrobiia bacterium (assembly GCA_035515475.1). Lineage (GTDB taxonomy): Bacteria > Verrucomicrobiota > Verrucomicrobiia > Palsa-1439 > Palsa-1439 > DATJBF01. Next base: position 3,906 of record DATJBF010000075.1, read on the forward strand.
TACCGATAACTGGCTTGGTCCGGCTGCAGCAGCCATCCGTTGTCATTTGCATTTTGTACGCTTGGGCAGTGGAACACTTTGCCGATATTGAATTTCAGACTCACGCTGTAAGGTATCAAGAGATCCTGCAGCCAAGGGTCGGCCCCCGAGTAGAACAGATACTGGCTCTTGTCCGCACCGTCGGTGAGCGCGTAGGGCAGGCGATCGTCGTTGTCCGTCGTGTACATGGTACAGGCCAGGAGGATTTGTCTCAGATTGTTGCCGCAGGTAGCTCGTTTGCTGGCTTGGCGGGCCTTGTTGAGTGCCGGCAAGAGCAGTGCCGCCAGGATTCCAACAATCGCGATGACGACCAGCAGTTCAATCAGGGTGAACCCGCTTTGGCGGCGTTGGTTTCCCGATGAACCTGCCGTTGGGGCCAGATCCGTGATGTGCTGCCTTTGCCTCACGTTTGTTCCTTCACGAGTTCTTGCAGTGCCTACTCTCTGTGTCGGCAAGTTCCCCCGGCGCTGCCGGCAAGCCCCCGTCCCTCGCGCCATCGGCAGGCCAATCAGGGAAGATCCTGCCATACATGCATCAATCCGAGTCTAGAGAACGCAATTGGACTTGATCACTTTCGAATACCAATCCGCGCTGAGTTTCGGAGTTCGCTTCAGCGTCTTGTAATCAACATAGACGATTCCAAACCGTTTCGCATAGCCCTCGGCCCATTCATAATTGTCCAGAAACGACCAGAGGAAGTACCCGCGGACGTCGAACCCCTCTTGGATGGCGCGATGGAGCGAAATCAGGTGATTCCTGAGGTATTCCCGCCGATCAAGGTCGTCGATCTGGCCGTTCGGGCCGATCCGATCCATGTAGGCGGCCCCATTCTCGGTGATGCAGAACGTCTCCACTCCGTATGCCTCGTGGGCGTGGCGGATGGCCCAATAGATTGCCTGCGGAGTGACGCTGAGCCATGACATGTCTGCCTTGGGATATTGGGCCGGGAGCATCACTCTTTCAGGTCGGCCATCGGCTGTGCTTCGGACAAAATCGCCGTAGTAGACGTTCAAACCGAGGAAGTCAGTCTTCTGCGAGATCAGTTCCAGATCGCCGCGCTCCACCTGCGGGGCGGCCGAGCCAGCGGCGGCCAGGAAAGAGGGTGTGTAGGCTCCCAAGTAGAGCGGCCCCATGACCTGCTCGGTTCCCGCCTTATACTCGGTGCGGGCCGCGGCGATGTCGCCCGCCGTTTCCGTCACCGGCAAGGGGGTCGCCGGATTGTGAACGAGACCGACACGCGCGCCACGGCCGCCAAACTCACGCACAGCTTCCACTGCGTAGCCGTGAGCCAGGAGCGCGTGATGGTAAATCTGGTTCACGACGGAGGCGGACTCTTTCGCTCCTGGCGCGTCACAACCATAGGCATAGCCCGCGGGCACAAACCGGAGGATCTCGTTGAGCGTCATCCAGTTCCTGACGCGATCGCCGAACTTCTGGACCACGAGTCGCGCATACTTGGCAAACGCTTGCGGAATGGCGCGAACGCGCCAGCCGCCGGAGTCTTCCAATGCTTGGGGCAGATCCCAGTGATACAGCGTCACCCAGGGCGTCACCCCGGCTTCCAAAAGTCCGTCGATGAGCCGATCGTAGAAGTCGATTCCCCTGGGGTTTGGCGCGCCGTCACCCGACGGAAAGATCCGGGGCCAAGCCATGGAGAACCGATAATTCGAGACCCCGAGCCGTCGGAGCAGGGCGATGTCGTCGCGGTAGCGACGATAGTGGTCGCAAGCGATGGTCGGCGTATCGATGTTGCGCAGCTTGGCGAACCGATCCCAGATTGATTCGCCCTTGCCATCCTCAAAGGCGGCGCCTTCGATCTGGGGCGCGGCCGTGGCCACCCCCCAGGCGAAATCTTTGGGGAACGAATACGGGTGGTGACGCCTCTCGATCCCTTTGGGCCTCTCCAGGGCAGTGGCGTGCTGGGCCGGGCTGGTTAGCTTGGTCGGGACTGTGGTAGATGGCATCGTTGGCTCCAGGTTCCAAAAGTTTGTCGCACGATTCTCTGATTGGCGGTCTGCATTCGGTCCTGTTTCTCCAGCGAAACCGGGGCCGGATAGGAGCGCAGCCGCGCCGAAGTCCGTCCGAGTCGTGAACGGGGTGTCTGTTTATTCACCGAACAACCAATCACAGCCACGCTCCCTTCCGCTGATTATCGAGATTCAACCGGCCAAGAATTACGGATGTCCAATCCGATAGAACTGTTTCTGCGTCGGGCCGGGTAACGAGTTGGTGATATCCATGATCCCGCCGTTCCCCATCACGTTGGTGACCACGGTGGACCAATTGGCGCCGGACAGATCGGGGGCCCGTTGCAGGTAGTGCACCGCGCTCAGGAGCGAGGTGAATGAAATCACGGCATTCGTGCCCTGTAGCAGTTTGATCCCCGTGATGTGCACATCGCCGTTGCCTGTGATGCTCATCCTATTCCAGTAGAGGTTTTGCCAGCAAGAACTAACGGGGCTTTCGGTCCAAAGCGCGACGCTATTGATTCCTGTTCCCACGATTCCGGTCAGGGCGCCGGTGACCGTGACCGAGGACTGGCCATAAGCGGGGCACCACGATTGAGGACCCGTGGGGCTTAAGTCGGTGAGGGTGAGCGAATAGGTGTCAACACCGGTGAGGGTGAGGTCGATTTTGAAACCGTAGGTGTTCCAGCAGATTCCCGCATCGGTGGAATTGCTGACGCTCGACTTGTCCCAGATTTGCCAGTCGGCACCGGGCGGCAGGTACACATGGAGGCGTTCGCCGGAATTCTTGGCTGTCGTGTCGTTACCGGTGCGGAACTCGATGCCCAATGGGCCATCCACGCTTCCGAACTGACAATAGATTTCAAAGGTTTGCCCGACGCCGAGGGGGCCGCCGGTGAAGTTGCGATACGCCACCGCGCGCGGGTTATTGGTCGGGAAACCGCTGAAGCAATCGAAGGTTTCCGACGACATGCCCCACGAGACGCCGTTCGTGCCGGCCGCGGGGGGGGCGTTGATGCCCGGCGGGCTGTGATTGCAGCCATTCGCGGAGTTCTCGACGTAGAAATAGTTCCACTGCAAGTTCGTGCAAGGCTGTTCGGTTGTCGTCCACGGGCCGAATCCATGGCCGCCATTCAAGCCCGTATGCCAGGCGTTGGGCCACGCATTCGTGTAGGCCACGTCCGCCGCGTCATCGTAGGCGAGGTTGGCAATGGTCGGGCCGCCACTCACCTTCATGCTGTTCCAGTATACGTTTTGGCAGCCGTTGATCGTATCGGGGCTCGACGTCCACAGCGCCACGCTGTCGATTCCCGACCCGGCTACGCCTGATAGGGTTCCTGTGACCGTAACTGAAGTGGGGCTGGCGGCCGGGTTCAAATTCGTGATGGTGAGCGAGTATGTATCAATGCTCTTGAGCGTCATGACCACTTTGAACCCGTCGGTGTCCCAAGCCATGCCGGTGTCGACGGAATTGCTGGTAGAGGAGTTGTCCCAGATTTGCCAATTCGCGCCGGCCGGCAGGTAGACGTGCAAGCGTTCGCCGGAGTTCTTGGCCGTCGTGTCGTCACCGGTGCGGAACTCGACGCCCACGCCGCCATCTACGCTCCCATTTTGGACATAGATCTCAAAGGTCTGGCCGACGCCGAGCGAGCCACCGGTGAAGCCGCGATAGGCGATGGCGGTGGGGAGTTCATTCGTGACACAGGCGTTGTTATTGGAATCGGTGGACATGCCCCAAGCCTTCCCGTTGAAGGGAGGGGTGTTGATGCCAGGTGCGCCGTGGTTGCAGGAATTGGTTGAAGGCTCGACAAAGAAATAGGCGTCGACGTAGCAGGGTTGGGTTCCCTGAACGAGCGTCCACGGGGTGAAGCCATACCCGCCGTTCATGCCGCTGGTCCACGCGAACGGGTAGGCATTGGTGTACGAGTTGTCGGCGGCGCTATCGAACGCCCAGTTGGCGGCCGGGGCGTTGGTGGCCAGAATTGCCGATACGGCGACAAACAGGAACAAGCTCTTCATGATTGCGTCTCCTATCTCTTGGGATCCACCCTCATTCATCCAACCATCTTCCATGGCTGTTATCGATAACATGAAGGAACCCAGCCGTCAACCATAATTTTTGTTATTCGGAGTTTCGCCACTCGGACGCGGGTTCTGCCGAAGGCCAAAGCACGGGAAACCAGCCCGATTCCCTTCGGTCAACGGGTTCGGGGGCCGTCGTCATGGCTGTCATGGACAAACCCAGGACCCTGGTTCAGAATAACCACCGGACCAACGCACGCCATGGCTCGAAGAGGGCGGAATGGGCGAAGGCCAATAACATGAGAATTCTCGTCATCGACGTCGGCGGCACACATGTGAAGGTGCTGGCAACGGGCCGCAAGCAGCCGGTGGAGATGCCATCCGGCCCGAAAATGACACCGGCAAAGATGGTGGCGGCGGTGCAAGCCGCTACGGCCGGTTGGGAATATGATGCCGTCTCGATTGGCTATCCCGGACCTGTGATCCATGGTCGCCCCACCATTGAACCTCGCCACCTGGGGACTGGCTGGGTTGGGTTCAACTTCAACAAGGCGTTCGACCGGCCGGTCAAGATCGTCAATGACGCAGCGATGCAAGCCCTGGGCAGCTATCGGGGCGGCCGGATGCTGTTTCTTGGTTTGGGCACCGGGCTCGGCTCCGCCCTGATCGTGGACCATGTTCTGGCGCCGTTGGAACTTGCCCACTTGCCCTACAAGAATGGACGGAGCTATGAAGACTATGTGGGACTGGCTGAGCTGGAGCGGCAGGGAAAACAAAAATGGCGCCGCCAAGTGAATGAGGTCGCTCGGCAGCTCAAGGCGGCAATGCAGGCCGACTATGTTGTGCTCGGGGGTGGTAATGCCCGACTCCTCAAGAAGCTTCCCCGCGGCATTCGCGTGGGAAACAATGCAAACGCATTTCGAGGCGGATACCGGCTTTGGACGAAGCCTTACGGCGGAAGCAACTCATGAGCGATTTGTTTATCAGGCGAGCGGCGGAGAACGATTCCAACAGGATCGTCCGCCGGTGCCATATTACGGACGTTCATCGACCCCGAAGAGAGCGGCATGATGGCCAACCGCACCAGCGAGTATTTGACACGTTCGGGGGGCGTCAGTTAGAAAGATCGTGGATCGCTTAACCGTGGAGACCCCTTGTGGCTAAAGTCCTTCTTGAAAGCGTCTGCAAAACCTACCCCGGCGGCGTCAAGGCGGTCGACAACGTCACCCTAGAGATCCAAGACCGGGAGTTTGTTGTCCTTGTCGGTCCATCGGGCTGCGGCAAATCGACGATCCTGCGCATGATTGCCGGCCTCGAGGAAGTCACGAGCGGGAACATTTTCATCGACGGCCAATGCGTCAACGACGTTCCCCCGAAGGACCGTGACATCGCGATGGTGTTCCAGAACTACGCACTCTATCCGCACATGACGGTTTACAAGAACATGGCGTTTGGTCTCATGCTGCGCGGATACCCGAAGGCCGAGATCGATCGGCGTCTCCGCGAGGCCGCACAAATCCTGGGTATTACCGAGGAACAACTCTACCGCAAACCCAAGGCGCTCTCGGGCGGTCAGCGCCAACGGGTGGCCGTGGGGCGGGCCATTGTACGCAAGCCCAAGGCGTTCCTGTTCGACGAACCGCTCTCGAATTTGGACGCGAAGATGCGCGTCCAGATGCGCGCCGAGATCTCGAAGCTCCACCACCGGCTGACCTCGACGATGATTTACGTCACCCACGACCAAATCGAGGCCATGACGATGGGCGACCGCATCGTGGTCGTGAAAGACGGCATGATCCAGCAGGTGGATGCGCCGATTGCGCTCTACGACAATCCGCAGAACATGTTCGTCGCCGGGTTCATCGGCTCGCCGCCCATGAACTTCTTTCATGGCCGCCTCGAACAACGGGCGGACGGATTGTGGTTCGTCGAACAGGCTGCCGGTGGCGACGGCTCGCAGGGATTCGCCGTCCGCATCAACAAGGAAATGCTGCGGAAACTCGCCGGCCACGTCGGCAAACCGATCGTGTTGGGCTTGCGTCCCGAAGACATCAACGACAAGAGGAACGCTTCGTTCGCGCAACCCGATCAGATCGCGCCGGCCACGGTTGAAGTCGTCGAACCGATGGGGGCGGAGGTTTATTTCTATCTCAACACGGGCCGCCACAGCTTCATCGCCCGCGTCGGCTCGCAGGAGAAAGCGGCGGTCGGGCAGCGCCTCGATGTGGCCCTTGACCTGAGCCAGTGCCATTTCTTCGACGCTCGGACCGAGCGAGTCGTCGTGTGATGGAACGCCCTGGTGACCCGGCGTCTCCGATTTTCCCGGCCGGCTCGGTCCTGTATGCAGGCGCTGTTGGTGCGGCTGCCGCACCCGAGCAGCGGCAGGCCGCCTGGGCATCCGGTGTGCGCGTGGCGTGAGACGGTCGCTGCCGCAGCCAGCTGCATCCGGCGCGCTTTTTGCATTGAGCATCGCGCGGAACAAAGTATCCTGTCGTGCTGTCTAATGAACGACGCATCACATGCCGACGTTTCAGTATAAAGCCAAGACGCGAGCCGGCGAACTGGTCAACGGCTCGCTGGCGGCGGGCGATCGCCGGGCGGCGTTGGCCGAGCTTGGCAAGATGGGATTCTTCCCGCTGGCCGTGGAGTCCGCCGAGGCGGCACCCAGCGGCGCGAAGGGAGCGCGTCCTCTCCGGGGCCGGATCAAGTCCCGCGACGTGCTGATGTTCACCCAACAACTCTCCAGTCTGCTCCGCTCGGGGATGTCTCTGAGCCAGGCGCTGGGGACGCTCGAGCGACGCACGCAAGTGAAGGCCCTCGCGACCGTGCTGGGCGAGTTGCGCGGCGGTATCGTGCAGGGCGAGAGCCTGTCCGATGCATTGGCCAAGCACCCCAAGACGTTCTCGCGCTTCTTCGTCAACCTGATCAAGGCGGGCGAGGCCAGCGGGTCGCTTGACGAGGTACTGCTGCGTCTCTCGAAACATCAGGAGCAGATGGCGGAAGTGCGGGAGAAAGTCATCGGGGCGCTCATTTATCCGTTGATTATCATCGGCGTGGGCATTTGCACCGTGACCTTCTTCATGTTGGTGATGGTGCCGCGGTTCGCGATGATGTTCAAGGAAATGGGCCGAACGCTGCCGTTGCCGACGCGGATCCTGATCGGCGTGAGCGATGCGTTCACTTCGTACTGGTGGATCGCCGTGCTGTTGATCGTCGCCGGGGTGACCGTCTATCGCATCCGCGCCCGCACGCCGGAAGGCCGGTTGGCGCTCGACGGCCTGAATCTTCGGTTGCCGGTCTTCGGGAAGATCATCATGGCCAACGCGCTGGCGCAGTTCGCCCGGACGCTGGCCACGCTACTGGAAAACGGCGTCCCGGTGCTGACGGCGCTGCAGATTGTGGAAGACACCATGACCAACCGCGTCATCGCCAACGAAATCCGCGAGGCCCGGACGCGCGTGACCGACGGCACGAGCATCAGCCAGCCGTTGAGCAAAGGAAAGGTTTTCCCCCCATTGTTGATCGACATGCTTGCCGTGGGCGAAGAAAGCGGCGAAGTTGTACCGGCCCTGAAGAATATTGCCGACACGTACGAATCCGAACTCTCCCGCATGCTGAAGGTGTTCACGACGTTGCTGGAACCCGCGATCATTATCTTCATGGCGATGGTTGTCGGCGCGATTGTGGTCAGCGTGCTGATGGCGGTCTTCGACATCACCTCGGGAATCGGGAAATGAATTGAGGTGTTTATTATGAAAACGAACGAATTGAGGTCGCGCGGCGGCTTCACGTTGCTGGAAATTCTGCTGGTCGTGGTGATCATCGGCATGCTGGTCAGCGTGGCCGTGGTCAAGCTCTCGGGCCAGTCGCAGCGGGCCAAGCTTGTGGCCACGCAAACCCAGATCGACGCATACAAGACCGCGCTCGGCGTTTACGAACTCGACAACGGATTCTTTCCGTCCACCGAGCAGGGATTGCAGGCGTTGATCACCCAGCCCAGCTCGGCGCCGGTTCCGGGAAACTGGAAAGGGCCGTATCTCGACCCGCCGGTGTTGAAGAAGGATCCGTGGGGCCACGACTACGCGTACAAGAATCCGGGGCAAAAACTGCCCAACGGTTTCGACCTGTATTCCCTTGGACCCAACGGCGTCGAAGGAGATGAGGACGATATCGGCAACTGGCAATAAGCCGGGGCGCGGGTGGGCGGTCGCCGGTTTCACGCTGATCGAGTTGAGCATTGCGGTGTTCATCATCGCCATCATCATGGCGGTCTCGATCCCGAGTTTCATCCGCTCGTACAACAACTCGCTGCTGAATTCGATGGGGCGAACGCTGGCCACGACGTGTGAGTTTGCCCGGTTCAACGCGGTGTTGCACCAGCAGCGGGTCGTTCTGTACATCGACCTCGACAAGCCGGCGATCTGGCTGGTGCAGGGGGGGGCAACCAACGACACGGACGCCGCCGAGTCGTCCGAGGCAGCGCTGAAGACGATCGAAATTCCCCCGCGCATCGGCTTGGCGTCGGCTCAGGTTGCCGATCAGCCACCCCAACAAAAGGGGGAGGTCGAGGCCTCGTTTTACCCGAATGGCACCTGCGACGGGTTTACCGTTACATTTAGCGGTGCCGAGAAGGGGGTCGGCCTGGCAATCGTGGTTGACCCCGTGACCAGCCGCGGAGTCGCTTGGCCCGTCAAACTATGAACATTCTCGACCAACGGGCGCCGGCCGCACGGTCGCAAGACGCCGCCGGGCCGGCCCGCCGAGTTGTCGGCAGACGCTGGCGTGAAAGCGGGTTCATACTGCTGGAAGTCGTGCTGGCGGTCTTCCTTCTTTCCATCAGCATGTTCGCACTGATCGACAGCCTCGGCCGCTGCGTGGCTGCGGCCCGCTCGGTGCAGAGTTACTCGACCTCGGAAATCCTGCTGGCCAACAAGAGTTTCGAGTTTCGCCTCGAGCGCGGCGGGGACATTTTGGATCAGGAAGGCCAGTTCCCGGATTACCCCGGCTATTCGTGGTCCCGCCGGCTGGAAGCGACCGACACCGAGGGACTTTGGAAACAAACGATCACGGTTTACTGGTACGAGCGTGGCCAGATCGCCAGCGACTCGGTGGTGGAGTACCGGTATCTCCCGGATAAACAACGGTGAGCATGCGATTGCGCGGGACAATTGCGAGGCAGGGGTTCACGCTGGTGGAAGTGTTGCTGGCCGTGATGATCCTGAGCCTGGTCGTCACCGCGGTCTATAGTACGTGGAGCGCGGCGTTGTCGGCCTGGCGGCGCGGCAGCGACGCGAGCGAAGTTTTCCAGCGACAACGCATCGTGATGGAAAGCCTCACCGAACTGGCGGAGTCGGTGGTTTACTACGGGGCGTCTCCGGGCTTGTACGCGATCACGGGCACGAGCAAGCCGGACTGGGGCGATACCGTCAGCTTCGTCACCGCGTCGGACGTACTGCTGCCGCCGAGCGAGGCGATCGACGCCGGGATGCGGCGCGTAACCATTTCCATGGAGCAGGACGATTACGGGCGCAAGTATCTGGCAATCGTGAACGAACCCGCCGTGAGCGAGGACGAGACAAATATCACCGCGACGCTTCAGGCGCACGTGCTGTCGATGGATGTGAGCGGATTCTATGTCCGCTACCTCGACCCGCGTGATAACGCGTGGTACAACAAGTGGGACGAAAACAGCCTCATCCCACTGGCGATGGAGTTCACCGTGGTCTTTGGCGAGCAGGGCGACCGCCTCCCGCCGGTCGTGGTCACGCGCGCCGTCGATCTTCCGACCGCGCCGTTCATCGGCGAGAGCACCGGCCTCCCACTGAATGCAGGATCGACCAGCCAGGTGGAACGTCAAGACACCAACACGCTGGATCAGGCGCGGCAGAACAACACCAGCCAGTCGTCGCCATCGGTCGCGTCACCCATTCCGCTGCCGGGAAGGATGTAATGCGCGCCGTGGCTCCCCTCATCGACCGCGCCCGCAACCAGCGGGGCGTCGCCATCATTATCGTCCTCTGGGTGGTGCTGGTTTTGTCCTTGCTGATCAGCGGGTTTGCTTTCACAATGCACGTGGAGACGGCGGTCGCCTCGTTCGCCCGCAAGCAGTTGAAGGCGGAGATGCTGGCTCGTTCGGGCATCGAAGTGGCGCGGATGCAGCTGATCCTCGACCTGCAGTCTCCAACCGAAGGAGGATTTGACGCGCCGAACCAGGCATGGGCCACCAATGAGGAATTGTACGTCGACCACGAGTTGGGCGACGGAACGTACAACGTGAAGGTCATCGACGAAGAATCGAAGCTCCCGATCAACATCGCCACCGATGTGCAACTCAAGCGGCTGTTGAACCTGCTCGGGGTCGACCCATTCGACGCCGACATCATTGTCGATTCCATTTTGGATTGGATTGACACGGATGACCTGACCCGATTGAACGGCGCGGAGAGCGATTACTACCAGAGTCTCTCACCGCCCTATCGGGCGAAGAATGCGCCAATCGACCGCATCGAGGAACTGTTGCTTGTACGCGGAGTGACGCCCGAGTTGTTCCATGGCACGCCCGCCACCAACGACACGGAAGCGCAACCCGGATTGGAAAACGTTTTGACCACGATGTCCTCGGGAAGGGTCAACGTGAACACCGCGTCAGCCGTCGTGCTGCGTGCCCTGCTCAACATCGATGAGGACCAGATACAGGCGATTCTCACCCGCCGCGACGGGGCGGACGGCATCCCCGGCACGGAGGACGACCAACCATTCAGGACTACCGATGAGTTCTTCACCGCCGTGGGCACGTTGGACCAGGCCACCCTGCAACAGGTGCAGGGACTCGTCGATGTCAACTCGTCGTTCTTTACGGTGACATCCACGGGCGAGGTGGGGGGCGTGAAACGCACCATTATCACCACGCTTCGCCGCAATGGTTCTGACGTTGAGCCCGTGGCGTGGCGCGAAGTGCGGGGAGGCACGTCGTGAAGGCCAGCCTCGACCCCCGCAAACTGACGCGCCTCGGCCAGGCGCGGAGCTGGGCCGCGGTGGCGTTTGGCGCGTCGAGCCTCGAGCTGACGACGGCCCGGGTGGAAGGCGCCAACGTGCAAGTGCTGCAGCAAGCGTCGGCCAATGCGGCACCGCCCGCAGGAACGCAGGACGCGGCCCCGCAGTGGCAGGTGGCCGCCCAGTTGTTGCGCCGGCAATTCGATCCGCACGAACACCGGGTGGTGACGTCCGTGAGCTGCGAGGATGTGCTGTGCCAAACGCTGCGTTTGCCCGCCACAGAACCCGCCGAATTGAAGCAAATGATCAATCTGCAGGTCGACGACCTGACACCGTTGCCGCTGGAAGAGGTGGTGTACAGCTTCGAGCCGTTGGAGACGGTCGAGGGCCAGACGCGGGTCCTGGTCGCCATCGCGCCCCGGGCCGCCGTCAATGAACGGGTCGCCGCGCTCGAAACGGCGGGGTTACCGCCGGAGATTGTCTCGGTCGACGCGCTGGCGATGTTCCGCGCGCTCAGTCGGCGCCAAGCACTGCCGGCCGACGACAGACTCAACGTGCTGGTGATTCTCAATCCGACGGCGGCGAACGTGATCGTGCATTCCCAGAGTGCGCCCCTGGTGGTGCGGTCGATCGTGCTCGGGGCCGGCGGGGCCGCGAGCGAACAGGGCGAATCCGTTTTGCGCGAAGAATTGCAGCGCACCCTGGTGGCCGCCGAGGCGGACCAGCCGCAACGCGCGGTCGGCACCGTGACGTTCCTCGCGCCCACCGACGAGTTGAAGTTGCTGGCCGAGCGGGTGGCCGGCGGACTGACTGCCCCCTCGACCTTTTTGACGAACGGCGCCGTGCCCTCGATGGCGTTGAGCTTGTGTTTGCAGTGCGCCGCGGGCGAATCGTTGCTCTTGAATCTGCTTCCCGACGAATGGCGACAGCGACGGCGCTCGGCGGCGTTCCGGCGGCGGCTGATTCGGGGTGGGATTGTGGTGGGAGTGGTCTACGCGGTCGCCCTGGTGGCGTTCCTGACGCTGTTGGGGATCAAGAAGGCGCATCTGCGCCGGGTTGAAACCGAGGTCAGGAATTCCGAGGGAGATTTCGACGCCGCCCGGCAATTGCAGAGTGAATTGATTACGATGCGCAAGCAACTGGACACGAAGTTCTCCGCGCTGGAGGTGCTCCGCGAGATCACCGTGCGGATGCCCGAAGGTATGAAATTGAACGAGTTCTCGTTCAAGAAAGACCAGACGGTAACACTCCGGGGACAGGCGCCGTCGGCGGCGATTGCCATCGATTTTCAAAGCCGGCTTGAGCAGTGCGACCTGTTTTCCAAGGTCACCCCGGGCCAATCCCGCACGGAAGGGGGCGGCTTGACGAAGTTTGATCTGGTTTGTACTCTCAAGACCGCTGCAGGGGTGGGGACAACGCCGCCATGAAGATCACCAAGCGAGAACAGATGCTGTTGACGACGACCATTTCGGCGGTTGCGCTGGGGATCAATTACCTGCTGATTCTTCCGTTGGCGCGCGGCTGGAGCGAAGTTGGCCGCAAGCTCGCCTACCAGCAGCGTCAACTCGCCGCCGTCAAGGTGACCATCCAGCACATACCGCAGTGGCGGCAGGAGTACGGCGAGCTCAAGCGGAGCCTCGGCGAGCGGAGCGAGCGGTTTCAGCAGACCTCGGACGTGTTGAAGAAGATCGAACAGGTAGCCAGTGGTTCGGGCGTCATCGTCAATTCCCGGCGTCCCATGGCGGAGGAGGACAAAGGCGTGTACCGCGTTCTGCCCGTGCAGTGCACGATCGAGGCGACGATTGAGCCGCTGGTCAAGTTCCTGTTCGAGTTGCAGACGGGCGCGGGATTCGTCAGCGTCGAGCAACTCCGCGTCTCGCCGAAACCCGAGAACCCCAGCATCTTGCGTTGCGACATCCAGGTGCGGGCGCTCGCCGGCAAATCGGAGGGTTCGCACTCGTGAGCGGGCCGTTCGCCTTCACGGTTTTGCTCGCGGCGGTGTCGAGTACGCTGAGCCCCGGGGGGGGCCAACCAGGGGCGGACACCCACAACTTTTCCCGGTACCAGATCATTGTGGACCGCTCGCCGTTTGGTAGCCCCGGCACGGCAGCCGACGCGCCGCAGGCGCCGTTCGCTGCCCGGTTTAACTTGATCGGGTTGGCCCAGCTGAGCGATAAGCAACCGTTGATGGCCATCATCCAGGACAAGGAAGCCAACAACCGAATCTATTTCAAGAGCGCGGGCGACTCGATCGGCGGGGTCGCGGTCGTGTCGGTGGAGAAATCGCCGACGGCCAAGCTCGTGCTCAAACAGGGGTTGGAAACGGCGACGTTGACGCTGGAGACGAAGCCGGGCAATGAGAAGCCGCTGCCGGGGTCAATGGGGCGACCCTTACCACAGCAATTGGTCCAGCCGCGCGGACCAGGCTCTGCCCCGGGCTCGCGCCGGATTCCGTTCATACGGGGAGGCTGAATTGACACCACGCAGACTACTCGTTGTTGGACTGATGGCGCAATTCGGCTGGATGGCCGCCGGCGGTTGGCAAGCGTCCGCCTCGGCACAGGGAGACACCAACATCGTTGCTTTGCCCGCCGCGGAACGCGGGGCGGTCCCGCTGCCGTCGGGTGAGAGCGACATGGCGACGAACGACGAAGGCACGGTGGGTGAGACCAACGCCCCCGAGGCCGTGGAAACGGTTGTCCGGCCCCAGCCGCCGACCACCCTCGTACCGCCACCACGGGAGCCGTCGGCGCCGCAACCGGCCCGTCCGGCGGAGCCGCCGGAGCAGGCGACGATCGAGTTTGAGTTTCAGGGGGCATCGGTCAATGCGATTCTCGAGTGGTACGCCAAGCTGACCAATCGCTCGATCATTTCCGCGCCCAATCTGGGGGGCACGATCAATTTTCGCAGCCAGACCAAGCTGACCAAGGACGAAGCGATCCAGGCGTTGGACAGCGTGCTGGCCATCAACAACATCGCGGCCATCCCGCTGGGTGACAAGTTCTTGAAGATCGTGCAAATCAACACCGCCGCCCAAGAAGGTCTTCCCGTCGGGGGACAACTTTCGCCGGCGGATAAACTCGGCACCCAGATCATTGCGTTGAAGTATGCCGAGGCGGCGGAGGTCATCCCCGCGCTGCAGCCGTACCTGCATTCGTACGGCAAACTCATGGCGCTGGTGAAATCCAACAGCATACTCATCAGCGAGACGGCGGCCAACCTGAGGCAGATGTTGGAAATTATCTCGTATGTGGACCAGCCATCGGCCTTGCGGATGGAGATGCGGGCGTACGTTCTCTTGAACGCCAAGGCGGCCGACGTCGTCCAGCGCCTCACTTCCATTATTCAGGAGGCCCAACAAGCCGGCGCCACCCCGACGTCACAGGGACGGCCGCAACCGCTGCGGCGCGGCCAACCGGGCCAGGGCAGCGCGGCGACGGTCGGCGGCGAGGGAACGGCCGTGGAAGGCAAGGTCATCATGGCCGCCGACGATCGGACCAACAAGATTCTCATCCTGACGCGTCCCAGCAACTTCAAGTTCCTCGACGACATCATTTCGGAACTGGACGCCAAGGTGGAGCCCGACGTCGTGACGAAGGTCATCGAACTGCAGTATGCGGCGGCCGAGGACGTAGCGTCGTTGTTGAACTCGCTGATCACCGGCGGAAGTTCCACCCCGGCGCGGCGCACGAGTTCGACGACGAGCACGGGGGCTCGGGCGCCCGCGGTGCCGCCGCCCCCGACGGTGACGAGCGGTGCGGGGCTCGAAGGCATCGGCTTTCTGCAATTCGCCAGTGGGTTACGCATTCTGCCCGACCCGCGCACGAATTCCCTGTTGGTCATGGCGACCAAGGAGGACTTGGAGCGCATCGAGAGACTGGTGAGAAGCGTCGACACGCCGGTCGCCCAGGTGGAGATCGAAGTGGTGATTGCCGAAGTGACGCTGAACAACGAGCTGGACGTGGGCGTGGATGTCTTCAAGCGGCTCTTCGATGTCGATCACATCCGGCAGACCGGCGGGAACATTACGGACGGCAACACCCCGGTTGAGTTGCCGAGCGCGAACGACGTTCTCAACGGCCTGGCCACCAATCCCGTGTCCGCAGCGGCGTTGGCCGCGGGCCCGGGGGGGCTCACCTATTTCACCACGTTTAAGAACTTGAAGCTCGATGCCGTGATCCACGCGCTGGCCAGCACGTCGAAATCCAAGGTGCTGTCCACGCCGGTGATCATGACGATGGACAATCAGGAAGCCGACATCGTCGTCGGCGAATCGGTCCCCGTGCCGGTCTCAACCGTGTCCTCGCTGGTCAGCGGCGTCGGTACCTTGACCACCGGGCAGCTCAATGCCAACATCGAGTATAAAGACGTCGCCATCGAGTTGAAGGTCACCCCGCGGATCAATCCGGACGGCTACGTCCGGATGGACCTCGAACAAAAGGTCAACGATCTCGGCGCCAATGTGACCATCAGCGGCACGACCGTGCCGACAATTCTCAAGCGGGAAGCGAAGTCATCGGTCGCCGTCGAAGATCAAAGCACCATCATGCTGGGAGGATTGATCAAGGAGAACAAGACGGTGACCGAGACAAAAGTACCGTTCTTCGGTGATATCCCGTTTTTCGGTCAGATTTTCAAGGGCAAGACGAATAACAAACAGCGCAACGAGTTGATCATCTTCATTCGACCCACGGTGCTGCGGACCGACGCGGCCGCGGTGGCGGAAGCCCGGCGGCGGAGCCGGATGTTGAAAGCGGGCGAGGAACTGGAATTAGACCGGCAGTTTCCGCCCAGCACGGTGACCACGAACCCGGCGCCTCCGCAGCAAACCAGTAGCCCGGCGGTTTCAACGAATCGTCCCAGCGCGGTTGCCTCCACCCCGGCGCCGCCACCACCGACCCAGAATCCGCCCGATCGGCAGTCGGCCAAGATCAAGGCGTTGAAGATGCAGGACGCCGCGGGTACGCCGTAAGTTCCGCACCGTAGAATCGCGCCAGAGATTCGCCTTCGCGGTGACGGCCGCCGGCATGTGCGCCCAAGCGGCGGTTGTAGGGCGTGTGACTAACGTCACCGCGAAGAGTGTGAACAACCGGTTCACCTACGACAACTTGGATCGGCTGATACAGGAGAGCAATACGTATGCTCAGGCCGCAGCGGCCATCAATTATGGCTACAATGATGCAGGGCTGAGGACGAACATGGTGCTGGCATCGGAAACCCCCGTGCAGTATTTTTACGATGCGGCCAATCGGCTGACCAATGTCGTGCAAGGGACGTTGACAGCATCGCTGACGTACGATGACGCGGGCCGGAGAACGAAGCTCGTCCTGCCCAACCCCGCCGGTGGCGGGGCAGGTGGCATCAATGTCCTGTATTCCTATGATGCCGCATCGCGTCTCACAAACATCACCTATCAGGGGACGGTGACCAACAGGATCGACTATAGCTACGATGAAGCGGGCAACAGAGTAGGACGAGCTTCCAGCTTGTCTCCCTACAATCTGCCCTCCGCCGTCAGCACCAGCTTCTACAACGAGGCGAACCAGCAACTCGTGTTCGGCCCCTACACGATGCTCTACGACGCCAACGGCAATCTAACCAACCTCCTTTTTAG
>DATJBF010000076.1:0-58536 GCA_035515475.1 Verrucomicrobiia bacterium
GCACCCAGTCACACGCCGACGCCGCTTGGCGTCGAGCCGTGGAAACCTGGTTACAACAAAACGAGATCATCATGATCTCTGAACCCAAAAGCGTTACCCAGTTTCCATGAAAACTGGTCTCATAAATAGGTTGTCCGCACAAGAATGAGGGTCGTCGTCCCAGCCGGCATCCTGAAGCTTCGGCACGACATATTTCCGGCAAGTATCAGCTTCGTTAGGCATCGTGGTTTGAACGGCCTCCGCCCCTCACCGATTGAACAGCATTGTAGCGATTAGGGCTGCTAGAGGCAAGTTCGGTGCGAACGGGGGAAGCCATCGGCTGTCAGTCGTCGGCTCTCGGCCAGCACGGGCGTGAAGCTGTCGGCTATCAGCAATTGGTTGTCGGCCAGCGACCGACTGAGACTTGCCTCGAAAGCTTCCGGGGTGAACTTCGTGTTCTTCGTGGTGAAATTCGATTGGTATCCATTAGCGTTCATTCGCGGGCAACACGGTCGTTTCCGCTCGCGGCAGAGGCGGCGTTGAACGGCTTGATGCGGCTGTCGCGCGGTTCGTAGCCCTCATTGCTCGGCTCCGAGTCGCAATTGAACAACACGAAATTCGCATTGTTGCAGGCAGAGTGTTCATTGCGGAGCCCTGAGTGTCCATTGCAGGAGCCCGACTGTTCATTGCACGACACCAACTGTTCATTGCAGCATCCCGAGTCGCAATTGATCGACACTGACTCGCAGTTGCTCGACGCCGAGTCGCAATTGTTCGAGACCGCGTGTTCATTGTTTCACTCGAAGTGTTCATTGCTTGAGGCCGAGTCGTCGTTGTTTCACACCGAGCGTTAATTGATTTCGTTGCCGTGCAGGCGGTTTCGCAGGGATGAAAGGAAGCTGTCAGCCGTCAGCGATCAGCAGTCGGCAACTTCGTGTTCTTCGTGCGCTCGCCAGAGGCGAGTAAACTTCGTGGTGAGAAGATATTCCCCACACCAGAAAGGGCAACAAAAGCCGCCGGTCATCGGCGGCAAGCTGGAAGCACGTCCTACAACTTCTCAGCCGACAAGCTGGAAGCATGTCCTACATTTCCGCCGGCGGCGGACCTTTGGGCGGCGGCTGCGGCTGCATTTTGACGACGTTGAACCGCCGCTCGAGGATCAGTGCGTCGTCGCAGTAAAACTCAATCGAGTACATCCCCGGCTCGGGAAACGTCAGTCCGACCAGGTTAAAATTCAGCTCGACGACCACATGCACGTCGGAAAACTGAATATTGCCATTGACCTCCGCCACGACGTGCTCGCTCTGGTCGTGGATGATTCGCAGTCGCGCGGCACATTGCCCCCGGCCCTCCGTCAGAGACACGAACACGCACAGTTGGGGATGCCGACAGGGGAAGGTCTGCGTGCCGATCTGGTTGAAAATGCCAATCAACGACTTCTTGCCCGTAAACTTGTCCTCGATAATCTGGTCACAAATGACGATGGCCAAGCCGGTGGGAGAAGGATTGTCAGTCATAAACTCGAAATCCGAGGAGTGAAAAGTCGAATGTCGAAATCCGAAATCCGAAACAAATCCGAAATCCGAAATCTCAATTTCCAAACAAATCCGAACATGGAAAACAACGGCCTTTTGCTGAGTTCCTTGTTTCCGATTTGCCTCATCCCAAATTCCTTCGGATTTCGATATTCGAGTTTCGGATTTATATGTTATTGCGCTTTTCTGTAGATGGCCCCGAAAATGTTCATCAGTTCGGTGGCTTCTTGCGCCAACCGGTCTCGCTCAACACCATCGTTATCATGAAGATCGAGCAAGCGCAGGAAGAAACGGCTCTCTTTCGCCTCCTTGCGGCAGATTTTGATCTTCATAATAAAATCCTTCTGGCCAAGCGATTCATTGGCTTCGATGTAATTCGCACCGACCGATCCTGAAGCCCGGACGAGTTGCTTCGCATCTTCGATGTTGGCTATGGTCTTTGGCAATGTTTTGATGAACCGGCGCACCTCCTGAGCGAATCGGAATGTTCGCTCCTCCAAATCGTACTTCTTGCCCCCGACTGCAGAATAACTTCCGTTGGTCTCACGCACCTGACGGTTAAACCCATGTTTCTGATTTGCCCGTTTCAGCATTCGGATTTATTTCGTGCTTCGAGATTCGGATTTCGGATCTTCTAATCGCAGATTTGCCTTCTTCAACATTCCGACTGATTTCGGATTTCGATATTCGAGTTTCGGATTTGCCTTCTACCGTGAGATATCTTTCTGGCTCAGCACGCTGTAGCCGGCCTTTCTCAAGACGTCGCGGGCAAACTCGGGCTCTTCACAGTGCAACGCCAGCAGCGCCTTGTCGTGCGGACGAACCATCAACGAGTACGTGTACTGGATGTTCACTTCCCCCGCGACCAGACAACGCAACACAGTGTCGAGCTTTTCGGGACCGCGCGGCAACTCGACCACGAGCAGGTTCGATTCGCTGACCGGAATACCCGCCTTGGCCAGGGCCTCGCGGCAGCGCTCGGGGTCGTCCACGACAATCCGCACCACGGACGCGTCGGCGGTGTCCACCACCGAGATGCCGCATACGTGGACGTTCGACTCCCCCAGCGTGCGGGTGAGATCCAGGAGCGCCCCGACCTTGTTCTCGAGAAAAACGGAAAACTGACGGACGAGCGGCGTTTGTAGCGATTCGCGGACCTTGTCTTCTGATTGCGCCATGCGATCTCCTTGCGGCGCTTATTCTACCGCAGGTTGCCACCGCGCGAAAGCAAAAGTTGGTGCTCGCCTGACTTACGGGCGCTGTTGTAGTCGCCCCGCTCTCCCGGGGCGCCACACGGCGACTGAGCGCCGTGACTACATTCCTTCTGCAACGCCCGAACCTACTGAATGTGGTGGACCTTCAAATAGTCAATGATGTGCGCCACGCACTCCGCCGGGGTCTGCTGGTCCGTGTGAACGACAACCTCCGGTTTTTCGGGCGCCTCGTACGGCGCGGACACACCCGTGAAATTGGCAATCTGACCGGCCCGCGCCTTTTTGTAGAGTCCCTTCGAGTCGCGCTGCTCGCACACTTCAAGCGGAGCGTCGACATACACTTCGATGAATTCCCCCTCATTGACCAGCGAGCGCGCCAGCCGTCGATCATCGCGGTACGGCGAAATGAACGCCGTGATGACCAGCGTGCCCGCGTCCATCATCAGTCGAGCCACTTCACCGACGCGCCGGATGTTCTCCGTGCGGTCCTCGGGAGCGAACCCGAGGTTGGCGCTGAGCCCGTGGCGGATGTTGTCGCCATCGAGGATGTAGGTGTGCAGGCCCATCTGGAAAAGCTCGCGCTCCAACTCCGTGGCCACGGTCGACTTGCCGGCACCCGACAAACCGGTGAGCCAGATGATGGCCCCCTTGTGCCGGTTGCGCTGCTCGCGCGCCTCGCGGGTGACCTTGCCGGCCGACCAAAAGATGTTCTGGCTCTTCACGCCCGACATCACCTGCCGGCGATCGGGATACTCGCCCTTCGCAATCACGCCGCCCCCACACACCATGCGGTGATCGACCAACACGAACCGGCCCGTGCCCACGATGCGATCGTAATTGTCGAACGCCATGGGAACCTTGGCGCGGATCGTCACCTCGGCGACGTCGTTGCGCGCAATGTACGGCCGCGATTTCGTGTCGATCTCCGCCAGCGTCGCCGCGTCGATCAGTTTCTCGATGGACTGAACCTGGCATTCCACTTCTTCCGTCGTCAGCTTCAGCTTGATCTTGCGTCCGACCTCAAGATTCTGGCGTCCGAGCCAGAACAGTTTGGCGTTAAACACGTCGGTCTCGATGGGCGCGTCCTGCTCGGGCGAGCCGATTTGACCGCGCTCGACGAACACCTGTTCGGTCAGCGTGATACCGACCGATTCGCCGGCGTGGGCGCAATCGCGGGAATCCTGCGGCCAAGTTTCGATCGACTTGATCGTGCTCACCTTGTTGCGCGGCGAGAAGAGAATCTTGTCGCCGACGCGGAGCGTGCCGGACTCGACGCGGCCGGCGAGAATGCGCCGGTGGTCGAACCGATAAACGTCCTGAATCGGGAACCGGAGCGGCAGGTCTTGCAGCGGAGCGGCAACTTGAAACCGGTCCAGCGCCTCTAGCACGGTCGGGCCGCTGTACCATGGCATGTTCGATGATTTGCGGGCCACGTTGTCCCCCCGGCTGGCGGAAATCGGAATGAACAACTTCGGCACAACGTCCAGTTGCTTGAGAAAGGCGCGGTACTCGTCCTCGATCGATTTGAAAACCTTGTCGCTGTACCCCTTCAAATCCATTTTGTTGACCAGCACGGCGACCTGTCGGACGCCCAAGAGCGACAGCAGAAACCCGTGCCGGCGCGATTGCTCTTGTACGCCTTCGTTCGCGTCGATGAGTAACAGCGCGGCTTCGGCGCTCGCCGCACCGGTGACCATGTTCTTGAGGAACTCTTTGTGGCCGGGCGCGTCGATGATGACGTACTGGCGTTTCGGCGTGCGGAACCAGATATGCGCGGTGTCGATGGTGACGTTTTGGTCGCGCTCGGCCTGCAGGCCATCCATCAGGAACGCCCACTCGAATGGCATCCCGCGATGGGCGCAGGCCGCTTTGATCTTCTCGTACTTGCCCTCGGGCAACGAGCCGGTGTCGTAAAACAGCCGCCCCACCAGCGTAGACTTGCCGTGGTCGACGTGGCCGACGATGACGATCTTCAGTTGTTCAACTGAAGTCATGTTCTCTCCTAGAAGTTGTCACCCTGAGCTTGCCCCGAAAGCTTTCGGGGCGGAGCGAAGGGTCTCTCTCCGAACAACTGAGATTCTTCGCTTCCCTCAGAATGACAGCCAAAGCGGCTACATGTATCCATCGCGCCTCAATTTCTCGAAGGCGTCTTCGCTTTCCTGGTCCTGGGCGCGGACGCTCCGCTCGCTCTTCTTCGTGGTGCGCAACTCTTCGCGGATTTTCTCGTGCGTGTCCGCCGTGGAATCAATGCTGAACGTGCACGGAACGCAGCCGAGGCTCCGATACCGTTTGCCGCCTTTGGCGAAATAGAGCGGGACCATGGGAATCTTCTCGCGCTCGGCGTACTCCCAGATGTTCATCTCCGTCCAGTGCAACAGTGGATGGACGCGCAAATGCGTGCCGCCGGCCAGGTCGGTGTTGAATTGGTCCCACAACTCGGGCGGTTGGTCTTCGACGTTCCATTCCATGTTCTTGTCCCGTGGCGAAAAGTAACGCTCCTTGGCGCGCGTCGGGTCTTCGTCGCGGCGGACGCCGACGATGAGGCCGCCGTATTTCTCGCGGTCGACGACCTTCTTCAGGTTTTCCTTCAACAACGCCGAGCAACACACGACGCGTCCGAGTTGGTGGTTCATCCCCTGGGCGAGGGCCTCGTCGTTGCGAGCGATGACGAGATTGAGTTTCCACTCTTTCGTCAGGCGGTCGCGCAACGCGACCAACTCGGGCATGTCGAAGCTCGTTTCCATGAACACGCAGGGGAACGGGACGTGCCCGAAAAACGCCTTGCGCGTCAGCCACAGGAGCGTCATCGAGTCTTTGCCCACGCTCCAGAGCATCGCCAGCCGCTCGATCTTGTTGAACGCCTCGCGGATGATGAAGATGCTCTGGTTCTCCAGCTTATCGAGATGATCCATGTCTTCCGTTGTGTTGGGGGCGAATTGTATCCACGACCGGTGGCGATTGAAAATCGTTTCTGCGGGGGTTCCTTAAATGTTGGCCGCGAACGTGTGGAGTCCGCACTCCGTCTTGTCCGTGCCCGCCCAGCGGCCGGCCCGTTCGTGTTCGCCATCTTTCACGGCGCGGGTGCAGCAGTCGGGCCAGCAACCGATGCTCGGATATCCCCGGTCGTGAAGCGGGTTGTAGTGAAGCTGGTGACTGATGATGTACCACCATACCTCCTCCTTGCTCCAACTCGCCAAGGGATTGATTTTGAGATACCGGTGACCGCCGGGCGTTTCCTGCAACTGGAGGATCTTCGCGCCCTGGCGCGTCCCGCTCTGCGAGCGACGCAGCCCGGTAATCATCGCGTCGATTTCGGGCAGCTTCTTCTGGAGCGGGAGGACCTTGCGCAGCGCACAGCATTGGTCCGGCTCGCGGCGATACAGCTCGGGACCATGCTTCTCCGCCTGCTGCTCGGGCGTCAACTCCGGATGGAGCCGTTCGATGCCGACACCGTATTCCTGCTCGACCTTATGGATGAGCTCGACGGTTTCCTTAAACAGGAATCCCGTGTCGATGGTGAAAATCGGGATGCGCGGCGTGACCTTGCGCATGGCGATATCGATCACCACCAGGCCTTCCGGGCCGAACGCAGACGAAATGGCCACCCGCGGGGCAAAGCTGTCCGCCGCCCACTGCAGGACATCGCGTGGCGTCCGGTTTTCGAACTCCGCCGCCAGGACCCGGATCTCTTCCGACGTGAACTTCACAACCGGTGTCTACCCTTCGATGACATTGATTTCGACCGGCTCGACCTTGATGCCCAGGTTTTCCAGCCACTTGATCGCTTTCTTGATCTCGGCGCGCTCGCCTTCCAATTCGAGCGACACAATCCCCACTTCTTCCGTCACGCTGGCCTGCCGAATGTTCGTGACCACCTCGAACTTGTGGCCGAGTTCGTAAATGACCGGCCGTTGGATGGCCTTCCTGGGATAGGTCAGCCAGAGACGCTTCGTCTCTCGTGCTGTCTTCGCTGTCCGTGACATGGGTTTCTCAAGCGGTCCAGCGTCTAACCGCCCGCAATCGCCGGGATCACGGAAATCTCGTCGCCGTCCTTGACGGGCGTATTCCTGCCCTGCGCGAACCGAATATCTTCGTCGTTCAAATACACGTTCACGAACCGTCGCAACTCGCCCCGCTCATCGCACAGCCGCTCTTTCAGCCCCGGATACTGCTGTTCCAAGCTGTCGATAATCTCCTGGATCGTCGCGCCGCTGGTTTGCACCGTGTCTTTGTCCTTCGTCAACTTCCGCAACGGCGTTGGAATTCTTACGTTTACTGGCATCTTCGTTTCTCCTTCCTAATTCTCCTGTTCCAACAGATTCGAGAACTCCCGCAAGTGCGGCCCAATCACGTGCGGTTCCCCGCACCGGCCGGCCACCGCCTCCTGCGTCTTCAACCCGTGACCCGTAATGCACAGCACGAGTGATTCGTGGCGCTTCACGCGGCCGCTTTCCACGAGGCGCCGGGCCGCCGCGATGGTCACCCCACCCGCGGTCTCGGCAAATATCCCTTCGGTCTCGGCCAGCAGCCGGATCCCCGCCACCACTTCCTCATCGTTCGGATTCTCCGCCCACCCGTTTGTCTGCTTCATCGTCTGGATCGCGTAAAACCCGTCGGCGGGATTGCCGATGGCCAGCGATTTCACGATGGTCTGGGGCCGGTCCACGGGCTGGATGATTTCCGTACCCGCCCGGAACGCGTTCACGATCGGCGCGCAACCTTCCGCCTGGGCCCCGTGAATGTGAGAACTGCGGGAATCTACCAACCCCAGCCTCACGAATTCCTGGAACGCCTTGTGAATCTTGGTGATCAACGACCCGCCCGCCATCGGGACGACCACGTGATCGGGCAGCCGCCAGCCCAATTGCTCGGCGATCTCGTAGCCCATCGCCTTCGAACCTTCCGCGTAGTACGGACGCAGGTTCACGTTGGCGAATGCCCAGCCATATCTGCCGGCGATTTCGCTGCACAACCGGTTCACCTCGTCGTACGTTCCGCGAATGCCGATGACGGTCGTGCCGAACACCAGCGAGCCGAGCACCTTGCCCGTTTCCAAATCGGCAGGAATGAACACGTAGCTCTTCAGGCCGCCGCTCGCCGCATTCGCCGCCACCGAGTTCGCCAGGTTGCCCGTCGAAGCGCAGGCGACGACGTCGAACCCCAACTCGCGCGCCCGCGACAGCGCCACGCTGACCACCCGATCCTTGAACGACAGCGTCGGATAATTCACCGTGTCGTTCTTCACCCACACCTCGCGGAGTCCGAGCCGCTTGGCCAAACGATCCGCGCGCACGAGCGGCGTGAACCCAACTTGAGAACCGATCGTCGGCTCCCCGTCGACCGGCAGCAGCTCGCGGTAACGCCACATCGTGGCCGGTCGCGACTGAATCTTGTCGCGGGTCAACACGGTGGCGATCAGGTCGTAGTCGTAGTCCACCTCCAACGGACCGAAACAGAACTCGCAGACGTGCAGCGCCTCTTTCGGATAGCGGCGACCGCACTCGCGACACGTCAAACTGGTGAAGAATCCGTGTTTTACTTTCACGCACGCCTCGCTGCCTTCACCAAGAAGCGGCCCGCGCCGGGAGCAAAAACAAACCTCTTCAGCGTCCCCCGGCACGCGGGGTCAACGATGAAGAGGCATCAAGACAACTCGATTCTCTCCCTCATCTTCCCCCGCCCCCGACTCGCGTCGGAACTCGGAGCTGGAATTGGCACCTGGTCCCCAGCTCTCGGTCTGCAACAGGCTGGGCGGTTGCCGCGGCTTCATCGGGCCAGTCCCTCGACCGCTCTTGATGAGTTGTCCCCCGAAACCTTTCGGAGGACGCAAGGGACTATATCAAAGAACGAAAACGTGTCAACCCGTCAGATGTAATACATTTGCGGCTTGCTGTTCGCCTCCGCGCAAATCGCCTCGAACGTTATGCCGTCGGCCACCCCTTCCGCCGCCTCCTTGATTCGCCGCCAAGCGCGCTTGATCTCTTCGGGGCACCGCGATTCCGCGAGCAGCGGCATCTCCAGGACATCGCCTTGAACGGCCCGCAAGACATCGCCAACGGTTATCTCGCGGGGCGACTTGGCCAGAGTGTAACCGCCCGCTTTGCCGCGCCGACTTTGAATCAGCCCCTTGCTCTTCAGCTCAATCAGGATCTGAACGAGATAGTTCGCCGGGATGCTCTCGCGCTCCGCAATCTCGTCGATTCGCAGTGGCCGCTCGCTCGGATGATGGAGCGCCAACGCCTCCATTGCACGGCAGGCGTAATCGCTTTTGACAGACGCTTTCATACAATCATTACTATCTTGGTAAACTTGGTGTATTTTACCAGTTATCACCCCGCTGTCAACCCCTCGTTTCACGTCATTACAATTTTGTCAGAACATTCACGCTCATCGGATGTTATGTACGTTGGAAATATGCGAATTTGTGGTTGCAGAACCCATTGAGTTTAGCGTAATATTCGCTTGTCAAAGGAGGAGGGGATTGAATGTCCAGCAAGCTTTTGGAAAGGGCACGCACCGTGGAAAAGTCGCCCGCAAAAAGTAACGCTCGACCGGTTGGCCCGCTCGGTGCCAGCGAGTACACCGCCGACAAAATTCAGAAGCTCGAAGGCGTCGAAGCGGTTCGCAAACGCCCGGCAATGTACATCGGCGACACGGGCGAGCGCGGTCTCCACCATCTGGTTTACGAGGTCGTTGACAACTCGATCGACGAAGCGCTCGCGGGCTTCTGCAAGCACATCGACGTCACAATTCATGTGGATAATTCCATCACCGTGGTTGACGACGGGCGGGGAATTCCCGTGGACATGCACAAGACGGAGAAGAAACCCGCGGTGGAAGTCGTTCTCACCCTGTTGCACGCGGGCGGCAAGTTCGACAAGAAAACCTACACAGTCTCGGGCGGTCTGCACGGAGTGGGCGTGACGTGCGTCAACGCCCTGAGCGAATGGCTGGAAGTCGAAGTGAAGCGCGAGGGCAAAGTCCATCATATGCGCTTCAAGCGCGGCAAGACCGCTTCCAAACTCGAAGTCATCGGCAAAGCCAAGGGCACGGGCACCAAGATCACTTTCAAGGCCGACAACCAGATTTTTCCGGTCATCGAGTACAAGTACGACATTCTCGCCAATCGCCTCCGCGAGTTGGCGTTCCTGAACCGCGGTCTGGAGATCTCGTTGAAAGACGAGCGGACCGACAAGCAGGACCTTTTCCGATTCAACGGCGGCATCGAGGAATTCATCAAGCACATCAATCGGGCCAAGGAACCGCTCCACCCCAAGGTCATTTACGTCTCGAAGGAAAAGGACGGCATCGCCGCCGAAGTCGCGCTCCAGTACAACGAGGGCTACAACGAATCCCTCTATAGCTACGCCAACAACATCAACACCATCGAGGGCGGCACCCACCTCAGCGGGTTCCGCTCGGCGTTGACCAAGGCCATCAATCAATACGCCAGGTCGAACAACCTGTTTAAGGAAAAGGACCCGACCCTGTCGGGCGAAGACCTGCGCGAAGGGCTTACCGCCGTCATCAGCGTCAAGGTCCCCAACCCGCAGTTCGAAGGGCAGACCAAGACCAAACTCGGCAACGGCGAAGTCGATGGCATCGTTTCCTCAATCGTGTACGAAGGGCTGATGACGTTCATGGAGCAGAATCCGCCCGTGGCCCGACGGATTGTGGACAAGTCGCTCACCGCCGCACGTGCGCGTGAGGCGGCGCGTAAGGCCCGTGAGGCCGTCCGCAAAGGCGCGCTGACCGGCGGCGGGTTGCCCGGCAAACTGGCGGATTGCTCGGAACGAAACCCCGAGTTTTGCGAACTCTACATCGTCGAGGGCGACAGCGCTGGTGGCTCCGCCAAGCAGGGCCGCAATCGCCAGTTCCAAGCCGTGCTCCCAATTCGCGGCAAGCTCCTCAACGTGGAGAAGGCGCGCCTCGACCAGGTTCTCAACAACAACGAAATCCGCACCATGATCACCGCCATCGGCACGGGCTTCGGCGCCAGCGAGGGCGAAGGGGCGTTCGACATCAGCAAGCTCCGGTACCACCGCATCGTCATCATGACCGATGCCGACGTGGACGGCTCCCACATTCGCACGCTGCTGCTGACGTTCTTCCATCGGCAGATGCCCGAACTCATCAAGGGCGGCTACATTTATATCGCCCAACCCCCGCTCTACAAAATCAAGCGGAAGAAACGCGAGGAATACATCGAGAACGACGATCAGATGAGCCGGATCCTGATCGAGCTGGGGTCGGAAGACTCCCGACTCCTCCGGCTCCGGGACAAGAAAGAGTTTGCCGGGCAACAACTCATCTCGGTCCTGGAATCGCTGCGCGAACTGGAGAAGTTGGTGGACACCATCGAACGCCGCGGCATCAAGTTCGAAGACTACCTCGGCGCGCGCGACGAGAAGTCGGGAGAATTCCCCTCGTACGCCATGCGCCTCAAGGAGAACGGCGCCGTCCGTTTCGAGTTCGCCCGCACCGACCGGGAATGGGCCAAGCTCTGCGACAAGTACGATATCAGTCCGGACGAGGAAGTCGCGGCGGAGCCGAAGAACGGCGACGCTCCGAAGGCCGTAACCGCCAAGCCCGTGGAACTCCACGAGTCGAACAGCATCCAATCCGCGATCGAGACGCTGGAGCGAAAAGGGTTCAACCTCGACCATTACTCCGCGCAGGAAAAGCCGCTCTTCGAGTTGGTCGAGGGTGGCGCGTCGGCCGCCGAGCCCGGGGAGGGCGGGGCCCCTGCCGAGCCGCAGGGCAGAACCGCCAAAACCGAGGGGAAAAAGGCGAAAGCCAAAACCGAAGAACGGCGCACGCCCATCCACTCGATTCCGCAGATTCTGGAGCAGATCAAGGAGACCGGCAAGCGCGGCCTCGTCATTCAGCGGTATAAAGGCCTGGGCGAAATGAATCCCGAGCAGCTGTGGGAGACAACGATGGATCCCGAGCGCCGCAAGATGTTGAAGGTCGTGCTCGAGGACGCGGCGAAAGCGGACGAGATCTTCGCCGTGCTCATGGGCGACGACGTCGCGCCGCGCCGTCAGTTCATTGAAGAGAACGCCTTGAACGTTCGCAATCTCGATGTCTGATGCGCCGTGACGCCGGAGGCCCAAGCCCTGATCGATTTGCGGCTCGCTCAGGCCCAGGAGAGCCTGACGGAGGCGCGCCTGCTGATCGAGAAAGACATGTGTCGCGGGGCCATGGACCGGGTTTATTTCACGATGTTCTATTGCGCGTGTGCCCTGCTGGCCACGAAGGAATTCGGCCCGTCCGAACACAGTGACGTGGCTGCGAAATTCCAGCATGAGTTTGTGAAGACGGGCTTGATCCCGAAGGAAATCGGCGAGCGGTTCCGGCGGGCCACGCAATGGCATTACGACGCCGACCTGGGCGCCCACGCCCCGCCCGCTGGCGGGCGGTTGAAAGAACTGGTGGCCGACGCCGAGAACTTTTTGACAACGGCGAAGCTGTTCCTGGGGAAACAGTAGTTGCAGGTTTGACGAATGCATCAACAGAAGATGCGGTAGGAGGAGTGGAGAGATATGTACGCCCAAAACGAAAAGGTCACGCCGATCAACATCAGCGAGCAGATGCAACAGGCGTACATCGATTACTCGATGTCGGTCATCGTGGGCCGCGCGCTGCCGGACGCCCGCGACGGCCTGAAGCCGTCGAACCGCCGCGTGCTGTACGCGATGCGCGAGCTGGGGCTGCTGCATAACCGCCCGTACACCAAATGCGCCAAGGTCGTCGGCGAAGTGCTCGGCAAATACCACCCGCATGGCGACGCCAGTGTGTACGACACCCTGGTCCGAATGGCGCAGGATTTCGCGATGCGGTACCCCCTCATCGATGGCCAGGGCAACTTCGGCTCGATCGACGGCGATCCCGCCGCCGCCTACCGGTACACCGAGTGCCGCCTGGAAGAGATCGCCGAAGAGTTGCTCGCCGACCTCGACAAGGACACGGTCGATTTTCAGCCCAACTTCGACGAGCGCGAACACGAACCCGTCGTCTTGCCCGCGCGGATCCCGAACCTGCTGGTCAACGGCAGCACCGGCATCGCGGTCGGCATGGCCACCAACATTCCACCACACAACCTCGGCGAGATCGTCGACGCCTGTTGCGCGGTGATCGACGAACCCGAGATCGACGTGGAGAAGGTCGCCAAATTCATCAAAGGTGCCGATTTCCCAACGGGCGGCCTGATTTGTGGCCGGCAAGGCATCAAGGATTACCTGCTCAAGGGCCGTGGCAGCCTCAAGATTCGCGGGCGCATCGGCGTCGAGGAAGTCAAGGGCGGCAAGGAGCGACTCGTCATTTCCGAGATCCCCTACAACGTCAACAAGGCGTCCCTCATCGAACGCGTTGCGGAACTCGTCAACGAGAAGAAGCTCGACGACATCAGCGACATCCGCGACGAATCCAACAAGGACGGCATGCGGATCGTCATCGAACTCAAGCGCGATGCCGTTCCGAAGATCGTCATCAACAACCTCTACAAGCACACCCAACTCGAAGACACGTTTGGCGTCATCATGCTCGCGCTCGATCACGGTCGGCCGCGCACGATGGACATCAAACAGATGCTTGGCTGCTACATCGCGCATCGGCGCGAAGTCATCACCCGCCGGACCCGGTTCGAACTGCAGAAGGCCGAGGAACGCGCCCACATTCTCGAAGGGTTCCGCATCGCGCTCGAAAACATCGACGCCGTCGTCAAGATCATCAAAGGCTCCGACGACCGCGACGACGCGAAGAAGAAGTTGATGGACAAATTCCGTCTGTCCGAGGTGCAGACCAATGCGATCCTCGATTTGCGTCTCTACCAGCTCACCGGGCTCGAACGTGACAAGATCGAGGAGGAATACCTCGAACTGATCAAGCGCATCGAGTACCTCAAGAGCCTGCTCGCCAGCGAAAAGAAACTCATGGGCGTCGTGAAAGCCGAGTTGCTCGAAGTCAAAGAGAAGTACGGCGACCCGCGTCGGACCGACATCGTGGCCGACGAAGGCGAGATCAACATAGAAGATCTCATCGCCGACGAACCGTGCATCGTCACGATCTCCCACCAGGGGTACCTCAAGCGCACGGCCGTGAGTGCCTACCGCTCCCAACGTCGCGGCGGCAAGGGCGTCATCGGCATGGAACAGCGCGAAGAGGATTTTATCGAGCACCTGTTCACCTGTTCCACGCACGATTTCATCATGTTTTTTACCGAGGAAGGCCGCGTTTACGTCGAGAAGGTGTACGAGCTTCCGGAAATGGGGCGGGCCGCCAAGGGCAAGAGCATCGCCAACTTCCTCCAACTCCGTCCCGAGGAGAAGGTCGCCGCGCTGTTGCGCATCAAGGAATTCACCGACAAGAATTATCTCCTGATGGCCACGCGGGTCGGCATCGTGAAGAAGACGGTGCTCAGTGCCTACCAAAATGTTCGCAAGGGCGGCATCATCGGCATCACGATCGAAAAAGGCGACCGGCTCATCGGCGTCAAACTCACCAACGGCAACAACGAAATCGTCCTCGTCACCAAGGACGGCATGAGCATCCGGTTTCACGAAGAAGACGCCCGCGACATGGGCCGCAGTGCCGTCGGCGTCTGGGGTATTCGGCCCGACAAAGGCGACTACGTTGTCGGCATCGAGATTGTTGATCCCGAGGCCACATTGCTCGTTGCCGGCCAACACGGCATCGGGAAACGCACCCCGTTCGACGAATACCGCAAACAATCCCGCGGTGGGAAGGGCATCATCACCCTCAAAACCACCGACAAAGTCGGCGACGTCGTCGGCGCGCTCAGCGTGACCGATCAGGACGAAATCATGCTGACCACGTCGCAGGGTCAGACCGTCCGCACTCCCTGTAAAGACATCCGGGTCGCCGGCAGAAACACGCAGGGCGTCAAGCTGATCAATCTCAATCGGGGCGACAAACTCGTTGCCCTCGCCCGCGTCATCAGCGAGAAACAGGAAGAAGAAGCCGAAACCGCCGAAAACGGCAAGAAGTCCTAGTGCCGGGTCAACCTTGATTGGGAGGGCGAGCCTCCCGGCGAGCCGACCGTTTTCTCCGTCAACGCCGCGGCTCAGCAAGAGCCTTGGTCGCCTGTGGCGCTGCCAGAGGCGGGCAAACTTCGCCCTCCCCGCACGCCTCTGATAAACGTTGATGGAGCACTAGCCACGGGACCACACGGATTGTCACAGGCTTTCGCGGGAGCGGTCTCCCAGCCGCCACTGCCCCGTCGTTCCTCACCACGAAGACACAGCGCGGCCAAGCCGCAACCAAAGTGGCGGAACACCGGGCGTTGCGATAGAAGTTTGGGCGATGAACCAACAAACTTCTTCCACCGTCCCCGGCATTCCGCCGGCTTTTCTTAACCGATTCGGCAACTCTTTGACAGGCGTTTTGTCCGGCTTCGATCGGCTGCGCTTGCGTGGCACCTTGCGGCATTTGTTCCAGCCCACGGTCATGGAAGCCTACCTCAACGCCCGCCGCGTTCTCATCAAAGACTTCGGCGCCTTTGCTCAGGCCCTGACTACTCGCGTCAAGGCCGCCGCCTATGCCACGGCCGAACAAGCCGGTCGCCCCTTCCGTTATTGGCCCCATGCTCAGACCAGCAAGGAAGATCTCGCCCGCCAGATCGCCCGCACCGACGGTGTCAGCAGCGGTCTGATTGCCATCTTCAGCGCTTTGGAGAACTGTCTGTCTTACTCGGTGCGCGGTGATCGTCAGAGCAAGCAGATTCACTTGGTTCTTGAACCCCGCAAATGCCTGCACCTCTACCACTACTTCCTGCACGAGCAACTGGGCCTGTGTCATGTGCGAGTGCAAACGTGGTTTCCCTTTACCGTGGACATCTGCCTCAACGGGCGCGACCGCCTGGCCCGTCAGATGGACGCCGCCGGTTTGGCCTACCGCCAGCGTGACAACTGCTTCGTGTGGGTGGCCGACGCCCTGCGCGCGCCAGCGCTGCTGGATGACCAACTGCGTACCGACTGGCCGCACGTGCTGGGCCGCTTGCTCGACCAAGCCCATCCGCTGCGCGCCGAAATCTGCCGTCCCATCGGCCAGACCTACTACTGGACCGCCAGCGCCAGCGAATACGCCACTGATTTGCTGTTTCGCGACGCCCCAAGCCTGGCCGCGCTTTATCCCCGCTTGGTTCATCATGGCCTGCGCAGCTTCGCCAGCCCGGACGTCATGCGCTTCTTGGGGCGCAAAACGCCCACCACTAGCGGGCGTGTGCAGGGCAACTTCACGGGCGAAGTCATCAGCGACCTCAAGCACCGGCCGGAGGGCCTGCGCGTCAAACACTCCGTCAACGGCAACTCGGTGAAGATATACGACAAAGAGGGCAGCGTCCTGCGGATCGAGACGACTATCAACAAGACCGAGGAGTTCCGCGTCTATCGCGCCAAGCAAGGCGAGCCCGGCGGCCGGAAGTCTTGGCGACCACTGCAACGCAGCGTGGGCGAGTTGTGGCGGCGCGCTCAAGTCTCGGCGGCGGCCAACCGCCGCTATCTGGAAGCGCTGGCCAGCGTCACGGCGAAGACCCCGGCGGGGGAAGCGGCGGCGGCGGTGTGCCGTCCTGTGGTGCGCGACGGCCGGCGTCACCGCGCGCTCAATCCATGGAGCGAGGCCGACGCGGCGCAAGAGCGACGGCCGGCGACCGCGGTCACGCGCCAGTTGCGCCTGCTGCGGGCGCACGGACTGTCGCGCACAGTCAGCGGCACGCACCGCTACGTCGTCACCGAGAACGGTCGCAAGATCATCACCGCACTGCTCGCGGCGCGAGCCGCCGATGTCGAACAGCTCACGGCACTTGCCGCATGAAAAAATCTTCTCAGAACGCATCGATGTTACGAGGTAGTACTACGAAGAGGGCTGGGGCGCCCGTTGTCCCGCCTCGTAGGCCTTCGGGCCACTCGACCGTCTTGTCTCGTGGTGTCATTCTGAGCGGAGCGAAGAATCTCGGTCGTAGCCCGTTCTGGGAGCGGCATTCCGGCCGCGGCTGGCTTCCGCTCTTGCTACTCCTGCGTCACCTGCTTACCATTCGTGGTATTGCCAGTTCGTGGCGGAAACACGAGCGATGTCCGTTGGATAAATGAACGCAAGCAATCGCCCAGAATACGAGGATCGAATCGTACTGTTCTTGGACGTCCTCGGATGGCGCGAACTGATCGAGGCAAGTATGACGGGTTCGCCCCCGGTGGAATGGATTGCCCACGTGTTGGATCGAGTACCGCACTGGGCGGACCTCATCCGCAAAGTGAAGGCCCAAGGCAAAGAAGATACTCTCGGCATGGAAGTCGCACACTTTTCGGACACGATCGTGTTTTCGTGCCTCGATACCTCATCCAGCATACCAATCATCTTCGGCGATGCTGGCTATCTGGCCCAGGACTTCTTGGCGGGAGGAGCACTGGGGCTGGGACCAAAACTGAAACCTAGAGGATTGTTGAGTCGCGGGGCCATCGTGAGGGGAAAACTGTACCATCGCGGTAACGTCTTGTTTGGCCCTGCACTGGTGCAGGCCTACACGATGGAGTCGTCACTCGCCGTGCACCCACGAATTCTGATCTCAGATGATTTAGTCGCCACGCTCCGGGAATCAGAAGAACACACGAAACGGGTGCGTCGTGATTCGGACGGGCGCCACTTTGTTGACATCCTTTCCCCGGAACGAATCACCGCCAAGGGCGACGGCCAAATTGAAGCCGCTTCGTTGTGGTTACGCAAGGTTCGCGAAAGCATCGAAGGTGGATTGCAGGAACATGGGGTCGAACCAAGAAAGCGAATGAAGTGGATGTGGCTGGCCTGCTATTTCAACGATGTGGTGATTGAACACCCGCCCTTGAGAATCAATCCGCTCCAACTTGAAGGGGAAGCCCGCAACGAAAAAGGGGCAACTGAACCATGCCTGCAATGAAGTCATCGCGCCGTCAGCGTCGCACCGATGCTTGGGAAGCCGCCGAAGCAGCCGGTTGTGACATGAAGCAGGTCGCCTGCAATCTCACGCTGACTCCGGCCGAACGCCTCCGACAGCACAGCCAGAAGCTGGCTGCCTTGCTGGCTGAAGAAGCCACCAAGAAGCGGCATCGCCACCGAAAGCAGCGACAGGGTAAACGCACGCGGACCTGAGCAACAAGGTCGTCGGAGGCAAATCCTTTCCCTCCACATTCTGGTTCGTTGCTGGCCGGGTTAGAATGGCGCTCGAACATGGTTTGAGGCACGTGTGGACGTGTGATAGAATCGTCTCGCCGTGTACGTAGTCAGCTCACGTCGCCGGTGGTTGACCAACGGGGGAAGCTGGACAGTGCTGCAGACGGGCAACGCGCTGCCGCCTGCCACCGCCCCTCAGTCCAATTATCTGCCCGCTGGATTCATCAACTCTTTGCAGGATCCGCTGGTGATCCTTATTCACGGATACGCGAACCGGGAACCGGACGCGTTCGGTCAATACGCGAAGGCCATCGGCACAAGTGTTTCGGGCGGCTCGATGGCGGCGAACGGTTTTCAGGGCACCGTGATTGGTTACGACTGGCCGTCCTTTGACACCCCGATCTCCGGCCCGCTTCATCAGTACGCCGGCGATTTGAAAGCGGCCCGCGACGTCGGCGCTCCGTCGCTCGCCAGCTTTCTAAGCCGGCTCATTGCAGTAGTGGGTGGGCGGGGCATTCGCATCAACCTGATGGCTCACAGCATGGGCAATTTCGTCCTCCGGCAAATGCTGATCGCAAACCCGGCGCTGGCCAGGTGCTTGGACAACATCATTTCGTTCGCGCCGGACCTTTTGCAGGCCGACCTGCAACAACCCGATTTGAGGGCAGCGGCCGATGTCCTGACGGGCAACTGGTTCGTCTATTGGGCGCAAGCCGACTTCGTTCTGCTGGGTTTGTCCAACTGGGCCAACATCATCCTGGGGAACGAACAATGGGGCGGCCAACGACTCGGACAAGAAGGCCCCCCCAGCGGCGTCACCAGCCAACGCGTTGTCGCCCAGGAATGGGATGCGCCCTTGGCGCAAGACCTCGGCTCAACGTACAACTGGGACCTGCGTGAGTGGCCGTTTAACGCCGAAATTCATTCGCTGTACTGGAGCAACCGACCGTTCCTCACGAACGTCGCCCAGAACCTGCAGCGTGCGCCCGCCACACCGCCAGTCACTGTAAACTGGCCGTTGCCTCCCCGTCCGTGACGCCGCGGCCTCGCGACTTTTCGTTCCGGACTCTGCTTTCTATCGAGCACGACGACGCTTGGCAGTAACAGGCGCCATCACCTTCGCCATCAACAAGTACCACGAGCGGGAGGCCAAAGCACAGGATACCGGAGAGAAACTGTCCAGAATCAAGAGTTCGTCCTACCGCAGATACGCAAAGGCATACGTAGTGCTTTCCATGTCCGCACCATGAAGAAAACAATACTTTCGGTGATCGGCTGTTTTGCCATGGTCGTAATGGCGAACGCGGAGATCGTTTGGGACGTGACGAATTCCACCTATAACGGGACGGCATTTGTTCCCGTCGAGGAAGCGCCGGGAATGGGCCAGGCGGGATCAGGAGACACGGCGGCCTATGCGGGCGGAAGTATGGACGGCGATGTGTTTCATATGGGTTTTCAGGTCAGCCCGCCCGGAAGCACGAATAACAACGAGGACCTCCAAGGCACCGCATTGGATGCCGGCACCCGGGTGACGTTGGCGTTCACGAAGGACGCTTCGGACTACATCAATTACATCGCCATGAACGCAGACGCCACCGCCGGGGTCAGTCTTGTGCAACTGACGCCCACGGATTTCACCGTGAGCTTCACGGTGGTCAATCCCGTATTGTCGGCGAGCGGAGACCTCGGCGCCGCGTTCGGCATGGGCATCAATATCTCAACCAACTCCGCGGTCGATTACGGCGGATCGGTGTTCGTGGCCAACCTGTGCCCCGGCGACGTCACGGATCCGATCAACCCGACCTCGGGGGCGATGACCATCAACGCTCAGGGATCGAACGGCGTGACGGCCACGTTCGTCATGTACGCCTCCTCCAACTGGATGACCCGGGTCGGCATGATCAGTCCGGCGCTGGCGGCCGGGTATTTCTCAGACACCAATGGGATCCGCACAGCGTTGCCGCCCGGATTCATCATGAGCGCGAACGGGTACTACAATCTGGAAGCCGGCGTCCTCACCAACAGCGCGAACAGCGACTCGTACTGCTTCGAGTTGCAGAACGGCGTCTGGTCGGCCCACGATCTGGGCATCGCCACGATTACGAATTGGGCGCCAATGATCGTCGGCAAGTTGCACGCAAAAGTGAATTTCGCCAAGGAGAACAACGACACTTGCTTACTCAAGGCCACGGTCGATCTCGGCTCCGGGTTCGACGTGACGAACACGGTGGTCGCGCTGGACATTGGCGGCGCACATGCGTCGTTCACGTTGAACAAAAAAGGGGTGGGACATGCAACCAGTCCCGTGGGAAGTTGCATGCTCTCGCACAAGAAGGCGTCAGCATTGTGGACGTTGACGGCGAACCTGAAGAAGGGTTCATGGCGAACGCCGTGGGCGGATTCTGGGCTGACGAATGGGACGTTGAAAGCGGGCGTACCGGTCACCATGCCCGTGGTCGTAGGAGTCGGTGAGGACTCCGCGTTTACCAATAATTGCTCGCTGACCTATCGAGCCGTCGCGAACAGATCGGGTACCGCAAAATAGCAGCCAGCGGGGCGGGCCGATCCGCCCGCCCCGCCTGTCGGCGCTCGCCCGCTTCGATCCACCGCCCGTGATGAAATCGCCCCACCGTCAGCGCCGCACCGACGCTTCGAGGACCACCGAAGCCTCCAGCAGTGACACCGTCCTGCTCGAGGATCACTTGCGGATGACTCCGCAACAGCGTATCCGCACCTACCGCGACGCTCTCGCGCTCGTCGAGAAACTCCGAGCGGCTGTCGAGCGAGTTCAGGACCGAATCCGAACTACTTCGCGAGCGTCTCGGCGACCGCAACGTTGACCCGCCCAAAGTTGTCGTCCCCCGTCCAACCCCAGCGCCGCCAAGAAATGTACTCCCGTTGACCGCCGCGGTTCGGATAACATCCGGTCATGGAGTCCCTCCTCTTCTGGTTGGCGGCGACGACGCTGCTGCTCGTGGCGGCAATAACCATCGAGTTTGCCGTGGGCAATCGCTCTCTGCGTCGATTGAAGGACCTGCCGTTGTTTTCTCGTGGGAATGCCCCGAAGGTATCGGTAATCGTCGCCGCGCGCAACGAAGCCCGCAACATCGAGCAGGGATTGAGCTCGCTCCTGGCGCAAGAGTACCCGAACCTCGAATTGATTGCGGTCGATGACCGTTCCACAGACGAGACAGGAGCCATTCTGGACCGCATGGCGGCGAAG
Source organism: Verrucomicrobiia bacterium (assembly GCA_035515475.1). Lineage (GTDB taxonomy): Bacteria > Verrucomicrobiota > Verrucomicrobiia > Palsa-1439 > Palsa-1439 > DATJBF01. The sequence continues at coordinate 21,114 of DATJBF010000076.1, forward strand.
GATCCCCGCCTACACGTGGAGCACGTCACCGGGTTGCCCAGCGGCTGGCTGGGAAAAACCCACGCGTTGCAGTGCGGTGCGGACCGGGCCAGCGGCGCATTTCTTCTGTTCACGGATGCCGACGTGGTCATAGAGCCATCGGTGGTCGGCCGGGCCGTTGGTCACATCCACCAAGCAAACCTCGACCACGTCGCCGTCGCCCCGCGACCGCAGATGCCCGGTACGTTCCTGAATATGTTCGGGGGAGCGTTCGCCCTGTTCTTCGGTATGTACGCCCGGCCGTGGAAAGCGAGCGCCCCGAAGAGCCGGTGGCACATCGGCATCGGCGCCTTCAATCTGGTGCGCGCCGACGTCTACCGCGCTGCGGGCGGCCATCGCGCAATCGCCATGCGGCCCGATGACGACATGAAACTCGGCAAGCTGATCAAGAAGACTGGGTTCCACCAAGAGATGCTGCTCGGCGACGGGTCCATAACCGTCGAATGGTACAGTTCGGTGGGCGAACTGGTTCGCGGATTGGAAAAGAACTCGTTCGCCGGCCTGGAGTATAGTCTTGCCGCCATCGTGGCTACTTGTCTCGGCCAACTCGCGGTGTTCGACTGGCCCGTCGCGGCGCTGGTGCTCACCCGCGGCGCGACCTGGTGGCTCAATGTCGCCATCGTCGGCTCACTTATGCTGCTTTACATCGACAACGCAGGCTGCCACGGACTGAAACGCTGGTATTGCGTAGGGCTGCCCCTGGCGGCGCTCCTGTTCGTGTACATTATCGGACGGGCCACGTTGAAAACACTGGTGCACGGTGGCATCGATTGGCGGGGCACGCACTACTCGTTACGGGAACTAAAGGCCAACAAGGTATGAGGCCGCGAACCGACAGCAAATCGCTGACGCGCGATGAACTGGTGGCGACGCTCGCCCAATGGGGCGAACCGGCCTATCGCGCCGACCAGATCCTGCAATGGACGTATGAGAAACGGGTCGAGTCGTTCGACCAGATGAGCAATCTGCCGGCCGCACTGCGCCAGAAACTGGCAGAAAGCTTCGAGTTGTGCGCCGTCCGCCGCGTGCGGACGCACCATTCGACGGATACGACGGAGAAGTTTCTCTTCGAGTTGCGCGACCGCGCGCTCATCGAAACCGTGCTCATTCCCGCCACGCCCGGACTGACCACCAGCAGCGACCGCTTCACGGTTTGCGTCTCCACCCAGGTCGGCTGTGCTTACGGGTGCAAGTTCTGCGCGAGCGGCCTCGACGGCGTGAAACGCAATCTCTCCGCCGCCGAAATCGTGGACCAAGTCGTCGCCGTTCGCCGGATCACCGGCCAACGAGTCACCAACCTCGTGATCATGGGTATGGGCGAACCGTTGGCCAATTACGACAACCTGATGCGCGCCCTGAAGATACTTAATGCCCCGTGGGCGCTCGGCATCGGCGCGCGCAAAATCACCGTGTCCACCGTCGGACTCGTCCCGCGCGTCAAACAACTCGCCGACGATCCGATGCAGATTCGTCTCGCCGTGTCGCTCCACGGCGCCACCGACGAGGTCCGCGAACGGATCCTGCCCGTGAACAAGAAGTACCCACTCGCGGAACTGCTCGCGGCCTGCGATTACTATGTGAATACGAAGAAGCGGATGATGACTTTCGAATACATCCTCATCGACGGCGTCAACGATTCCCTCGAACAGGCCCACCAGCTCGGCGCTATCGCCCGACGGTTGCATGCGAAGGTCAACCTGATCCCGTACAATCCCGTCGAGGGCCTGCCGTGGCGACGGCCCGAACGCGACCGCTGCAAGATGTTCCAGCACACCTTGAAATCGCACGGGATCACCACCACGCTCCGCCTGGAAAAGGGCACCGACATCGATGCCGCCTGCGGCCAGCTCCGGCTGAAAAAGGAACGCCTTCCGTCCGCTGACTTTACCGATTCCGGGGGTTGAAATCCATCCAGTCCCCAGATGTAACCTTCCCTGTCCCTCCTTCGTCTTGTGTTGACGAACAGCCAAAACGCCTGGGCACGGGTGGATCGGACAGCCGCGGATTGCCAAACGTGTCGCGGAAGACTAAAACTGCCGGGCATGACCGCCCGGATCGAGGAAGCAACAGATGACCGCCTTATTCAGTCCACGCTCACGGGCGATGACGAGGCGTTTGCCGAGTTGGTGCGGCGGCACAAACGCAAGGTGTTCGGTATCGCGTCCCGTTTCGCGCGCAACGACCACGAACTCGACGACATCTGCCAGGAAGTTTTTATCAAGGTGTACCGCAACTTACGGTCGTTTCGCGCCACCGCACCGTTCGAACACTGGGTATCGCGCATTGCCGTGCGCGCCTGCTACGACTTCCTGCGCGCGGCCCGGCGCGAGCGCCAGAACAAGCCGTTCGACGGCCTCGAGATCGGCGTCTACGACAACGTCGGCCCGGCCCGTGCCGCTGAAGTCCTGCGCTGGGCGATGGCCCGACTCTCCGCGACCGAGCGGCTGGTGATCACGCTGCTGGAGCTTGAGGAAAAACCGGTGCGCGAAGTGGCGGAACTGACCGGATGGAGCGAGTCGAATGTGAAAGTGCGGGCCCACCGGGCCCGAAACGCCCTGAAGAAGATTCTGGAGAGAAGTCATGAACGATGAACAACTGAACGAGCTGTTCCGGGCTGCGCGCACGGACAGAGCCGATACGTCCCGCGCGGAGTACGGGTTTGAAACGCGGCTGGCGGCACGGCTTCGCGCGGAACGCGAGCGGTTCGTTCCCTGGCCCGCCATCGCGTGGAGGCTCGCGCCCGCGTTCGCCGTTATCGTGGCCGCCGCCGCCGTGTGGCTCATGGCGACACCGGGTATCAATTCGACGGACCTGCGCAGCGCGATTGCCGACGACGAAGTCGAGCGCATGCTGGTGACCCATTTCACGGGAGATTGACATGAAGAATTGGAAAGCCATCGTAGGTGTCCTGGTTGTTTTCCTGCTCGGAATGACGGCAGGCGGCCTGATTACCATTGGCGTGATCCGTCATCTGTTCCAGTGGGGACACGGGCCACAGGCTCGGGCGAATTTCATCGTGCGCCGGTTGAGCTGGGAACTGCGGCTGGATGCGCAGCAGCGGCAACAGTTGCGCGGCATCGTCCAGGAAGGTCAACAGGAAATGTCGGCCGTGCGGCAACAGGTGCGTCCCCAGGTGGAAACGATCCTCGACCGGGCCGATGCCAAAGTCCGGGCGATCCTGCAGCCGGACCAGGTCGCGAAGTTTGACAAGCTGGTCGCCGAGCGCAAAGCGAAGTGGGCAGAAACCGAGAAGTAAGGTAGAATCACACGGTGCCGAAACCCCACGAGTTCTTCGATCACACCGCCGACATCGGCGTGCATGTCTTCGGCCGCACGCTGGAAGAACTGTTCACGAATGCGGCGGGCGCCCTTTACGAGGCCCTCGGCCAACTGCAGAAGTCGGAGGTCCGAGACCAGAAACTGCTTGAGATCGAGGCCGGGACGCTGGACGACCTGCTGCACGACTGGCTGGCCGAGTTGCTGTACGAGGTCGAAGCGAATCATCTTCTGTACGATGAGATCGAAATCGGCAGCCTGACCCCCCAACGCGTCTCGGCGACGCTGTACGGCGGGGAGATCGATTTTGATCGCTCGCAACCCAACGACGAGATCAAGGCGATTACCTATCATGAACTCCGGGTCGAACAACTACCCGACGCCACCTGGCGCGCCACCGTGATTTTTGACGTGTGAGCGCTTGACTCCTGCCGCCGGTCCTGCCATCATGTCCATAGTTGTCCATTCCGGGCTATAAATAGGCATTCTTGGAGAAAAATGCAACTAACTGTCCAGGACGTCGCTGGCTTGCTTAAAGTGTCGGAGAAAACGGTTTATCGCTGGATCAACGAGCGGAGCTTGCCCGGCTACCGCGTCAGCGGCCAGTATCGATTCAACCGCGCGGAACTGCTGGAATGGGCGACTTCCCGAAGGATCCACGTCTCGCCCGAAATCTTCCAAGAACCCGAGAGCACCGCGACGCCTCTCCCCGGTTTGGGGGACGCGCTGCAGGCCGGCGGCATCTTCTATCGGTTAGCCGGGGCGGACAAAGAATCGGTGCTCCGGAGCGTCGCGGAAAACATGCGATTGCCGGAGGAAGTCGACCGTGAGTTTCTGCTGCGGGTGCTGCTGGCGCGAGAAGCCCTGGCGTCTACTGGCGTCGGTGACGGCATTGCGATACCGCATGTCCGCAACCCGATCGTGTTGCATGTGAACCGTCCCATGATCAGTCTGGGATTCTTGGAGAAGCCGGTCGAGTTTGGCGCCCTGGACGGCAAGCCGGTCCATGCATTGTTCTCGGTAATCAGTCCGACCGTTCGCGCTCATCTTCATCTGCTTTCGCGGTTGGCGTTTGCGATCCACGACGCGGGCTTCAAAGCCGCCGTGGTGCGTCAGGCTTCGCGCGACGAGATTCTCGGTGAAGCGCGCCGTGTGGAAACGAATCTGGCGGAGAAGGCGGCTCGATAGATGTTCCTTCTCCTGTTTGCGGTGGGAATCCTTGTGCTAAGCGGGCTGGCAGCGCTGTGGCGACCGCGGTTGGGCATAGGCGGGTTGGTCACGGCGTGCGTGATCGGGCTCGTCTCCCCTGTGCGCGTGCTCGCCGGTGGAGCGGGTGAATCTCTGAGACTGGCTTGGAACGTTCCGTACGGGGCGTTCTTCGTGCAGTTGGATGCACTATCGGCCTTCTTCCTAATCCCGATTTTCGGCCTTTCGGCGCTCACCGCAATTTATGGAGACGAATATCTTGCCGCGTGGCGGGGGAAAAATTCCCTTGGCGCATCCTGGTTTTTCTTCAATCTGCTCGTCGCCAGCATGGTGATGGTGGTGGTGGCCCGAAACGCCATTCTGTTTCTCACGGCATGGGAATTGATGGCGCTGACTTCGTTCTTCCTGGTCACGTTCGAGGACGAGACGGAAAGCGTGCGCGACGCGGGGTGGACATATCTGGTGGCGTCGCATCTCGGCACGGCGTTTCTGCTGGCCATGTTCATCTTGTTGGGTCGTCAGAGTGGTTCGCTGGACTTCAACCGGTTCGCACCTGTCAACGCTGGCGCTTTGTTCCTGCTGGCGGTCGTCGGTTTCGGCACGAAGGCCGGCTTCATGCCGTTTCACGTCTGGCTGCCCGAAGCGCACCCGGCGGCGCCCAGTCACGTGTCGGCCCTGATGTCTGGCGTAATGATCAAGATGGGCATTTACGGATTGCTTCGGACGCTCATGTTTTTGGGTCCGCCACCGTTGTGGTGGGGCTGGCTGTTGGTGGCGATTGGACTCAGTTCGGGCGTGCTCGGCGTCCTGTTCGCGCTGGCGCAACATGACCTCAAGCGGCTGCTGGCGTATCACAGCGTGGAGAACATCGGTATCATCGCCCTCGGTCTGGGAGTGGGATTGCTGGGAATCAGTTCAGGATCGATGCCGCTGGCGGTGTTGGGGTTTGCGGGCGCCCTGCTGCACGTGGTCAATCACGCCCTGTTCAAGGGCTTGCTCTTTCTCGGTGCGGGTGCCGTGATCCATGCGACGGGTACGCAGGAGATCGAGCACCTGGGAGGACTGTCAAAGCGGATGCCATGGACCGCAGCGACCTTTCTCATCGGCGCCGTGGCAATTTCCGGATTGCCTCCACTGAATGGTTTCGTGAGCGAATTCCTGATTTATCTGGGTTCGTACGCGGGAGCCGTGCACAATGACGCACCGGTAGCGATCCCGTTGCTCGGCGTAATTGCTGGTTTGGCGTTAATCGGCGGCTTGGCAGCGGCCTGTTTCGCCAAAGCGTTCGGCATCGTGTTTCTCGGAGAGCCACGCCATGATCGCATGGCGCAGGCGCGTGAGCCGGGGCTGATGATGCGGCTGCCGATGGCGTTGCTGGCGGCAGGTTGCGTCCTCATCGGATTACTCGCGCCGTTCGTGGTGAAGGTCCTGCCCCCGGTATTGGCGGAACTGACGCGCCTGTCTGTGGCCGACGGTCTCGCGGATGCCGTTCGGCCGCTCACGCTGATTGTCTTCGGCAGTGCTGGGTTCATCGTCCTCGTGGGTGGACTGCTGTGCCTGCGATGCGTCTTGCTGGCGGGTCGCGCCGTGGAGACCACGGTGACGTGGGACTGCGGTTACGGGCGACCCACGCCACGGATGCAGTATACCGCGTCGTCGTTTGCGCAACCATTGATGGAATTGTTTGCGCCGGTGGTGCGCACGCGGCGCAAATTTGTGGCGCCGACGGGGATTTTCCCACAGGCATCGTCCCTGGCGACGGAAACACCGGACATGGCACGCGAAGCCGTGTTCCGACCCTTGTTTGCGGGGATCGGCTGGACGCTGGGACGATTGCGCTGGCTGCAGCAGGGGCGGATTCAACTCTACGTCCTTTACATCGCGCTTACGTTGTTGGTTTTGTTGATCTGGAAATTGGCTTGAGCCATGAAGCTTATCGCTCTTCTTCAACCACTGTCGGCCCTCGTGTTGTCGCCCGTCCTGCTCGGCGTGATCAACCGCACAAAGGCATGGTTCGCCGGCCGGAGTGGTCAACCGTTGCTGCAGCCGTACTACGACCTGGGAAGACTTCTGCGCAAAGGTGCGGTGTACAGCCGCACGACGACGTGGGTCTTCCGCGGGGGCCCAATCATTGGATTGGCCGCGGTGTTGGTGGCGACCACTCTCGTACCGCTCGGTGGACTGCGGGCCACTCTACGCTTCAGCGGAGACCTGGTGCTGTTTGCCTACCTATTGGGATTGACACGCTTGTTCGCCGTATTGGCGGCGCTGGACACCGGATCGAGTTTTGAGGGCATAGGTGCGAGTCGCGAGGTGACGTTCTCCGCACTGGCGGAACCAGCCCTGCTTCTCGGGTTGGCGGCGCTGGCGCGGCAATCTGGCAGTCTATCACTTTCCACGATCTATTCGTTGCTGTCAGCCGATGCGTGGCTGAAGGCGGGCCCGATGTTGGCATTGGTTGTCGGCGCCTTGATGGTCGTATTTCTGGCCGAGAATGCGCGCATTCCGGTGGACGACCCAACCACGCATCTCGAGTTGACGATGATCCACGAAGTGATGGTTCTCGACCATAGCGGGCCAGACCTGGCGTTCATCCTCTATGGCGCGGCATTGAAGTTGTGGGTGCTGGGGTCGCTTCTCGCCGGGTTGATCGTTCCGGTTCGGACGGGCAATCCGTGGCTGGACGGTGGAGCTGGTCTGCTCGGAATGCTGGCCGTCGCCGTCGCCGTCGGGATCGTCGAATCCTCGATGGCCCGGTTGCGGCTGCCCCAACAGGTAACGGGCTTATTGGTCGGCGCGGGTGTGCTGGCTGCGGTCGCGTTGATCTTGAGTTTGAGGTGACAGCGTGAATGCCGACGTTATTTTGATCCTGTTGGTGTTGACCAATCTTCGGCTGCTGGGCGCCAGCCGGCTGGGGGCCAGCATCCGCACCGTGGCCGTGCAGGGAGTCTTGCTGGGTGCACTGGCGCTACTGGCTCACCACAATCACCTGACCGTGGCGGTGTTGGTCGTGGCGCTGGGTGGTATGACGTTGAAGGGCGTGGTCTTTCCGTGGCTGCTGTTTCGGGCACTGCGTGCGGCGGAAGTCGAACGGGAGGTCGAACCGTTCGTGGGAGCGATTCCGTCGCTTTTGGCCGGCGTGGCGGCGTTGGGGGCCTCGCTTTGGTTGACCGCCCGACTACCGTTACCCGAACCGTCCCACTCTTCCTTATTGGTGGCGGTGGCGTTGTTTTCGATGTTCGTCGGGCTCTTTCTGATCATTACGCGCAAGAAGGCGATCAGCCAGGTGCTCGGATTCCTGGTGATGGAAAATGGGATCTACGCGTTCGGCGTCGGACTTGTGGTCGACTCGCCGTTGTTGGTCGAATTGGGGGTGCTGCTGGACGTGTTCGTGGCGGTGTTCATCATGGGGATCATCATCTTTCACATTAGCCGCGAGTCCGATCACATCGACACGCACAAGCTTTCCAGCCTGAGAGATTGAGCATGACGGTCCTGCTCTTGATTCTTATTCCCGCGGCGGCCGGTGGCCTCGCGTTTTTCGTTCGGGCCGACCGCCCGCGACGGGCTTTGTTGGTGACGACTGCCGCGGGGCACACCAGTTTGACGGTCAGCGCGTGGGTTTGCCGACCGCGGCCGACACCGGGTGGCTGGTTCGCTTTGGATGGGTTGGGGCTGTTGTTCCTGAGCATCACCAGCGTACTGTTTTTGGCCGTGTCCGTGTACACGCTGAGCTATCTACGACGGGAGCGCCAGGGAGGCATCACGGACATCGAGGAAGGTTTCCTTTTCGACAACGCGCCGGAGGCCACGTTTACGGCCTGTCTGCTTCTCTTTCTGGCAGCAATGACACTCGTCACGGTCAGCCAGCATGTCGGCCTGTTGTGGGTGGCGGTGGAGGCGACGACACTGGCGAGCGCGCCGTTGATTTATTTCCATCGCCATCACCGCTCGCTGGAAGCGACGTGGAAGTATTTGTTGATTTGCTCCGTGGGAATCGCGCTGGCTCTGCTCGGCAATTTCTTTCTCGCCGTGGCGGCCTCACACCCACAGGCGGGGACGTCTGGGTCGTCACCGTCGATGTTGTTTGCCAATTTGGGGTCGCAGGCAACGCAATTGCATGTTCCGTGGCTGAAGGCGGCGTTCCTGTTGATTCTCGTGGGCTACGGCACCAAGATGGGACTCGCTCCGTTGCATACGTGGTTGCCGGATGCCCATAGCGAATCCCCGTCAGTTATCTCGGCATTGCTGTCGGGCGCGTTGCTCAACTGTGCGTTTCTCGGAATCGTCCGCACGCAGCAGGTCTGCGTGGCAGCCGGTCTTGGCGGTTTCAGCCGGCAATTGCTCGTGGGCTTTGGCCTGATCTCGATGGCTGTGGCGGCGGCATTCATCGTGGGCCAGAGCGACTACAAACGGATGCTGGCCTACTCGAGCGTCGAGCACATGGGGATCCTCTCGCTCGGCATCGGACTGGGTGGCGCCGGCGTGTTTGGCGCGCTGTTGCACGCCATCAACCACTCGTTGACCAAGGCGATGCTGTTCCTGATTGCCGGCAATATCCTCGGCACGTTCCGCACCAAGTCCACCGTCGAGGTGCGCGGCGTTTTGCGGGCGCTACCGGTGTCGGGCGTGGTGTGGCTGGCTGGCCTGTTTGCAATCACGGGGTCGCCGCCGTTTGGCCCATTCCTTAGCGAGTTCACAATTTTGAAGGCGTCGCTCGACGAAGGTCGCACGATCGTGGCCGTCATCTACCTGGCGTTGCTGGCGGCAATCTTTATCGGCATGGCGACCGTGGCGCTGCGCATGGCGCAGGGCGAGGCGAGCAGAGAACCTCAACGCGAACCGCTGATCGCCGTCCTACCACCGGCGCTGCTCGGCGCCGGCGTGCTGCTTTTGGGGATTTACATTCCGCCCGCCATTGACAATTTGCTGCACGAAACTGCACGCGCGCTGGGAGGTCTGTGACCACGACGCACAACGGCGAGAAATCCGATCGACGGCAACTTTCCGTCAGCTCCCTCGTTGAGTTTCGTCGGAGTATCGTGCATCAAGTGAGTGAGGGCGCACGAATCGCCGCACTGTTCGGCCTGCCGAACGGGAATGATTCGGCGGGACTCATGGCCGTGCTGGCCAACGGAACCACCGGCACGCTCTCCAGCGTGAGTGCCGTCGTGACGGGTGAGTACCCGTCGTTGACACCCGATTGTCCGCCAGCGCACTGGTTCGAGCGTGAGATCGCCGAACAATGGCACGTGACACCGCAGGGTCACCCCTGGTTGAAACCAATCCGCTCGGGCGGTGAGGCTAATCACTTCCGCGTGGAGGGCGACGAGATCCATGAGGTAGCCGTTGGACCCGTCCACGCGGGCATCATCGAACCCGGCCATTTTCGTTTCCAGTGTCACGGCGAGCACGTGTTGCATCTGGAGATCTCATTGGGCTACCAGCACCGGGGCGTCGAACGAGCCCTGGTGGGCGGGCCGAACAAGCGGGCCATCCACTACATGGAAACGCTGGCGGGCGACACGACCGTCGGTCACACACTGGCGTATTGCCAAAACGTGGAATCTCTCTCCGGCTGCCGGGTGCCCGCGCGGGCGCAAGCAGTGCGCGGCATTGCTCTGGAACTGGAACGGTTGGCCAACCATACCGGGGACCTCGGAGCATTGGCGGGTGACGTTGGCTATCTTCCAACGGCTTCGTTCTGCGGCCGCATTCGTGGCGATTTTCTCAACATGACGGCGCTGCTCTGCGGCAACCGATTCGGACGCGGATTGGTGCGACCCGGCGGCGTCGCCTACGACGTCGACGAAACACGTGCGAGACGATTGCTCGAACGGCTTGAACAAGCGACGCGCGACGTGACCGGCGCTGTGAGCCTGCTGTGGAACACGTCCTCCGTACGCAGCCGGTTCGAAAACACCGGCGCCGTTTCGCAGCAAATCTGCCGCGACTTGGGCTTGGTGGGAGTGGCGGCCCGGGCGTGCGGAATGGAGCGCGACGTGCGACACGAGTTTCCCACGGGCATCTACCAGTTCTTCCAGATTCCGGTCTCCACATATCCGACGGGTGACGCGTTCGGTCGTGGGTACGTCCGCTGGCTGGAGATTCAGCGGTCGGCGGCCTTTATTCGGGAGCAACTGAAGTCACTTCCCGCCGGGCCGATCCGCGTACCGGTCGGGCCGCTGGCCGCGGATGCGGCGGTGGTGTCGTTGATCGAAGGCTGGCGCGGCGAGATTTGTCACGTCGCCCTGACCGACGAGCAGGGGAGGTTCGCCCGCTACAAGATTGTCGATCCGTCATTTCACAACTGGATCGGATTGGCGATGGCGATGCGGAACCAGCCGATCTCTGACTTCCCGCTGTGCAACAAGAGCTTCAATTTGTCCTACTGCGGACACGATCTGTGAGGTAGGGACTCATGTTTCGAAACGTGCTGGCACGACTGCAACAAGGACACAGCACCATTGCGTTCCCCCAATCGGTGCCGACAATGCCGGACCGGTACCGCGGCCGGCCCGTGGTTGACCGCGCGAAATGTCCGGACAACTGCCTCGATTGTGCCGAGGCCTGTCCGACAAACGCGATTACGATCGACGAGAAGAGGTTGCGGCTGGATCTCGGCCGATGTCTGTTTTGCAATGATTGTGTGGACGCCTGCCCGGAGAAAGCGATCCGCTACACGCACGGGTTTCGGCTGGCCACAAACCGGCGTGATGATTTGGTCATGACTGACGGCCCGTTGAAACTGGCGCGAGCCCTCGATGGCAAGGCACGGCGTCTGTTTGGACGTTCGTTGAAGCTGCGACAGGTCAGCGCCGGCGGCTGCAACGGCTGCGAAGCCGACGTCAACGTCCTAAACACGGTGGTGTTCGACCTGGGCCGGTTCGGGATCCAGTTTGTTGCTTCGCCCCGGCACGCGGACGGCCTGCTCATTACCGGACCGGTCACCGAAAACATGAAACTGGCGCTGCAAAAGACGTACGACGCCGTGCCGGCGCCGAAGCTTGTCATTGCGGTCGGAGCGTGCGCAATCGCCGGTGGGCCGTACATCGATCATCCTGAAGCATGCAACGGCGCCGCATGCGTCGTTCCCGTCGATCTGTTTGTGCCCGGCTGTCCACCGCATCCACTGACCATTCTTGATGGTTTGTTGCGGCTCCTTGGTCGAATCGAAGGCCCGCCATGAACGGATGGCATGAACTGGCAGCCGTGCTGATTTTTGCGTTGACGTACGCGCTCATCAGTGGGCGTCAGATCCGGATTCTCCCGTTGAATCGACCCGCCGCCGTGCTGTTGGGCACAGTGCTGATGGTGACGTTGGGCGTGATGACCCCGGAACAAGCTTATCGCTCCGTGGACTACGACACACTGGTATTGCTGCTGGGAATGATGCTCATCGCCGCTTACCTGCACTTGGCAGGGTTTTTCGGTTGGGCCGCCGATTTCATCCTGCGGCACGCCGGAACGCCGCAACGGCTCTTGCTTCTCGTGATCGTCACGGCGGCGACGTTGTCGGCGGTGCTGGTTAACGATACCGTTTGCTTGCTGCTGACGCCGCTGGTGGTCGCAGTGATCGTGCGCGGACGGCTGCCGTTGTTTCCGTATCTGATGGCATTGGCCACCAGCGCCAACATTGGCAGCGTGGCGACGTTGGTGGGCAACCCGCAGAATATGATCATCGGCAATATGTCGCACCTGCGCTTCCTGAGTTTTTCCGCGTCGCTGTTGCCAGCGGCGGTCCTCGGATTGGCGATCAATTACGCCGTGCTGCGGATTGGGTTTCGGAAAATACTGGCCGACGCCAAGATTCAAGACAATCGCCCCGACAACGCTGTCGGGGCTCCGACGCTGGACAAGAAGTTGGTCGCCAAAATCGTGATGGTGTTGGCGCTGGTGTTTGTGGGTTTCTGCGCGGAACGGTGGACGAAGCTGCCGCTGGCGTGGACGGCATCGGCGGGAGCGGCTCTCATCATGGTGGTGGCACGACGCGACACGCACGAGGTGCTGAAGTTAGTGGACTGGCATTTGTTGGTGTTCTTTGCGGGGCTGTTCGTGGTCGTGGCCGGATTGAACGGGACCGGGCTGCCCGAGGAGCTGTACACGCGGTTGCGCGGATTGTTCGGCTACAGCGTGGCGGCCCAAGCGTGCAATCTCGGCTGGTTCTCGGTGGCCGGGTCGAATATTTTCTCGAACGTCCCGTTCGTCCTCGTGGCGGGGAAGTGGATCGGCAATTTCGCCCGCCCGGAACTCATGTGGAAGGTCCTGGCCCTAGCCACAACATTGGCGGGCAACCTCACAATCCTTGGCTCGGTGGCCAACATCATCGTTGTCGAGTCCGCCCGCGGCCACGTCGAGATCGGTTTCTGGGACTACGCAAAGTATGGCGTGCCGATCACGGTGTTGACCACAATCAGCGGCATCGCGTTGTTGCTGATGGTCGGTTGAGTGACCCGGCGCAATCTGCGCGCGGATCGTCCGCGCTTGCTCCTGTCACGGCACAATAATCCAATCGCCGCTCCGAACCGGGATGTCGCTCTCGCTGCCATTCAGAATCCGATCCACGTTCACGGAGGTCACGTGCTTCTTGCCGGCGTCATCGTAGCGAACGAGTTGGACCTTTCCCCCATCGGCCGCGGCGGACAAATCACCGGCGGCATCGATTGCCCTGCTGATCGTGAATGGGCCGCCCTTCGGCATGACGACGGGACCGGGTTGATTGACGTTACCAATCACGTAAATCACACCGGCACCGCCGCCCGGCGCCGATTCGATGGTCACGGTGACCGTCGCCCTCGGGAGATAGTCTTTCTCCAAAGACTTCCGGATTTGCCCCGCAACCTCCTGCGGAGCCCGCCCCTCGACGACGATGCGTCCCAGCAGCGGGTAATTGACCACGCCACTGGCCGGCACCGTGTAGGCCCGGTTCAGCGTGCGGTCTTCGGCCACCGTGATACTGATCACAGCGCCGGGCACGATCACGCGCGGCTTGGCGGGCGTCGGCGTGGCCGGGCCTCCGCCGGCGTCGGGGGCCACGGCAACGCCCGTGGTGAATTTCTCTGGAGACAAGACCCGCCCGGTTTCGTTAGACTGGCAGCCGGCGAATAGAAGCCAAAGGGCAACGACTGTATTAATCCACTTCATGCGTGTACAATCATATCATATCCGCGTGGTGCGGCGGCACGAGGTCGACGACTCGGACGCGTTCTCGTCGGCGGCATCATGGGGACACCAGAATTGGCGTGACTCCAAATGAGTTCGACACACGACCATCATCAACAACTCAAGAGCCTCCTGTCGCAACAAGATTGGGACAGCGCCCAGGCGCTTTGGTTCGAACTGGCAGAACAATTCCCCGAGCAATCCGAGTTCCTTCTCCTGCTCGCCAAAGAATTTGCCGATGCCAGCCAGCCCGCCATCGCCGGCGACCTGGCGTCGTTGATCGCCCCGAACATGAAAGCTGCGGGCAAGTTCCACGAATGGCTCTATGCCCTCAAGCTGCAAGCGGACACAAAGCCGACTGACAAACAACTCCGGGCCGACTTCGTTGACGCCTACACCCACATTTACGAGACCGACCCTCGTCTCAAGACCATTCTGGCGGTTGCCGAGCTTGACCAGCCGCGCTCGCCTCTGCCGACCTCCGCCGCGCGCGTCGAGGCCCTCCTCGCCCTGCAACCAGAAGCTTTCTGCCAACACAAGAGTTGGGGCTTCGGACGCGTCAAATCGTTCGATACCACCCTCGGCCAGATCGTCGTCAGCTTCGCGCACAACCCGTCCCACACCATGCAACTCGGGTACGCAGCCGAAAGCCTCGTGCCGGTCAGCCCCGAACACATTGAAGCCCGCAAAGCCATCGACCTCGACAGCCTCAAGCGGCTGGCAGCTGACGATCCACTCGGCCTCCTGCGCGTCGTCCTCGTCAGCCACAACCGCGCGGCCACCGCCGAGCGCATCGAAGCCACCTTGTCCGGCTCGGTCGTCGCCGCTGATCAGTGGAAGAAATGGTGGGAGAACGCCCGCAAACTCCTCAAGAAGGACCCGCACTTCGAGGTTCCCGCGCGGAAGACCGACCCGGTGATCCTGCGTACTGCGCCGGTCTCGCAACAGGATGAACTGCTGGAGGCTTTCCGGAATGCCAAGGGACTTGCCCAGCAGACCGACGTGGCGCGTCAGCTCCTGAAACTGGTCGACGAACTCGACAACGCCAACCTGCTCGTCCAGGAGTTTCAGGACGCAATGCTGGATGCGCTCACCAAAGCGCCCGTCAGCAAACAAACCGAACGGCTGGAAGCCGCCGTCGTAATCGAGCAACTGTGTCAACACCAACCGGCGCCCGCCTTGGACACGGTCGCGCTCGTCGCTCGCCTGCTTGCGGAAGCCAGGAACTTGCCCGACCTGCTCGATAACCTGAGTGCGTCGGCCCAGAAGCGCGTGGTCGCCCTCCTGAAAACCACCGCGCCCGACCGCCTGCTGCGCGAACTCGACCGCCTTTCCTCGAGAACGCTCGACGAGATTCCGGATCTGTTGGCCCAGAGAGCGGACGCGATCGAGCAATGGGTCCACAATCAGACGGCCGGCCTGGAGTTGTTGTGCTGGATCTGCCGGAACGTCTCCTCACCGGTGTCCCGCAAAGCGCAACCGTGGCTCGACGCCCTTCAAACCCCGTCGCTTCTTCTGGCTGTTCTCGAAGCAATCGAATCCGCGCCGAACAGGACCGCCAACAAAAAGCTCCGCGACATCCTGTTCGAAGAGGGAGAGTTGGTCGGCGACCTCCTGTCCGGCGCCGATCCGGAAACCGTGCGGACGCTGGTCCGGCAGATTTTCTCGAGCACGGTGTTCGACGAACTGGATCGTCGCTCTCTCATGGCGCGCATCATCAAGGAGCATCCGTTCGCCCAGGAATTCCTCGTGACTACGTCCGTCAAGGAACAACCGCTCATTGTTTCCCGGGCCAGTTACGAACGCCGCAAGGCCGAGTTGGAGGAGATCATCCAGAAGAAGATTCCGCACAACAGCAAGGAAATCGCTCTCGCGCGCAGCTACGGCGACCTCAGCGAGAACTTCGAATACAAGGCCGCCAAAGACATGCAACGGCTGCTCACACGCCGTCGCGCCGAATTGGAGATCCTGCTTTCGCGCGCTCAAGCCACCGAGTTCGCCGACGCCAAGACCGATGCCGTCGGCATCGGCACCACTGTCGCCGTCACGGATCTGGCGACGAACCAAGCCCACACCTATCACATCCTCGGCGCTTGGGACGGCGACCCTGCCCGCGGCATCATCAGCTATCCCGCCGCATTGGCACAGGCGCTCCTGAACAAGAAGATGGGTGATGTCGTGGAGACCGCCGGCGAAACCGGCCCGCAGAAACTGCGCGTCGACCGCATCGAGAAAGTCCCGGCGGAAGTATTGCAGGCGCTGTAGGGCAACCGTTCGGCTATATCAGTGCCCGCCCAACGTGCGGTTGACTCAGGGGGCTGATGGCCTGTCACACCGTTCCAGACTGCATTGTATCTTGCCCTGAAGATGGTTATAACCCCAGCCACACATGCGCATCATCGTCACGGGTTTGGTCGGGCAATACGCGTTCGGCGGCGTGGCGTGGGATTACCTCCAGTTCGTTGAGGGGTTCCGGCAACTTGGCCACGATGTGTTTTACCTCGAAGATACCGAGATGTGGCCCTACGACCCGATCCAGAATACCATCAGCAACGATTGCCGCTACAACGTCAAGTACCTCGGCGACGTGATGGAGAAGTTCGGCCTCGGCGACCGCTGGATTTACCGCAACGCGCCCGACGGCAGCTACCACGGCCGCCCCGAGACCGAGACCAAAGCGATCTGCGCGACGGCCGATGTGTTCCTCAACGTGTCCGGTTGCGGCTGGTTGCGGCCTGAATACCTGCGTATTCCAAAAAAGATCTTCCTCGATTCCGATCCACTGTTCACGCAGGTGGCGCTTGTTTCGGGGAAGCAAGACGTGATTGACCGGATTCGGGCCCACGATTTCCACTTCACGTTTGCCGAGAATATCCACGCTCGCGATTGCCGCATACCGGCGGCCGGGTTTCGGTGGATTCCGACGCGCCAGCCGATTGTGCTGGAGTGGTGGCAGTCTGCCAGAAGGCAGGCTGCCCCCACCCTGGGCGAGCCCGCCGCAGGTGGGCGAGTCGAAGGGTCCGTCCCCGAAATGTCGGAGATGCTTCGACAGGCTCAGCATGACAGCAAAGAAATACGCGACGTTTTCACGACCGTCATGAACTGGGTTTCGTACAAAAGTTGCGAGTACGACGGCGAGACGTGGGGACAGAAAGATGTCGAGTTCATGAAGTTCATCGATCTGCCGCAACAGACGGCGCAGAACTTCGAGATCGCGATGGGCATGGGCCCGGGGATGACGCGTCCGACCGAGCTGCTCCAACGAAAGGGCTGGCAGATTATCGAGCCGGGCGACCACCTGCCCGATCCGTGGAAATACCGGGATTACCTGCGCGGCTCGAAGGGCGAGTGGAGCGTGGCCAAAGAAGGCTACGTCAAATCGCGCAGCGGTTGGTTTAGTTGCCGCAGCGCCTGCTACCTCGCGCTGGGCCGGCCCTGCGTGCTGCAGGACACGGGGTGGAGCGCTCATTATCCTACGGGCCACGGGCTCTGCGCCTTCGGCACGATGGAGGAGGCCGTCGCCGGGATCGACGCGATCAATGCCGATTACGCAGTACATGCGCGCGCGGCGCGCCAGGTGGCCGAGCGGATGTTCGACGCGCGCCGGGTCCTCGGCCAGATGCTCGAACGGGTCGGCTCATGAACAGGCCGCTCTGCATTTACGCGGGTTATTTGGTGCGGTACCCGCTCGGTGGCCATCTGCTGGGTGAGATCAGCAACATTGTCGCTCTCCAACGCCTCGGCTACGACGTGATCGTCGTCGAGGAGAGTGGCGGGGCGTGGGCGCCATGCTACGACGCCCAACGCAACGAAATGACGGCCGACCCGAGTTACGGCATCGCGTGTCTCCAACATCTTCTCCGGCCCCACAAGCTCGAGCGCAGTTGGTGCTACGTCGATACCAACGGGTACCACGGATTGAGCGGCGGGGAACTGCGCGCCGCGTGCCGCAAAGCGCGTTTCATCTTCAGCCGCGCCGGCGTGACCTGGCTCGAGGAATTCCGCGAATGCAACACGCGCCTCTATGTCGACATCGACCCGGGGTTCACCCAATTCAAGATGCCGGCCACGCCCGTCGCCTCGTGTGCGGGGTACGCGTCGCCGTATGATTTCAATTACCACTTCACCATCGGCGAACGCATCGGCCAGCCGGACTGTCCGATTCCCACGCATGGCCTGCACTGGCGGCGGACCCGGCCCCCCATCGCACTCGACCTCGCGCCGGTGCGGTTTGCACCGGACGCGCAACGGTTCACGACGGTCATGAGCTGGACTGCCTATGGCTCGGTCGAATACCGCGGCGTCACCTACGGCCAGAAAAACGTGGAGTTCCTCAAGCTGATCGAACTGCCGCGGCACGCGGGCCCGGTCTTCGAACTGGCGCTCGGCGGCCCCGACGCGCCATACGACACGCTCCATGAAGACGGCTGGCACATCAGCGGCGCACTGGAAGCCACTCGAACCACCGCGGACTACCTCAATTACATCGGCAATTCACGCGGTGAATTCAGCGTGGCCAAGGAGGGCTACGTGAAGACACGGTGCGGTTGGTTTAGCGATCGCACGGCGGCATACCTTGCCTCCGGCAAGCCCGCGATCGTGCAAGACACCGGCTTCAGCGAATCCCTCCCATGCGGCGAAGGCCTGTTCGCCTTCAAGAATGTCGCGGATATCGTGGACGCAATCGAGAAAATCGGGAAGGATTACCAACGCCATTGCGCGGCGGCGCGACGGATCGCGGAAGAGTATTTCGATTCGGAGAAAATCCTGCGGGCGAGGCTGCAGGCGTGTGACTTGCCCGTGGCAACTACGCGGGCTTCACGAACTTCTTCGGGGCGTTCAATTTGATCAGCTTGAGCTGGTTCGCCGACAAATCCAACAAGGCCACTGCCAAGCGCAAGCTTCGCCGGGCGCGCAGGTAAAGATAGCCGCCCCACACCACGATGAGCAGCAACGGCAGCGCCGTGATCGACCACAGCATCCACACCGGCACCTGGGCGACGGGCAACATGATCGACCACCACAACCGCGCCGCCAGACACATCGCCAGCGCGACCGCGAAGAATGAAATCTTGCCCCGCAACGTCCAGCCCGCATCCAACCGGGCCCGCAGCAAGCGCTTTTCCCCGCCGTGGTTTTCCGACACCGTCTTCACCATCACCCGGCTGAAGCGGTCGCCGTGGATGATCACATCAAACTCATCCCACCCGCTGTCGGTCCGCGACTGCCACTGGTCACGGTCGAGCAATTCAAGCAGCACCTCCAGGAACGTGAACCGTTCGATGGCCGCCTCGTTCCAATAATTCAGCGTGTGGGTTATCCCAAGCCTGTGGTATTGCGCCGCCAAAGTACGCACCGTCTTGCGCGCCGCTTGCGGCGGTTCGGAAACGCGCAACTGGCGGGCATACCGCGGCCAAGCGCGGACCAAGGGTTGCAGCAGATACAACCCCGCCACTACCGGTCGCGACCACCAGCGTCGCTGCCACGGCGGCAATTCGACGCGCACGGCCGCCCAGGTCGCCACTCCCAAGCTCGCCAACATCGTCAACACGGGCAACGGCCACAGTGCCGGCCACACCGTCGCCAACAGGACACCGCCGACCGTGAACAACCCGTGCCACTCCATGCTGGTCAGCAACGCCAGGACACCGCCGGGCTCGGGCGTGTAAAGGGTCTGGAACAACGCGCTGCCAAATGCGCCGTGATAAATCACGAATTTCCCGAAGAACCCGGCGATTCGAGACGGGCTGTAAATGCGTCCCCGCCAACGCATTCCACCAAGGCTGTTGAAGTATTCGGGATGTTTGCGCCGCAGCAGCGCTTCCGCCACGCCGTAACCGCGCTGTTGCTTGAGATACGCCGCGATGGTGTTGCGACGATAATGCCAGACGAACCCCGAGTGTGAGAACGCGATCCTGTGTCCCCGCTGCAGCAGCCGCCAGCACATGTCCACATCGTCGCCCGCGGCGCGGAACTGCGCGTCGAACCCGTGGATCTCGTCCAGCGCCCACCTCCAAAACGCCATGTTGCAGCCGGGGATATGCTCCGCGTTGCGGTCGTCGAGCATCACGTGGGCGGGGCCGCCCGGCGAAACGGCGACGCAGCCCGCGATCGGACTGTCCTCCGGAGGCGGAAAATTATGGCCGCCAATGGCGCAGGCATCGGTCTTCAACAAGTCACCCACGAGATAGTACAGCCAATCTTCGTCCGCCCGGCAGTCGCTGTCGGTGAACGCGACAATCTCACCCGTGGCGGCCAGGATCCCCGTGTTCCGGGCCGCACTCAGCCCGGCGTTCTGCTGGCTGATCGTTCGCACCGTCGGATAATGCGCGGCGACCCGCGCCGTGTCGTCGGTCGAACCGTCGTCGACGAGAACGATTTCGTAGTTTGGGTAATTCAGGTGGGTAAGTGAATCGAGGCACGCCGGCAAGGTGCGGGCGCCATTGCAACTGGCGATGACGACGCTCACTTTCGGGTACTGTGGCAGAGGAAAGTACGGCGCCCGCCGGTACTGTTCGGCGACCGCGCGAAATGAAGGGCGCGGCTTCCGGTCGCACGTCGTCAACCCGAAAAACCAGTTCTCAATCTGGTGCCCGCCCGTGTGCCAGTCGTCGGTAAACGCAAACAGGAAGATGCCCGCCAATCCTGCCCGAAACGCGATTTCGATGTGCCCGCTTAGGATTTGCGCCTTCGCCTCTTCGCCCTCGCGCATCGAATCGATGCCGAATTCGGCCAGCAGCAGCGGTTTGTCGCCGGCAATGCTCTGCAGGCGGTCGAGGTAGTTGGCGAACGGGCGCGGCCCGTGCAGATACACGTTGAAGCTGACGAAATCGAGGCTGGCTGGCTGCAGGAATTCGGTGGTCGGGAAATTGACAAAGGTCACCAGCCGCTGCGGGTCAACTTCCTTAACGATCGCCGCCAGTTCGTCGATGAAATGGGCGATGCGTTCCGCGCCATACCACCGGGCGATGTCGGGCGGAATCTCGTTGGCGAGCGTCAGCGCGAAAACGGCGGGATGTCCCGCCACCGCCTCGGCCGCCTGTCGGGTCGCCCGCCGCGCGAATTCGACGGTCTCGGCATCGTCGAGAAAGCAGGTGTGCTTCGGCCAGTAATAATCCACGAGTACTTTCAGTCCGTGCTGCTGCGCGAGGTCGAGAAACCACCGCGGCGGGACGTGGTAGACACGGAGGCAATTCGCATTGAGCTGCTTCATCAACTCGAAGTCCCTCGCGACCTGCTCCGGCTTGGGAAACGTACTCCCACTCGGGTCAACCTTGAACGGCCCGTAAGTCACGCCCCGGGGATAAAACTTCCGCGAGCCGAGCCGGAAAAACTTCCCATCGGCCACCACGCGCTCAACCGGGGTCGCTACCAGCGGTGCCGGCTGTTCGGCGACGCCCGATTTGGCGGAACGCGCGGGAGACTGCGCGGGTGGAGTTTCAGTCAATTGGGGGTTCGGCACAAATTCCTCCCGGCCGAGGACTGCTCCCCGGCTCGGGTAATCCGTCATGCTTCTAGCAAATAATCGGGGCATCGTCAATGCAACCTTGGCTGGTGGAATTGACGACAACCGGCCGAGATTATTCAGATTTTGAGGGAAAATGCCCCGGAAATCAGGCTTCCTGTGCGGCTTTCTTGGCGGCTTGTGCCTCAGCGATAACCTTTTGAGCGACATGCTGGGGCACTTGTTCGTAATGAGAGAAGTCCATCTCGAACGACGCGCGTCCACCCGTCATCGACCGGAGTTCGCTGGCGTACTTGAACAACTCGGCCTGCGGCACTTGGGCCTTGATACATTGCAGGCCGTCGGCGGGCTCGACGCCCATGATGCGTCCGCGGCGATGATTGAGGTCGCCCGTGATGTCTCCCATGTATTGGTCGGGCACATAGACGGCCACGTTCATGATCGGCTCGAGCAACACGGGCCGCGCCTTCTGCATCGCGTCCTTGAACGCGTGCAAGCCCGCGATCTTGAAGCTGATTTCGTTGGAATCCACGTCGTGGAACGAGCCATCGTAGACTGTGGCTTGTACGTCGACAACGGGAAACCCCGCCACCACGCCGCCCAGCAACGCCTCGACGCAGCCTTTCTCGACCGCGGGGATAAAGTTGCGCGGGATGGCGCCGCCGACGATCTCGTCGACGAACTGGAATCCGGCGCCGCGTTCCGTGGGGGCCAGCTTCAGATACGCTTCGCCATATTGACCGCGTCCGCCCGATTGTTTCTTGTGCTTGTAATGGCCCTCGGCGCGGGCGGTAATCGTCTCTTTGTAGTCCACCTTCGGGGTGCTGAGGTCCACGTTCACCCCCAGCCGCTTCTTCAGATTGTCCACCACCACGGCCAGATGCTGGTCGCCCATGCCCGAAATGACCAACTCCTTCGTATTCGGGTTGCGTTCCATGTGAAACGTCGGGTCCTCTTCCACCAGACGATGCAACGCCACGCTGATTTTTTCTTCGTCCTTGGTCGTATGCGGGTGGACCGCGTAACTCATGACCGGTTTCGGAAACTCGATGGGCGGGAATTGCACGGGGCGCGACGGATCGCTCAGGGTGTCATTGATGTGCGTGTCCTTCAACTTGACCAGGGCGACAATCTCGCCGGGACCGGCTTCCGCCAGAATCGTCTGTGTCTTCCCCTGCAAGCGCAACAACTGAGGAACGCGCTCCTTCGCCCCGCGCGTCGTGTTCAGCACGTCCATGTCGGCGCGCAGCGTGCCGGAAATCACGCGTACGTAGGCCAGATGCCCGGCGTACGGATCCACCGTCACCTTGAACACGAACCCGCTGAACGGGTCCGAGGCCTTGGGCTCAACTTTCCCGCCGTCCTTGGTCACGACGGTGCCCCGGTCCGCAGGCGACGGCAGCAGGGCGGTCGCGCCATCGAGCAGATTGCGCAAGCCGATTTCCTTCTCCGCACACCCACAGAAGATCGGCACGACCGCGCCGCGTGCGACGCCGACGTGCGTGCCGCCGGTGATTTCCTCCATGGTCAATCCCTCACCGCCCAGATATTTCTCCAACAGCTTGTCGTCCTGCTCGGCGGCGGCTTCTACGAGACTTTCGTGGGCGCTGCCGAACGCATCCTTCAACTCGGCCGGCACTTCATTCTCGGGTGTCGTGCGCAGGTTGATCACCTTCGCGAAGCTGGACTGCGCGCCCACGGGCAACTCGAAGGGAATACAGTTCTTGCCAAACGCGGCGCGGATTTGCTCGACGCACCGGAAGAAATCCGCGTTTTCCTTGTCCAACTTGCTGACGAAGATCAGCCGCGGCTTCTGCATTTGGTCGAGCAATCTCCAAATCCGGCGGGTGCCGACTTCGATCCCGCCGACGCCATCGATCACGACGATGGCCGCGTCCGCGGCGCGGATGGCGGCCATGGTTTCTCCGTAGAAATCGGCGAACCCGGGCGTGTCGAGCAGGAGCACCTGATGTCCCTGCCACTGGCCATACAACGGCTTCGTATGGATGGTGATCTTGCGCTCGATTTCGTCGGGCAAGGCGTCCCCAGCGCTGGTGCCGTTGGCGACGCGTCCATGCGTGGTGACCGCCTTGGTAATGAACAGGAGGCCGTCGATCAGGGACGTTTTGCCGCTGGAGGCGTGACCGACAACGGCTACGGTGCGAATCTTTGAGGCGTCAACTGGCATGATGGAGAATCTCCCGAAAAACCTGGTTTGCTTTTGTCAGACTCCGTCTCGCTCGGCGCAAAACGCGTGGAGATTGAACCCGAACCGCCTGTCGAATCAAGCAAAAAGCCCCGCGTTTTTTCGCGCTTGACGGGGCGAAACTTTTCCCCTACACAGGCGTCGTCGTTGTTAAACCAACCCAACCACAGGAGGCTAGGATGAGTAGGCAAGTCGTACGGAGTATTCTGTTCGGAACCGTGGCCATTGTGGCTCTCGCGTTCAACCTGCCCGCCCGCGGCGAAGAGGCTGAGAAAGCCCCGAAGCCGTCGAAACACCAGTACACGGGCCTGATCGAGTCGGTGGATGCCGCAGCCAAAACGGTGACCATCAAGAAGCGGGAAGGCGACGCCAAGACCTTCACCTGCGCTGAGAAATGCAAGCTCAGCACCAAGGACAAACAAGGCGCCGAGTTGTCCGACTTCAAGGTGGGCGAGAAAGTCGTCGCGTTCTACACGGAAGAGGACGGCAAGAACATGCTGCACAAGTTGATGCCACCCAAATCCAAGAAGGGGATGGACCAGCCCGAAGACCGCTAAGCCATTGGCCATGACCTGTGGGAACCCAAGAAGGTTCCCTTTTTTTGTGCCCGGATTTCCCATGCTGGTGGCACGACACACCTCATCAGAAACAGCCGTTGGTAGGGGCCGACCGCCGGGCGGCCCGCCCCGCAGCGACTCGGCGCGCCCGGCGGTCGCGCCCTACCCATCAGATCGAGTGTGTCGCCGCCCTAGCCTTTCACGTACCGCGCGATCCCTTCCTCGAACTGCTCCGTCTTCAATAGGAAATCCCGCTCGGCCGGTTTCGGATCACCAACGTTGTCTTCCCGCAGCATCAACAGTTGATCGCGCGTGAACGGCGGATTCGGCAGGATCCTTTCGAACAGCGCCGCCTGCAACCGCGCCAGCGGGAGCGGCAAATGCAGCTTCGGCTTCCGCGAACCCAGAATCGATTGCAGTTTGTCGTACAGATCGTTCCACGTGAACGCCTCCGGCCCGCAAAGATCGTACGTCTTGCCGATGCTGGTTTCGTTGCGGATGGCGGCGACAAAGGCTGCGGCCACGTTCTCGATGGAGATCGGTTGAATCTTCGTGTTGCCGCTGCCGAGCACGGGCACAAACGGCAGACGGCGCACCACCTTCGCCAACGTGTTCACGGATTTGTCTTTCGGCCCGTAAATCACAGACGGACGGAAGATCGTCCAGGCCAGCCGGCTTTTGCGGACATACTCTTCCGCCGCCCATTTCGTCTGATGGTAACGGCTCCGCGCGGTCTCGCGCGTCCCCAACGCGCTCATGTGCAGGAACCGTTTCGCATCCGACTTCTTCGCCTCATCGACGACGTGCTGGGTGGCCTGCGTGTGGGCCCGCTCGAACGTGCTTTCTTTCCATTCGCGGATGATGCCCACCAGATGAATCACGCACTTGGCGCCCTGCATCGCGCCTTCGATGGACGGCGCGTACAACACGTTGCCGTGGAAGAGTTCCACCCCGTATCGATCTGCCAGCCACTGTGTCCGCTTTGGTTCGCGGACAATTGCGCGGACCGGATGACCCGCCGCGCGCACCTGTTTGACAATCTCCTCCCCAACGAATCCCGTCGCTCCCGTGATGACAATCATCGCGTCCTGTCGCTATTGAATCGCTCAGACCGAAGCTCAGCCCCCGGCTACAGGTCTTGCCGGGCGCCCTTACGCTGTCTTGGCCTCGTATTCGACCCGACCACCGACCAACGTTTTCTCGACCGCGAAACCGCCCGAAAAAATCACCATGTCCGCATCTTTGCGCGGTTCAATGCTGCCCTTGTGGCTGTTGATTCCCAAGGCCCGCGACGGATTCAGACTCGCCATGCGCACTGCATCCGCCAGCGACACGCCGGCCAGTTCGACCATGTTTTTCACCATCTGGATCAGGGTCGACACGCTGCCGGCCAGCGCTGAGCCGTCGGCAATCATTCCCACGCCGTCCCGCACCACCGCGCGCGTTTCGCTGACCATGAATTCTGCGCCCTCGGTCAGCCCCGCCCCGGCCGTGGCGTCGGTGACAAGGCAAATCTTGTCCACGCCCTTTGCCCGCACGGCCAGCCGCATTAATCCGGGGTGCACGTGTTTGCCGTCGGCGATCAACTCCAGCATCACGCGGTCATCGGCCAGAAACGTCTCCAGCGCACCGGGCGACCGGAACGCGCCCGACTTCGTCGTGCTCGACATACAGTTGAACGCATGCGTCGCATGGCACAGACCGCGGTCGACGGCTGCGCGCGCCTGCTCGTAGCTGGCCGCCGTGTGCCCGCCACTGGGCAGAATCTCCCGTTCCAAGAGCGCGTCGATGAGTTCGAATGCGCCGGGCAACTCCGGCGCCAGCGTCATCTGCGTGATCAAGCCGTCTCGGTCGAGCCACTGTCCGTACTCGACCGGGTTGGGTTTGTGAATGAACTCCGACGGCTGTGCCCCACCCCGTTCCTGCGAAATGTACGGCCCCTCGATGTGCGCCCCGAGGATTTGCGCGCCACCGAAATCGTGGCCCATCGCCTTCGATATCGCATCGAGCGCCGCGCCGATTCTCTCCGCAGAATGCGTGGTGGTGGTTGGCGTCATCGCCGTCGTTCCGCCCGACGCATGGAACTTGGCGATCTGCGCCAGCGACTCGATGCTGCCGTCCATCGTGTCGCGGCCGAGCGCGCCGTGCACGTGCATGTCCACGAAACCCGGCGCAACGAAACTCTCATGGGCGTCGATGACCTTGGCGTCCTCGGGCCAGAGCACTTGCGAAGTCGGCGCGACCTGTTTGATCTTGCCGCCCTCGACGACCACGCAATGATTCTCCAACACGCCGTGCGGTCCGACCACCCGACCGTTGATGATGACTATCATGCCCGCGCAGTATGGCGGCACCTTGTCCCCCAGACAAGCGCGAATGATTGGATTCTCGCGAGCGAGATTGTCGGAGATCTGTTTGTCGCCGCCCTTGTTCGTCAGTGGACTCAATCATCGCGGTGGCTCCGTCGCACGCGGTACAGCCGTTCGGTGAAGCCGCCTTCCTTCTCAAAGGCGGCGGCTTGCGCCGCCAACTGCCGGTCGAGGAGGTAGCAGCACAAGTTCAGCAGGGAGAGCGCGGCATTGGCCACCAACTCCTCAGACCTCGGCACCGGCGGACACGGACGCTCACCGACCGTCACCGGTTTGTCCGTCCGTGCTCGTCCGCGAGTGGCCGTGGCCGTCTTCGCTCTCTGGCGCTCATCTTCCACCCACGCACGAACCTTCTCCAGCGTGGCACAGCGCTTCGCCTTGAAGCGCATCAGCGCCGGATGTGCCGGCGCCCACATTTCCAGCCCGCGCTGACGCAGGAAATCTTCGTAATCCAGCCGCAGTTCTTCGAGGCTGGCGCGAGCCACGTTCGTGAGTTTGAGCTCGGTTTTCTTCGACGTGCCCGATGCCTGGCTGCTCTCGGCGATATTCTGCACGCCCGATCGGGCGGCCTGCACCATCTGATCGTGCGTCCGGCTGCGCTTATTGATGTAGCGATCGCAGAACCGAACCGTCACGTCATAAACCAACTGCGCCACACGGAAACCCTTCAGCCGCCGATAGCCACCGTGCAATGGAATCAGTTTTTCGGGTTCAGACATCATTTGAGATATGTGTTGATTGCATACCCCTCCCGCGTCAGGCGCATCGTGACGGCGCCGGTGTCGTCGGTGCGGTAGAGGGCGATGCCGCGCTGCGCGACCCGGTCACGCAAAGCCGGCTCGGGATACCGGTTGCTCGGGCGCAAACCCACCACTTGCACGACCGCTTCGGGCCGGACCGCGTCGAGGAACTCGCCCGTGCACGATGTCTCCCTGCCGTGCTGGCCTTTGACGATCACCTGCGCCCGGAGGTCCGGAAAATCCTTCACGAGCCGTTTCTCGACCGTTTCGCCTACGTCAGACATGTACAGCACACGCGTTGGACCGAACTCGATTGCCAACACGACCGCGTTGTCGTCGCTCCGATTGGACGCCGGGCCTGGCGGCGGATTCAACACCCGGACGTGCACGCCGCGGCCAAACTGCAGTTCATTGCCGGCTTTCACGACGCGGAGTGAAACGCCACGGGCTTTCATGGCTCCGAGCCACTGCCCGTAGTACTTCGAATGCGAGTGAAGCCCGTTGTAGATCGCTACCCGCGTCGGCACCTCGTGTGCCACGACGGCCAGTCCCGCCGCGTGCGCCTTGTCGCCACGCGTCAGCACCATCGCCGCCAAGCGGTCGACGCCCTGCGCTCGCAAGAACGGAACGATCACACGCGCTCCGCTCCAATCACTGCCCCCGTCGATCAGCACATCACCATATTCACCAGCGCCATCGAGGAACATCGACATCCCGTCGTTCAGCGCGAGCACGGTGAGGTCGACTTTGTCAGCGCGGCTACTGTTCAGGAACAGCGCCACGCCAACGATCGGCGCCGCCATCGCGACCGCCAAGTGGTGCCGTGGCGCACCCAGGCGCCGGCTCAGCAACAGCATACCCAGTCCGTAATACCCGCACGTGGCCCACAGCGGCGGCGCCTGAACAAACCAGTGGCCGACCGGGACGCCGCTTAGCCATTCGACACCGCGAATCATCGCGCTCAGGAGGAAGAAGTTCGCGTTGTTCAGCGTGAGCGTCAGCCACGGCCACACGGGAAACGCCAAGAGCGACAGCATACCCAGGGCGATGATGAACCCGAGCAGCGGGACGACCAGCAGGTTCGCCACAACGCTGATCGGGGTGAACACGTGGAAGTATGTCGCCATCAGCGGCAACAACCCTGCCCACACCGCCAGCGAGGCGCTCACCAACCGCACCCACCAAATTGCGGCTGGTTCGACCGCCTGTCGCCACCGCGGCACGAACGATCGTGGCAAGAACGGATCGGGCGCGATCACGGTTCGGAGCCGGACCTCGATCCGTGGCGACAACGTCAGCAAACTCAACACGGCGGCGAACGACAACACAAACCCGCCGTCGAACAGTTGCGACGGATCCACAACCAGAATGACGAGCGCCGCGGCCGCCAACGTGTTAAGCGAGTCCGCAGGCCGTACCAACATCCAAGCGACGAGCCACGCGCACGCCATGACCAGCGCCCGCACGGCGCCCGGCCGGGCACCCGTTGCGAATACGTAAACGATCAGCAACGGAATGGCCGCCAGCCCGCACCAACGTCGCGGGATCCGCAACAACCGAAGAACGACCAACACCACCGCCGTGACGAGTCCCACGTGCAGTCCCGAGATGGCGAACACGTGGAACACGCCGGTGCGCTGAAAACCGGCGTATGTGTCGGGCGGAATCTCCGAGCGTTCACCGATGACCATCCCCGCCAGCACGCCCGCCAATTTCGGTTCATCTTCCAGTCCCAGTCGCAGGGCGCGCTCCAGGTATTCGCGTAGCCCGAGCGAAACCGCGAGGACGGAATTGCCGCGACCGTGGGCATCGACCGACACGCCATCCTTCTGAAGAATTGTGGCGGCGAAATGCATCCCGCGGTGGGCCAACCAGGCGCGCCAGTCGAACGCGCCGGGATTGGCCACCGGCAGCGGCACGCGCAACACCGCCGCGAGCGTGACACAATCGCCATAACGCAGAGGCTCGACCGGGGTTGACTGGCTGCCGGTGGCGAACACAAAAATGCGGCCACTTGTGGGCCGCCATTGCCCGTCTTGTTGCAGCGCGGACAATTCGAGTTCGAAGCGCAGCCGCTCGGCTCCGCCGTCGTTCGCGGCCTCCTCCCGATAGCCGGTATCGGTGACAATCACGCCGCGCAGGATCGCATTTTGGTCGCGCGGCCCGAGCAGCCGCGTGATGTCGATTGGCGAAGAAATCGTGGACGTCCGCCGGATCCCGAGGATCCCCGCGGCGAAGACCGTCGCGAACAGTGCGACAACCCCAAAACGTGTTCGATACAACAACAAGAAAGCGGCGAGTAAACACGCCACCAAACAGAACAACATCGTCACCGGCCAATTGGTCAGTGACCCCATCCAAATCCCCGAGGCAAACGTGACCACGAGCCCCGTGAGCGGACGTTTCATTTGTCAGGCGTCAGGTTTACATGCGTCAGCAATCGTTCAGCCGAGATAAGGAGTTTTCACTCCAACGGGGGAGACGAATTCCGGACCGGCAAAGAATCGACGGGGAAACTTTCCCGGGGATTTTACGGGCAAAAGCCTTCGGGCGCAATGAAACAAATCGACGCGTTCGGTGCGTCAGGCGCATTCGAGCACTGAGCCGGATTGTAGCCGCGAGCCGGCTCGCGGCTACAACCCCGGTGACAAGAGCGGCAGGCCTCCTGAGAAGCCTCAAATCTTCAGCGCAGCATGCTTCCCCAATCGGATCGAGCCGCGAATGGCTTTCGTAACGAAACGCTTGGCGCGACGGACCGACTCCGCGAGGCGGTAACCGAGCGCCAGATTTGCGGCAATCGCGGCGGAGAACGTACAGCCGGCCCCATGCGGTTTCACATTGCGGACGAGCGGCCCGCTGAACTGGCGAAGTTCTCGGCCGTCGTACAACACATCCACCGCGCGGCGGACGCCGGGCAAGTGTCCGCCCTTTACGAGGAACGGAACGCCGAACCGCCCGGCCAGAGCCCGGGCCGCCTCACCAAGATCGTCCAGCGTATGGATCGAACGTTGCCATAAGACTTCGGCCTCGGCGAGATTGGGGGTGACGAGCGCGGCCCGCGGGAGAAGCTGCGTCTTGAGAGCCGCGATGGCATCCTTCCTGAGCAACAACGCCCCGCTGGTGGCCACCATCACGGGATCGACGACCAACTTGCGGAACTTGCGCCGCGCGAAGCCGTCTACCACCGTTTCGATGATCGCCGCGTCGTAGAGCATGCCTGTTTTTGCGCCGCCGACGGGAAACGCCTCGAACACGCGGCCCATTTGTTCAGCAACGATGCGCGGCTCAATCGCCTGCACGGCGCTGACCCGTTTCGGGTTCTGAGCGGTGACACAGGTGATGACGCTCGTGCCAAACACCCGGTGCGCGCGGAAGGTTTTCAGGTCGGCCTGAATTCCCGCGCCGCCGCCGCTATCGGATCCAGCGACGGTGAGCGCGACGGTTGTGGTATTGCGCCGTTTCAACCCGGTCACCGGCCCCGATGTTACCGCGCGGGTCGAGGATTGCAATCCCGCGAAACCTCAGAGCCGGGCGAGGACGCTGCGGTTGACCTCGGCGACCTTCTCCGCACCGCAGAGGATCTCGACCAGACGGAAGGCGAATTCCATGGCGGTGCCCGCCGCCTGACTGGTGACGACGGGACCGTCGACGACAACGCGCTCGTCGGAGATGTTTGTGGCGGCGGCTACCTCCGTGCGCACGCTGGGATGGCTGGTGGCCGTACGGCCCCGCAGCATGCCATAAGCCGCGAGCACGGTCGGCGCGGCACAAATGGCGGCGATCCGCCCGTTCCTGGCCTGGATTCTTTCGATCAATTTCCGAATCCGTCCGTCGTTGCGCAGATGGGTCGCGCCCGGTTGGCCGCCGGGCAACACGATCATGTCGAAATCTTCGGCGCGCACGTCGTCCAAGCTGCAATCCGGCAGGTGCTTCGTTTTCCGCGAGGCTTCAATCGGGCCGGGCTGTGTTCCGGCCACAACCACATCGACGCCGGCGCGGCGCAGGATGTCGACGACCGTGATGGCTTCAATTTCCTCGAAACCCGGCGCCAGAGGGACAAGCACTTTGCTCATGGCACACCAATTCCCACATTCACTTGGCGGGTTCGGTCCCGGCGGCCGGCTCGGCCGGCGTGGGCTGGGCGATTCCGTAAGCTTTGATCCGCTGAACCAGGACCTGCCCCTCTTTATCGGTGTAGACCCGCAGGGCGATGGTCTCCCCGGGTTTGAGTCCGTCCGGAGTGATTTTCTCTTTCCCGCGGAAGATGTAGGTGTCGGCGGTGTAAGT
The DNA here is from genome assembly GCA_035515475.1 of Verrucomicrobiia bacterium. Lineage (GTDB taxonomy): Bacteria > Verrucomicrobiota > Verrucomicrobiia > Palsa-1439 > Palsa-1439 > DATJBF01. The sequence goes on from DATJBF010000076.1 coordinate 52,421, forward strand.
GAAAGTTCGGAGGTCGTCCTTAATCTTGAGCTTGAGTTGATGCCGAAGCAGATCGACCGAGTCGAGGACGCCTTTTGCAAACGGCAGTTGGGTCCGGTGCAGTTTCGCTTCCTCGCGGGCGTCTTCCGGAGATGAGTTCGTCGTCACCTGGCCGAACGAACCCGCGACCGCCGTAAGAGCAATCGCCGCGACGGCAACGGGAACGATTACGGAGTGGATGAATCGCCGCGCCGCGTTCATGGGCGCTACCGAGAGCATGTTACTTGGGGGTGACGCCGGGAGGGGTTGGGTTCGCGCTGGGTTCTCTCACCGGCGCGGTGATCTGTTTGAAATCGGGCCGGGGCGGCGCGGAACCCTTGAGCGTGGTTGGCGGCGCGACCATCTGCGGGATTTGCCGCAGGATGGCGTTACCGGTCTTGGTGTCGATTTCGAACACGAGGGTGGTATTGCCGACCTGGATCTTGTCGCCGGTGGCCAGCGTGCATTCGAACACCCGCGCGCCGTTGCGGTAGGTGCCGTTGGTCGACCCGAGGTCTTTGAGCGTGAACCGATTGTTGACGTAGTTGACTCCGCAGTGGACGCGGGAGATGAACGCATCGCGCACGGAGATCTCGGACTCCGGCAGCCGGCCGACGATCAACGGTTTGCTCCCAAACTCCAAGGATTTCTCGGTGCCGTCGGGCCGCTTATGAATCAGCAAGGGCATGGTCGGATAATCGGTCGCGGATCTCGTCTCGCTGCGCCCTATATTCAGCATCAGCGAGCACGGGCGTCAAGCCTTCAGTGAACAGGGGTTCTGCCAACTCGACCCAACTCTTGCAGCCACCGTACGACTCGCGCAGCGGCAACCGCACCGGCGACGGCCGGCGATAGACCCGCACCAGCAAGGCGTGCAGGCCGGGCTCGCGTCCGAACTGGAACCGGTCCCGCAGGACCTGCTCGGTCCAGATGTGGCGGCCCTGCAGCCGCGGGAGCAAGGTTGGCTCGCCGATCTTCACCACGGAATCGACAACCGCGTAGTATTCGACGTCCACGGCATCCTGTCCGGCCGTCGCGGCAATCTCGCGCAAGGCCGGCCGCTTGGAAGGAATCACCGAACTCGCGGCTTCATGGTACTGGGTCGGAAACAGCCAGAACTCGCCGTGATCGGCGTGAAACCGGCCCCGCTCCTCGCGGATGCCGCCCTTGCGGAGAATCAGGATCTGCTCGCCCCGTCCCAGCGCGTCGACGACGACAGCCCATTCCTTGAATGCGATGTTGGAACTGCGTTGCATGGCCCGTGCAATACTTAGCGCATCACCGGCAACGTGTCTACCCGGAAAAACCCGGCTTGTCTCCAATCAAAGACCGGCTTATAAGAAACCACGTCGAGGGCTCGCAGCAATCAGCATGAACTACCGCACTTTGAAGGGTACAGACCGCAAGGTCTCCGAGGTCGGCTTCGGCGTGTGGACCGTCGGCACGAAGATGTGGGGCGTGCCCGACGAAGATTGCGACACAGGCATCCGTCTTCTCCGGCAGGCGTTGGACCTCGGGATCAACTTCTTCGATACGGCCGACGTTTACGGCGACGGCAAAGGAGAAACCCTGCTGGCCCAAGCGTTTGAGGGACGACGCGACGAGATCGTGATCGCCACGAAGTTCGGGTACGACTTCTACAATCATCCCGGCGTCCAGCCGGGGCAGCGCGAGCGACCACACAACTGGTCGCCGGAATTCATCCGCGCGGCATGCGAGAAGAGCCTCACGCGGCTGAAGACCGACCACGTCGACTTCTACCAGTTGCACAACCCGCGCCTGGACACGATCGGCCGTGACGATGTGTTCGCCGCGTTACACCAGCTCCGTGACGATGGGAAGATCCTGGCATTCGGCGCGGCCCTCGGGCCGGCGATCGACCGCCGCCAGATCGCCGAAGGCATCGCGATGTTGCGGGAACGCGGCGGGCACGTGCAGATCATCTACAATCTGTTCGAGCAAATGCTGGGAGAGGCGATCTTTCCCGTGGCCCGCGCCTGCGATCTCTGCGTGTTCACGCGCGTGCCGCACTGTTCGGGCTTGCTCGAGGGTCAATATAGCGAAACGACCGCCTTCGGAAAGGACGACCACCGCAGCTTCCGCGTGGCGGACGACGAAAAACGCAAGGCGTGGCTGCTCGACGGACTGAAAAAGGTCGATCAAATCGCGTTCCTAGTGAAGGACACTGGCCGCACGCTGGGCCAGGCCGCGATCAAATTCATCCTCGCCGAACCGAGCGTGTCTTCGGTGCTGCCAAATATCTACGGCGAAGCGCAGCTTCGCGAATTCGCCGCCGCCGCTGACACACCCAACCTGACCGAGGCAGAATTGGGCCTGCTGGCCGAGTTGCACGCGAAGAACTACGGACTCATACCGGCCGCGTAGGCGCGACGGCGCGACCGCGCCGTGCGGCTCACCTCGCAGCGGGTGCCGGGGACGGCGTCTTGGCAAGCTGTTTTTGCCGCTTCTTCAGCCGCTTGAGATAGCGCAGGCGGCGACGTTTTTTCTCGTGTTTGTTGTATTGCTGGCTCATCCGAGGTTTCTCTTGGGTTTTTTCAGGAAGTTGACAATTTGCTTCTTGGCATTCGTTACGATTGGGTCTCCGTGGGCAAAGGTAACGGTCTTGAAATTCAGCTCCAAGACCTTGGGCAGAGACTGGAGAGCCTGTTTCCGGTCCTCGATATACGGCTCGGGCAACAGCGCCAATCCTTTCCCCCTCGCATTCAGCAGCATGTCACCCATCATCACAATGCCGCCGCTGAGCTTCGAATAGAACGCCGTCTCGCTCGCGGAACTGCCGGGCAGGTAAATGGCCCGCACCCCACCCGGCAACCGTTCGCCGTCCAAGACCAGCACATCGATCTTCGTGTCGCAATCGGCCCGGGCCTTCTCGTGGGCGTAAACCTGGATCTCGTACTGTTTGCGAAACCAATCGGCATCGCGGTCGTGGTGGTCGTTGGTGAGGAAGATGCCGATGGGTTCACCGAGCGCTTCGAGTTCTTTGAGGATGGCCGGGGCCGGCTTCAGCGGGTCGATGAACACCACGCCCTCGGCGGTCTTGAGCGCGTAACTATTGAAATCGACCTTCCACTGCGCGTGAAAGCTCGCCCAGCCGTAGAGATTCCTGACGACTTCCCTCACCTTGGTTGCCGGCTTCAACTCCATAGGATGCCCCTGAACACAGTTCCCGTTCGCTGATTTGTGGAACCATTGCGTGGTTCGACAACGGCCCCCAGTGTACCCGGCGCGTCCGCCGCGCGCAAGCCCTGTTCGCTGTCAATCCAAGGCCGGGGCGGTGATACAGGTCAGATCCCCCAGCACCTGGCACTGACAACTGAGCCGCCGGCTGCCGGGTTGTCCCCGGAGACGGAAGCGTTCCCGCCAGGTCCGCGGCGAAAGGTTTTCGGTTCCTTCGACCACTTCCATCACGCATTTGGCGCACAGGCCGTTCCCGTGACAGTTGAGCTTTTGCCAGATTCCCCGGTACACCGCGACTCCGTTCAGTTGTGCCACCTTCCGCAGGTTCGCGTACTGACCGCAATCCACCGTCTTCGCCTCGTTCAGGAACTCAACCGTCGGCATAAATCTCCTTCGCGTGATTCACCGACAACGCAGACCGCGCTGTCCCCAACCTTGCCGCACATCTATACAGGAAACGCGTGGCGTCTGCAACGATTTCGGTCGCCCGGCTACCGCCGATCCGGCAAGAGCGCGCGGCGGTCGAACTCTTCGAAGACGGCCGCAAACCCGGGCGCAAACTCATCGGGGTGCGCGGCGAGCGCCGCACGGATCTGGGCCAACGGCCAGAACGCGCCGGACTCGATCTCCGCGGGGTTGATCCGCGGTTCGTCGCCGGTCTGCAGGCTGTAAGTCCAAACGAACTCCCAGCCCGTTTGCTCGCAGGCTTCAATCTGGAAATGCTTCTGAAGCCGGCCCCGCACGATTGTCAGACCCAGTTCCTCCTGCAACTCACGAACGGCGCAGTCGTCGTACGCCTCGCCGCGGCCGAGGTGACCCGAAGCGCTGGAGTCATAGCGGCCCGGAAACGTGTCTTTGGTCGCCGAACGTTTTTGGAGATAGACCTCGCTGCGGTCGTTGAAGACAAGCACGTGGACCGCGCGGTGCCGTAAGTGACGCGCATGGACTTCGGCCCGGGGCGCCTGGCCGATGACCCGATCCGATTCGTCCACCACGTCGAAAACTTCGTCCGGCCGTTGCACGAGAACATGAAACCACAATCGCGGGAAAAAGAAAGCCCCCCGCGGGCGGGGGGCTCTCGCTTGTATCGCTCTAAACCCTGTTAGAACTTGACGTTGACCTCGCCACGGACTTCGTGAGCGACGGCATCCGACGGGCCATTGTGGAAGGCCCCTTCGGGGATGAACATGCCATAAACCAACTGCAGGCGGACATCCTTGCTGTAGTCGTAGCCGAGGATGCTGTCGATTTCCCAACCGACGTCGCTGCTGTTGGCTTTCGGCACGTAGCCCAGCCCACCGAAGTCGACGTTCGCATTGCTGCCAACCGCGGTGTCCTTATCCACCTTCATGTAGTAGTAGCCTTGAAGTGACAGCGTGGTGTTCTCGTAGGGCTTGATGGAAGCGCCCAGGTTGAAGATGTGGATATTCGCCAACGCAGGCGCGAACAGATAGCCGTTGTAACCATCAGCGTAATCAAACCACGGCCGGAATGTATTGCGGCCATGCTCGCCACCACCTGTGGCGAATATGTAGTTGGCGTTAAGCACCGGCGCCAACTGGACATTCTTGATGGCGAAGCGGCCGCCAGCATTGACCAACCAAGCGCTGATCTTATTGCCGTCAGCCGTGCCGTCCTGACCCAGTTCATACGCACCTTCAATCCAGGTGTTCAGACCCTCCGTCAGGTTCATGTCAGTGCGAAGGCCGATGATCATCGGCGATTCCGAGTTGGAAGCAATGGGTGGCACACGGGTACTGCTGATCGGGCCACTCGAGCCCTGGGCGACCCAACCGAAGTAGGCCTCGACGTCCTTGATCGCCGAATCGCTCAGTTCATAGCGCGCGTTGATAAACAGCAGATCGGCCGAGCCCGCGTGGGAACTGGTCGCGCCGAAAGTCTGATTGTTCACCAACTCGGCCCCCACAATGTCGATCGTCAGCGGGTAGTAATCCAGAACCAGCCGAGCCGCATCGTAGTTGTACTCCTGCTCGACGCTGCTGATGATCAACCCACGGCCATAATGCAGGTATTGACGGCCCAGTTTCAATGTGGCTGCCGTATAGAACAGTTCATTGAACTGGACGTAGGCCTCATCAATGCCGAGGTCCCAAGCGCGGTTGATATTCCCATCGAAGGCGGCATGGCCCGCACCAGACTCATTGTGCACAGCCTCGTCGTCACCTCCCCACAGGCTCTCGGCCTTCAGAGTGACCACCACCAACACATGGTCTTCGAGGTCGGCCTCGACTGATACGCGCGTCCGTTGCGAGATGAACGACGTATCACCCTTCACCTGGTCACCCGCGATGTCCCCACCCGTTTCGTTCAAGTAGTACCCGCGGATGCGAATATCACCGCTCAACCGGATATTTTGCACGTCGGCAAATGTGTTGACAGCCAGCCCCCCCCAAGCAACCAGCGCAACCACTAGCCATAGTTTCTTCACTGTGTCCTCCTTTGTTAGTTTGCGTTTTTCAGCGCCTAAAAGGCGCGGTTACTCTGCTTGGTAACCCCAAACACAAGCCTCCCGTCAGCGAACAAGTGCCAACCCTCGACCGCCTCTGCTCCATGTAAACAGGACTTCCCCCAGAGCAACCTTGGCCGCATCGGCAAAATCCTCCATTCCTTGGGCAAACGAGTATAGAACCACGCCTTCACCTGTCAAGTCAGAATGCCTGGCCCTCTTTGCATTGGTTTACTTGGCCAAAAGGCGAGCTTTCAGTGCTTCTTGCCTGACTTCGTCCCCGCTTCCGCTTGGGGAAGATCCCGCCTCAGCCAAACTCGAGCAACAATCGATCAATGACTCCCCCGTCGATTGGTCCAGCAGGCCCATTCGCACCAGTGCTTGCACTTTCCGGCCAAAAACTTCACAGACACTGCGTGCCGCCCGGAAGTTT